>NZ_JBVKDO010000009.1:0-342560 GCF_055633805.1 Amycolatopsis sp. NPDC114478 | reverse complement strand
CCGCTACGAACGCAAACCCACCCACTACCTCGCCTTCCTTACCCTCGCCGCCGCCATCACCTGCTACAAGAAACTCGCCAAATGAGACAAGCCCTTAGTCGCCAGGTCGTCGATCTTCGTAGACGACGTAGCGCACGACGATGACCTGAACGAGGCGTTCGACCAGTTCAGTGCTCTGTATCCATGGAGCGACCGTTGACGTTGGTCCGGGAGGTGGGCTGACACGTCGAGGTTGAGGTGAAAGTTGCGCGCGAGCCGAAGGTTAGCCACTGCCGTGGCCGTTGTTGAGGCGTACCGGCAAGTACTGCCAGGTGCTGGCACGCGTTGTCACGAGAAGAGGCCGTGGCGATGGTTCCAGGCGAGGTGGAGGGCCGCCGCTGCGCCCGGGGAGAGTCGACCTTCTTCGCGTCGGTAGCGAAGCGTATTTTCTTCGAAAGGCAAAGCGCGAGCCGGGACGGTTCCTTCGGAATTGGTGTTGACGGCGTCGGCGAAGAGGTGGTCGTAGAGGTCGGGGGCGATGACCGCGGCGGTGAGGATGTCTCCGCAGAGGGTCAGGGCGTCGAGGGTGACTCCGAGGCACCAGATCTAGATGTCGCCGGCGTCGAGTGCGCGGTCGAGGATGGCGAAGGGCTCGAGGTCGTTGTAGGCGATCGGGTGGCCGCTGCCGTCGTATTCGTCGTGGCCTAGGAGTTCTTCGGCGAGTTCGCACTGGATGTTGCGCCAGAGGGAGAAGCCCGCGGCGATGGCCGCTGGGAGAACGCTGGAGGGTTGGAAGATCCCGGCGGGGAGGAGATGGGTTATGCCTCCGCCGCCGGCGACTTTGTTGCCGTCACGCTGATGTAGGACCACACTGGGGGAGTCGCCTCCGCGGATGGTCAAGGTTCCGACTGCGCCCATCAGCGGGCGGCGGCTGAGGTCGAACGGGTCTCCGATGAGGGTTCTGAAAGGAAGCCGCCGCCACGGCGGTTTCATGGTGGACAGCTCGTCGTTGTGGTCACGCATCAGGTGCCGCAGGGCAGTTTCGTGCGCAAGGGCTTCGTTGGTGTCCATGGAGTCGAAGAAACCCATGTGTCCGAAGTGCATCCCGATTTCTGGAGTTGTCCAATCGAGGTGCGTCAGGCGGAAGCACAGTCGGTTCTCGAACAGCTTCGGTGGGGTCAGATCACGGATGACGTCGTGGTAGCGGCGGTAGCGATGGCCCGGCGTGGACCAGGGGCGCACGGCCGCCGTCTCGGTCTCGCCGCCGGTTATCTCCGGCGGTGCGGTGTCGGAGGCAAGAGTCAGCGTGATGTCCTGGATCGACACGGCGATTGAGGAATCCAGCTCTGATGGGCGATGACTCCGGTGTTGTGCAGTCCAGGCAGGCGGAAGTCGGGGTAGAGGCCCTCGGCGGTGATCGCTAAAGCTCGCCGCGTGGTGCCAAGGGCGGCCCTGGTCTCGCGTTACCGCTGCTGCTCGCGCTCGACTTCCGGGCTGGGGGAGACCGGTTCATCCGCTCCTGTCGGTGCCATGGGTGTGAGTGTGATGGCTGGAGTCAGGTGTGGCCGTTTGAAACCCAGCTCAGCGATCGGGACGCTGAAAAACTCAGCAAGCAGCTGCTGGTAGAAACGTTTCGGGCACGAGGTTCCTCCGCACTCCCAGCGGTAGACCGACTTCTTGGTCAACGTCAGCTGGGCGTCGTGGCGGGTTGTGGCCAGCCGGTTCAGTTCCTCGGCCAGCTCCTGCTGCGACAGGGCGCGGTTCTCGCGGAGCGCGATCAGCGTTTCGTTGGGTGTGCGGTACGAGGACGAGCCTGCCATGTCCCCACCGTAGGCGACTGACACCGCTTCGTGATCGTCAACGTCCACGGTGTCCCCACCACGTCCACGATTCGGGTACCGCGCGTCCACGGCGCGGGGTCGATCTGTCCCGCCTGCGCTGTTGAACTGGATCTTGTCGTTCCACAGACCGAGGTAGAAGGCCATGGAACCGGCCTCACGAGGAGGGGCCGTGATCGACTCCAGGCGAACAACACCCTTGGGAAAGCAGATCGTGGTCACCGGCGCCGCGGGTTTCATCGGCTCGCACCTGGTCGACTCGTTGACCGAACGAGAATGCCAGGTCATCGGTGTTGACCGGTGGATCGTCACCGACGACCCGTTCGCCGCGCTGAACCTCGCCGTCCCGGCCGAGAATCCGCAGGTCCGCGTGGTGCACGCGGACCTCGCGGAGGCTGACCTGGCCCGCAGGGTGGGCGGTTGACCCTCGCGCAGCAACTGGGGGAAGAGCACCTGGTCGTCGGCTACCGGGGCTGCACCGATCGCTGATCGCCTCTAGCCTGTGGTTCTCGTGCCGCGGACGACGGGTAACCGCGCGGTCGCCGAGTGCGTACGTGCGAGCCGAGGAGCCGTCGTGTCCGACGAGTGGAACCAGTCGGCCGGCCGCACCAGCTCGGCCAGCGTAGCGGCGGCGGGGATCGGCGCGGTCTCCGGAGCGTCGGCGGTGCGGACGGGTGCGGCCGGCGCCCGCACCCGTCCGGGACCGTTCCCGTGAAATCCCCGTGATCCCGCTTCCCCCTTTCTCGGTTTAACAGAGAGCCAACACCCGGCGGCGGCCCGGAGAATTTCGGAACCAACACACCGTTTTCGGACACCGGAATACAAATTCGCGGGTCCTGTGATCATTCCGTGGGACAGATCACTGCTTGTTACTTGCCAACTACGGGCCACCCTGTCGAGGATGGACATGCACGCTAACGGGTGAACGCTTCTGCACCCGTATGGAGTCCTGATGTCGCCTGTTCGAGTGAAAGGGTGTTCGGTGGGGTTCACGGGCTATTCGTCCGATTCCGGGGTCGCGACGGAGGTTCGCGCACCCGATGCCGAGCCGGTGCGGCGATTGCACCATGTCTTCGAGCGCACCGCAGATCGCGTTCCCGATGCCATTGCACTCGAGGCGGACGGCCATTCTTTGACCTACGCCGAATTGGACCGCCGGGCCAACCGGCTCGCCCACCGGCTGCGCGCCGCCGGGATCCGCAGCGGGGCCCGGGTCGCGATCCTCGTCGAGCGGAGCGTGCACACCTACACCTGCCTGCTCGCCGTCGGCAAGGCGGGCGGCGCCTTCGTGCCCATCGATCCCGCGTCGCCCGCGGACCGGGTCGCCTACATCACCGGGGACTCGGCCGTCGACCTGCTCCTGACGACGCCCGACCGCGTGGCCGACGCGCCCTGTCCCACCCTCGACCCCGGGGACGTCGACGGGTTTCCGGACGACCGGCCGGACCTGGGCGACGACGACCTGCTCGACCCGGACCCTAGCGCGTACGTCATCTACACCTCCGGCTCGAGCGGCCGCCCGAAGGGCGTCGAGGTCGCGCAGCGCAGCATCGGCAACTTCCTCGACGTCGTGCCGCGGCTCTACGACGTCCGCCCGGACGACCGCGTCTACCAGGGGATGACGATCTCCTTCGACTTCTCCATCGAGGAGATCTGGCCGACCTGGGCGGTCGGGGCGACGCTCGTCGCGGGCCCGACCGACTCCCGCCGGCTCGGCGCCGAACTCGCCGAATTCCTCGCCGAGCTCCGGATCACCGTGCTGTACTGCGTGCCGACGCTGCTGGCCACGATCCCGCACGAGCTGCCGCTGCTGCGCAACCTCCTGGTGGGCGGCGAGGCGTGCCCGCGCCAGCTCGTGGACCGCTGGGCCCGGCCCGGCCGCCGGATCCTCAACACCTACGGCCCGACCGAGGCCACCGTCACCGCGACCTGGTGCGAGCTGAAGCCCGGCCGCCCGGTCACGATCGGCGTGCCGGTCCCGACCTACTCGGTGGTGCTGCTGGACGACGACCGCGTGCCGGTGCCGCCCGGCGAGGTCGGCGAGATCTGCATCGGCGGCCCGGGCGTGGCCAAGGGGTACGTCGGGCGGCCGGAGCTCACCGCGGACAAGTTCGTCGAGCACGACGGCGAGCGCGTGTACCGGACCGGCGACCTCGGCCGGCTCGTCGAGGGCGGGGAGATCGAATACCTCGGCCGCGCCGACGCCGAGGTGAAGATCCGCGGGCACCGCGTCGACCTCGGCGAGATCGAGAGCGTCCTGATGGCCGACCCGGGCGTCTCCGCGGCGGCCGCGGCGATGGTCGAGGTGACGCCGGGCGCGCCCGAGCTGGCCGCCTACGTCGTGTCCACTTCGGACGAAGACGAAGACGTGCTGTTCCGGCGGCTGCGGGAAAGCCTGCGCGAGCGGGTGCCCGCGTACATGGTGCCGGGCTTCTTCGTGACTCTCCCGGTGCTGCCGATGATGCCCAGCGGCAAGGTCGACCGCCGCGAGCTGCCGGTGCCGTCGGGCCGGAAGCGAACCCTGAACGGGCCGCTGGTCGCCCCGGCGACCCCCACCGAGGAGATCGTCGCGCGGGTGTGGTCGGAGGCGTTCGGCGTCGCACCGGAAGACTTCTCGGTCACCGCGGACTTCTTCACCGACCTCGGCGGCCACTCGCTGCTGGCCGCGACCGTCGTGTCCCGGCTGCGCGAGCACGACCTCGGCGCCGGGATCGCCGTGCGCGACCTCTACGCCCACCCCGACGTCCGGTCGCTGGCCGCGCACCTCGACGCCGGCGAGCCCGCCACCGTGTCGGCGGCCCAGCCGCGCTACGAGCCGATCCGCCACCGCACACGCCGGATCGCCGCAGCCGGGGCCGCCCAGCTCGTCGTGATCTACCTGCTGCTGCTGGTGATCACGCTGCCGGTGGCCTACGTCTACACCTGGAACGACGGCGACGTCTCGGTCCCGGTCCTCGCCCAGCTGCTCGTCGCGATCCTGATCAGCTACCTCGGCGTCCGCTGGCTGGTGCCGCTGCTGCTGATGCGGCCGCTGGCGGCGGGGATCCGGCCTGGCCGCTACCGGCTCTGGGGCTGGACGTACCTGCGGTTGTGGACCCTCGACCTGCTGCTGAGCGTCGGGCCGCTGCCGGTGGTCAGCGGCTCCGGACTGATGCCGCTGTACCTGCGGCTGCTCGGTGCCCGGGTCGGCAAGCGCGCCGTGATCGCCACCAGCTCGATCTCCCTGCCGACGCTGGTGCGCGTCGAGGACGACGCGGCGATCGGCTACGGCGCGGTGCTGCGGCCGTGGCGGGTCGAGGACGGCTGGGTGACCGTCGGCGAGATCACCGTCTGCGCCGGCGCCTTCGTCGGCGCGAACGCCGTGCTGGAACCGGGATCGACGGTCGGGCCCGGGGCCGCGCTCGCCGAGCAGTCCCTGCTCGGCCGCGGCGAGACCGTGCCGGCGGGGGAACGCTGGGCCGGCTCGCCGCCGGCGAAGGTGGCCGCGCTCTCGCCGGTCGTCGAAGACCTGCTGGCGTCGGCCGAGCCGCGCCGCGGCTGGCGCGTGCACCACATCGCGGCGACCCTCCTCGGCCTCGGCGCCCTCGAGGTCGGCGCGATCTGCCTGATCCTCCCGAGCGTGGCGCTGGTGTGGTGGGCGTTGCTCGGCTGGGGCGTGCTCGCCGGCGTCGTCGCCACCGCGCTGGCCGGACCCGTCTTCGTGCTGACCGTCTGCGTGGTGGTCGCCGCCGGCCGCAAGCTGGTGCTGCCGCGGACGCCGGTCGGGATCCACCCGGTGCGGTCCGGGCTCGGGGTCCGCAAGTGGGTCGCCGACAAGCTCCTCGAATTCAGCCTGATGTTCACGAATTCGCTGTACGCCACGCTGTACACGGTTCCGTGGCTGCGGCTGCTCGGCGCACGGGTCGGCCGCGGCGCCGAGGTGTCCACCGCCGGGCACCTCGACCCGGACCTGCTCACCCTGGGCAGCGAAAGCTTCGTCGCCGACATGGCCACGGTCGGCGCGGCGACCTTCGCCCACGGCCGCGTCGCCTTCCTCACCACCGAGGTCGGCCGGCGCGCGTTCGTCGGCAACGCCTCGGTGGTGCCGGCCGGGACGGCGCTCGGCGACGGCTCCCTCGTCGGCGTCGGCACGGTACCGCCGGGGGTGAGCGTCCCGGGCGACTCGTCCTGGCTCGGCTCGCCCGCGATGCACCTGCCACGCCGGCAGGACAGTGGCGACTTCCCCGAAGAGCAGACGTTCCGGCCACCGCGCGAGGTGGTCCGCCGGCGGCTGGCCATCGAGTTCGCCCGGGCGACACTGCCGGCCTCCCTGCTGGGCCTGAGCTTCTACCTGTTCCTGCTGACGCTGTCCGAGCTCGCGGCCGGCCGCGACCTCCCGGTGCCCGCGCTGGCGTCGCCGCTGGTCGCGATCGCGTCCGGGCTCGCCGTCATCGGGTTCTGCGCCGCGACCAAGAACAACGTCGTCGGTGAGTACACCCCGCGGGTCGAGCCGTTGTGGAGCCCGTTCGTGCGGCGCAGCGAGTTCGTCACCGGGCTCTACGAGTCGGCCGCGGTGCCGGCGGGGCTCGGGATGCTCGTCGGCACGCCGATGCTGCCGCCGCTGCTGCGGTGGTTCGGCGCGCGGATCGGGCGGCGCACGTGGATCGGCACGACCTACCTGACCGAGTTCGACCTGGTGCGCGTCGGCGACGACGCCACGGTCGGCACCGAGGTTTCGCTGCAGACGCACCTGTTCGAGGATCGCGTGATGAAGATGTCGGTGGTCACGGTCGGGGCCGGCGCCACCGTCGGCACCCGCGCGATCGTGCTCTACGACGCGGTCGTCGGCGACGGCGTGTCACTCGGCTCGCTGTCGCTGCTGATGAAGGGCGAACACCTCGTCTCGCACACGTCCTGGCGCGGCATCCCCGCGCAAACCCTGACCGCGAAAGGAATCCCGGCTTGAACACGGCCCTGCTGATGTCCGGCGCGCACCACTTCCGGGTCGACTACGAGATCAACCCCTACATGGACACGGCGGTGCAGCCCGACCCCGCGGCCGCCGTCGCCGAGCACGACGCGATCGTGGCCGCGCACCTGGCCGCCGGCCGCAAGGTCGAGTTCCTCGACCCGGTCCCGGAGTGCCCGGACATGGTCTACACGGCCAACGCGGCCGTGGTCCGGGACGGCCGGGCCGTGCTCGCGAACCTGCCGCCCGAGCGCCGCGCCGAGACCCCGCACCACCGGGACTGGTTCACCGCGCACGGGTTCGAGGTCGCCGAGTCGCCGTACGCGTTCAGCGGCCAGGGCGACGCGCTCGCCCACGGCGACCTGCTGCTGGCCGGCCACGGCCAGCGGACCGACCGGCGTGCGCACGACGTCGTCGCCGAGGTCCTCGGGTACGAGATCGTGCCGCTGCGCACGACCGGGCCGCGCTGGTACGACCTGGACCTCGCGGTCGCCGTCGTCGCGCCGGACGTGCTCGCGTACTGTCCGGCCGCGCTCGACGAACTCAGCCGCGGCCGGCTGCGCGAGCTCGGCGGGACGCTGCTCGAGGTCGCCGAAGCCGAGGCCCGGAACTTCGCGCTGAACCTGGTCAGCGACGGTCGCACGGTCACCATGACCGCCGGGGCGCCGGTGCTCGCCGGCGCGCTGCGCGACCTCGGCCTGGACGTCGTCGAACTGGCGACCACGCAGCTGCGCAAGGGCGGCGGCGGGGTCCGCTGCACGGCGCTGACCCTCGACAACCCGCGGCGGTCCGCGTGAAGCTCGCGCTCGTCTACCGCGGTCCCGCCACCGTGCCCGGCTGCCCCGAGGCGGTCGCCGGTCTGCTGCAGTCGTCCCGGCACGGCTTCACCGTTCGCTTCACCGGCCCGGGCGAAGAGGTTCCGCTCACCGCGGAAAGCCTGGCGGAGGCGAGGGTGTACGCGCAGCCCGGCGGCGGCACGCTCGGGCGCGCGTACAAGAAGCTTCGCGGGCACCGCGACATCATCCGCGGCTTCGTCGACGGGGGCGGCCGCTACCTCGGCTTCTGCCTCGGCGGGTACCTCGCGGGCGCGACGCCTGGGTTCGGGCTGCTGCCCGGCGACACCGACCGGTACATCGAGACCGAAGACGCGACCGTCGACGACGACGGGGACGCCGTCGTGCGGGTCCGGTGGCGCGGCCGCCGCCGGAAGCTGTACTTCCAGGACGGCCCGGTGTTCGTCCTCGACCGGCCGGACGCCGCCGACGTGCTGGCGACCTACCCGAACGGCACGATCGCCGCGCTGGTCGCGCCTTTCGGCGCGGGCCGCGTCGGCGTCGTCGGCCCGCACCCGGAGGCGACCCGCGACTGGTACACCGGCGGCGGTCTGCGCCCGCCGCTGCTGCGGTACGGCCACAACCTCGGCCGCGACCTGGTGGACGCGGTGATGGCGAGATGACCGGACCCGTGGCCTCCGCGCGGCTGACCGCGATCGACGCGACGCGCGGGATCGCGTTGCTCGGCATGATGGCGGTGCACTCGCTGCCGGACGAGGCCTCGCCGGGCCACCCGTCGGCGGCGTTCGCGATCTTCGGCGGTCGCGCGGCGGCGACGTTCGCGGTGCTGGCCGGCGTCGGCGTCGCGTTCATGACCGGCCGCGAGCGGGTGCGCCCGGCCGATTTCCGCGGCACCGCGGCGATGCTCGCCGTGCGGGCGCTCGCCATCGGCGCGATCGGGCTCGCGCTCGGCTACACCGACGCCGCGCTCGGCGCGGTGATCCTGCCGTACTACGCGATCCTGTTCCTGTTCGCGATCCCGCTGGTGATGCTGCCGTCGTGGGCGGTCGCGGCGGCCGGCGTCGCGGTCGCCGCCGGCGTCCCGCCGCTGACCCACCTGCTCCAGCCGCACCTGCCCCCGCCGACGCTGCTGAACAACGGCTTCGTTTACGCCGCAACGCATCCCGTGAAGCTGCTGAGCGAGCTGACGTTCAACGGCGAGTACCCGGCGTTGTCGTGGACGGTGTACCTGTGCGCGGGGATCGTGATCGGCCGGCTGTCGCTGCGGAAGCTCAAGGTCGCCTCCGGCCTGCTGGGCACCGGGCTGGTGCTGGCCGTCGGCGCCGCGACGGTGTCATGGGTGCTGCTGCACCACTACGGCGGGCTGACGGCGATCTGGTCCGCCCAGCCCGGCAGCAACCTCACCGTGCCGGAGACGACCGAGCTGCTCAACCTGGGCGGCGACGGCACGACCCCGACGTCGACGGCGTGGTGGCTCGCGGTCGACGCGCCGCACACCGGCACCGCGCCCGATCTGGTCGGCACCACCGGGTGTGCGATGGCCCTGCTGGGGCTGATGCTCCTGCTCGGCCGGGTGGTGCGGCCCGCCGTCCTCGCGCCGCTGTCCGCGGCCGGCAGCATGACGCTGACCTTCTACACCGCGCACATCATGTTCCTGAACTCCGACTACGACGTCTACAGCCCGGCGGTCGGGTACTGGCTGCAGGTGGCGGCGGTGCTGGTCGTGGGCCTGGCCTGGCGGGCGACGGCCGGGAAGGGACCGCTGGAGGCGCTCGTCACGGCGCTGGCGAAGCGGGCGAAGCAGCGTGTCGTGCGTCGCCCCGTCCTGGAGCCGGCGTGACCGGGCTGTCCCGCCGGGCCCTGCTGACCGGCGTCGCCGCGGCCGGCCTGCTGGCCGCGTGCGGCGGCAGCCCGGACACCCGCCCGCTGGCCCTGGTCTACCGCGGCGACGGGGCGACCGACCCCTGCTCGGAGGCCGTCGCCGCGATGCTGCGCGCGCACCCGCGGGGGTTCCGGGTCGAGTACTGCGGCCCGGACCAGGCGATCCCGCTGACCACGCAGGCGCTGGCGGGCGCGACGCTGTACGCCCAGCCGGGCGGCGGCGGCCTGGACGACGCGTGGCGGGTGATGCGCCGCCACGCGGACGTGATCAAGACCTACGTCAGCGGCGGCGGCCATTACCTCGGCTTCTGCCTCGGTGGCTACCTGGCGGGCGCGACCCCGGGGTTCGCGTTGCTGCCCGGTGACACCCGGCAGTACATCAGCTCCCGCGGCGCGGAGGTCCGCTCGACGCGGGACACCCTGATCCCGGTGGACTGGGAGGGCCGGCGCCACGAGATGTACTTCCAGGACGGCCCGGAGTTCGTCCTGACCGGCCCGGCGACGGTCCTGGCCCGCTACACGAACGGAACGGTCGCGGCACTGGTCGCGGCCCACGGCAAGGGCCGGGTTGGCGTGGTGGGTCCGCACCCGGAGGCCCCGCAGTCCTGGTATCAGGACGCGAAGGTCCCCGACCCGGGCACCGGACGGCTGGATCTCGGCTTCGCGTTCGTGGACCGGGCGCTGGCCTGATACTCCCGGCGAAGCGGTCCTGGCGAACCTTTCGTCCCACGTGGGCCGCGCTACCGGGCTAACGTCGCCACCCAAGCCGCGGCGGGGTGTACGGAACAGTCCTTCGATGATCTGCCCGTCGCGTAGTGGTACCGCACGCACTGGTCAGCGGCGAGTCTATTCACGATCTGCACGCCACGTCCCCCGGTCCTATCCGAGATGTCGGCGAGGTTGTCGTGGAAGGCGGTGACAGCTACGAGATCGACCTGTCCGACGACAACGCGGCCGCACTGCGCGAGGAACTTGCCCGCTACATCGCGGCCGGGCGACGGACCGGCGGCCGTAAGGTGCGGTTGGCGGCCGGTGAGTCGGCACAGGTGAAGAAGCCCGGCACCGCGGCCACGAATCGCGAACGGTCACGCCAGATCAGGGAGTGGGCCAGCAACAACGGCTACGCCGTGTCCGAGCGCGGCCGCCTGTCTGGCGAGATCATCGAGGCATTCGAGGCCAACGACGGCCAGCCGATCGTCGTCGACGAGCCCGCGCCTGTGGCGCGGAAGCGGGCACCGCGCAAGAAGGTCGCGGCCGCGAAGAAGTAACTGCCAGCCAGGTTGGCCACGCTGAGCGAGGCCAGGCGTGCGCTCTCGCCCCGTGGCTGCCGGGCTTGCCGCCCAACGGCGCCTCGCTCTCGATGCGGAAGGTTTCGCGGTAGGCGGCAACTAGGCCGACCAGCTCGTCCCAATCCTCGGCCGCGATCGGATTGTCCGGACGCGGCCCGAGGCCCGACACCCATTCGGGCTGCTCCCGGATCACCGCGGCGCGTAGGTGTTCGACGCGGTCGGCGATGGCGAGGTTCGTCTCGTGCAGGTACCGCGCGTGCCCGGGATGGTGGCGAACGTGGGCGAAGTCGGGGCGGCCCAGCCAGGGAACGGCACGTACGTGGGCTTCACCACGCTCTCCGCGGCGCTCCAGCTCAGCGGCGGGCGCCGATGACTTTCGCGGTGCGACCGCCTCTGTATGGGTAGGAGGTGGTTGATGATGAGCTCATCGCAGCAGCCGGTGACCACGGCGGTGGTCACCGGCGCCAGCCGTGGGTTCGGCGCGGCGATCGCTGCCGCACTGGTAGGCGGGGGGCACCGAGTCGTCGGCGTCGCGCGCACGGCCGAGGCGTTGGCGGACCTACGCCGGGAACTGGGTGCCAGGTTCGTCCCGGCGGTCGCCGACGCGACCGACGCGGAGACCGCCCGCACCCTGATCGAGCAGCACCAGCCCACACTGCTCGTGCTCAACGCGGGCGCGACGCCCGCCGCCAGCCCGGTGCACGAACAGTCGTGGGAATCGTTCAGCCGCAACTGGCAGGTTGACACCCAACACGCCTTCCACTGGATCCGCGCGGCGCTGCGACACCCGCTGCCGCCCGACAGCCTGGTGGTGGCGATGTCCAGCGGCGCCGCACTGCGCGGCTCACCACTGAGCGGCGGATACGCGGGCGCGAAAGCGATGGTCCGCTTCCTCGCCTCGTACGCGGCGGACGAATCCCGCCGCGCCGCCCTCGGTATCCGCTTCGCCACCGTGCTGCCGCAGATCACGCCGGCCACTGAACTCGGCGCCGCCGGTGTCGCCGCCTACGCCGAGCGCCAGGGCGTCAACACGGCCACCTTCGCGGCAGCACTCGAACCGCTGCTCACACCGGCCATTGTCGGTGCCGAGATCGCGCGACTGTGCGAGGACGTCGGCAATCGGGACGAGCCGCGGGAATACCAGCTCAACGGACACGGACTTCACGCGCTGGCGTGAACCACAAGGAAGAGAAGGATATGTTGCTGGAAAACAAGAATGTGGTCGTCTACGGCGCGGGCGGAGCGGTTGGCGGTGCGGTCGCCCGCGGTTTCGCCGACCAAGGTGCCCGGGTCTTCCTGACCGGGCGGAATCCCGACACGGTCAGCACCGTCGCCAAGGAAATCTCCGCCGCTGGCGGAGCCGTCGAGGCCGCCGTGGTCGACGCGCTGGACGAGAAAGCCGTCGGCGAACACCTCGACGCGGTCATGGCCGCCGCGGGCGGTATCGATGTGTCGTTCAACGCGATTGGAATCTCACCGCGTGGACTGCAGGGAATCCCGCTCGCGGACCTGGCGGTCGACAACTTCATGCGGCCGGTCACGACCTACGCCCAGGCGCACTTCGTGACCGCGAAATCCGCCGCTCGGCACATGATCCCCCAGGGCTCGGGAGTGATCATGATGCACACCCCCGAACCCGCCCGGGTGAGCCTGCCCCTGGTCGGCGGCATGAGTGTCGGCTGGGCGGCGATGGAAGCCCTCAACCGCGCGCTGTCCGCCGAATGGGCACCGCACGGCGTCCGCTCGATCTGCCTGCGCACCACCGGCATGGTGGACACACCGGTCATCGACGTCGTGTACGGGCTGCACGCCGACGCGCTGGGCATCTCCAAGGACCAGTTCACTGCCATCGCCAGCTCGATGACCCACCGCAAGCGCCCCACCGGACTGGCCGAACTCGCCGCGGTCGCGGTGTTCCTCGCCTCCGACCAGGCAGCCGCGATGACCGGAACCGTCGCCAACCTGACCGGCGGACTCATCGTCGACTGACCGCGACACGCCCCGGCCGCCACACCGGCGGCCGGGGCATCCCACCAGAGGAGCAAAACAGTGAACGATCTACTCGCGAACGTGGTCGCCGCACACGGTGGTCTGGACCGGTGGAACCGGATCCGGGCGATCCGCGTCGACGCCGCCATCACCGGGGCCTTCTGGCAGGTCAAGGGAAAGGCTGAGTCCATGAAGGACGTCCACGTCGAAGTGGACACCACCCGGCAACGGCTGACCATGGACTTCCTCGGGCAGAACCGCCGGTCGATCTTCGAGCCCGACCGGGTCGTCCTGCAGCAGGCCGACGGCACGGTTGTCGACGCGCGCGACGACCCGGAGCGGTCGTTCGACGGCCACCAGTTCCAGACGCCGTGGGACGACCTTCATCTCGCGTACTTCACCGGGGAAGCACTGTGGACCTACCTGAATGTGCCGTTCCTGTTCACCTGGCCGGGGTTCGTCTGCGAAGAGATTGCGCCCATCGAGGCCGACGGTGAAACCTGGCGGCGGCTGAAGGTCAGCTTCCCCGACCACATCAAGACCCACACGCGCAAGCAGGTGTTCTGCTTCGGCCCGGACGGGCTGCTGCGCCGCCACGACTTCACCATCGACATCGTCGATCCGGGCACCGAGTCACAGCTGCACGCCGCCGACTACCGGGACATCGACGGCATCATCATCCCGGCCACCCGACGGGCCTACGCCCCCATGGGCGACGACCGGATCGTCTTGGTCGCCATCGATATGGCCGACATCACCGTCGGTTGAGCCGAATTTCCTGCCACCCAAGGACATCGCGATGAACAGCACTCACCAAGCTCGGGCCGTCACGCCAGCGGAATGGGAGGTCGCGCGCCTGCGGCTGTTGGCGAAGGAGCAGGACCTGACCCGTGCCCGGGACGCCCTGGCCGCTGACCGCAGACGGATGCCGTGGCTGAAGGTCGATCAGGAGTACGTCTTCGACGGGCCGAACGGGACGGTCCGCCTGCCCGACCTATTCGACGGCCGCCGTCAGCTGCTGCTCTACCGTGCCTTCTTCGAGCCCGGGGTGTCCGGCTGGCCCGACCACGCGTGTGTCGGTTGTTCGCTGATGGCCGACCAGGTCGCGCATCTCGCGCATCTCAACGCCCGCGACACCACACTGGCCTTTGCCTCGCACGCGCCGCAATCCGACATCGAGCGGGTGAAAGCGCGGATGGGCTGGGCCATACCGTGGTACACGATCACCGACGGCTTCGCCGCCGACCTCGGCGTGGCCGAGTGGTACGGCACGAACGCGTTCGTCCGTGACGGCAACAGCGTCTACCGCACCTACTTCGTCAACGCTCGCGAGCACGAACTGATGGGCGGGACGTTGAACTCCCTCGACTTCACCGCACTTGGACGCCAGGAGGACTGGGAGGACTCCCCAGCGGGTTACCCCCAGGTGCCGCGATTCTCGTGGCTGAACCGACACGATGAATACGGCCCGACCGAGCCAGCCAGCCCTGCACCGTCGACCCAGGGAGCGGATCATGCACAGCATGACTGAGCCCCAGACCGGCAACGAGGACTTCGGACGCCTGAGCGAACCGTTCCGACGCGAGCTGCTCGCCTACTGCTACCGGTTGCTCGGTTCGGTCGACGAGGCCGAGGAAGTGGTTCAAGACGTCTATCTCCAGGCATGGCGTGCATACGACGGGTTCGAGGGCCGATCGTCGTTGCGTACCTGGCTCTACCGCATCGCGACCAGGGCGTGTTTCAAGGCGCTGGAAAAGAGCAGGCGCAGGCCACTGCCGGCCGATCTCGGCGCCCCCGAGGCGCTCCCGGAGGCCAGGCTGGTTGAGCCGGCCTCGGAGGTGTCGTGGCTCCAGCCGATGCCCGATCTCCTGTTCGCCGCCGCGCCGAGTGATCCGGCAACCGTCGTGGTGCAACGACAGACCATGCGGCTGGCCCTGATCGGGGCGCTCCAGCAGTTGCCACCGCGACAGCGAGCCGTGCTGATCCTGCGTGATGTGCTGCAGTGGCGGACCAGCGAGGTCGCGGAACTGCTGCAGATGACGGCAGCGGCCGTCAACAGCGCGCTGCAGCGAGCGCGTGTGCAGGTTCCGCTCAGTGAGGACGGTCTGACCGAACCCGCAGAACCGCGGCAGCGTGCCCTGCTCGACCGCTATGTCACCGCATTCGAAACCGAGGACGTCGACCAGCTCGTCTCGGTACTGACCGAAGACGCACGATGGGAAATGCCGCCGATCGCGACTTGGTTCGAAGGCCGCGACACTATTCTGGCCTTCCTGCTCAGGCAGATGCGGATCGTCGGTCCAGCCAAACTGGTGGCCACCTCCGCGAATGGGCAGCCCGCCTTCGCGGTGTACGCCCGCGGCGGTGACGGTGTGCTCCGTCCACACGCGCTGCACGTACTGACCGTCACCGCCGAGGGTGTCAGCCGGATCGTCGCGTTCCACGGCTCCGCGTTGTTTCCGCGGTTCGGACTCTGATCAGGAAACGCATGGCCGGACCGGAGAACTTCGACCAGCACGACGCCGCGCTGCACGCACAGCTGCGGCTGTTTTGCCAACTCATGCTCGGTTCGGCCGACGCCGCCGACTGCATGATTCAGCAGATCTACCGTTGCGCCCTCGATCACCATGACGAGCAGGAGAATTGCCCATCGGAACACGTTCGGCTGTTCCGTATCGCGGCCGCCCTTTGCGGGGTCCGTCGGCAAGGCCGGCGCGAGTAGAAGTTCGACTATTCCTTTGTGCGAACAGGAGAATCATGCAAATCGGAGTTATCGGTGCCACGGGCACCATCGGCAGTCGAGTCGTCACGGAGGCGCTCGACCGAGGGCATCGGGTCACGGCGTTCAGCCGCGACATTTCCGGCGTTCAGGACAGCCGGGAGAACATTCTCTGGCGGAAGGTCGATGTCACCGATGCCGCCGGTGTCGCCGCGGTCCTCCCTGGTCTCGACGTCCTGATCAGCGGATTCGGTGCCGGCAACGCTGCCAAGGACCCGGCTGACGCCGCGGCGCGCGCCATCGCCGACCCGGGCATCTACGCGCGGGTGGCCGCGGCGTTGCTGACCGCACTGGAAAGCCGTCCCCGTCTCCGGCTCGTCGTGGTCGGCGGCGCCGCGAGTCTCGAGGTCAAGCCCGGACTGGTGTTCTCCAGCTCTGACGAGCTGCTCAATGCCGCGATCGACGGCTTTGGCCTGCCAAGGGAATATGCGGCGGTAATGCGCGGCCACGGCGACGCGCTGAACCTCTATCGCACCTCGAACCGGCTCTGGACCTACCTCAGTCCAGCCGTGGAAATCGCCCCCGGCGAACGCACTGGCCGGTTCCGGATCGGTGGCGACCAACCCGTCCTGGACGCCGAGGGTCGCAGTCGCATATCCGCGGAGGACGCGGCCGTCGCCGTTCTCGACGAAGTCGAGGCGCCGCGTTTTGTGCAGCGCCGCTTCACCGTCGGCTACTGAGCGTGGGCTGATCGCGCGGCGTTGTGACACTCAACGTCACCCGCTGAGTGATCGTCCCTCACCCGTTCAGGTGGAGGCCATCGCTCGGCCGACGGAACCGGACAGGACGAGGCCGGCTGCGGTCAACACGGTCAACGGTGGTCGTTCGGTCAGAGCAGGGTGAGATCGTTGGCATCAGCCATTGCCTGATAGCCGGTGTTGTTGGGGTGCAACCGATCGCCGGAGTCGTGGGTCGGGTCTGGTTTTTCGCCCATGGCTCCAGCCAGGTCGATGACCGCGTCGTGCGCGCCCGAGTTTCGGATCCAGGTATCCACGGCGGCGTGTTTGGCCTCGCTGCGCGGTGTGGCGAAGCCCGATCCCCGCATCGGCAGCAGCGTCGCCCCAACCGCTCGAAGGCCCGTGGTGCGGGTGTGGCCGATCAGGTCGCGGTGTCCGACACGGTTTTACCGCATCTGAGGCGGTCGAGACGCTGGAGCCCGTGGGTGAGGCCAGCGACCGGCCGCGCTGGTACGGCGAGGCCGGTCGGGCCTATGCCCGCGCGCTGCAGGTTTCCCCGCCGGACGAGCCGGATCGTCCGGTCGGGTCGGAAGCCGATACGCCGCTGGTGCTGCACGCGCGTGCGCTGCTAGCGGTGCTGGGACGCATCCATACCCGCACCCGGCCACCGGCCGAGCTGTTCACCGAGCTTGTCGCCCTGGAACAGCGCGGCTGGCTCGCCGACCTGCCGCGGCTGCCTGCGGGGTGTGACGGGGGCATACTCGCCGAAGCCCTGACGGTGCTGCTGCTGACGCCGGCCGCTGATCTTGCCGAGGCAGCGACGCTACTGCGGCGGCTACCTCAGTTCGCTCACGACGCTGCCCAGGAGTCCCGCATCGCCGTTGCCGGATGGGTGCACCGACGCTACCCGCTGGGACCTCGCCACCGGCCGGACTTGGGTCCTGACCTCGTCGCCGATCGCCTGGTCCTTGACACCCTTCGCCGCCGCCCGCAGCTGCTTCGTGATCAGGATGCTCCTGCCGCGGCGCCGGTGCTGGTTCGTGCCTCCACCACTTATGATGATGCGCTCGAACAGCTCATCATTCTGCTCGCCCGCCAAACCAGCCAGCTCCCCGAAGCACTCGCCGCAATCCTGGGCACCGGCGTCACCGGCCACCTGCTTGACCGCGCTCTGGCAGGTTTGATCAACACCAACGTCGCCGATGACGTCCACGCCCGCGAACGGCTCCTCGAACTCAACCCGCCAGCAGAGTTTCCCCACCTACGCGCTGCCCAAAGCCAGCTACTCGTCACCCACTATCGCGAACAGGTCGAGTCGGGGCCTGATCGATACCGCCCTGACCTCGCCGGCGCTCTGAACAACCACGGGATCTACCTGCGGGAGGTCGGGCGGTATCGGGAAGCCGCGGAGGTCGCTGAAGAGGCCGTCACGATCTACCGTGGGCTGGCCGATGTCGAGCCTGATCGGTGCCGCCCAATCCTCGCCAGCTCCTTGAGAAACCTCGGGATCTACCGACAGGAGAGAAATGACATCGAGGGCGCGCTTACCGCCAGACGTGAAGCGCTGTCGGCGTGGAGAGCCTGCAGTGAGAAAGATCCACAGCTATACGAAGCAAATTACCGAAGCGAACTGGTGCATCTTTGTCAGCAGTTGGACCTTCTCGACCGCCACGATGAAGCAGTAGCTCTCAGTCTCATGTGCAGGACCCGCCCGTTGGTCGCACCAACGACCACTGAAGCCCTCCTCGGGCGTGCCCGACGAACGGCTCGCCCGCGACGCTGCACGATCATTCGACGTGGCCATCATGTTGCTCCTTTCACAGGTAATCCGCCGGACGTTCAAATTTGCCAATTATCGGCTAAATCGCTGTAGGTTCTCACTGTGCTCGACATGTCGATCGTGTATGACCTGGTGTTTCTCAGTTGTCTCACTGCGGCGTCATCAAAATCAGTCTCATACTCATGGCATTTCCTCAGCGGTTGGCACCGCGCAGTGGAGCTGGAGACGATGCTTCGATCACTTGCATTGGGCTTTCGGAAACGCCGCGACCTACCGGTCGATGCTCGATCAGGGGCGCTCCGACGTGTGGCCGGCGACCCGCGCCGGACATGGCGGCGGTGTTCGACGGATTCACGCTGATCGAGCCCGGCATCGTGCCGGCCGGCGAGTGGTGGCCGGCCGCGGGCACCGAGATTCCCGACCCGAAGTCGGTCGGCCTCTATGCCGGGGTGGCCCGCAAGGACTGACCGCACGATCCGCGGCCCCGATCTCCATCGGAGGTCGTAAGGCCGAGTTCCGGCCTGCGACGGATGTGCCAGACCACGGGTGGACGGCAGGGTTCAAGCCACGGCGCCGGTCGTCCGGCCGGCGCCATCGGCAGCCCGAGGGAGTTCACCATGGTCGAGCACGCGAATTCGCAACGAAGGCGCCAGCGTAGAACGCTGTCGGTCCTCGCCGGGGCGGCCGTGGCCGTGGTCGCCGCCGCACTGGCGGTCGGTTCGGTGCCGTTCGCGCGGGCCGAGGCATCGCTCGTGCCGACGACGTCGGACGGCTGGGCCGGGATCGTCCGGGACGAGGTCACGATCCCGATGGACGGCGGGTGGGTGTCGAAGGGCGAGCTCACCTATCCGCGCGGCGCCGAGGGCCGGCTACCCACCGTGGTGCTGCTGCACGGCAGCGGCAAGAACGACCTGAACGAGACCGTCGACACCGGCGCGACCCCGCTCGAGCAGGTCGCCCAGACGGCGAACCACCAGGGCTTCGCCGTGCTGCGCTTCAACAAGCGGGGCGTCGTCGACGTCGGCCCGAAGCTGAGCGATGATCCGGCCTTCCTCTATCCGGCCAAGCCCTATGAGCAGGTGGTGCGGGACGCGGCCGCGGCCGTACGATTCGCCGCGAAGTCGTCGCGGGTCGACACCGGGCGGCTGTTCCTGTTCGGCCACAGCGAAGGGACCCAGGTGGCGAGCAACCTGGCCGCCGCCCCACGGACCTACGGCATCCCCGGTCCGGCCGGCGTCGTCGAAATGGGCGTGGTCAGCGGTACGCCCCGCGAGGTGGTGTATTACCAGGCGGTCGGAGCGGGTCTGGGACAGTTGCACGACGAGTTCGACTTCGACGGCGACGGCCTGCTCACCGCCGACGAGATCACCAAGGGTCTGCTGGGTCAACCGGCCGGCACGGCGCAGCAGTTGCGCCCGCTGCTGCTCGACGGCGTGCACGACGACAAGGTCAACAGCCGGCTCGACGCGAACGGCGACGGCAAGCTGGCCATCGACGCCGAGGTGCGCCCGGCCGTGGAGGCCGCCGCTGGTTTCGCCGAGTACCCGAATCTCACGAACGCCCCGAAGGGCTTCGCCGACTACCTCGTTGACATCGCCCGGTTCCCGACCCCCGCCCAGGATCTGGTCCACTACCACGGCTCGGTGCTGCTGCTGAACGGCCAGACCGACATCCAGACCCGGGTGCGCGGTGCGATCGTCACCGACGCCGCGCTCACCACGGCCGGCAACCGCGACCACGAGCTCATCACCTACCCGGGAATGGGTCACTTCCTGAACGTGACTCCCCAGTACAACCCGGCCGAGGCCAACCCCGACCCGGTCGTGCTGGCCGACATCGGCAAGTGGCTCGCCCGGCACCGCTGACCATTCGCGGGTGCGGCCGCGACCCGGCCGCACCCGCACCGACCCCCCGAATCCGGACAGGCCATGACCGATTCCGTACGGCCGTGGGACGCACTCGGCCTGACCTCGCCGTTCCGCCGCGACTGTGCTCTCGCGGCGCTGGTGGCGCTCCTGTCGGCGACCGTGCTGTGGTTTCCCGACCCGACCGTGACCGCCACCGGCTTCGTCGTGCTGACCCTGCTGGCCGCGCAGGCGATCGCGCTGTGCCTGCGCCGGGTGCGGCCGCTGGTGTGCATCGCACTGGTGCTCGTCCTGCAGACCGTGCTCTCCGCCGTCGTACCCACCGGGCAGGGGGTGCGCGGGCCGGCCGTCGCCATCGCGGTCTACACCTGCGGCACGCTTCTGACCGTACGTCGTTCGTTCGCCCTGGCCGCCGCGGCGGCCGGCACCGAGATCGCCGGCTATGTCTTGTTCAGCGCGGTGCCGGCCACCTTCGGACCCGCCCCCGTGCTGCAGCCGTCCGCCGTGGTCGCCCGCGCCACCGGGCAACTTCTCGTGGCCCTGGCCGCCTACGGCGGCGCGGCCCTCATCGGCCAGAACGTCGCCATGCGCCGCCGCTACGCCGAACTCGTCGAGCTCCGGGCCGCCGAGGCCGCCCGGGCCCAGGCCGCCCGGGTCGAGTCGGCGCTGGCCGCCGAACGCACCCGGATGGCCCGCGAACTGCACGACGTCGCCGCCCATCATCTGACCTCGGTGATCGTGCAGGCCGCCCTGGTGGAACGCCTGGTGGAACGCGACCCTGCGGCCGCGCGCACCGGCGCGATCACCGTCCGCGAGGAGGGCCGCAAGGCGCTGAGCAACCTCCGCTTCATCGTCGGCGCCCTGCGGGAGGACGGCACCAACGGTGCCCCGGCGGCCGGCCTGGCCGGGATCGCCGAGCTGGCGTCCGGCCAGGGCGCCTCGCTGACCGTCACCGGGGAACCGCGCGACGTCCCGCCGGCCGCCGACATGGCCTTCTACCGGGTCGCGCAGGAGGCGTTGTCCAACGCCCGTGATCACGCACCGGGCGCCCCGGTTACGATCACCATCCGGCACCGCCGCAACGGCACCACCCTGCTGGTACGCAACGACCCACCCGCGGTCGTCGCAACACCCACCAACGGCGACCGCCGCGGCTTCGGGCTGATCGGCATGCGGGAACGCGCCAAGCTCATCGGCGCGACGCTGACCGCCGGCCCGGCCGCCGACGGGGGCTGGCAGGTCGAACTCACCGTGCCGCGAGCAGAAGGGGAACCACCTCCGTGATCACGGTGCTCCTCGTCGACGACCAGCAGTTGCTGCGGGCCGGCTTCCGTTCCCTGATCGAACTCGCCGACGACATCCGCGTGGTCGGCGAGGCGTCCAACGGCCCCGAAGCCGTACGCCTCACCCGCCTGCTGCGCCCCGACGTGGTCTGCATGGACGTCCGCATGCCGAACGGCAACGGCCTCGACGCCACCCGCGAGATCGTCCACGAGATCGAACCGGCCCCCGCGGTTCTGGTCCTGACGACCTTCGAGCTGGATGAGTACGTGTTCGGCGCGCTCGAGGCGGGGGCGCCAGCGGCTTCCTGCTCAAGGACACCGAACCCGACGACCTGGTCGACGCCATCCGGCGGGTCGCCGCCGGCCAGGGCCTGGTCGACCAGTCGGTCACCCGTCGCGTGATCCGCGAGTTCGCCCGCCGCCGCCCCGCCGCCGCGTCCGCCCCACGCCCGGCCGCCGGCACCGCCGACGCGCTGACCGCCCGCGAGGCCGAGATCGTCAAACTGCTGGCCCAGGGCATGTCCAACGCCGAGATCGCCGCCGCCCTGGTCGTCGAGGTAAGCACTGTGAAGAGCCACCTCAGCCGAGCCATGTCCAAGATCGGCGCCCGCGACCGCGTACAGACCGTCATCTGGGCCTACCGCAACGGCCTCATGCCAGCAGACCCGGACTGACCCTCGACATCTGCGGCAGACATCCTATGTTTTCAAAGTCAAGTCTGGGGTTGAAGGTGGGCCCAGGCGGTGGCCTCGTCGTAGGCCGTTCTGGTCTTTGGGCAGCCGTGCAGGATGCCGACGTGGCGGTTGCCGAGCTGGCGTAGAGCAGCCTGATGGCCGGTGCCGCGCTCCCGCAGGGATTGGTAGTAGGCACGGGCGCCCGGTGAGCCGCGCATCGTGCAGAACGCCCACTGATGCACCGCGTCAGCGAGACGCCGGTTGCGGGCGTAACGAGCCAGCACGACCCGGCGACCGCCGGATGCGCGGGTGATCGGTGAGGTGCCGGCGTAGTTGCGTTCAGCGTCCCGGTGCCGGCCAAAATGGTCGGCCACCACCTGCCCGAGCTCGGCGATCTCGATGTTCAGGATGTTGATCAGCTGGACCTGGCTGGACACGACGCCGCGTATATCCTGCCGGAGACTTCCTTTTGCCGTAGAAACGGGTGGGGGACGATTCCCCGCACCGACCGATCGAAATCCGCGTACTGCAATCGCGTGAGTTCCAACCGCGACTCATACGAGACGTGGCCTTTCGTCGTGCTCGACCAGTAGGTGCCCGAGTAGTGCTTCTGGCCCCGATACCAGCGGAAGGTGCGCCGCGGCGCAGCCGTGCTCAGCAGCGACTCGTCGACCTCGAACCACGGCCGCGTCTGTGCATCACGAAGGTCGCCGGGCAGCCGAAACCTGACCAGCGCATCCCCGGATCCGCCGGTCATGATGGCCTCCTCGGCAACAAGAACGGAACCTGATGGGCTCAACACCCACACCTGTGCGATTACTGCGAGCGTGACCGTGGCGCGCGCGTCGGCGACACCACGCGAACGGCCCAACATCAACTTGTGCCACGCGGAATCTCACGAGAACCCGCGCCGTCCCGGTCCCGAGCCGGGCGATCTTCCGCCGATCTCCTCCATGCCGTTCCCCGCGGGGAGCCTAGACGGCCGGACCGCCTGCGGCCGCCGGGTTTCCGCGCTCCCGAGTCGGTGCAGGACCGCGGCCGCCGCACTACCGTCGAGCGACGTCACTGCACTCTCGCCTACGTCACGCAGGGGCCAGCTCGACGAGACGGCGACGTCGGGTGGGTTCGTGTGCGGACCGCCCCACCATCCGAACCGCCCTGAAGGAATCGCCCGGACCGGGCAAACCGACCAGGCGGCGGCCATGCGGGCATCCCCGCATGGCCGGACGGGCACCCGTTCAGCGGTACTGCCACCCCTCGATCCCGAACATCGGTAGCGTGGGTTTCATGATCTCGGCCGGCCGGCGGCAGCCGGAAAGCGGCGTCCGCGACGAGGATGGTCCCACCACATGAGCAACCCCTTGGTCGCGCCGACGCAGGATTCGACGAAGGCGTACTCGGGAATTTCCCTGCTGGAATCGGCGAACGACCTGAAGTCCGCGATCGAAAGCGGGGACTGGGCGTCGGTCGCGATGGGGGCCGTCGGCACCGCGCTCGACGCGCTGTCGATGGCGATGGACCCCTTCGGCGCGATCCTCGCCGCCGGTGTGGGCTGGCTGATCGAGCACGTCGGGCCGCTCAAGGAAGCCCTCAACGGCCTCACCGGCAACGCCGACGAGATCGCCGCCCAGTCGCAGACCTGGACGAACGTCGCGGGCGAGCTACAGAGCGTCGGCACCGACCTCGCCGACCTGGTCAAGGCCGACCTGCAGTCGTGGTCGGGGCCGGCGGCCGACGCCTACCGCCAGCGCGTGCAGGACACCGGCACCCTCCTGGAGACCGCGCAGAAGGGGTGCGAAGGCGCCGCCAGTGGGGTCAAGACCGCGGGCGAGGTCGTCGGGGCGGTGCGGACGCTGGTCCGCGACATCATCGCCGAACTCGTCGGCCACCTGATCAGCTGGGCGCTGCAGGTCGTGTTCACCCTCGGCATCGGCCTGACCTGGGTCGTCCCGCAGGTCGTCGCGGCCGTCGCCAAGACGGCGTCCAAGATCGCCGACATCACCACCCGGCTCGTCAAGGCACTCAAGGCGCTCATCCCGCTGCTGAAGCGGGCCGGCTCGCTGTTCGATGACGCCGCGAAAGCGCTGAAGAACATCAAGCCCGGCAAGGTGTCCGGCCCGTCGAAGCCCCCGAAGATCGACGGGACGCCGAAGCCGCCGGAGCCCAAGCCGAAGGGCGGGGACAGCACCAGTACGGCCGGCGCGCACGGGAACCCGCCGCCGCCGAAGAACGACGGCGCACCGCCGCCCAAGAACGACAGCACCTCGCCGTCGGGCAGCAACGGCGACACACCGCCCGCCCACGGGGGCGGCAGCCCGGGCGGCGGGGCGAACGGCTCGCCAGGGGGCGGCGGCACCAGACCCTCGTCCAGCAAACCGGACAACCCGCGCGACACCGCGCCCACGCCGGACACCCGCGTCTGCAAGGACGACCCCGTCGACGTCGCGAGCGGCGAGGTGATCCTCGAGCAGGTCGACCTCGAGCTCGGCTCGCTCGTGCTGGCCCGCACGCACGTGTCGACCTACCGGGCGGGCCACTGGTTCGGCCCGTCGTGGTCGTCCACTGTGGACCAGCGGCTCGAGGTGGACGACGAGCACGTCTGCTACTACTCGGCTCTCGGCACGATCCTCGTCTACCCGCGCGGCGAGGGGGAGCAGTTGCCGTTGGAGGGCGCGCGCTGGCCGCTCGTCCGCGACGGCGACGCCTACACCCTCACCACCGACGACGCGGTGCTGGAGTTCTTCGGTGCCGGCCGGGTGGTGCCGCTGCGTGCCGTCCAGGGCGAGCAGCGGGTCGAGGTCTTCTACGACGACTTCGGCGTTCCGGCCCTGCTGCGCCGCGAGGACGGGGTGCGCGTCGGCGTGCGGACCCGGGGCGGCCGGGTCACCGAGCTGGTGGTCCTGGGCGACGGGCTGCCGGACGTGACGGCGCTGCGCTTCGACTACGACCCGCGGGACCACCTGGCCGCGGTGACCAACTCCTCGGGGCAGGCGCAGCGGTTCGAATACGACGAGGCCGGGCGCCTCACCGCGTGGCGGGACCGCAACGACGTCCACTACGGCTACACCTACGACGAGCACGGCCGGTGCGTCCGGACCAGCGGCGACGGCGGGTTCCTGAGCGGCACCTTCGCCTACGGCGACCACGTCACCCGCCACACGGACTCGCTCGGGCACGTCACCGAGTTCCACTTCAACGACGCCCGCCAGGTCGTGCGCGAGGTCGACCCGGCCGGTGGCGTGACGCTCTCCGAATGGGACCGCTACGACCGCCTGCTCGCCCGCACCGATCCGCTGGGCCGCACGACCCGCTACGGCTACGGCGAGGACGGCGCTCTGACCGAGGTGCACCGGCCCGACGGTTCCGTGGTGCTGTTCGACGGCACCGCGGGCGGCCCCGCCGCGATCACCGTCCACAGCGGGGACACCACCTGGCGCCGCCAGTACGAGGACGACGCGCCGGACCCGCGGACCACCCCGGTGGGCGTCGCCACGTCGCTGTCGTTCGGCGGCGACGAGCCGCCCGCGCCCGAAGGCGTCGAGCCCGACCAGTTCGGCCGGCCGCGGGCGCTGCCCACGGCCGGCGGGACGGTGGCGCTGAGCTGGACCGTGGAGGGCCGCCGGGCTGCGCGCGTCGGACCGCGGCAGGAACGCGCGTTCTGGCGCTACGACGGCGAAGGTAACGAGATCGAGCACATCGACGAGCTCGGCCGGGTCACGCGCCGCGAGTACGGCCCGTTCGACGTGCTCACGGCGGTCACCGACCCGTCGGGCGCGCGCACGGTGTACGGCTACGACACCGAGCTGCGCCTGACCTCCGTGACCAACCCCCAGGGCCGCACCTGGACCTACCGCTACGACGAGGCGGGTCGCCTGCTGGCGCAGACCGACTTCGCCGGCCGCACCCGCTCCTACGCCTACGACGCGGCCGGGCAGCTGGTCAGCGCCACCGACCCCGCCGGGCTGGTGACGACCTACCACCACGACGTCGTCGGCAACCTCGTCGAGGTCCGCGCGCCGGACCGCACGACCACCTACCGGTACGACCCCGTCGGCAACCTGGTGCGCGCTGCCAACGGCGAGTCCACCGTCGAGTTCGAGCGGGACGCGTTGGGGCGGGTCGTGCGCGAAACCGTCGACGGGCGGAGCGTGACGTTCGAGTACGACGAGGCGGGCACGCTCCACCGCCGCACGCCCGGTGGCGCCGAAAGCACCTGGTTCTTCGACGACCTCGACCGGCCGATCGGGCTGCTCGCCGGCACCCGCCAGATCGTGTACCGCCATGACACCGCGTCCCGCGTGGTCGCCCGCCACGACGGGGCCGTGCAGCTCGCCCAGACGTTCGGCCCGAACGGCGAGCTCGCCGCGCAGACCGTCACCACCGCGGGGGTCCCGGTGCAGCGGCGGTCGTTCGGCTACCAGGCCGACGGCACGCTCGTGGGACTGAGCGACGACGTCACCGGCACCACGGCGCTGAGCCGGGACCTTGTCGGGCGCGTCGTAGGGGTCACCTCGGCGCGGGGCCGCGAGGAGTACCGCTACGACGCCGCCGGCACGTTGTTCCCGCCTGCGGGCCTCGCGGTCACCGAGGACGGACACGGTCGGCGCGTCACCCAGAGCGCGGGGGCCGGCACGCAGACGTTCACGTGGTCCGGAGACCGGCTCGTCACGGCGACCACGCCGGACGGCACGGTGTGGCGCTACCACTACGACCCGCTCGGCCGCCGCGTCGGCAAGACCCGCCACGGCGCTGACGGCAGCACCGCCACCACGATCTACACCTGGGACGGCACCATCCTCATCGAGGAGGCCGCGCCGGACAGGCTCGTCACGTGGGACCACCTGCCTGGCACCGTGACCCCCGTGGTGCAGCGCGAGCGGGACGCCCAGGGCACGCGGGTGCGCACGTTCGTCACCGACGCGGTCGGCACGCCGACCGATCTGCTCGACGAGCGGGGCGGGCTGGTCTGGACGAGCCACCGCGCCGCGCACGGGCGGGAGCTGACGGCCGCGCCGACGCCGCTGCGCTTCCCCGGCCAGTACGCCGACGCCGAAACGGGCCTGCACTACAACGTCTTCCGCTACTACGACCCGGCGACGGCGCGGTACCTGAGCCAGGACCCGCTGGGCCTGGAGCCTGGCCCGGACCCGTACGCCTACGTACCGGACCCGTACGCGGAGTTCGACGCTCTGGGCCTGATGAACTGCTCCACCTCCTCGCAGTCGACGGGTGGCGGCGCTCCGCCGACCCCGCGGGGCGGGCACGACGCCGGCAACACCGGCGGCAGCTCGTCGAAACCCACGCCGCCGCCGGTGCCGCCGAGGAGCTCGAAGCCGAAGATCAAGCCGCCGGTGCCGCCGAAGCCGGGGGCGAAGCCCGGAAACACGGCCCCGTCGGGCAGCAAGCCGCCTCCGCCGCCGGTCCCGCCGAGGAGCTCGAAGCCGAAGATCGAGCCCAAGCCCGAGACCCCGGCTCCGCAGCCGAAGCCGGACACCCCGGGCCCGTCGCAGCCGAAGCCGGAGCCGAGCGGCCCGGCGGGCAGCGCCGGCAACCCGGCGCCGAAGCCACCGGCGGGCAAGGACGACTTCCACCAGCCGCCCCCGGGCGCGCCGAGCAAGCTCCAGGGGGAGTACACGTTCAAGCCGGAGCCGCAGAAGATCGGCGGCAGCCAGTACGGCGACGTGACGCCGATGCAGGAGCACATCTTCCAGGGCGTGATCGACAGCAAGATCGCGAAGTGGAAGCAGGACGGCGTGATGAACACACCGGTGGACATCAAGGTCTACTACCCGCCGGGCTCCAACCAGCTCAAGCTCGCCGGCGACGGCCACCACACCTTCGCCGCGGCGATGGAGAGCGGCCGCCCGATCAACCTGCAGCTGTGGAAGCAGCCCGGCGGCGGCCTGGCCAACCCGCAGACCAGCTGGGGCAACACGACCGCGCTGCCGGGAGTGCCCAAGCCGGGGCAGTGGCAGAAGTAGCCAGCGAGGCGAGAACCCGCGCCGCGGGACCACGGGGCGTGGGGAACGACCGGGTGTGAGGCGGGTAAAGGTCAACGGGCGGTGGCCCCTTCGCGATGAGGGCGAAGGGGGCACCGTTCGGGCTGCGATCCGGTCGCGCAGGTCAGGCGCGATCTCGCGACGGATCCGGTCTTCGACGCTGTCGCCCGGCCAAATCGGCCGGGCCACGGATCGCCGGATACCGGGGAGGCCCGGCCGGTTTACCTGGTCAACGCATGAGGGAGTGGCTCGGCCGACGTGCGATCAGTCAAGCTGCAGGTCGGTGGCGAACTTCAGTGTTGGGTTATAGATCAACTCGGTCCTCGGACACCAAACGTGGTGAACTTTCACCAAGCATTTCGCATCAAGCCGATCACCGTTGATGGTGGTCGGCATCTTGCGTTTCGTAGCCGGATCGCCCGTTCGGGGCGGTGGTCGGCGTGATCGTGGCAGCCGTGATCCCCGGCTCGGCTCCGGACGGACTCCTGGATCGTCTGGCTTCTCCGGCGGTGGCTCTGCCGTTGCCTGAGCTGCTGCCTGATCGGACTCGGACGGGACTGGAGTACGCGATAGCGCGAGTCAGCCCCTCAGGCCGGGTTTGCGTGTGGCCGTTGCTGGATCGGCTGGGCTGGCACGACGACGTCCGCCTCGCTGTGACGGTGGTCGGGACGTCGCTGCTGATCCGGCCGGACGCCGGCGGTGTGTTCGCGCTGGGGAAGCGGCGGATGGTCGTGTTGCCCGTCGCACTGCGGCGCCGCTGCAGGACGCCGCCGACGACCTCGGACCTGTCGAGATCCTCCAGTTCAGCCCCGTGCCCCGGGCCGACTTCATGAAGCCGGTCCTCGACACGAGCGCCGACGACCTCGAGACGCCGTTGAACTTCTCGGTGAAGGGCCCGGTCACCGCCGTGAACGCAGTCTTGCCCGGCATGCGCGTCCTGGGCCGTGGGACCGTCCTGTTCGTCAACGGCGGCAGCGCCGTGCACCCGCACCCCGGGCGCGCCGGCACCTCGATCGCGTTCGCCGCGGAAAGCGCGTAGGCCCGCATGCTGCACGAAGCCCTGGCTCCGGACGGCATCCACGTCGCCCAGCTGATCGTGCCCGGAGCCATCCGGCCCGACTCGTCGACCAGTAGCCTGGACATCCTGGCCGAGCGCCTGTTCGACCTCCACACCGAGCGCGACGGCTTCCGCCACTTCGCCGAACCCATGGCCGACTGACCGGGGAACGCCGTGAGATTCGCTCACCTGGCCACGGCCAGCGCCCTGGCCGCGACCGCTTGCAGCCCCGAGGTGCCCACCTCCTCGACACCAACGCCCTCGACACCCGTCGCCGCCAACACAGAGAGCGCGACCTCTGTGAACATCCGCCTCACCGTCGACGACCGCGTCGTGGCCGCGACCCTGAACGACAGCCCCAGCGCCCGCGACTTCGCCACGCTCCTGCCGCTCAACCTGAACCTGAGCGACTTCCACGAAACGGAACGGATCTCGGACTTGCCACGGTGGCTGACGACCGCCGACGCCCCGGAAAGCGCCGAGCCGAAAGCCGGAGACGTCGCCTTCTACGCCCCGTGGGGCAACGTGGCGATCTACTACCGCGACGCGCCCCGCGCGAGCGGCCTGATCGTTCTCGGCCGCTTGGCCGACGGCGGCGCCGACGTGCTCGCCACCGCCGAGCGGATCACGATCGAACTCGTCCCCGAACCTGGAGAACATCCCTGATGAACCCCACCTGCGACTTCACCGGCCGAGTCGCCTTCGTCACCGGAGCCGGTTCCGGGATGGGCCTGGCCACGGCTCGGACATTCGCCGAGGCCGGGGCGGCCGTCGCGCTGACCGACGTGGACGAAGCGGCGCTGGCTGCCGCCGACGGGGAACCTCACCGCCGCGGTCGACCGTGGCGGTCGAGACGTTCGGCCGGCTCGACGTGGCCTACAACAACGCGGGCATCCAGATCCCGCCCAGCGACGCTGCCGACGAGCCCGCCGAGCGGTTCGACCGCGTCACCACCATCAAACTTGCGCGGCGTGTGGGCCTGCATGAAGCACGAACTGCGGCACATGCGGGCACAAGGCAGCGGGGCGGTGGTCAACTGCTCGTCCCTCGGAGGTCTCGTCGGCCTCCCCGGCCGGGCTTCCTACCACGCCTCCAAGCACGGGGTGATCGGCTTGACCACCGGCGCCGCGCTCGAGTAGGCCCCGCGCGGCATCGGCGTCAACGCAGTCTGCCCCGGGACCGTCGACACCCCGATGGTCAGTGACATGATCGCCAAGGGCGAGCTCGGCCGCGCCGAGGCCGAAGCCACCCAGCCCATCAACCGACTCGGGACCGCCGAGGAGGTTGCCCAGGCGGTGCTGTGGCTGTGCGGCCCCGGAGCCGGCTTCGTCGTCGGAGTGGCCCTGCCCGTCGACGGCGGATACGTCGCCCGCTGAGCGACGGCACGGACTCTCATACTGGTTCCGGGACGGGCTCGGCTTCGCGCGGCCGAGACCCTCCCGGCCGACCGAACACGACGTCGTCATCCACGTCCGAAGCCTCGACCCGCTGACGGGCGACGCGGACGCCTGGCGGTCGGCGCGACTGGCGTTTGTCTTCAAGCAGCAGGTCGCGGAGTTGTTCGGCGACGCCGCAGCAGCGCACGACCGGGGTGCTGGACCGGGGGTTGAGTTCGACCACCAACAAGTCCGGCCTCAGCCGCGCACCGTCGTTGTCGACGGGGCGAACTGGTCATGCCTGCTTCCTCGCGTAGGTCTCGAGGACCGCCGCCGCGGTCCCGGCGTCATCGACGGTGACGACGATCGAGCGGCCGTCGCGCCGGACGACCTCCAAGCCGGGTCCGCGCCGCGTGACGATGCCCCACCTCCCCTTGCCGCGCGGGCCGATCACCCAGCGGATGCCCCAACCGCCGAAGTCCGCCATCGGATCGACCGGGACCACCCCCGCCGACGCCAGCTCGGAAGCCGGGACGCTGAATCGTGGCCATCCGAGCGTCGACCGCACGACGAACCCGCCCGGCCCGGCCGTCACCACGAACTGCGCGGTCGTCAGCAGGGCCGTGAGCATGAGGGCCGGTGCGAAGAAGATCGGCCAGAACTGCCGGCCCACGGTGAGGAACAACAGCACGCCGAGCACGATGAGAACCGCGGCGACCACGGCGATGAGCGACAGGAACCACGGCGCGAGGTCGACCCTTCCGATCCAGACGGCGACCTCTCCGCGTCTGACCGGCAGCCCGTCCGATGCCTCCACGCCGGTGGTCGCGGCGGCCTCACGGGGGAGCAGCCACCAGGTGAGCAGGCCCGCGGCGATGGCCAGCACGACCCCGCCCCCGAGCGGCAACGCGGGGGCGAGAGGCGAATGGTTGAGCACGACCAGGCCGACACCCATACCGACGGTGTGGAACACCGTGATCGCCACCGCGATCGCGGGCATCCAGGTGTTCATCCCGGCCATCCGTGTCGAACGGGCGATGAAGAACCCGATCAGCGCGATCACGGGAAGCCCGATCGCGGCAATGAGGATCGCGTAGCTCCACCAAGGTCCGTAGCGATCTCCCTGGGCGCCCCACCGCACGACCAGCTGTGCACTGCCTGCCGCGCCGACACCGATCACCACGGCCTCGGACGCCACGACGATCGCGAGCGGGACCCAGATCGTCGCGATGAGCGCCGCCCGGTGAGCGGCCGCGTGGCCGACGACCCGACCGGTCATGACTCGTACTCCTTCCGGACCAGGGCGAGCAGGGTGCCGATCGGGATACCGGCGGCTTTCGCCTCGTCCGCGGCGCGCGCCACGGCGTCCCTGACCCGATCGGCGGTCGGGCCGCCGACGACGACGGCGCCGCGACCGCGGCGGAGCTCGACCTGGCCGTCGTCGCGCAGCTCCTGATAGGCGCGCAGCACAGTGTGGACGTTGACCGCGAGTGAGTCGGCGAGGTCCTTCGCCGCCGGCAGCCGCGTCCCGGTCGCGATGGTCCCCGTCGCGATCTGGGTCGTGATCGAAGTCGCGATCTGGGCGAAAACCGGCGTAGCTGAGGAGGGGTCGACAAGCACGAACACAGGGTTATTCTAGTTCAACTAGAAGAATGAAGCTACCGCCCACGAGGAAGGGGAGCGCATGCCTACGGACGAACAAGCGTCCGCGACCGGATCCCGGCGGCCCACCAGCACGGGGTGCGGGCCGTGCTCGGTGATCCTCGAGGACCGCGTCGACACCCTCATCTTCCTGGTCGCGCCGCTCCGGACCTGTCCGCGATGAGCAGGATCTACACGTATTTCGGTGCGCTCATCGGCCTGGTCTGCGCGTACTTCGTTGTGCGGCTCGTCTTCTTCACCGACTTGACCACGAGAACCGTGCCCGCCGACATCCTCCAGGGCGTTCTCCTCGGCTGCGGGCTCGCGCTCGTCACCGCCCTGATCATCGGGCGGATCCGGGCCACGACATCGCACGGGTGGACGACGATGTACGGGTGCGGCCGGCCCGGCAACGGCTTGTTCTTCCGGGCGGCGCAGGCATGGGCCTTCCCGGGGCCGATCACCGTTCCCGAAGAGGCGATGTACTGGCGGACCACTTCGGACGGCTCGGGCCGGACGCTGGACGGCCACCGGGACTACGTCATGCACTTCGAGGCGGGACGGCTTCCGCCCACCACCGCGTTCTGGTCGCTGACCATGGGCGATGGGAGGAACCGCTACGTGCCGAATCCGCTCGACCGGTACCACGTCGGCGATCGCTCGGGCCTCGTCCCGAATGTCGACGGCTCGGTGGACGTGTACATCCAACGGCAGGCTCCGGTCGGCCACGAGCCGAACTGGCTGCCCGCTCCCGCGGGCAGCTTCATCCTCTGGCTGCGGGTCTACCTGCCTGGCCACGAGATCGCCGAGCGCACCTATTCGGTACCGCCGGTGGAGGTGAGCCATGCCCGCGGGATATGAACACCTGGTCATCCTCGGGGTCATCGCCGTCGCGGCATCGCTGCTGGCGACCTACCTGTATCCGCGCCTCCTGCTCATCGCGTACAAGCGGGCGATCCTCGTCAAGGGGGTGGACTCCGGCCCCATCCCGGTCAACACGCTCTACACCCAGTCTCAGGCACTCTTCCGAGACCCCTTCGCACCCTTGCCGCCAGGTGGGTCGCGACTGATGAGCATGGGCACGAACCGCGACACCCTTTACGTCGCGGGCTGGCTCGACCTCGCGGCGGGGCCGCTCGTCCTGCACGTGCCGGACATGGGAGACCGCTACTACAGCGTGCAGTTCACCGACCCCGCCACGAACACGAACTTCGCCTACGTCGGCACGCGCACCACGGGCACGGCCTCCGGCGACCACCTCGTCAGCGGGCCTCGCTGGACGGGGACCGTGCCGGAGGGCATGGCACACGTGTCGGCGCCGCACAACGCCGTCCTGCTCATCGGACGCGTGTTCGTCGCCGACGATGACGACCTGCCGACCGCATACGCACTCGCTCGGGAAATCCGTGTCACCTCGCGGAAAACGTAGTGTTCGAAAGGCGGTCGGTGGATCAGCCTGTCCGGGCGATGAGCCGATTGCGGCCGATTCGCTCAGACTGCCGGCGCGGTGCCGTCGATCTCCGCCGTCAGGAGCTCCACTTCCTCGGCGGCGACCGTGGCCTGCACCTTCTCCGGGGCGAGCGCCGAATTGACCGCCCAGTAGAAGATGACCAGCGCGAAGACGACGACCGTGGCGAGGTCCCACCATTCCGGGAGGATGTTGCGCGGCGCCACGTTCTGCGCGTACCGCCCCAGGAAGCCGATGATCGCGGAACCGACGAGCCAGGGGACGATCCAGACCGCGGCCTTGAGCTCCAACGGGCGCCGTTTCTCGGCGGGGGCCGTGGCGTAGCTGATCGCGAAGATCAGGAGGCCGACGACGACGGCGGCGAGGATCTTCCACGTCGTGTCGTAGCCGCCCCAGTAGATGATCAGGTTGGCGCTGACGAACCCGATCGGGGCAAGGACCTTCGCGTAGGGCGTGCGGTAGGGGCGCGGGCGGCCGAGGTCGCGCTTGCGGAGCGCGGCCAGGGAGACCGGCGCGAACGCGTACATCACCGCTGTCGCCGAGGTCACCACGTTGACCAGCGCCTGCCAGCTCGGGAAGGGCAGGAACGAAAACTCGCCGACGACGAAGGCGAGGATGATCGACCAAAGCGGGATGCCCCGAACGTTGACCTTGCCGAGGATGCCGGGCAGCAGCCGGTCGCGCCCGAGCGCGTAGGTCAGGCGGGCCGACGTCGCCACGTAGACGAGGCCGGTGCCGGCGGGGGAGACGAACGCGTCGGCGTACAGGACGTAGGCGAGCCAGCCGGCGCCGGCGGCGAAGGCGAGCGTCGCGTACGGGCCGAAGTCGCCCTTTTCGATCGGGTTGGCCCAGCCCTGGATCAAGTTGTGCGGGTCGATGCTGCCGATGAAAGCGATCTCCAGCAGGATGTAGACCAGCGCGCCCACCGCCATCGCGGTCAGCACCGCGCGGGAGAGGTCGCGTTTCGGGTTCCGTGCCTCGCCGCCGAGCTGGATGGCTTGTTCGAAGCCCTGTAGCGCGAAGACGACCCCGACCGGCAACGCGGCGAAGATTCCGTGCGCCCCGTACGGAGCGAAACCGCCGCCCGCCGTGAAGTTGCCGGCGTGGAAGCTCGTCGGGATCAGCACGAACACGGTGACCAGCGGGACGGCGGTCTTCCACAGCACCGCGTAGGAGTTGGTCTCCGACATCAGCTTCACGCCGACGATGTTGATCAGGGTGAAGACCACCATCAGGAGGCTGGCCCAAGCGAACCCGCTGGCGGTGAGCGTGCCGTCGTCGGCGTGCAGGAGGTTCAGGTTGTCCTTGACCCACGCGATGTTGTTCAGGTATTCCAGGCTCGCTTCGACCTCGATCGGCGCGATGGCCACGGCCTGCAGCCACGCGGACCAGCCGGCGACGAACCCGGTGACCGTGCCGTAGGCGAACAGCGGGAACCGCGCCGTGCCGCCGGCGACCGGATAGGCTGCACCGAGCTCGGCGTGGATCAGCGCCAGCACGGCGAGCATCGCCGCGGCGAGCACCCACGAGATGATCGACGCGGGGCCGGCGACCTGGGCCGCCTTGAGCGCACCCAGTAGCCAGCCCGAGCCGATGATCGAGCCGAGGGAAATGAACGTCAACCCGTAGAAGCCGACCGCTCGCTTCAGCTGTCCGCTGCCTTCGTCCGAGGCCACGACGGTTCGCGAGGAAGCCATGCACACTCCTGTCTGCGAAATCCGGAGTTCTCCGGGAGACCCTCCGGTGGCGTTCGGAGCACTATGGCGCATGTGCACTCCGAACCAAACCGCTGTGGTGGCAGAGTTTTGATACTTAAGGGCGACTTAACATGAGACTCGGACATTTGTCACTTATCCGGACCGTGGAGAGGGTGTGAATACGCATTCCGGGCAATGCGGAGAAAAGACGTTCGAGCGACAGGAAGCGGGCATTTGGAATGGGGCCGCGTTCTGAGGCCGCGTATTCCGTTCTTCTTCACCGGCAACGCCACCGAGAAGCGGGAGCGGCGCGCTGCCGCTCTCGGTGCGCGGATCACCAATCGGCTCGAGGATGTTCTCGCCTGGCTGCCGAGGATGTGAACCCGCTGCAACCGACAGGGTGAGGTGCGGGCGGCTCCTGTTGAGCCCTGCCGCGTTCAGTCACCGTCGTGGTGACGTATCTCGTCGTAGAGGCGCAGCCGAGGGGCTATCTCGTCTGCACGGTAGGTAGGCCTTGATCAAGGTTCGTTCGGGAAGCACTCCTTGCCGCACCCCAGCGCTGAACCGGGCGGCCAACGTGGCGATCTCGGTCAGGTCCACGGTGGGTGGCGGCTTGCCGGAGACCACACGACGAGGTGACACCGCCCCACGTGACCATCCCTGCACGCGGCCGAGGAGCCGACGCCAGTGCACCGAACTGTCCTGGTGGATAGCGCAACCGACGAGGTAGGCGTGGACGACGTTCCACTCCAGCCATACCCGGTCCGGCCTGCGCAGATCTGCGATGGTCGAACGCGCCACGGCGGGAATGGGCTGCTCCGCCGTCGCGAAGACCGTTCCGGCGCGGAGAACGATGTCCCGGTACGACGCCGTACGTAGCCGATGCAACGCCGCGACGTACTCACGCAGGGGTGGTGCGGGTGATCTCGGCGGTGGTGTTGCCGGCGTAGAGCGATTCCCGGGCTCGGGAAGCCGTGAAGGTAGCCGTTACGGCCCCTGCTTTGTTTCACGAGCCGGAGAAGTCGGTCAGGAAGTGGATCCCCACCTCGCACGAGTTCACGCAGGCGGCGAACCGCCGGGCGCCCAGCGGCCGCGGGAAGAACGGGCCGGTTTCGGCTATGAGGTGGCGGGACCTCGCGCGGGTCGACCGGCACCTGCGTTGACGGCGGAGAAGGAGGGACTTCGGTGAGGTTCATCGGCTTGCGGCCGTTCGGGCACGTCTCCGGGCAGATCGACGTGACGGTGACCGGTGTCGGGGACATCGACCTGCGCGACGAGGCGCACGTGGCGGCCATCAGGTTCGCCCGCGGCGAGCGGCACCTGACGATCGGGTTCGACTTCGTGTCCGAGTGGCCGGGTGGGCGGCAGCGGATCTCTCTGGAGTTCGGCGAGGTCGAGGTGCTGCGCATCGAGCCCTACTTGCCGACGGGCGTCGACCCCGGTTACGGGCACGCCCTCCTGTTCGGCATCGGCCACTGGGCGGACGCCGAAACCGGCCGAGAGGGCTTCACGGTGTCGACGACGACGTTGGAAGTCGACTTCTACGCGGTGGAACTGACGGCCATGGTGAGCTGACTCGTCCGCTGAGGGCCGCCGGGCGGTGACACCTTCCGGCGGCCCTGTCGCGTGGATGCCTTGCCGGGACTAGATACCCATGCTCGCGCCGAGGCTGTCCAGTGCCTTTTGGACCAGGGCCTGGGCATTGGCGTTCAGGTTCGAGTTGGTGCCGTTCACGACCCAGGACGAGCCCGAGAAGATCACCACGGTCACGCCGTTGTCGACGCCGCCGGTGGTGCCGCTGCTGGGGATGCCGAGCAGCGAGGCCGACTTCACCGACGCCTCACCCAGTTCGCGGGAGTCGTTGCTCGAAGTGGTCTGGTTGTTCCCGGTCTGCGTGTCGCCGAAGATGGCGCCGATGCACTTGCTCTTGTAGAACATCAGGGCGAACTGACGGCCCTTGATGTCGTGTTCCTTGTAGAAGAAGTGCGGGCAGGGGGACTTGCGGTCGTAGCAGTCGTCGCCCAGCACGTAGAACGGCACGTGGTGCGCGGCCAGCTGCTTGCCGTTGCTGTCCTGGAAGGTCGTCTGGCCCTGGTGGTCGGGATCGGGGTCGGGGTCGCTGCCGTCGTCGTCGACGGCCAGGCTGGAACTGTAGGCGTAGACGCCCGTCGCCACCTGGTAGACGTTGACGTTCTTGGCCCGCGTCATGGTGTTGATGTGCGGCTTGGAGTTGACCTGGTGCGCGGTCGTGCTGTTCTTCTTGACACCGGCCAGCACCTGGGCGGCCGTGTACGTCTTGTCGGCCGACGGGGCGGCCTGGGCATCGGTGTTCATCGTGGCGGCGTCGGCGGACTTGAGAGCGAATGGCGTGACGAGCGCCAGAGCCGCAGCGGCTGCGACAGCGAAGCGCGTACGGGATGTCATGGCTGGGGCCTTCCATCGATCGCGGGGACACCGGACTTCGTTAGGAATACTTCCTAACTGAGGGAACCACCTGGGACGCCATCACGTAACACTTTTACGGAAATTTTAATCAGATGTCCCGGTCTCCGGGGCAGGCGACCGGTTGGAGCGGCGGAGGGTGGTGATACGCGGCGTCGAGGGCGAGGGAGCAGGAAGCGTGGTCGAGACCGCGGCGGCCAAGCCGGCCCCAGTCATCCGCCCCCTGGTGCGCCGAACGGCAACCTGCCTGTGCGCGACGACCGCGCGTACGCCGAGCGCCTCTATGCCCTCCGGTCACGGTGAGCGCTGCTGTTACTTGGCGGTGGACCTCGAGAAACGCCTGAGAACCCTCTTCGAGGTGGCGGGTGAGGGACGCCTGAGGCATACCGGTGAGATTCCGGCGGCAATCACACCAATCGCCTTACCCGGCGGGCTGCTGATCAAGGTCGATGTGCGGCGGCCGACGCCTACTCAAGAAGCTCGGCAGCGAGAAGCGGTACGTCCGCGACGTCTACTGAAGACCTGCCGGTGAGCGCGTGCTGGGCATGAGACTGCACCGCTTGGTGGTGGCGATCGCGCTCGTCCTGCCCGGCGCCACGGCCACGGCCGCGGTCCTGCACACGGTCAGCGTCGGCGGCGAGGTCGCCACCCCTGCCCTCTACACCGCGGCCGAGCTGGTCGCGCTCGGCCGGGCGACTTACCCGGTCACCAACCCGCGGCCGGGTGCGCCCGCGGCGGTCACCGGGACCAGCCTCTACGCCGTGCTCGTGCGCGCGGCGCCGGTCGTCCCGGCGGGCAAGAACACGTCGCTGCGGGTGCTCGCGCGCGTCACCGGCAGCCATGGTCGAGTGACTTTCGCGCTGGGTGAACTGGACCCGGGATTCGGCAACCACCCAGCCGTCTTGCTGCCTGGACAGCGGGGGATCAGCCTGGTCGTCCCGGGCGACCGGGACCGCAGCCGCAGCATCACCGACGTCCGGTCCGTAGAGGTCACGGTGTACACGGCCGGTGTCCAGGAGGTACCGCCGGGCGGGCTCCGGGTCGTGACGCAGCACCGCAGCGTCATCGTGCCCGGCTGGCTGCTGGCTCATCTGCCGGCTCGGACTCGGCAGGTCACGTTCCTGGCGCGGCCCGCCGCTGAGCGCGGTTCTGCTCGTCGCCGGGGTTCCGCCGCTCCCGGGTACGTCGGTGGTCGCGGTCGGGGCGGACGGCTACGGCGCGGCGGTCACGCTGGCCGAGGACTACGTCGGCGGGCGTCCGCTGCTGCTGTCCTCGGTGGAGGACGGGGCACCGCTCGCGCAGCCGCGGTTGGTGCCGGACGGTGACGTCAAGGGTGGCCGGTACGTCTCGGGCGTGGTGACGCTAGCGGTGGGCTGACCTGCGGCGATCCCGGTTCGGGACTACAGTCCCGGGCATGGGTTTGAGCATCCGCAACCAGCTCGCCGGCACGGTCTCCGCGATCACGCCGGGCGAGGCGATGGCGACGGTCAAGACGCGCCTGTCCGGTGGCCAGGAGGTCACGGCCGCGATCACCCGGGAGGCCGTCGAGGACCTCGGGCTCGCCGAGGGATCGGCGGTGCGGGTGCTGATCAAGTCGACCGAGGTGTCCCTGGCGACCGGTCCGGTGAGCGGGATCAGCATCCGCAACCAGCTCCCCGGCCGGGTCACCGGCGTCACGGCCGGCGAGGCGATGGCGACGGTGAAGGTCACCGTCGAGGGTGGTGAGCTGACCGCGTCGATCACGCGGGAGGCCGTCACTGAGCTGGGCCTTGCGGAGGGCTCCTCGGTGGTCGCGCTGGTCAAGTCGACGGAGATCTCGCTGACGACCGACTGAACCGGACGCGGGTGCGGCCATACTGAAGCATGCTGTTGCGTCAGCTGGAGTACCTGGTCGCGCTGGCCAAGGAACGCCACTTCGCCCGGGCCGCCGCCGCGTGCCACCTCTCGCAGCCGTCGCTGTCGGCGGCGATCCGGAAGCTGGGGCGTGAGCTGGGCGTGCCGATCGTGCGTGCAGCCACCGGTTCGCCGGGTTCACGCTGGAGGGGGAGCGGGTGCTGGCGTGGGCGCACCGGTTTCTCGTCGCAGCCGACGCGCTGCGCCACGATCTGTCGATCATGCGCAGCGAGTCCAACGAGTCGTAATCATCGATGCGGTCCCCGAGTGTCTCGGCGACGATCCGCTCGACCTCGTCCGGTCCGCGTGCTTCCGACTCGGCCATGGGTGAGCTGCACCTTCAATCCTTTCGACGCCGCGGCTTGGTGGAGTTCGTGCTCGGCGACGTCGAGGGTGCCTTGGCGCAGCCGGCCGAGGACCGAGGCGCCCAGCTCGGTCCGAGCGGCATCACGAAGCAGGATCTGCGCGGCGGTGGTGTTCTGCTTGGCCTGGTCGATGACGGCACACACTGACAGATCCGGATTCCGGCCGCCTCGGCCGGGCGGGGTACCGCCAGCACCGTCATGATGACCGCGACGATCAGGCCGACAACCGTCGTGCGCTGCACGGGATGCGACGGTGAACGCACGCGTTTCCTTTCTCGTCAATGACAGCTACGGCAGCAAAAGGTACGGCACGACATCGGGCAGCCGGTAATCCTTCGGTAGGTTTTGTGCCGATGACCACAGTTCTCAATCAGGCTACCGGCTGGTCGAGCTGAACGGACACTGCGGGGAATCCACAGTGTCGTGCGGGTTTATGCCCAAGACACCGTCCTGGCTCTGATGCACACTGATGGCATCCCCTCGCGGGTGGAGAAGGAGAGTGAGATGCAAAACGAGCAGCGCATTGGCGAGCTCTGGTGAATGCCCCCGGAGACACATATCGCCGCCAAGCGGCGTTCGTGGCCTTGTTCGCCGGTTCACTGCTCACCGCCGATCTCGTCGGTGGTCCGGTGACACAGGCGCACGACTGCCTGAGTGCGACTTTTGGCGCAGTGACAGCCGGTGCCGCGATGGCGGGAGCGGGGATTCTGGTGGGCGGTCCAATCGGCGCCGTCATCGGCACCGGGGCAGGGGTGGTGGGCAGCGTGCTCGGCGGGTGCACCGAAATTGTCGAGGGTACGGCGCACCCCGTCACTTATTCGTCCGCCGGCTACTTCACCTCGCCGGAGATCGGCGATTGCGATGATTGCCGGAATTTCCAGCTGGTCGTGTGATGAGCACCTCATGGTCGCAGATCTTCATCGGCAGCAGATGAACCTGGATGTTCAATGAACCGGAACAGCTGCTTGTCGGGAGGAAGCCGAGTGTCCGCAACCGTTCGGGTACTTCTTGTTGATGACCACCCCACAGTGCGGGCGGGGATCCGGGCCGTCCTCGACGAGGAGGGTATCGACGCCGTGGCGGAAGCGGATTCGCTCGCCGGTGCGCGGCGGGCGATGGCCGAATCGTGTCCGCATGTCGTGCTGCTGGATCTGGGGCTGGGCCGCGAGTCGGGAATGAGCGCCGTCCGGGAGTTCGCCGGAAGGAGCGGTGTGCTGGTTCATACCATGCACTCGGACCTGGCCACGGAGGCGTTGTCCCGTGGCGCGCTGGGATTCGTGACCAAAACCGCACCGGTCGGCGTTCTCGTATCCGCAGTGCGCGCCGTGGCGGCCGGGCGCCGCTATCTCGATCCGGCGTTGGCCGCCGACCTCGCCACCGGGCTCGCCGGAAGTCCGTTGAGCACCCGGCAGCGGCAGGTGCTCGAACTGCTGGCCGACGGGCTCACTAACCAGCAGGTGGCCGACGTGCTCGTGCTCAGCGTCCGCACGGTGGAGAACGTCAGGGCCGGTTTGCGTAGCCGGCTGGGCTTGGTGGATCGGGCCGATCTGGTCGCCTACGCCCGCAAGCTGAGCGGGGCCGGGCACTGACGATGCGCAGTGCTGTGGTGCGGTCGGTGTGCGTCGCCGGCATCGGCTTCGGAACCCTTACCGTCCTCGTCGACTCGGTGATGCCGATCCCGATGCCCGCGGACCCGATCGCGGCGTTGTCGATAGCTGTGGGAGCCGGTGTGCTGGCCGGGTGGTTGCCGGGGACACGGTGGCTTCGCCTGGGCACCGTGCTGATCGCCGTCGGCGCGCTGGTCGTGGGGATCAGCTACCTGGTGAGCGGCGCTCCGTGCCTTCCGGCCCGCATCGCCGCGTTGGTGTTGCTGGTGCTGGCCTTGCTCTGCGCGGTACCCGGGTGGCCGGAGCTCGGACGCCTGCTGGACCAGTCCAAGGCGCGTGCGGTGATCCGGTTCCAGAACTACCACGCCGCGCGGATCGCCGACGAGCTGCACGACGAAGTTCTGCAGGCCCTGGCCATGAGCCGCCGACAGCTGGACTCCGCCGTGCGGCGGGGCGATACGGAAGGACTGGTCGTCGCGGCCCGTGCGGGGGTGGAGATGCTCGACGACCAGGCGGCGGTCCTGCGGAGCATCGTCGGCACGCTGCACCCGGTGACCCTGCGGCACGTGGGCCTCGTCGCGGGCGCCCGTGAGCTGGCCCGGCAGGTGGCTGCGGCGAACGGCCTGCTGATCGACGTCACGGTCGCCGGGCCGTTCGCGGTCGAGCTCGACCACGAGCTCGAGACGGTGGCGTATCGGGTTGTCCAGGAGGCCCTGAGGAACGTCGTCAAGCACGCAGAGGCGCGGAGCGTGCAGGTGCGGCTGACGTGTGATCGAGCCCACCTCGTGATCACCGTCTCCGATGACGGCCGCGGTCTGCGCGGGCCGCGTGGTCTCCCGGCAGCTGGATACGGGCTGGAGAGCATGCGGTGGTGGTGCGCGGCTTTCGGCGGTGACCTGGCCGTGGGTCACGGTCCCAGTGGCGGCACCCGGATCCGCGCGACATTCCGGATCCGTGGCGGTGGCGTCCAGCCGGGTACTCAGCTGAAGACCGCGTCGGAAGCCGGCGTCGAGGTTGGCTAGCTCGCCAATGCGCCGGAACCGATGGTCTCGTGCGAGCGTTGTCGGGGGACTCGGCGTGACGGTGCTCGCGACCTCGGCGATGGGGTACGCACTGGTGATCGGCGCCACCGAATATCTCGGCGCGGCCGAGGGTGCGCTGTTCCTCACTTTCTGGGGATTGGTGATGGGTGTGGGAAGCGCCCTGTCACCGGTGGAGCAGGAGGTGTCGCGGCAGGCGGCAGAGGCCGTGGCGGCGGGCCGCCGGCCGGACTCGGGCACGATCAGGGCGCTCGCGGTGACGCAGGCCGTCGCGATCGCGGTGGTCGCGGTACTGGCGGTGCCGGTGGCCAACGCGCAGCTGTTCGGGGAGCATCGAGAACTCGCGTTGGTCGCCGGGGGCGCGGTGATCGCGTTTCCCGCGCTGTACGCGATACGGGGTCTGTTCATCGGCGCTGGGGCGACCGGTTCCTACTCAACGATTCTGCTGGCTGAAGCGGGCGGCCGGTTGCTAGTGTTCACTGCGTTCCTCGCAGCCGGGCTCGGCGGGCTGACCTGGTTGTCGATCGCGGTAGCGGCCGGCTCGTGCATGTGGCTGCCGTTTCTTTCCCAGGTCCTCGGCCTGATTCAGAAAGAACCATCACGCGAACCGTGGGGCGCGCTCTGGCGGCGCATGCTGGGGTTGATTGTCAGCGCGGGGTTGACCGCGAGCGTGCTGACCGGCTACCCGGTGGTGGTCAAGCTGGTCGCACCTAACGGGAGCGAGGACGTTCTGAGTGGATTGTTCCTGGCGGTGTCACTGCTGCGGTCCCCGCTGCTGCTGGTCCTGGCCCCGATTCAGGCCCTCGCCGTGCCCGCGGTCGTCCGGGCCGTGTATCAGCCGGGCGGAGCACGACGGCTGCGGCGGCTCGTGGCGCTCGGCGCATGCGCGACCCTGGTCGCCGGACTGCTCGCCGGGGCGATGGCGTACGGTGCCGGGCCGTTGACGTTCCATCTGCTCTACCCGGAAAAGGTGGTGGTGCCGGCGTGGGCGATGGCCGGACTGGGCTGGTCGGGCGTCGCGCTGGCGGGGACGATGCTCATGGCGTCCGTGTTGGTCGCGCGGAAGCAGGCTGGCCGGGTGGCGACGGTGTGGGCGGTCGTGGCCGGGCTGAGCCTGTTGGTGCTGCTGCTTTCGCCGGGCGAGATCCTGTTCCGTGCCGTGCTGGGCGCGACGGTCGCCCCGACGGTCGGCCTGGCGGTTGCGCTCACGGTGGTGCGCACAACACGCGAAGCCGACAAGGGAACCGGATCGCTGGTCTGACGCCGATCTACTCGAAGTCATCGAACCGGAGCCCTGATGTCTCGGCGAGCCCGCAGCCGTCGGCCGGGTACACAGAGGACCCGGCAGTGCATCTGGGGGCATGGGAGCCGACATCCAGTCGCAGCCGCGCCGAGCGGGTCCGGCCCTCCCTGATCGCCTTCGCCTACTGGTCGAGGGTTTCCAGGTTGAGTCCTCACTGGACTGGTACATCGTGGACATCAGCAGGCCTCACGGCTGGACGGCCTTGCGCTTGAGCAGGTTCCGGTCCACCGTCTTCAACATCCACCACAGCTCGCGCGTGATGCACAGGTGCGGCTGGTCGACGATCGCGAGCGATTCCTTGCCGCCGTCCTTCGCGACCGCGCAGATCCGACGGCATGCGTTCCGAAGACTGCCGTGGCGATCCTGGCAGTGCCGGTGGCTCCGGGGAGATCGCCGAGTTGTGATGATGATGTGACGAGTGAAACGCCGACGCTCGGTCTCGCGCCGGAACGAATACTCGAGGCGGCTACGCCGGAGGGCTACTCGCTCGACGACACAGCCCCGGCACCGGACGTGTGGACCCGCGCAGCTACCACCTTCTCGAGCCTGGATGTGCTGCGAGATCAAGGCCTCGGCTCAGAGGCAGATGGTGGTGCACTGTCAACTGAGCGGTGACGCTCCATCTGTCACAATGCCGAGAGCATCTGTGTCCACCCCGAGGACCAGTCCGATCGGGGTGCTTGGCAAAGCACTTGGTTCTGTTTCCCCCGTGCTGCCGGTCGCTGCGTCTTGAGGCGCGTGTCGGCAATCACCCGTAGATCTCGATGAACCGCCCGACGAGCACAGAACCGGCCAACAGGGTTACGAGCATCGCCCCAGTCTGCGAGCTTGGGATCGCTGTCGCGTCCCGCAAAAAGAAACTATTCCTTCTCTCTCTCTTATTTGAACTCTTCAGAAGTCTGTGGCGGTAGGTGCGGCATACCTGAGGTGCATCCGCCAAGGGTGTGGGTAGGCCGCAAAAATACGGTGGGTTCTCCGCATTGCGACCGAAGTATGGGCGTCGATCCGGTGTTGTGTCGTATGTTCTGTCGTCGTACAGATAGGCGACAAGAGGGGGAAACACGTGCATTCCCAGTCCCGTCCCATGAGGGGGGTGACGATCGCCGGCCTGATCGCCGCGATTGTCTTGACGCTACTGGCGATGCCCGCACCGGCTCAGGCGGCAGGCCTGTGCGACCGGCATCCCGAACTGTCGGTATGCAAGGTCGCCGACCAGGTCAAGCAGGACACGGCCGCGGCCCAGAGCCTGTTGCGTGACGCAGCCCGCACTGAGCTCGGCGCGCTGGTCCTCGGCCAGCTGCGCCAGGGCACCCTGGACATCGCCGAGCACGAGCTCGGCCAGGCTGCCCAGATCACCGCTCATCTCGGCAAAGCGCTCGACTCCGGGGACCCCGCCGAGGCGCAGCGGGTTCTGGACCAGCTCGATGCGGCACGCGAGCAGCTGCACAACGCCGCGGTCGCGACGGCGGTAGTGGCGAAGTCGCTGCCCGAGCTCGTTCAGATCGCGAAGGAATTTGTGGCGAGGATCAACGCGATCCCGGCCCTGGATATCCACATCGATGTCGCCGCGCTGGAAGCCAACAACCGCGCGCTGGACGCCACTGTGGCCGGCATTACGCAGGCCTCGGCCGTGTTGAACGACGGTGCGCCGCGGATCCGCGCCGACTTGGCCGGCGCCAGCCGCGACTTCGCCGGAGCGAAGCGTGAGCTGGACGCGGCGAACAAGACCCTCGCGGCGGCGAACAAGACGCTGGACGCGTTCAAGGCCACACCGTGGAAACCGGTGGGCGGGGTGTCGCTGAAGGACATCAAGTTCGACTTCGACGAAGCCTTCGGCCACCCGACCCACAGCGGGTCGATGAATCCTGAAGTGTCCGCGCTGCTGTCGATCGTGGCGGACTTCATCCCCGGGGTGGGCAGCATCAAGAACGCGGTCGAGGCGATCGCCGGGAAGGACGCGTTCACCCAGGAGGAGCTCGACGGGTTCGAACGTGCCATCTACGGCATGGCCGCCGTCCCCGGCGCGGGCGGTGTCCTCAACAAGCTCACTGCGGTCGAGAAAGCAGCTAAGGTGGCGCGCGCGATCGAGATCGCCGCGAAGAACGGCGGTAAAGATTGGCGCGCAGCGTGGGAGGCGCTGCCTCCGGGGAAGCAGAAGACGGTCAAGGTGGTAGCCACCGTCAGTGAGCTGCGCACGTTGTTTGACCATTGGACCGCAGGGGCGCAGAAGCTTCCGCCCCGCGGAGAGGGCAAGATCCCAGATGTGTTCAAGTTGAATGACGGTACGACAATGCAGTGGCGAGTAGACTCAGAGTCGGGTGGCGAAACGATCGACATCTTCCCTGTTCGCCCCGAGAAACTGAAGGTTCACCTCGATGGATGACGAAGGAAAGCGTGCAGCAGCCGAGATCGATCAGGTCGTAGCCACTACTCTCGCGGATGGCCTTGACGACTGGATTCCGATTGACTGGCTGATCGCCAACGCCCTGGACGTCGTTCCGCAGTCCAGTGTCCACTTCAAAGCGTTCTTCACCTCCGCTCTCGACTTCCTGCTCCGCAACGACCTGATGGTGGTGGGCGAGCTGGGGAAAGTCGGGTTCGAGCCATGGAAATCGAGGACTGAAGACACCGTGGAACGCGTTGTCCGCGACTGCGAGGCCGTTGACTGGCTACCCCAGGGAAGCCTGTATTGGCTGGCGAGCACTCCGCGAGGTAAGCGGCAGGCCGGCTGAGTCAGGTCACCAGGCTGTCCATCGGTGCGGCGCATGCAGTGGAGATGGGTTCATGACCGCGGATCCGGCGCTCGAGCTGCGCGGCGATGACCTCCTGCTCGGTTTCGGGGTCGATCAGCTCTCGCAAGCGTCGGTGCTGGCCGCGCTCACCCCGGCCGAGCTCGCCACGCTGGACGCCTTGCTGGAGAAGGGCTTCCGCTCGGTGACGGCGTCCGGCCGGAACCGGTCACGACGGCTCGGGCGTGAACACCCGATACCTCCGCGTGGTGTGGCGATCGGGGTGAGCCCGGGTCACCACACCACGCGATCTCCAGGGGTCAGCCTCGGTGCCACTTCTGGTTCGCGCCGCCGGTGCAGTCCCACAGGATGAGGGGCGCCCGGTCGTCGCCGTTCCACGCCTTGATGTCGACGCACTTGCCGGACTGCGGGTTGACCAGGTCGCCGGCCGGGGTGAGGACGAACTGCTGCGCGGGGTTGCCGCTGCAGGTGGCGATCTGGATGGCCGCGCCCCTCTCGCGGGAACCCCAGGCGACGTCCATGCACATGTTGTTCGGGACCCGCAGCGTGTCACCGGTGAACGTCCAGTCCTGGGCGACGGTGCTGTTGCAGAAGAAAGTCTGCAGGTGGACGCCGTCGGCGAAGTTCCGCTTCGGCACGTCGACGCACTTGCCGTTCCAGTCGCTGATCAGCCTGGTGCCGGACGAGTGCGACCCGCCGCCGGTGAAGCTGTTCAGGGTGATGCCCGCGGCCCGGGGGCTGCCGTCGTTCACCAGGGACTCGAAGTTGCCGACGTCGTCGAAGGCGAACGCGTAGGCCTTGCCGTCGGCCATGTTCCCGTGCACCAGTTTCGCGTACTGGTTGGTCGGGTCGCTCCGGTAGAAGTCGGCGCCGGCGCCGCCCGGCTGCGTGTCGACGGTGCCCAGGGTGCCGCGGTTGAGCGCGGCGCACAGCGTGCGGGCGATCGGCCCGACGACCTGGTCGTTGGGGGCACCGAGGGCGCCGTCGCAGCCCCAGACGTTCGCCGAGCTGGGCTTGGTGAACGACGCCACCTGCTGGCCGGCGCCGTTGGTGAAGGTCATGACGGTGCCCGAGGTGCGGCCGAAGTACTTGGTGTTCGGCTGGTCGGCGAACGGGACGACGGTCAGCACCTTGCCCGTGTAGGCGTTCCACGCCGACGAGATGTATGAGTCGAGGTAGCCGCTGCCGAGCCGGCCGGCGTCGGCCGCTTTCCCCGGGGCCAGGACGCGCAGCACCGTGCCGTCCGAGCGGGTCTGGACGGAGCCCGCCCAGCCGGGCTGGGCCTGGATGCCGTTGATGACGTTGTCGCGGCCGCCCGGGACCAGCGTGCCGGTCGACTTCACGGCACCGGATCCGGTCGTCACGCTCACGGTGTGGGGCACGGCGAACATGTCCACCTGGGAGCTGTTCAGCCATAGGCCCGCGTCGTTGTAGGTGAACTCGCTCCAGTCGAACAGGACGTCGCGGTTGGCGTCGCCGCCCGCCCAGGGGGCGGGCTGGACCAGACCACCCGGAGCGAGGAAGAACTTCAGGCGTTCGCCGAGCGAGAAGTAGACGCGTCCGGAGACGCCGCGCGGCACCTGGATGGTCGTGGTGCCGCCGTTGCCGGGGCCGGGGATGGAGACGTCGGGTGCCGGAACCGGCGGGGTGCCACCGGGGCCCCAGGCGGTGAAGTTGCCGCCCGCGTTGACGTAGCCCAGCTTGCCGGTGCTCAGGTCGACACCGAGGACGTAGAGGTGGACCGCGTCCGCGCGACCGGTGTTGTTGGTGATGGAGAGGGGGAGGAGAGCGGGGCCGGAGGCCGCGGCCGGGGTGGCGCCGCCCGCCAGCGTCGTCGCCGCCACCGCCACCAGCGTGGTGAGGATCGCGGACAGTTTTCTTCGAGTGTGCAACAGTAACTCCCTTCTGGTGGATGGGAACGTAGGCACCCACCTCTCGCCCGTCCATGGCCTGAGCGCAGATGGGGTTCGTCGGTGCACCACCGCTGCCCGGACGGCTGTAGGAGCGGTGTCACGTTCGGTAGCGCTCGGGAGGTGCGGGTAACCCCCTGGCAGTATCACCGCGCATCGTTAGGATGCTGCCATGACCCGACACCGGATGGCGGTCGTCCTCCTCGAGGAGGTCCTGCCGCTCGACTACGCGATCCCGGTCCATGTCTTCGGCCGGGAGGCGTCGGAGGCCTACGACCTCGTCACGGTGTCCGTCGGCGGCGGTGCGGTGCCGGTGGCCGGCGGGACCTCGGTGGTGCCGGACGGCGGGCTGGAGCTGCTGCGCCGGGCGGACACGATCGTCGTGCCCGGGTACGCCGACGCGGTGGACCGTGAGCTGCCCGGCTCGCTGCTGCGGGCGCTGGTGGGGGCGCGTCGCCGGGGCGTCCGGATGGTGTCCATCTGCTCCGGGGCGTTCGCCCTGGCGCGGGCCGGGATCCTCGACGGGCTGACCGTGACCACGCACTGGTCGTTGTGCGAGGCACTCGCCGAGCGGTTCCCGGCGCTCACGGTCGACCAGTCGGTGCTCGTGGCCGGCACCGGCTCGGTCCTCACCTCGGGCGGTGTCACCGCCGGCGTGGATCTGTGCCTGCACCTGCTGAACGTCGACCTGGGACCGGCGGCCGCGCGGCACGTCGCGCGGCGCATCGTCATGGCGCCGCGGCCGGCCGACGGCCAGCGGCAGTTCGTGGAGAAGGCGGCCGTCCCGCCCGGCGACGACGTCATCGCGCGCGCCCAGCAGTGGATGCTCGTGTCGCTGGAGCAGAACTTGTCGGTGAAAGACGTGGCCACGCGGTTCGCCATGTCCGAGCGGACCTTCCACCGGCACTTCCGCGAGAAGATCGGTTCTCCGCCCTTGACGTGGCTGCGCGACCAGCGCATCGCCCGGGCCAAGGAGCTCCTGGAGAACTCGGAGCTTTCCGTCGAAGACATCGCGCGCCGGGTCGGGTTCGGCACGGCGACCAACCTGCGGGTGCAGTTCCGGCGCGCGACGAGCGTTTCGCCGCGCGAGCACCGGAAGGCGTTCACCTTCGACCGCGCGTGAGTGTTGGCAGCAACGTTTCGATAATCGGCAGTACTGCCACTGTCCGCGGGGATCCCCCAGGGCGAGACTCGGTGCCATACCGAGCCGACCTCAGGAGATCGAACCCATGAACCAGCCGACCTTCGTCCTCGTCCACGGCGCGCTGACCGATGCCTCGGTGTGGCGCCGGGTGTCCGTGCGTCTCCAGGACGCCGGCCACCCCGTCATCGCGCCGTCTCTGCCGATGCGTGACTTCGACGGCGACGTCGCCTACCTCAAGCAGTTCCTGGGCACCCTCGACGGCCCGCTCGTGGTCGCCGCGCACTCCTACGCGGGGTCGGTGATCTCGGCTCCGGACGCGTTGACCGCGGAGGTCCGGTCGCTGGTGTTCGTCACCGCTTTCCAGCAGGACGCGGGCGAGACCGCGGGCGCGCTCAACGGGAAGTTCCCGGGCAGCCTGCTGATCCCGGACAACCTGGTCGTGCGGGAGTACCCCGGCGGTGCGGAGATCTACCTCCGGCCGGACAAGTTCGGCGAGGTCTACGCCGGCGACGCAAGCGAGCGAGACCGGAAGGTCCTCTCCGCCGCCCAGAAGCCGTTCGACCCGGTCACCCTCGAAGGCAGCTTCGCGAAGGCCGCCAGCTGGCACACCTTGCCGTCCTGGGTGGTGGTGTCCACTCAGGACAGGTCGATCCCCACCGAGGCCCAGCGGTGGATGGCCGAGCGCGCCGGTTCGACCGTCGTCGAGGTCGACTCCACCCACGCCGTCCCCCTGGTGCACCCCGATGTGGTGGCCGAGGCCATCCTCAGCGCGGCGAGTTGAGGGTCTGAGGCGCCCGGGATCGAGTCGGTCGAGATCCTCGAGCGGATGAACGACATCCTCGCCGCGCCGGCGCACGTCCAGAAGGTCGACGTCCTGCTGGGCAAGCCGGACCCGTAAAGGGTGACGGGTGGGAAGCGCCAGACCTGGTCGGCGGTGGCGGCGCAGTCGGCCAGGTGAGGTGCCGCCGACCCGCGCTGCTGCGCGAGGTCCTGGCGGGCCCGGCCGCAGCGGCTCCGAAGAACTGCAGGTGAGCGGCCTGTCCGCGCACATAATCGGGCTCGAAGCGGCCGAGCACGGGGGTCCACGGCGACGTGCGCGATCCACCGCGACGACCCGTAAGACGACTGACTCGCGGCGCCGCGGCTGTCGCCGACGGTTGGCCCTTGGTTCGCTCAGCGTCTACTCAACCGCTTTGTCCTAATGTCGGACGCGCGTATTCGAGTGGAAGGGGGCCTGATGACCGCAGTCGTGATCGTCGCCGTCATCCTGTTCTGCGGTGCCATCGGGTTGCTGATGTGGAGTCCGTCGTTGACCTCGATGGGGAGCGCACCTGAGCCGAAGCGGCCGGGGGAAACCCGCTCGTCCGGCAAACGCCTATCGCGGTAGGCAGGGCGTCTCAGCGTCCTCACAGGGGCTTGCTCGATACATTCGCGTCGGCATACCTGTGGACGCAGTGAGAGGACACCCGATGGACGGGGCACGATCAGACCCGGAACACCTGCAGCGGCTTCGGTCGGTTCGCGTGGAACTGGCGCATCTCGAGGAGCTGCTCTGCCACGGCGCGCACCCGGTGTCCGATGCGGCGCACGTCGTGGCGGACAGCGCCAAGCGCGCACCGGCCTGGCTGCGGGTGACCCGCGGCGAGCAGCGGTGGGTCGTGACGCTGGCGATCGCGCTCGCGGTCACGCTGCAGCTCGTCCTGCCCGACCGGCTCGCCTTCCGGCCCCACTGGTTGCTGCCGGTGCTGGAGGTCGCGCTCGTCGCGGTGCTGATCGTGCTGAACCCGGTCCGCATCTCGCGCGGCCACCCGTGGCTGCGGCCGCTGTCGGTGGCCTTGATCGCCCTGATCAGCCTCGCCAACGGCTGGTCGGCAGCGTTGCTGGTGGTCGATCTGCTGGCCGCGCGCGCCGGCGAGGAACCCGGGCCGCTGCTCGGCAGCGGTGGCGCGATCTGGCTGACCAACGTGATCGCGTTCGCGTTGTGGTACTGGGAATGGGACCGCGGCGGCCCGGTCTCGCGAGCCCTCGGCGAACGGCCCCGGCCGGACTTCCGGTTCCCGCAGATGGAAGACCCGGAGCTGCACCCCGACTGGGAACCGCACTTCGTGGACTACTTCTACCTGTCCTTCACCAACGCGACCGCGTTCAGCCCGACCGACGTGATGCCGATGTCGCGGTGGGCGAAAATGCTGATGCTCAGCCAGTCCGCGGTCTCGCTGGTCACCCTCGCCGTCGTCGTGTCGCGGGCCGTCAGCCTGTTCAAGTGACGGCCTCGGAGATCCCGCGGGCGGGGATGCCCCGCCAGGCCGTGCCCGCCGGGAGCCGTTCACCCTTCATCACCAAGGACATCGCGTCGACGACGGTGTCGCTGCCGACCTCGCTGTCGTAGAGGACGACCGTGCGCGCGCCGATGCTCGCCCCGGCTCCCACGTCCACAGTGGACATCTTCATCACCCGGTCTTCGAAGAGGTGCGTCTGCAACGACGTCGCGGCGCCGACGCACGTATCGTCTCCGAGCCGGACGAGGTCGAACTCCGTCAAGTAGGTGGTCGCGATCCAGCAGCGCTTGCCGATCTCGGCGCCGAACAGGCGAAGCACCGGGCCGAGCAGCGGTGTGCCGGCCAGGGTCGAGAGCAGCGCGGGCACGGCGGCCGTTTCGTACAACGCGGTCACGAACTCGGTACGCCGCACGAACCGGCTCCACAGGGGCTCGACCCGTGGCCGGTACCGGCCGACGACGAGCCATTTGACGGCGGCGACCGCGAGAACCACACCGAACCCGCCGAGCAGGCCCGCGACGGGGGTGACGCCGACCGCCGCGACCGGCCCCGCCGTGCGGGCCGCCCACAGCTGCACGAGCAGCACGAGATAGCCCGCCGTGGCCAGCAGGCTGCCCGGCACGACGATGCGGAAAAACTCGATCACCAGTCGTTCGAGCACGCGCAGCCGGGTCGGCCGGAAGGTGAGCTCCTCGGCGAACGAGCCGCTGTCCTGGCGGCGTGGCAGCCGGATCGGCGGGGTGCCCAGCCAGGACGTGCCGTCCGGGCTGCCGTCCTCCGGTGCGCGGGTGTGCACGCCGATCAGGCAGCCGTCCCCGACGGCGGTACCCGAGCGCACGAACGCGGCGTTGCCGATGAACGAGCGACTGCCGACGGTGGTGCCGGCGAGCGCCACGTGCCCGTGGCAGTAGGTGGCGGCGCCGACGGCGGCCATGTCGGCGACGAAGCTTTCCGCGCCGAGGGTGAGCAGGCCCGGGTCGAGCTGGGAGGCGGTCGAAACTTCGGCGCGCGGGCCGATGCGGGCTCCGAGCGCCCGCAGCCATCCTGGTGTGTACAGCGTCGAGTAGAGCGAGTTCGTCGCGGCGAGGCTCGCCTGCAGGAGCTTGTCCGCGATCCACTTGCGCACCCCGAACGACGAGGCCACCCGGTGGATGCCGGGCGGGGTCGCCGGCAGCACCAGCCGCTTGCCCGTGAACACCACCAGGCACGTGGTGCCCACCGACATCGGGCCGGCCAGCAGGCACGCCCACCAGCCACCCGCGACGCCGTCGGTCAGGTAGGCCCAGCTGCCGAGCGCGACGGACGGCGCGAGGAAGATCAGCGGCAACAGCTCGACCATCAGCCAGGCCGCGCCGAAGGCGGCCAGCAACGGCCGGGACGGGGGTCGGCTCACGCGTGAGCGCAACGCGGCGATCAGCGGGTCGATCCGCGCGCAGCGTCGCGACGGCGAACCGGACCAGTACTGGCCCGGCGGGATGTGCTGTCCGGCCGTCACGGCGGACATCTCCGCCAAACCCGCACCGGCGCCGAGCACCGCGCCCGGCCCGGCGACCGCGTTCGCGCCGACGAAGACGTGATCGTCCAGCACCACGGGCGCGATGTGCAGCCGGTTGTCCAGCACCCGGTAGGCCTGCAGGTGCGCGCCGTAGCCGACGCTGACGTCGTCCCCGATCGTCAGCATCGACGGCAGCGACAGGTTCGCGCTCGCCAGCTGGCAGCCTTGCCCCACCCGGGCGCCGAGCAGCCGGAGGTACCAAGGCAGCAGCGGGCTTCCGCTCATCGTCGTGAGCGGGGCCAGCGCGAGCAGCGTCTGGATGAGCCACACCCGGAGGTAGGCGACGCTCCACAGCGGATACTCTCCCGGGCGCACCCGGCGCGACAGCAGGCGTACTCCGGCCACGGGGAGTCCGAACCGCCCGACGACGTAGGTCACGGCCGCGGCGGCGATCACGGTCCAGACGGTGCCGAGGGACAGCACACCGGCCGACCACCCGAGAACCACCGCGACCGGGGCACCGAGCAGCAGGAGTATCGCGCTGAGCGCGCCGACCTGCGCCGCGCCGCAACCGAACAGGCGGGACGTGGTCGTTCGCCGGTCCGCGCGAGGCGCGGAAGCACGCGGCGCCTGGGCCGTCCGGCCGGGCAGGGTGGAAGCCAGGGCGCGGATGGTGGGGTGTGCGTAGACGTCGGCCACGGACACACCGGGTGCCACGCCACGGTCACGCAGGATCGACACCGCCCGCGCGGCCAGCAGCGAATGCCCGCCCAGGTCGAGGAAGAAGTCGGCCGTGACCGAAACGCCGGCGGTGCCGAACAGCTCGGCCCACACCGCGGCGAGCGCCCGTTCGGCGTCGGTGGCCGCGGCCACCGTCGTCGCGCGGCCGCTGTGGAAGCGGGCGCCGGAGGGGCGGGGCAGCCGGGCGCGGTCGACCTTGCCGCTGGGCATCATCGGGAGCCGGTCGAGGGTGTCGACGTAGGCGGGCACCATCGACGGCGGCAGCCGCTGCCGCAGGGTGTCGCTCAGCCGGCCGATGATCGCGTCGTGGTCGTGTCGGGCGCGGGTGAAACTCAGGTACGCCACGAGTTCTTCGGTAGGGGCGTCCGGATGCGGGGTGACGGCCGCGACCGCCACCCCCGGGTGTTCCATGAGGACGCTTTCGATCTCCTGCAGGTCGATGCGGTGGCCGCGGATCTTCACCTCGCTGTCGGCCCGGCCGAGGTACTCGATCTCGCCGTCGGGGAGCACCCGGCCGAGGTCGCCGGTGCGGTAGAGCCGTCCGCCGCCGGTGATCCGCGGGTCGTCGAGGAACCGCTCGGCGGTCAGCTCCGGCCGGTTCAGGTAGCCGGCCGCGACGCCGGGCCCGCCGATGCAGATCTCGCCGACCGTGCCGTCCGGGACCGGTTGCAGGTCCTCGTCCAGCAGCACGATCCGGTACGTCGGCAGGGCCCGGCCGATGGTCACCGGACGGCCGGGCCGGAGCTCGCCCCAGGTCGCGGTGACGGTGGCCTCGGTGGGGCCGTAGGTGTTCAGCATCCGCCGACCGGGCCGGCTCCACCGCTGGACCAGCTCGGCCGGGCAGGCCTCGCCGCCGACCAGCAGGGTGCGGACACCGGGCAGCTCGCCATCGACGGTGGCCAGCACCGTGGGGACGCAGTACAGGATCGTGATGCGGTTGCGTCGCAAGAACTCGGCGAGGCCGCTGCCGATCCGGTCGGCGCCGGTCGGCCCGGCCACCAGGGTCGCGCCCGCGGCCCAGGTCGGCCAGATCTCCTCGATCGAGAAGTCGAACGCGATCGTCATGCCCTGGTAGACGCGGTCGGTGCGCCGAACCCCGTAGATGCCGGCGACGACGTCGATGAAGTTGCAGATGCTCGGCTGGCCGACCGCGACGCCCTTGGGGCGGCCGGTGGATCCGGAGGTGTAGATGACGTAGCACGGTTCGTCGCCGGCCGGCCACAGCAACGGCCGGGCGGAGCTGGCTTGGCGGAGTTCGGCGGCGAGGTCGCCGGGCCGCAGCACCGGGCAGCCGACGCCGTGGGCGGCGGCGTCCAGCTCGGGGGCGACCACCAGCAGGTCGAGTGCCGCGTCCGCGGCGACGTAGGCGACCCGGTCGGCGGGGGCCGCCGGATCGATCGGGACGAACGTCGCGCCGGTCTTCAGGGCCGCGAGCAGCGTCACGTACATCGGGAGCGAGCGGGGTACCAGGATGCCCACCCGGGCGTGCGGGCCGATGCCCCGGGCGATCAGCACGTGGGCCATCCGGTTGGCGTGCGCCTCCAGTTCGCGGTAGGTGAGCCGGTGGGTGCCGCATTCCAGCGCGACGGCGTCCGGTGTTTCGTCGCACGCGCGTTCGAAGAATTCGTGCAGCCGCCCGGGTCGCGGCTTGCCGAGGGGGACTGTGCCGAAGCGCGCGGTGTCCTCGAGGGAGATCGAGAGGTCCTCGCTCACTGGATTCCGTTCTGTGTGGCGATGGTGCAACTGTCGGGAATGGGGGATACGGCCCGGGCGGTCAGGTCCGCACCAGACGTCGGACGAAGTCGAAGCCGAGTTCTCGGAGGGCATCGCCGGGCTGGGCGAGGTCGTAGGCCTGGTACCAGTCGGCGGTCGCTTCCAGGTGCGGACCGGACACCGCGACCAGTCCGCGGCCGTAGCGCGCGATCAGCGCGGCGGCGAGGCCGTTCGGGTAGGTGGCGACGATCTCGGACGTCGCGGGGCCGTCGGCGGGGAACGCCGGTCCGTCCTGGAAGAACAGGAGTTGCCGACGGCCATTCCATTCGACCTGCACGACGGTGTCCTCTTCGGTGCGCACGGTCGCCGCCCGGGAGGTGATGTACTGGTCCACCGGGACCGGCAGCAGGTCGAATCCCGGGTCGGCGCCGGCGAGGTAGCCGCCGAGACAAATTCCGAGATAAGTTCCGCCGCCGTCGACATAAGCGCGGAGCAAGTCGCGGTAAACCCGCATGTGCCGGTAACCGTCGCCGAGGTCGCCGCCGCCGGGCTGCGCGTAAAGTCCGGCTTTGCCGAGCGTTTCCCCGGAGAGGGGAATCCGTTCGCCTGGGCCGGCGAAGTGAACGTCGAGTTCGACCGGGGAATCGCGCAGCAGACCGGCCAGTGCGTCGGCGCAGTCCGCGTCGGCCGCGGGGCCGCGGTAGACCAGTGCGAGCGCACGCGAGTTTGCCGTGGTGGGAGGGAATTTCGGCTTCGCGCCGGGCGTGGCGCATCCGGTCAACGCGGGGAGGCCGCCCAGCGCGCAGGCGACCGCGATGATCTGCCGGCGGTTCAATGCGGGATTTCCCATTGGCCGAGAAGGTCTCGTCACGTGACGTTTCCGGACTGGTGGGGCGGCAAAGCTTCCTGCTCCTCGGTCTGTTTTCCCTGCGGTGCCGGCGGCGACGGTAGGTTATGGATCAGCCGCTGTGAGGACACTGAGAGGGCGGTGGTCGTGAGACGTAAGTAACAGGTACGGAAATATGAAGGAAATTTGTGGGGGGAATCGTCCGGGTCCCCGCAATGCTGACTGTCGAGAACCTCGCGCGCCGCGGCTCGACGCGCGAAGCACGGCGCCCTCGGCAAGAATCGCGGGTGTGATGACTCAACGTGACCCGGCACCACGCTCGTCGAGGCCGGGGACCGGATCGGGCTGGGCCCACCGCCACCGGGACGTCTCCGGCGGCTGGCTGCGGCCCACCGTGTTCGGGGCCGTGGACGGACTGGTCACCAACGCCTCCCTGATCGCCGGAGTGGGAGGCGGCGGGGTCGCGCCGCACACGATCGTGCTCACCGGACTGGCCGGGCTGGTCGCCGGGGCGTTCTCCATGGGCGCCGGGGAGTACGTCTCGGTCACCAACCAGAACGAGCTCGTGCACGCCGAAGTCGCCCTCGAGGCCGACATGCACGCCCGGTTCCCGCAGCAGGAGCACGACGAGCTCGTCGACCGCTTCGTTTCCTACGGCGCCGACCGCCAGACCGCCACGACCATGGCCGAAGCGGTCGCCCGCGACCCGGAACAGGCCCTGCGCCTGCACACTCGCGACGAGCTCGGCGTCGATCCCCACGACCTGCCTTCCGCGTGGCTGGCCGGCGGAGCGTCGTTCGTCGCGTTCTCGGTCGGGGCTCTGCTGCCGCTGCTGCCCTACCTCTTCGGCGGCCGGACCCTCATCGCATCGCTGGTCATCACCGCGGTCGCGCTCCTGGCCGGCGGGATGACGGTCGGCAAGCTCACCGGCCGGCCGCTCCTGCGGTCCGGGCTGCGCCAGCTCGTCCTCGGCGGGCTGGCGGTCGCGGTCACCTTCGGCATCGGCCAGCTCATCGGCGCCCCGGCGGCCTGACGCAGGCTCGGCGATGTCCGCCTGCGCCCGGGCGTTCAGGGCGCGCGGTGGCCCTGGTAGCCGATGAGAGTTCCGGCGAAGCGGTCAGCCTCGGCGCAGGGGTCGGTGCGGGCGCTGAGTGCGGGGTCGGTCGCGTCGACGGTGACCACGAGGAGCGTGTCGTCGGCGACGCCGATCTCGGTGGTGCAGTGGCCGACGCGGGTGTCGCGATGAATGCCCGGGTAGCTGTGCACGGTGGTGGGTTCGAATCCCGCGATGCCCGCGCGGTGCTGGTAGCGGGCTTCGAGCCCGCCGCTGGTCGTGTCGACGGCGGCCTGGTAGCTCAGGCCCCGGGTGTCGCCGGGTATCCAGCGGCAGGCGCCGGCCTGCACGGTGCCGGGGGTGGTGACGTAGTAGTGCGCGAGCTGCTGGGCGGTCATCAGCCCGCACGGTGCGGCGGCGAACTCGGTGAGGTCGATCGGGTCGGCGACGATCTCCGGGGACAGCCGCTGCGGGCCGGACGGATCCGACGTGCAGGCGGTGACGGCAGCGAGCAGCGCGCCCGCGGTGAGCGTGATCGCGGCGATCCGCACGGTGGTCTCCTCTCGACGCCGCCCGGCATCCAGGGTGGCACGGCGTCGGCTCGCCCGGTGCCGGTTCGGGGCGGGCCGTCCGGTTCTCATGCGGATGCCCGATGTGCGGCCGTCGCTGCCCAGTGGGCCGGGTCGAGGGTGATCTGGCCGGTGTCGGTGTCGTAGTCGAACAGTTCCGCGTAGCGGCCCCAGTCGATGGCGGTGTTGAGCTGCTGCTGGGCGTCCTCGGGGGAGAAGCCGCGGCGGAGCAGGTCGAGGAAGAACCCGGCCCGCAGGTTCCCGTCGGCGCTGGCGGCCAGCGCCTTGTGGATGGTGCGCACCAGGGGCGCGCGATCGCGAGCCTGTTCGGCGAAGATCTTCTTGCTGTCCTGGATGTCGGCGGTGGTGAACGTTTCCCCGGCCGGGGTGAGGTGCAGGTCGCCGCCGGCGACGAACAGGAAGTCGAGCATGGCGGCGGCGTCGACCAGCGGAAGCAGGTCGTCGACTTCGAAGCCGATTTCGGCGGCGATGTCGGGCAGGTCCGCGCGGCCGCCGCGGGCGTAGACGATCTCGACGAGCCCGGCGAGCCCGCCGACGGACGCGGCCGGCAGGGGGCGCGCGGTGGGGGTGGCTTGGGTGGGTTCGGGCACGGTCTCCCCGGGTTCGCGGCCGGTGAGCAGGTCGTAGAGCTGGTCGACGAGGGCTTCGAAGGCCGGGGTCCTGCGGTCGCGGGGGCGGGGGAGGCCGACGGTGACCTCGGCGCGGATGTGGCCGGGGTTGGCGCCGAGGACGACGACGCGGTCGGCGAGCTGGACGGCTTCTTCGATGTTGTGGGTGACGATGCAGATCGCCTTGGTGGGGAAGCCGTCCTGCGCCCAGAGTGTCATGAGCTCGGTGCGGAGGTTTTCGGCGGTGAGGACGTCGAGGGCGGAGAACGGCTCGTCCATCAGCAGCACGTCCGGTTCGAGAACCAGGGCGCGGGCGAACCCGACGCGCTGGCGCATGCCGCCGGAGAGTTCTTTGGGGTAGGCCGATTCGAAGCCGTCGAGGCCGATCATGTCGATGGCTTTGAGCGCGCGTTCCCGGCGTTGTGCAGGCGGGATCCCTCGGGCGGCGAGGCCGAGTTCGACGTTGTCCTGGACGGTCAGCCAGGGCATGAGCGCGAAGGTCTGGAAGACCATGGCGGTGCCGGGGTTGGCGCCGTTGAGGTCGGTGCCGCGGTAGCGGACCGACCCGCTGGTGGGGCCGATCAGCCCGGCGATGGTGCGCAGCAGGGTGGACTTGCCGGACCCGGACCGGCCGAGCAGCGCGACGATCTCGCCGGCGCGCAGGTCGAGGGTGATGTCGTCGAGCACGCGCAGCTCATCGCCGGCCGGCCCGGTGAAACTCTTGCTGACCTTCTCGACGGCGACGAGAACTTCGGAGCGGGACACGGGGGAACCTCGTTTCAGGACAGGGAGAAGCGGCGTTCGGCCAGGGCGTACAGGCGCCGCCAGAACAGCCGGTTGAGGCCGACGACGTAGAGGCTCATCACCGCGACACCGATCAGGATCTGTCCGGCGTTCCCGGCGCTGGTGGCGTCCTTGATGTAGGCACCGAGTCCGGTCGCGGTGAGGGTGAGCCCGTGGTAGGAGACGACTTCGGCGACGATGGAGGCGTTCCACGCACCGCCGGCGGCGGTGATGCCGCCGGTGACGTAGCTGGGGAAGATCGCCGGCAGGACCAGCCTGCGCCACCACAGCTTCCGCGGGAGCCCCAGGTTGGCGGCGGCTTCGCGCAGGTCGTTGGGGACCGCGCTGGCCCCGGCGATCACGTTGAACAAGATGTACCACTGCGCCCCCAGGGACATGAGCAGGATGCCGCCCCAGTTCAGCGAGATCCCGGTCGCGACGAGGACGGCGGTGATGAGCGGGAACAGGAAGTTCGCCGGGAACGACGCGAGCACCTGCACGACCGGCTGGGCCAGCCGGGACACCCTGGGGTCGAGCCCGATCCACACCCCGACCGGCACCCACACCAGCGTCGCGGCCGCGACCAGCACGAGCACCCGGGCGAAGGTGATCAGCCCGAGCAGCAGGGCGTGGGCGACCTCGCCGAACCCGGCGGTGCCGGCGATGAAGGTGACCATCCGGACCAAGCCGTAGGCGATCAGCGCGAGCACCGCCGCGGCGAACACGACGTCCCCGGCCCGGCGGCGCACCGGCGAGACCCGCAGCGGGTGTTCGGCGAGCCCGAACCGGGCCATCGCCCGGTCGATCGGGTGCACCAGCGGCCCGAACACCCGGCGCAGCAGGGCCGGGACCCGGGAGCGGCGCAGCAGGTCCAAGGTGAGACTCCGGGGCGCCTGGGCGGCCTCGGAGTATTCGATCCGGAATCGTTCGGACCAGGCGGTCAGCGGTCGCCAGAACAGCACGTTGACCCCGACCACCATGACGATCATGACGGCGATGGCGAGCAGCACCTTGCCCAGGGCGCCCTCGTCGGAGGCGGCGGCGACGTAGGCGCCGATGCCGGGCAGGGCGTAGGAATGGTTGTCGACGCTGAGGGCCTCGGAGGCGGTGAGGAAGAACCAGCCGCCGCCGAAGCTCATCATCCCGTTCCAGACCAGCGGGATCATCCCGCTCGGCACGTCCACCCGCCAGAACCGCTGCCACCGCGAGAGCCGCAGGTCGCGGGCGGCCTCGTCCAGCTCGCGCGGCTGGGAGATCAGCGAGTGGTAGAACGCGAAGGTCAGGTTCCAGGCCTGGGAAGTGAAGATCGCGAAGATCGACGCACACTCCAGGCCCAGCTCCGAACCGGGGAACAGGGCGATGAACCCGGTGATCGTCACCGACAGGAAGCCGAGGATCGGCACCGACTGCAGGATGTCCAGCGCCGGCAGCAGCACCTTCTCCGCGCGCCGCAGCCGGGCGGCGGCCGTCGCGTAGACGAAGGTGAAGACCACCGACGCCACCAGCGCGAGGAACATCCGCAGCAGCGAACGCCCGGCGTAGTAGGGGAGTTCGGCCGGATCGGTGGACACTGTGGACGGTGCGGTGGCCGGTGTCCACGGACCGGCGGCACCGTGCGCCAGGCGCACCACCAGCCACAGCAGCGCGGCAGCGCCGAGGAACACCGCGACGTCGGCGAGGGTGCGCCGCGGTCGCGCGAGCACGCCCTTGGTCGGGAAGGTTCGCAGCAAGGACATGGTTCACCTGTCCTCGGTGTCGTCGTGGTCGGGGGTGGTGACCTGCCAGCGGACGCTGGTCACCGAGGGCTCCAGGGACAGCCGGGACACCGCCGACTCCATCTGCTTGTCGTCGCGCTGCTCGGCCGACAGGTCCGCGCGCACCTCCACTTGGCCGTCGTGGGCGGCGTTGAGGCTTTCGATGGACCGCAGCGCGAAATCCGTGCGCGACAACGACTGCACGAGCAGGGTGCGCACGTGTGCCTCGGCGTCGTCGCGGGTCACCGCGCGAAAGGTGTAGGTGGCGGGAGTTTCGGCGCGGGTGTCCGGCCGGCGATCGACCGCGCGCCCGAGCGGGCGCAGCGCCACGTTCACCGCCACCACGACGACCGTGCCCGCCGTCGCCTCGACGTACAGCCCGGTGCCGGCGAGCGATCCCACCGCCGCCGAGCACCACAGGGTCGCCGCGGTGTTCAGGCCCCGCACGGTCAGGCCCTCACGCAGGATCACCCCGGCGCCGAGGAACCCGATCCCGGACACGATCTGCGCCGCCACCCGCGTCGGATCGGCGCCCGCGCCGGTGAACCCGTGGGCGGACAGCAGCACGAACAGCGTCGCCCCGGCCGCGACCAGCGCGTTGGTGCGCAACCCGGCCATCCGGGCCCGGTACTGGCGCTCGAAGCCGATCACCGTGCCCAGCCCGACACCACTGCCCAGGCGCAGCAGCATCTCCGCAGTCGTCATCCTGCGCTCACTCTCGTTCAGGTAGGCGGAAAGGGTGGTTACCACCAGGCGGGGCGGCGGCCGTAGAGCCGTTTGGCCAGCTGCGCGGCCACGGCGTACGCCACCAGGACGAGGACGAGCCACAGCAGGTAGCCGCCGGGCAGCTGGTGCAGGCGCAGCGGCCCGGCCAGGGGCGACAACGGCAGCAGCAGCCCGGTCAGCCCGGCACCCGCCGCCGCGGCCACGACCACGCGAGCAGGACGAGCGCCCCGCGCGAACCCGGCCCGGCCGCGCAGGACCAGCACCACCAGAAGCTGGGAGAGCAGGCTTTCGGCGAACCAGCCCGTCTGGAACAGCAGCGGGTCGGCGCCGGCACCGAACACCCACCACAGCACCGCGAACGTCGAGAGGTCGAAGACGGAGCTCAGCGGGCCGAACACGAGCATGAACCGGGTCAGCCCGCGCGCGTCCCAGCGCCGTGGCGCGCTCAGGTACTCCTCGTCGACGCGATCCCAGGCCAGCGCGAGCTGGGCGAGGTCGTAGAGCAGGTTCGCGACCACGAGCTGGATCGGCAGGATCGGGAGGAACGGCAGGAACGCGCTCGCCGCGAGCACGGTCAGCACGTTCCCGAAGTTCGACGCGGCGGTGATGTTGACGTACTTCAGCGTGTTGCCCAGCGTGCGGCGGCCCTCGACCACGCCGCGGGCGAGCACGCCGAGGTCGCGCTCCAGCATCACCAGGTCGGCGGCGTTCTTCGCCGCGTCGGTCGCGGTGTCGGGGGCGATGCCGACGTCGGCGGTGCGCAGCGCGGTGACGTCGTTGACGCCGTCACCGATGAACCCGACCGCCCGGCCCTGCGCTCGCAAAGCCGCCACGATCCGGGCCTTGTGCGCGGGGGCGAGCTTGGCGAACACCGTCGTACGCTCGGTCAGCACTCGCAGATCGGCGTCGTCAGCCCGCTCGACGTCGCTGCCGAGCACGACCTCCCCGACCGGGACCCCGACCTGTTCCGCCACGCGCGCCGCGGCGTGGCGGTTGTCGCCGGTCAGGATCTTCACCGTGATCCCGTGCCCGGACAGCGTCCGGACGGCCTCGCTCGCGCCGTCGCGGACCGGGTCGACGAACCCGATGAAGCCGACCAGGACCAGCGCGGTCTCGTCGTCCTCGGTGTAGCGGCCGGGCCGGGCCGGGCGTTCGCGGGCGGCGACGGCCAGCAGCCGCATGCCGTGCTCGGTGTGGGCCCGGACGAGGTCCGTCACTTCGGCCCGGGCCGCGTCGGTCAGCTCGGCGACTTCACCGGCGCGGCGGGCGTGGCCGCAGCGGGGCAGGATCTCGTCCGGATCCCCCTTGGTGACCACGATGTGGGCGCCCGCGCGGTGGACGACCACGGTCGCGCGGCGGCGCGCGTGGTCGAAGCCCAGCTCGTCGACCTTGGTGAACAGCGCGTCGGTCACGAGGTCGTCGTCCGGCTCGGCGAGCTGCGCGACGATCGCCTCGTCGAGCCGGTCGCGCTGGTCGGCCTGGAAGTGCACCGCGAGGTAGGCGTACTCGGCGGCTTCGCCGTCCGGGCGGCCGCCGGAGTCGATGCTGTGCGCGAAGGCGACGCGGTCCTGGGTCAGGGTGCCGGTCTTGTCCACGCACAGCACGTCCATCGCGGCCAGGTCCTGGATCGCGTTGAGCCGCTTGACGATCACCTTCCGGTGCGACAACGCGGCCGCGCCGCGGGCCAGGTTGGTCGTGACGATCACCGGCAGCATCTCCGGCGTCAGGCCGACCGCAACGGCGACCGCGAACATCGCCGCCTGCGCCCAGTTCCCGGTGACCGTGCCGTTGACCACGAGCACGATCGGCACCATCACCAGCATGAACCGCACCAGCGTCCAGCCCACGCGGCGGACGCCGTGGTCGAAGCTGGATTCGGCGCGCGGCGCCGCCGCCTGCGTGGCCAGGGAACCGAAGTACGTCCCGGCGCCGGTGGCGACCACGACCGCGGTCGCGGTACCGCCGACCACCGACGTCCCGGCGAGCACGACCGCCGGCGCGTCCACGAGATCCGGCGGCGACGCCGGCCGTCCTCGACGCGGTGTGGGCGCCCGCTTCGCCACCGGCAGCGCCTCGCCGGACAACGCCGACTGGTCCACGACCAGGTCCGCGGCCGCGACCACCCGGACGTCCGCGGCCACCACGTCGCCCGGGCCGAGCAGCACCAGGTCGCCGGGGACGAGGTCGGCCGCCGGCACCTCACGCTCGGCGCCCGGGAAGCCCTCGCCGGCCCGGCGCCGGACGGTGACCGTCGTGCTGACCCTGGCCCGCACGGCACCGACCGCCCGCTCGGACCGCGCCTGCTGCCAGAACCGCAGCAGCACGTTCAGCGCCACTATCACCGCCACGGTCACGCCGCCGCGGAGGTCGCCGACCACCGCGAAGACCACACCGAAGCCGGCCAGCAGCGCCACGAACGGGCTGCGGGCCGCAACCCATCCGCGCTTGACCACTCCCGTCGCGACAGCGGGATCGAGGCGGTTGTCACCGAAGCGGCGCAGCCGGTCGGCGGCCTCGGCTTCGGTGAGGCCCTTCGGCGAGCTTTCGAGCCGCTGGAAGACCGTGATCACGGGCGCGTCGCCCAGTTCGGGCGGCACGCCGGGGGAACGCGTCATGGGGAGGTCCTGTCCATCGAGGGCACAGCTGTACGAGACGACAGCGGCACGACCACGCGGACCACCGGACTTACCCCGGCGTGGCCGGGGAGGGCCGGACGTCCCCGCGGTCGTGGCGACTACTTCCTTCGCCGGTCACCCGGCTCACCTCCCTCCACACGACAGGCCGCAGCACCCGGCGGGCGCCGACCGGGCACCAGTACACCCCACCCCGACACGAACAGTCAAACACTTGTCGAAGTGACCGTCCTTACGTCACCCTATGGGGACACTCGAGAGGATGTACCCCGTGCCTGCCCCACCCGACCCCGACGCGCTGCCGCCCGATCTGCTCCAGGACGCCGCGACCACCTTCGGCCTGCTGTCGGCCACCGTTCGGCTGCACCTGCTGTGGCTGCTCGCTCAGGGCGACCGCGACGTCGGGACCCTCGCCGACGAAACCGGCCAGAGCGTCGCCACCGTCAGCCACCACCTCGGCAAGCTCAAACTCGCCGGCCTCGTCCGCGCCCGCCGCCACGGCAAGCACCAGATCCATTCCATCGACGACCCCCAGGTCGCCGACATCGTCCAGCTCGCCATCCGGCACCACCAGGAACTCCGCGCCAGTACGCCCCGGACGCGCCGTACCCGGGGTGCCTGAGGCCGTCGCCTCTCAGTGTCCTATCAGGACACATCTGAGAGCCTCTCAATGGAATTCCCATGCCGGGCCGACGGGAATCGATCGACAGCAGGGTGGCGGATGTGACAGCCGAGGTGAGCGGTGGCCGGGGTGCTCGGCTGCACGCGGCGGTGTTCGGGTGGCTTTCCCGTCCGCTGGCGTCGTTCCACCTGGTGTTGTGCCTGTGCGGTCTGCTGACGTTGCTCGGCGCGGTGATGGTGCTGTCGGCGTCCTCGGCGTCGGCGTACGACCCGCACGCCGGGGGGAGTGTCTACGGCACGTTCTACCGGCACCTCGCCTCCATCGCCGCGGGGCTCGTCGCGTTGTGGGCGGGGTTGCGGCTGCCTTTGCCGGCGATCAGGCGGGTATCGCCGACGGTGATGGTCGGGGCGCTGGTCCTGCTGGTGCTGGTGGTCACGCCGCTCGGGACGCTGGCCGAGGGGGCCCGGCGCTGGTTCTCCTTCGGTCCGCTGTCGGTGCAGCCCGTCGAGATCGCCAAGGTCGCCCTCATCCTGTGGGGAGCGCACATCCTGGTGACGAAGGCCCGAGTGCTGCGGTACTGGCGACATCTCCTGGTGCCGGTGGTTCCGGCCGCGCTGCTGATGTTCGCGCTGGTGATGGCCCAGCCGAACTTCAGTGGCACGATCACGCTCGGGATCGTCCTGATGGCTCTGCTGTGGTTCGCCGGCGCGCCGAAGCGGTTGTTCGCGGCGTTGCTGCTCGGGGCTGGGGTGGGGGTGGTCGTGCTGGCCGTGGCCGCGCAGTACCGGCTGGCCCGGGTGCTGTCGTTCGTGTCCGACGGAACCGACTCGTCGGGTTCGGGCTATCAGGCGCTGCAGGCGGAGTACGCGCTCGCCGACGGCGGCCTGTTCGGCGTGGGACTGGGGCAGGGCGCGTCGAAGTGGAAGTACCTGCCGGACGTCCAGAACGACTTCATCTTCGCGCTCATCGGTGAAGAACTCGGCTTCGTGGGGTGCGTGGTCGTCCTCGTGCTCTTCGGGGCGCTGGCGGTGGTGGGCTTCCGGATCGCCACCCGCAATCGCGACCCGTGGAACCGGATGGTCGCCGCCACGATCACGGTTCTCCTGGTGACTCAGGCGGCCATCAACATCGGCTACGTGGTCGACGTGCTGCCGGTGACCGGTGTCACGCTCCCGTTGGTCTCCTACGGTGGAACTTCGCTGGTGGTCACGATGTTCCTGTTCGGCCTCCTCGCTCACTGCGCCCGGCACGAGCCGGAAGCCGTGGCGGACCTGACGCACCTGGGTCCGGGCCGCCTCGGCCGGCTCCTGCGCCTGCCCACGCCGGGGGCCTCGGCGCGGCCGTCGGTCCCGCGCGACCCGCCGCGAAACGAGCGGCGGCGGCGTGGGCGGACCGATCGTCGCCCGGTTGTGCCCATCGGCGAGCGAGGCGGCGGACGGCCGCCCCGGTAGTGCGCGCGGGCTGGGGTTCTCAGCGTTTTGCCAGCGTCAGGCGGATAGCATCGCGCGTCTCGGGACGGCTCACGCCCGCACGCGCGGACGGTTGTTCTCCGGGGGGATAGCCGTGAGGAGCGCGTTATGTCCGAAGTGGACTGTGGGGCATGAGGCTTGCCGTGTGGACGGTGCTGTGCGTCGTTTGCCTCGCCTCCGACCACGTCGTGCTCGGCGTACTCGGATTGCTGGTGCTCTTCGCCGCTCACGGTGGCTCCGCCGATGTTCGCCCAGCGCGTCGCAGCATGACCCTGCCGGTGTGAGCTGAACGCGCGGCGCCTCGAACCGCCGCGAGCGTCCGCCTCCCGCGTGAAGTGGCGGTTCCGGCCCGGCGTGGCGACACTGACGAGGTTCGGAAGGAGCCCGCCGATGAACCTGTCCACGCTGGCGCTGGTCCTGCTGGCCGGACTCGCCGGTCCGCTGCTGGCGGCGTCGCGACGCGCCCGGGTCCCGATCGTGGTCGGGGAGATCCTGTTGGGCGTGGCGGTCGGGCACACCGGCGCCGGCTGGGTGAACGCCGACGACCCGATCCTTTCCTTCGTCGCTTCCGCCGGCTTCGCGCTCGTCATGCTGGTTGCCGGCAGTCACGTGCCGCTGCGTGACTCGGCGCTGCGCGTCGCGAGCGGCCGGGGCGCGCTGCTCGCCGTGGTCGTCGGCATCCTGTCGGTGCCGGCCGGACTCGGGGTGGCCGCGCTGGTCGGCACCGGGCACGGCCTGCTCTACGCGGTTCTGCTCGCTTCCAGCTCGGCAGCTCTGGTGATGCCGGTGATCGACGAGGCGAAACTGGGCACGCCGCCGGTGATCGCGATGATCGTGCAGGTCGCGATCGCGGACACCGCGTGCATCGTCGCCCTGCCGCTGGCGGAGGATCCCGCTCGGGCCGGTCACGCGGCACTGGGCGCGCTCGCCGTGATCGCGGCCGGCGCCGTCTGGTTCCTCGTGCTGCGCCGGCTGCACGCCGACGGACTGGTGGAGCGGGCGCACGAGCTGAGCAAGACCCGGCATTTCGGGCTCGAGCTGCGGATCGCGTTGATCGTGCTGTTCGGGCTGGCCGGGCTGGCCCAGCTCGTCGGCGTGTCGGTGATGCTCGCGGGATTCGTGGCCGGGCTGGCGTTGGCCGCCGTGGGCGAGCCCCGGCGGCTGGCCAAGCAGTTGTTCGGGGTGACCGACGGATTCCTCGGCCCGGTGTTCTTCGTCTGGCTCGGCGCTTCGCTCGACCTGCGCGCGCTCGGCCGGCACCCGGAGATGCTGGCGCTCGCGGCGCTGCTCGCCATCGGCACGGTCGTCGTGCACGGCGCGACCCGCGTGCTCGGCCAGCCGCTGTCACTGGCGGTGCTCGCCGGTGCGCAGCTCGGGGTCCCGGTCGCGGCCGTCACCATCGGGAACCACGAGCACCTGCTCGCTCCGGGCGAGGGTGGCGCGATGCTGGCCGCCGCTTTGGTCAGCGTCGCGGTGACCGGGTGGGCCGCGCGGTCCGCTACCCGCAACAGCACGCAACAACGGAGGTCCGCGTGAAGGAACACTGGAAAACCGAACCCGACGAGCACGACTACCCGGCCGCTCTCGACTACCTGACGCTGGTCACCGACGAACGGACGGCCGCCCGTCTGGTCGAGGAACTCCGGCAAGCCGAGCTGACCCACCGCAAGGCCAAGGACATCTTGCGGGCCGGCCGCCTGGAGCTGCTGGACGCGGACAACGTCCACGTCGCCAAGGACCTGGCCAAGGTCAAGAAGGGCAAGGCCCTCTCGCCGGTCCTGCTCGTGCGCGGACACGGCCATCCGGGCTTGGAGACCGCCGACAACCTCCTCGTCGCCGACGGGTACCACCGTGTCTGCGCCTCTCATCACCTCGACGAGAACGCCGACATTCCGTGCAAGCTGATCTGACGGGGGCAGCGTCACCAGGCTTCTCAGCGATTTGCCAGCGAACGGTGAATAGCATCGGGAACAGCTCGGCTCCGGCTGTCCGTTGTCCTTCGTGACGATGCCGGTGTGCCCGGGCCGCTCAAGTGTGTCCACACAGGACAGCACATCCGCTGGCTCCGGTGAGGTTGTCGGGATCGATGATTCTCCGTCCGAAGAGGACGGTGACGGGCGTGCCGCCCGAAGCGCCGTCCCAGCCGTCCATGACGCGCCGCGGTACCGAGCTGGTGATGCTCGCCTTCGCCACCGTCATCGTGGTGTTCGCTTTCGTTCTGGTGGAGAGCAACCAGGACCACGAACTGACCCTGAGCGTGCTGTGGTACGGGCTCGGGTACTTCGCCATCTTCGCGGTCGCGCACTTCGCGACCCGCCGGTGGGCACCGCACGCCGACCCGCTCATCCTGCCGTGCACGGCCCTGCTCAACGGGATCGGCCTGGTGATGATCTACCGGATCGACCTGGCGCAGGCCGCGAAAGCCGTCCAGAACAACGACACCTTCGCGGCCGAGGCGCCGAAGCAGGTCCTGTGGACCGTCCTCGCGCTGGCGCTGTTCCTGCTCGTGCTGATCGTGGTCAAGGACCATCGGCGGCTGGCCCGGTTCGGGTACACCGCGGGCCTGGCCGGGATCGTCGCCGTCGCGCTGCCGGCCGTACTGCCCAGCGCGATCTCGGAGGTGAACGGGGCGAAGGTGTGGATCAAGCTCGGCCCGTTGTCGATCCAGCCCGGCGAGTTCGCCAAGATCCTGCTGCTCGTGTTCTTCGCGTCGTTCCTCGTGGCGAAGCGGGAAGTGTTCATGTCGGCGGGCAAGAAAGTGTTCGGCATCGAGCTTCCGCGCGCCCGCGACCTCGGCCCGATCCTGATCGCCGCGCTGGGCTGCATGGGCGTCCTGGCCTTCGAAAAGGAGCTCGGGGCGGCGTTGCTGTTCTTCGGGATCGTGCTCGTGCTGATCTACGTCGCCACCGAGCGCGGGATCTGGGTCGGGTTCGGGCTCGTCGTGTTCGCCGCCGGCTGTGTGCTCGCGTACCTGCTGTTCAACCACGTCCGCCAGCGCGTGGCGAACTGGATCGACCCACTGGCCACCTACGACCAGCCCGGCGGGGGCTACCAGCTGGCCCAAGGACTGTTCGGGATCGCGACCGGCGGCGTCGGCGGCACCGGCCTGGGGGCGGGCCGGCCGGACATGGTGCCCGAGGCGAGCACCGACTTCATCACCGCGGCGATCGGCGAGGAGCTCGGGTTCGTCGGTCTCGCGGCGATCCTGATGATCTACCTGCTCCTCGCGATGCGCGGCATGCGGGCCGCGCTGGCGGTACGGGACACCTTCGGGAAGCTGCTCGGTGTCGGCTTGTCCTTCGCGGTCGTGATGCAGATCTTCGTGGTCGTCGGCGGGGTCACGAAGCTGATCCCGGAAACGGGGATCACCGCCCCGTTCCTGTCCAAGGGCGGCTCGTCACTGCTCGCGAACTACATCCTCGTGGCGCTGCTGCTGCGGATTTCCGACACGGCTCGGCGGCCCACGCCCCGCCCCGCGGCACCACCGCCACGCCAGGCGCCCTTGGCCGACGCGCACACCGTGCTGGTCAGCGTCCCGGGCACACCGCCGGCCCCATCACGGTGATGCCGGAAATCGGATGGCTCGGCCGATCACCGCGGTGGTAGCCGGTCCAGACATCCTGACCAGTCGCCGTCCGGGCAGATCCCGACGTCGGTGATCGTCGTGTCGAGGGTGACGCGGTGTCCGGGGTCCAGGCAGGTGCTCACGGCTTCCCGGCCGACGCAAGCCGTGTAGTCACCGGACTCGAACACGGTGACCAAGGTGCCCGGGATGGTCACGGCACCGACGCCGCCGCCGAAACACAGGTCGGCTCGGGGAGATGCGACCCGCAGCACGATCGGCGCGGGACGCTGGCCGGAGCCGCAGTCGCGGCGGGCGATCGCCGAGTTCGTGCCAGGTGCCGCACCGCATCCGGTGAGCAGGCCCGCGGCGAGCCCGGTAGCCGACACCAGCGCGGCCCACCGCCGGAACTCGTTCACCACAGCCACTTCCCCAGTGTGCGATGGAGTCATTGAGAAGACGTTGAGAGAGCGCCGTGTTCGGCCGCCGAGGCGTTGTCCGTTGCCGGAGATGTCACCAGTGTCCTTTCCGGACTCCGGTTCCCGGCAACTCACGGTTCCCTCACTCATCAAACCCTCAGGATCTTCCCGGTACGGTCGCGACGCGCCGCACGCGGCACGGGTCCCTGGGCAGGGGCGTCGCGCGCGGCGCACCGAAGAGTGCCGGCCGGGCGGAGGTGGGCTCCGTGGACGGTGATGGGGGTGGAGAGTGGATCACGAGCAGCGTCGGACGCCGCCCGTTCCGCCCGCCCGTCGTCGCCCCGCTCCGCCATGGCCGGCCGCCGGACCTCCCGTAGCGGCTGAGCATCGCGTGGACCGGGAAGCTCGCACGGTCCGCACCGCTCCCGTGCCCGCGGCCGCGGCACGCCGCCGTCGGCGTCCGGCCTTGGTCGCGGGCCGGGTCGCGGTCGGGCTGGCGTCGCTGCTGGTGCTGACCGGCACCGGGGTGGCCTCGACGATGTTGACCAGCCTCGTCGACGGCCTGAACACCTCCGACGCGCTGGGGACGGACGGGCCGAAATCCACCGGCCAGGATCAGAACATCCTGTTGATCGGCCTGGATTCGCGCAAGGACCAGAACGGCAACCAGCTGCCCAAGGAGATCCTGGACCAGCTGCACGCCGGCGACGGCACCGAGGGCGGCTACAACACCAACACGCTGATCCTCATGCACATCCCCGGCGACGGCAGCAAGGTCTCGGCGGTCTCGATCCCCCGCGACGACTACGTCCCGGTGCAGGGCCTTCCCGGCTACACCCACGCGAAGATCAAAGAGGCCTACGGGCTGGCGAAGTTCTACGCCGAGCAGGACCTGGCCAAGCAAGGCGTCACCGACAAGGCGGAGCTGGAGCACAAGGGCCGCGAAGCCGGCCGGAAGAAGACACTCGAGACCGTCCGGAGCTTCCTGGACGTGCCGATCGACCGGTTCGCCGAGATCAACCTCGCCGGGTTCTTCGACCTGGCCACCGCGCTCGGCGGGATCGAGGTGTGTCTCAACCACGCTGTCAAGGACAGCTACTCGGGCGCGGACTTCCCGGCCGGGCACCAGACGCTCAACGGGTCGCAGGCGCTGTCGTTCGTGCGGCAGCGGCACGGCCTGGACAACGGCGACCTCGATCGCACCCACCGTCAGCAGGCCTTCATCGCCTCCGCGGCGCACAAGCTGCGCAGCGCGGGCACCTTCACCGACCTGGGCAAGCTGCAGGACCTGATCGACACGGCGAAGAAGGACGTGGTGATCTCCGCCGGGTGGGACATCCTGTCCTTCGCGCAGCAGGCGAAGAACCTCACCGGCGGCAACCTCGAGTTCACCACGCTGCCGATCGCCGGGTACGAGAAGGTCAACGGCCAGGACGTGAACAAGGTCGACACCGAACAGGTGCGGGCCGCCGTGCGCACCGCCTTCGGCATCGCCGCCCCGCCACCGGCGACGCCGCAGGTGAAGGCGTCGGCCACGATCGACGTCCGCAACACCACCGGCAAGACCGGCCTCGCCGCGGCCGTGACGCAGGCGTTGACGCCCTACGGGTTCCGCGCCGGCGAGCGGACCAGCGCCGCTCCCGCCGCATCGGCTGTCGCCTACGGCGCGGGCGCGCAGAACGACGCCGCCGCGGCGGCGGCACTGCTGGGCGGGCTGCCGGTCGCGGCCGACAGCCATCTGCCGAAGGGACACGTCCGGATCACCCTCGGCACCGGCTTCGCCCTGCCGGCCACGCTCGGCCCGCACGGCGCCGACGCCCCACCCGGCGTCCCCGCCTCAGCCTCGACGCCGGCCGGACCGGAACCTCCTCCGGCCGCCGGGCCGCAGGGCGGCACGGTCGACGGCAGCGGCATCCCCTGCGTCAACTGAGCGTTCACGAGGAGCTCCGAGCTGTGTCCTTGCTTGTACCGTCGTCGTCTCTGCTCGCCCTGTTCGCCGGGCGCCGCTGCCGAGTGGGGATGGTGACCGCGCAGGTCGTGTTCGCCGTCGCGGGCGGGCTGCTGACGGTGTTGCACGTGGACCCTCGGTGGGGACCGATCAACCCCATGACCGGGATGTTGTCGGACTACGCGTGGTGCCCTGGCTGGTGGATGTGGGATACGGCGCTGGTGCTGATCGCCGCCGGGTCGGCCGTGGTGCTGGCGGTGCTGTACCGCCGCCGGGTGCTGGTGTGCCGGCCGGCGATGTCGGCGATGGTGGTGTGGTGCCTGAGCGTGCTGGCGGTCGCGGTGTTCAGCAAGGATCCACAGGGCGGCGCGGTGACCGCGACCGGCAAGGCCCACCTGGGTGCCACCGCGATCTCGTGCGTGAGCCTGCCGCTGGCGGGCTGGCTGCTGGGGCGCCGCCACCGTCACGAGCCGAGCTGGCGGCGGTCGGCGGCGTGGTCGCGGCGCCTGGCGCTGGCCACGATCCCGTTCTTCCTGCCGTTCATCATTCCGTTCACCGCTGACGTCGTGCTCGGCGGGCACCTGCCGACCGTGGCGACCGGGTTGGTGGAGCGGGCGGTGGCAGCCCTCGAGCTGGCCTTGCTGGTCGTGCTCGCCCGCTGGGTCCGCCCGCAACGGCCGGCGATGCCTCGGACTCGCCCCCGTCGACAACCTGAGCGGCGGGCCTCATCGACCCTTCGAGTCTGGCGCCTGCGCAAGACGTCGACGCAATGCCTGCTCCCTCGAGCGGCGCACTCGGCCTGGGTGGTTTGTGGTTCTTGCCGGAGTTCCTACTGAAGTTCATTCACATTTGGCGATGATTTTCCTAGTCTGCGGGAGATCGAAAAGTCACCATCATCGAGGTTTCTCTCTCATTGGTAGCTCGGGCAAGGAGGACTTGTGCGGAATCGGTTGCGTTCTAGGCGGTCGTGGGCGATGCGGCTCGGCGTGCTGGCCGGTGTCATCGCGTCGACGGCGGGCATTTCTTCGGCCACCACAACGGCGATGGCCTCCACGTACGACTCGTGCACCATCTCGGGATGCTCCGCCGCGAGGTCGGCGAATTCGATCTGGCAGTCCGATGGCTACCCGGGCAGCCGAGGGTGGTACGACTGGCCGAACGGGCAGTGCAACTTCGCCGGCGGCACCTATTACAACAACGACGGGCAGCTGCCCGGCGGAGACTCGTTCCAGGAGTACGACGTCTACCCGCGGACGTGCGGTGCGCACCGGGACGCCTACCGGATCGTGGTCGACCTGAACACCGGCGAGGTCTGGTACTCACCCGACCACTACAGCGACTTCTACCACCTGTAACGATTTCCGGTTCGTGTCCCGGAAACTCGGCAGGCCGAGTGGTGAACGCTCGGCCTGCCTCCGTGGTGTCTCCTGTGAAGACGCTGAGAACGTGTCCGCCGTGCCGAGCGTGAAGCGCCGGACGGTGGGTATACATCGTTTCGTTCGAAGTCGGCGTCGAAAGGAGTGGTCATGGGGTTGCTGATCGGGCTGCTGGTCGTCTGGGCGGTACTGGCCGTGCTCGGAATCGTGATCAAGGGACTGTTCTGGCTGGTCATCGTGGGTGCGATCCTGTTCGTCGCGACGGGAGTGATCGGTATCGTCAAACGCGGCGCCCTGAGCGCCCGCCGATGAGGCGACGCCTGTCCCGGCCCTGAATGCACGCGCGGCGTTGTAATCCCATGGCGCGCGGCCGTCCACTGTGGACGATTGCGTACTCCTCAAGCGTCCGGAAGGCGCCGTCACGGCGGCCAGGTACGCGGTGACGGCGGCTGCGTCCTGGGCGCGCAGTCCGATGTGTCCGTCCGGGCGGACCAGGATGAGTTCGTCGTCGTGTGCGTCGGAGCCGATCGAGTAGGCGTTGACCCCGGCGACGTCGGGCAAAGGGGCCGAGGCCGAACCGGTAGAGCGTCCAGTCGCCGCCGCGCTGCAGCTCGAACAGGCGCACCGGGTGCCCGTCGGGCCGGGAGCAGAGCGCGTCGGGGTTGCGGTCGCCGGGGTGGGGGCCGGCGCCGTCCCAGGGTGGGCTGAGCGGGCCGCCGCGGTAGGTGATCCCCAGGCCGGACATCGCATCGAGGTCGGAGTCCTCGAACCGCGCGAAGCGCGTCAGCAGCTCCTTGGAAAGGCTCAGGACGGCTGCGGCCATCGGCAGCCGTTCTTGCTCGTAGGTGTCCAGCAGCGGCTCGGGTGCGCCGTTGAGGACCGCGGCCAGTTTCCACCCGAGGTTGATCCCGTCGTGGATGCCGGCGTTCATGCCCTGGGCGCCCGCGGGTGCGTGGACGTGGGCGGCGTCTCCGGCGAGCAGGACGCGCCCGATGCGGTAGCGGTCGACCATCCGCTCGTTGTAGCGCCAGCGCGAGGTCCAGAGGGCTTCGCGGAGCGTGACGACTCCGCGGCCGTAGGCTCGACGTCGCCGTCGCTCTCGCCGACCTCGGCTTGGAGCACGAAAGAATCGGTCGCGGGCAGCGGTACAGCGACAGGCGCTGACCACCGGATCGGCGACGGGCGTGCCACCGGTCGCGGTCGATGCCGTCGAGGCGGAAGTCCCCGAGCAGCATCTGCTTTCCTTCGCGGGTCACCCCGAGGAACGACACGCCCGCGAGCTTCCGGACGGTGCTGGACCCGCCGTCGGCGCCGACCAGCCATCCGGCGCGCAAGCGCTCGCCCGAGGAGAGTTCGACGGCGACGTCGTCATCGCCGGACCGCATGCCGACCAGGCTCGTGCCGAACTCGACCCTGACGTCGCAGCCCGCGAGCAGGTCACGCAGGGTATCTTCCAGCCGCCACTGGGGGAGGATCATCGAGCGGGCGAACGGTGTGGTCGGTGTCGGCTCGATCCCTTTGGTCATGTCGTGCTCGTGCACGGTGCCGTCGGGATCGACGTACCGGATCACCAGGCGCGACCGTCCGGCGGCGCCGAAGCCGTCCAGGAGTTCGAGCGTGCGCGGCTGGAGGCCCTTGCCCCGGCTCCCTGTCTGCGGTCCGGGTTTGAGCGTCGACGATGCGCACCTTGACGCCCTTGCGGGTCAGTGCCGCAGCGGTGATCAGGGCGGTCGGCCCGGCTCCCACGACGAGAACCTCGGTTGTACGGGCCGCATTTTCGATACAGGGCCAAGCTGGCGATCGGTGAAGGTGCGGGCCCATTCGCCTGTAGGCCGAGTTGCTCGCGATGGCGACGCTGGAGCGTACCTCCGTCCGGTGAACAGCTGGAACAGCAGCTCCGCGCCGCGCTGGTCCAGTTCCGGATACCCGAGTTCGTCGAGGCGGAGCAGGTCGCCCTTGCCGGAGCGGGGCTGCTCCGCTCCGGGCGGGGGCGGGGTCAGCGCTTTCCCACCGCCGCACCGGCTTTCGGCCAGTTCGCGCGCAGGTTCTCCAGGTAGGTCCGGGCCTGCTCGCCGGGCTTGGTTCCGTGGGCGAACGCCGTCATGTTCCCGGGCCCGGCGTTGTAGCCGAGGGCGAGCAGTTCGCCGGTGGTGTACTCGCCGCTGTGTTTCGCGGGCAGCCGGGCGGCCAGGTCGTGCAGGTACCAGGCTTCGGCCTGGATGGCCAGATCCGGGTCGTCGGGCAGCTCCGTCCACTGCCGGGACGCGAACGGCCGGCCGCGGCGGGTCTCCTCGAACGTCGCGCGGTGCATGTTCGCCACCCCGAACGCCGCGTCCGGCTTCAGGTTCTGCCAGGCCCGCTCGAGCTCGGGATCGTGCGGTTTGTAGTCCTCGTTGTAGAGGATCGCCATTACCAGCTGCGGGTCGACGCCCGCTTCGCGGGCCCGCGCGGTGACCTGCGGAGCGAACTTCGCCGGGTCGGGGTTCCCGGCCGAGGCGGAAACCGGGGCCGACTGGCTCGGCGGCGGTGCGGCCCGTGTGGGCGACGTCGAGGCCGGCGGCCCGGCGGGAGCTGCCGCGCACCCGACCGGCGCCAAGGCCAGCACGCAAGCGACCGCGAACACCCGAACCAGCCGCATGGACCCCGCCTTTCCCCGGTTCGGCACCACGATAGCCGGGGTGGCCGGCCCTCGGCCCGCCACCCACGCGCGGCTCCGCGGCGCCGGTCGACCGGCCGGGGCCCACCGTGGCCGGAAACGCCGGCTCCGCGCCCTGGGGGTGGACCCCCGAGTGTCCGAAGAGGACAGTGCAGGGCCGCGGCGACGGGCAGCCGGCGCGGAAGCGTGCGCCACCGCACTTTCAGGGCGGCCATCGGGGATATCCCCGATGCCCGAAGGGTTTCCGCGTAGGAGACTAGGTCCGTCATCGACTGGGGGAGATGTTCATGAGAGGCAATCGGTTCGCAGCCATGGTCGCGGTGACCGTGGTGCTGGTGTCGGGGGTCTGCGTATCGTCGGCGGCCGGCGTCCAGTTCGGTGGCGCCCCGCAGCCGGCCGGCCCGGGTGCCGGGAGCGCGGTGAACCTGGTCGACTACACCGACAACGACGGGGCGGCGTCGACGGTGATCCTCACCGGCGGGATCGGGGACTTCGGCGCGGCAGTGAGCGTGGATGCGAACGGCACGGTCAACCCGGACCACAACAGCGACCTCCTGCTGGCGCTGTCGCAAGGTACGTTCCGCCTCGACGTCGCCGAGCTGGACCGTGCGGTCGCGGCCGTGATGAGCACGTTCCCGCCGGACCGCCGCAGCTGCTCGGGTACCGTGCGCGCGACCGCGCCGGTGCCGATCGTGGCGGGCTCGGGCACCGGCGCGTACCGGGCGATCCGGGGCACCTTCACGCTGACCGTCACGGTCGCCGAAGTCGACGCGAAGGCGAATTGCGGGCCGGGCAGCGCTTTTCTCGACCAGATCGTCGTCACGGCCGGGCCGGGAACCGTGACCTCGACGTAGGGATCAGGCGAGGCCGACGCCGTAGGCGTTCAGCGCCGCGGTGACCGGCTGGAAGTAGTCGGTGGTGCTGTCGCCGCCGGACACGGTGCCCAGCGCGGTGCTGCCGTCGAACAGAGCGCCGCCGCTGTCGCCGTGGTCGGAGTAGACGTTCGTTTCGATGAGGCCGTAGACGACGTCGCCGTTGCCGTAGTTGACGGTCTGGTCGAGCGCGCTGACCGTGCCGCAGGTCAGTCCGGTCGTGCGGCCGCTCTTGCAGACCTGTTCGCCGACGTAGGCGTCGCCGGCCTGGGTGATCGGCTGGGTGGTGCCGTCGTAGAGGTCGACCGCGCCGGGGCCGTCGCCGGAGTCGTTGCGGATCAGGCCGTAGTCGGTACCCGGGAAGCTGGAGTCGACCGAGGGGCCGATGCCCTGCCAGGACGGGCCGCCTTGGGTGCAGTGGCCGGCGGTGATGATGTACTGCTGGCCGCCGCTGGTGACGTTGAACCCGGCCGAGCAGATGATCGAGCCGGTGCTGATCTCGTCGCCGTCGTAGACCTGGGTCGTCAGCGGTTTGGCGGTGTGCTTGACGCGCACGGCCGAGCCGAGGGACGCGATCGCCGAGCGCAGCCCGGCCATCCCGGCGCCGTGCGCGGCGTCGGAGATCGTGACGACGACCTGGTGCGTGGCCGGGTCGATGCCCCACGCGGTGTTGGGCACGTCGTGCACGCGGTCGAGCGTCGCTTTCGCCGACGCCAAGGCCGCCGCGGTCGGGGCCGCCGAAGCGGGCACCGCCAGTGCGAGCACCGAGGCCGTGGTGATTCCGGCGGTGAGCAGGATTCTGGGCAGGGACGTGATCATGAGGCACTCCCAGGGAAAACCGGTACGGGGACGTCCAAAGAGTCCCCGCACACGAGCCATGGTCACCACCTACTTCGGTAGGAAGATGTCGGTGAATTACCCTCTGTTAACCGACGTGGTGGCGTTCTCTCGGTTGGCGGATCAGGGAGCGCGGTGACCTTGGTAGCCGACGATGGCTCCGGCGAAGGTGTCCGCTTCGGTGCACGGATCGCCGTAGGCGTTGAGCTTGGTGTCCCGGGCGTCGGTGACGACGTCGAGAACCATGCTGTCGGTCACGCCGACGACGACGCGGCAGTGCCCGGCGGCGGTCTCGACGTGCACGGCCGGGTAGCTGTGCACCGTCGTCGCGTCGAACACCGGGAACGAGGTCCGGCGGCGGTAGACCTCGTCGAGACCGCCCGCTCCGACCGACGCCCGGTACGTCAGGGCCGAGGTGTCGGACGGGGTCCAGGAGCACGTCGGACCGTCGACGCCGGCGGACGCGGTACCGGGCCGGGTGACGAAGAAGCGAGTCAGCTGAGCGGCGGGCAGCAGCGCACAGGGGTCGCGTGCGTACGCGCTCAGGTCCAGCGGGTCGCCGGGAATCGGCGGCGACAACCGCGCGGGTGGCGCCGCGGCCGAACAAGCGGTCATCAGCGCGGCCGCTGCCAGGAGTGCGAACCCGGCCGGACACGACGACCTGGACACGACCGGCCCTCCTCGGGTGAGTGAAGCTTCTCGCGAAGATAACCACCCGCCCCTGGCAAGACGCTGAGGACGCCGAGAGGGCCGAACCGGACCGCGCTCAGCGTCCTCACAGCGGTTTTCGGAAAGGGTGCGACGAAACCCTCAGGCATACCCCGGAGTTGACGACGTGCCGATCACCACGACAGATCCCCTGATTTTGCCCGAGCGAGACCGCGCGGTGGGCCGCTGATCGGCGGACGGTCATGGCACACACCCGCGTCTACCGCAACGGCGTGCTCGAAGCCGAAGGGTTCCCGGTCGCGGCGGTCTCCGACCACCTCGCCGACCCCGCGGCCACCGTCTGGCTGGACTTCTGCGCCCCGACCGAAGCCGATCTCGCGGCGATCAGCGAAGAGCTCGGCCTGCACCCGCTCGCCGTCGAGGACGCCGTGCACGAGCACCAGCGGGCCAAGCTCGACCGCTACGACTCCCACGCGTTCCTGACCGCCTATTCCGCGAAGCTGGACGACGCCACCGGCACCCTCGTCGTCTCCGAACTGGCTGCGTTCATCACCGGCCAGGCTCTGGTCACCGTGCGCAAGGACGAGAACTTCGCGATCGACGCCGTGGTCGCGCGGTGGGACTCGGCCGGGGAACTGGCCAAGAACGGCGTCGGCTTCCTGCTGCACGGGCTGCTGGACTACGTCGTCGACGGTCACTTCGAGGTCGTGCAGTCCCTCGACGAGCAGATCGAGCACCTCGAAGATCTCGTGTTCGACGAGCGGCCGCGGTACACGGACGTGCAACGGCGCTCCTTCGCCCTGCGCAAGAGCCTGGTCCAGGTGCGCCGGGTCGTGCTGCCGATGCGGGAGGTCGTCAACGCGATCATGCGCCGCGACCTGCGCATCGTCGATGGTGAGATGCAGCCGTACTTCCAGGACGTCTACGACCACGTGCTGCGCGCCTCGGAGTGGACCGAGTCGCTGCGCGATCTGGTCACCACGATCCGCGAAACCCAGCTCAACATCCAGGGCAACCGGCTCAACACGATCATGAAGAAGGTCACCAGCTGGGCGGCGATCATCGCCATCCCGACCGCGGTCACGGGGTTCTACGGGCAGAACGTGCCTTACCCCGGGTTCCAGACGACCGCCGGGTTCTGGACTTCCACGCTGGTGATCCTCGTGCTTTCCGTCGGCCTGTACGTCTCGTTCAAGAAACGAGACTGGCTGTGAACGAGCAGCGACAGGCCGGGTTCCCCGGGTAGCGACGAATTCGCCGAATTTCTCGCCGCCATCGTTGGCGCGGACGCGAAACCGGAGCCTTCCGCGCGGGAAGGCTCCGGTTCGCCGTTCTCAGCGTCCGCAAAGCGAGCGACGGGTACGTTCTCACGGTGTTCGGTCTCAGCCTGGAGCATCTGGTCATCCTGCTCGCGGCGGCGTTGTTCATCCTCGGACCCGAGCGGTTACCCGGTGCGGTGAGCCAGGCGGCCCGTGCGGCGCGCCGGGCCCGCGAGTTCGCCGTCGGCGCCCAGCGGCAGCTGGAGGCCGAGCTGGGCCCGGAGTTCCAGCAGCTGCGCAAGCCACTGCAGGACCTGCAAGCGTTGCGCGAATTCGATCCCCGGACAGCCCTGCGGCGCCACCTCATCGACGACCACCCGCCCACGGCTCCGGCGATCCCGAGCGGCGGGCTGCGTCCGGGGGAGCGTCCACCGATCGATTCCGACGCCACCTGAGCCCGGTCAGCCGACGCGGCCGCCGGTCCCGGTGGCCGCCCCGGCTTCGGTGGGTGTCGGCTACCCGGTGATGCGGACGATGACCTGCTCGTTGGCGTAGGAGTACCCCGCGTACTCGATGGACACGCCGGTGCGCTCCACGTATTCCCGCAATGCCCGGTACTCGTGCTCTTGCCAGCCCTGGAAGTTGAAGAACTCGTCGAACACGAGCACGGAGCCCGGCCGCAGGCGAGGGCCGACGAGGTCCAGCACGGTCTTCGCGGAGCTGTAGAGGTCCGCGTCGACGTGGACGAAGTCGACCGGTCCGGGATGGCGGGCGAGAAAGCCGGGGAGCGTGTCGTCGAACCAGCCGACGACCAGTTCGGCGCCGGCGACGTCGGGGAGGCCGTCGACGGTGAAGCTGCCGGCCGGGAAGTCGATGCGCCAGTCTTCGGGCAGACCTTGGAAGGAGTCGAAGCCGTAGACGCCGCCGGAGGTCCGGGCGGCGGCGATGATCTTCAGGGTCGTGCCGGTGTAGACGCCGAACTCCAGAGCCATGCCGCCGGTGGGAGCCAGGGAAAGAGCGTGTTCCAGGGTCCGGTGTGGGTCGTCGAACCGCGGTGCGTGGGGCATGTGGGCGCGGACGAATTCGGCCGATTCCCGGGTGGCTTGCTGGTCGGCGGCGTAGACGATGTCGCGTCGCGTGCGGATTTCGAACTCGATGAGCCGGTCGTAGATCCGCTTGGTTTCGGCCCGCAGCTCGGCTAGTTGCCGTTCCTGCTGTGCCAGCAGTGGTGCGACGGCCTCCGTCACCGTGTTCTTCAGCCGTGCCCGGATCGGTCGCAGCAGCCGGTGCCGCCAGGACGCATGCATGGGGGATGGGTTCCTCTCGTCACCGAAGGTGGGGATTGTAAGCCGTACGTCGACGTGTGACGAGGCATTCGACCGGAGAGATTTTCGTCCTGCTCAGCGTTCTCTCAGGATGGACAATTCCCGCTGTGCCGCGCATCAGTATGCTGTCCGGCAGGTGGCGGAAAGGTGCGGGGGGCATGGTCTGGGTTCGGTTGTTGCCGCTGCTGGCGCTGTTCGCGACCGTGGCCTTCGCCGCGACTGCGTCCGTGGCCGCCGAGGACACGGACGGAGCGGTCGCGATGGCGCGATCGGCCTCGCCGGCGCCACCGGCTGCCGAACACGACTGGCCGAGCCGCAGGGTTCCTGCTCCTGCGCCGGAGCCACGCGCCACGGCGGTCATGGCATCGCCGCCCGTCACCAGCCCGTCTCCCACCGTCGTCCCCGGTCGCACTGATGTCCCAGCCCGGCCGGTGGTGCCCGAAAGTGCCCGTGCGCACGTGGTGGACCCCGGTAGCCGGCTCGCCGTGGGTGCGTTGTTTTCGGGCGACGGTCACTACTGTTCGGCCAGTGTGGTGGACAGCCCGAAGGGGAACCTGGTGCTGACGGCAGCGCATTGCGTCCACGATGGCGCCGGTGGGGGTGCCTTCACCAATGTGACGTTCGAACCCGGCTACCACGATGGGACAGCGCCGTTCGGTGTCTGGGCCGTCTCGCAGATCTTCGTCGCTCCCGGCTGGGAAGCCACTTCGGACCCCGACCTCGACTTCGCCTTCCTCACCGTTCATCAGGACGGCAACCCCGCCCCGCTCGAGAGTCTCACCGGAGCCAACCGACTGGGCTCCGACCGCGGCTACACCAACACGGTCTCGGTCACGGGCTACCCGGACTCCGCCGACGCGCCGGTGACCTGCCTGAGCACCACGACTCAGCAAGGTGCGAACCAGATGCAAATTTCGTGTCCCGGATTGTCGGAGGGAACCAGCGGCAGCCCGTGGGTCCTCGACGTCGACCCGGCGACGAACCTCGGCACGGTCATCGGAGTCGTCGGCGGTTTCGAGGCCGGCGGTGACGATGATGTGTCCTACAGCAGCTACTTCGACGCCGACATCGAAGCACTTTACCGAGCGAGCGTCACCGGATAGCGGATCACGGTGGACCCGGCCGGTGCCTTCGCCGCACATGCGAGGCTGGTTGGTCGGTTCGCCGAGGCGCCAAGCCATCGTTTCGTTCTGCGCCGTTCATCGGAGCGTGGTTTGCGAGGGGCCGCCGATCGGCGAGTGTGTCGGGATGAACGACGACGAAAAGATCTTCGCCCGCCACTTCGGCCGCCGTGGCTTCCTCGCTGCGGCCGGCGCGGCGGGAATCGCCTTCGCGGCGGGACCGCTCGCCGGGACGGCGGACGCACAACCCACCACAAAGGACATTTCGGACGCGACCGGCCGTGACGCCGCGAAGAGACCTCCCGTCGAGGGGTTGCACCTGCAGTTCGGCGCGGACGCCGCGAGCGAGGTCGTGGTGTCCTGGCACGCACTGCAGCCGGCCCGCGACCCGCGTGTGCTTGTCGGGCGTCCCGACGGCCGTTACGAGAGGAGCGTCCCGGCGAAGACCGTCAGCTACACCGACGCGAAGTCGGGCCAGGTCGTGTACGCGTTCCACGCCTCACTGCGAGGACTCCACCCGAACAGCGATTACGTCTACGCAGCGCTGCACGACGGCGCGGAGCCCGTGCTCGCGACCTTCCGGACCGCGCCGCGAGGCCGGGCGGCGTTCACCTTCACCAGCTTCGGCGACCAAGGCACCCCGACACTCGGCAAGCGCTACGTCCCTCCGGCCGGGGTCACCCTGCCGAACCCGCCGCTGGTCAACGACAACCTCGGTTCGCCGGCGGCCGGTGACACCACCGCAGGCGTCGAACGGGTGCAGCCGCTGTTCCACCTGTTCAACGGTGACCTGTGCTACGCCAACCTGGCCACCGACCGGGTCCGCACCTGGTGGGACTTCTGGACGAACAACAGCCGCAGCGCGCGCAACCGGCCGTGGATGCCCGCCGCGGGCAACCACGAAAACGAGCTGGGCAACGGCCCGATCGGCTACGCCGCCTATCAGACGTACTTCTCGGTGCCGCCCGCCTCCGGCCAGACCGACGTCACGCGCGGCCTGTGGTACTCGTTCACCGTGGGCTCGGTGCGGGTGATCAGCCTGGCCAACGACGACATCTGCTACCAGGACGGCGGCAACTCCTACGTGCGGGGCTACTCCCGGGGCGCGCAGAAGGCGTGGTTGGAGACGGAGCTCGCCGCCGCGCGCGCCGATCGCGACGTCGACTGGGTGGTGGTGTGCATGCACCAGGTCGCGATCAGCACCGCCGACCAGTTCAACGGTGCCGACCTGGGGATCCGCGAGGAATGGGTGCCGCTGTTCGACCGCTACGGCGTCGACCTGGTGGTGTGCGGGCACGAACACCACTACGAACGCTCCCACCCGATCCGCGGGGCGGCGGCCACCGCGACCCGCACCCCGGTGCCGGCGGCCACCCGTACCGACGTCGTCGACACCAGCAAGGGCACCGTCCACATGGTCCTCGGCGGCGGCGGCACGTCGGCGCCGTCGAACCAGCTGTTCTTCACCCCGCCGCGCTGCCGGGTGATCACCGCGGTCGGCGCACCCGACCCGGCGACCGGCAAGCGCCCGCCCGTCTACGTCACCGAGAACGCTCCGTGGTCCGCGGTTCGCGACGCCGCCAACTCGTACGGCTTCGCGGCGTTCACCGTCGATCCCGGCACCCGCCGCGGTGGCCTGACGACGATGCGGGTGACCTACTACGACGTCGTCGGCACCGGCGGCGCGCTCAAGCCGTTCGAGACCTTCACCCTCCAGCGCCCTCGCTCGGACGCCTGACGGCAACGTTCCGCCGGCGTCACGCGCGCCCTCACGACGCGCGTGCCGCCGGTGGAACGATCCCGTCACCGGCCGGTGCAGTACCGCGGACCCCGCTCGTTCGGTCGTGATCAGCCCGAACGACCGGAGGATCCGTCAGCGCGCCCGGACCCGCCGGCTCGACCGGCGCTGCCTCCGGCGTCGGCCGCGCCGCGTGGATCGCCGGGTAGACGAGCACCGGGGGAGGGCGGGGTCGGCCAGGACCGTCGGGACGTTCCGGCAGGAGTAGGCGGGCGCCAGATCAGGGCGTCGGCTTCAGCTGTGGGGCGCAGTGGTTCGGCGCTGCCGGGCCCGGTCGGTGAGCACACCGAGGATCCGCCGCCAAGCCGGTGACGCCTCGGCTACCCGAACGGAGACCAGCGTCATGGTCGCTTGCTGTCCGCTTTCCGCTTCCTGCTCGATCTGCCAGGCGTCCAGCTCGTCGACGAGCCGGTCCACGCGCGGATCGAGCGGATCCCAGTCGATCGACTGATCACAGAGGAGATACTGGTGCGTCTTCGCCGGGTCGTCGAACCTGGCGTTCCTGTCCTGTATCCACTGCGGCATGGCGCACGGGTCCAGCGCCTGCATCAGGATCCACGTGTCCCGCTCGAGTCGCACCGTCCGCTCGCTGACCCCGAGCTCGCGCATCCGGTCCAAGATCGCGACCACCTCAGGCGGCAGCACCAGCCCGTCGCCGCCGGCCAGCGCGGCGATCCGGCGCCGGTGCTCGGTGAGCTGGTCGACCTTGCGCCGCAGTTCGGCGTCGATGTCGGCGATGGCCGCGGCGAACTCGGCCGGCTGGGCGTGCAGCACCGCGTCGACGCGAGCCAGGGGCACACCGGCCTCGGCGAGGGTCCTGATCCGGATGAGGTCGACCGCCGCCTGCGCGCTGTAGCGGCGGTAGCCGGAGGCATCGCGTTCGGGCTCGGGCAACAGGCCGATGTGGTGGTAGTGGCGGACGGTGCGCACGGTCACGCCGGCGGTCGCCGCGAGCTGGCCGATCGTGAGCACCGGCTACCTCCGCTCTTCGGAAAGGCGCTCTTCGAAAAGAGCTAGGCGCGACCCACCCGGTCCACGACATCGCGGATCGCTTCGACCACGATATCGGGGCGCGCGAAGCAAAGCTGGCTGTGGCCGATGCCGGGCACGACCCGCCGCTCCCCGTGCGAAACCCCGCTCACCAGGGCCGCGACCATCTTCCTGCGGCCTTCGGCGATCTCGCGCAGGGTCTGCTCCGAGACACCCTGCCGCGTCTCCTCCGACGTCAGCGCCTGCTGAGCCGGGTCGACCCCCTCCGTGGTGAGGGCGATCAGCGGGACGTCGGGCAGGTCCGGCCCGGCCCGCAGTTCGTCGGCGAGCGCGACCAGGTTGCCACGCTCGGCGAAGCCGCCCAGGAGCCAGTTGTCACTCACGTGGGCCTCGATCAGCGACCGCCGTAGGTGCTCCGGGTGGTGCCCCAGCAGCTCGGCGTACATCCGGCGCAGGTCCGGGCGCTGCCGCCGGATCCACGCCAGGTCCGGTGCCATCCGCTCGCCCGCGGCCAGGCCCGCCTCGGCGGGCATGAACTCGTCCCAGTCCCGGTGGAAGGCGTCCAGCCAGACCAACCCGGCCACCTCCGGCGCGTACAGCTGCGTGAATCGATGCGCGTAGGCGCCGCCGAGGGAGTGCGCGACCAGAACGTACGGGCCGGCGATGGCCTGGTCGTGCAGCAGCTCGTGCAGTTCCGTGGCGACCGCGGCGGCGGTGCGCGGCAGCGGGACCGGGTCGCTGTAGCCGGTTCCGCCTCGGTCGTACACCACGGCGGTGGTGAACCGCGCTACCTGCTGGTGGACGAGGAAGTAGTCCAGGCCGACCATGCCGGCGCCCGGCAGGACGACGACAGCCGGGCCGCCACCACCCGACCGATGCACGAAAACGCGGCGGCCGTGGAGCTGCTGGAAATCGCCGATCGGCGGAATGAGGGCCGAAGAAAGGGTGCTGTCCGTCATGCCACCAGGCTCCAACCCTGACGCACGGTCAGGGTCAACCCCTTCCGATCGGAAGTTCACCGCGACATGCGCTCCACGAATTGCTGCCGCCCGAGCCGCTGAAGTCGGCGCCCGAGTAACTGTCTTCGACCGGGTGGTTCAGGCACACCTCGACCCCGCCGAGCGAGGTCGTAGAAGCCGGCCGAGTTCACTTCGGCGAACCGGTCGATCGGCACGTCGAGGAGGGTGTGCGCGGTTTCCAGGGTCTTCTTCCGGCCGGCTTCCCGGCCTTGGTGCTCCAGGTCCGCCTTGTCGGTGATGCCGCGAGCGGCCAGCTGCCGCTCCGCCTCCGCCTTCGCCAGCCCATGGCCAGGCCGCCGGTGATCCCGGACAGCATCGTCGCGGCGATCCCCGTCCCGGACGCGCGCGACTGATTTGTCCGATGAGGACTGTCGCTTGTGGTCCGTCCGAAACCCCGATGGCCTTGTCAGCCACCATGACCAGCGCGGCAGCGTGGACGTTGTGAAGGCGTCGTGTCGCGTTCTCAGCGTCCTGCCGGCGATCGGCGGCTACCGTCGTGCGCGGCTGGACACCCCCCGAACGGCGGCCGGTCTCGCGCACCGTCGTCAGTTGACGCCCCAACCGCGGTCGATGCCAGGATGGAGAACCTTCACTCTGCCAGGCCCGCCGCCTCATGTGCAGCGTCGTCGACTGCCTTGGCCGCTTTGGCGGCGAGGTCGGCCAGGTCGGGCAGGTCCGGGTTCAGCTCCCTGGCCCTGGCGGCGAGCCGCTCCATCAGCTTTGCCGAGTTCTGCGCCAGCCGCACCGCGTCGGCCATCCGGTCGTCCGCGGCCAGGTGTTCGATGTGCCAGGCCAGCCCGGCGAGCGTCTCGTCGTCGGTGTCCGGGGACAGGTAGCCGGCCAGTCCCGGCGGGTACCGGGTGTCGGCACGCAGTTCGGACAGCGCGGTCACCACCGAGGGCTCGGCGCTGAACCTGTCCAGCAGGTCGATCAGCGCGAACAGCCTGGCCACGACCTTCGGCCGGCCGGGGAAGCGGTCCAGCCACCGCACCAGCTCGGCCTCGCCGCCGAGGTGCTGCACGATCCGGGTCATCTGCGCGGCGAGCGCGGTGGGCAGCTCAGCGTGGAACATGGCGATGTGGGCCACCTGGTCGGCCAGCTCGGCCTGGCCGTCCTCGTCCAACTTGTCGGCGACGAACCTCTTGACCAGCTTCGTGTCCAGAAGGAAACCCGGTTTCGGCAGCTGCTCGTGGTAGGTCATGGGCCTCCCAGGTTCGTGACGGCGTCCGCTGTGGACGATCTGAGGACGGTCCCCACCTAGCTGGGGACGAGGATGCATCGGATCGCACCGGCGCCGTATCGACCTGGCAGGTCGAAAACCAGCACGGCGAACGGGCCTGCCAGGCGCATCGGGCGGCGTCGACCTCCCGAGGCCAAAAAGCCGCACGTTCCGTCATGTCACGGTGAACGGCCGCGCGACGGCACTGTCCGTCCTGGCTTGGCGGCGATGCACCCGCGCCGCCGGGAAGACACCGGTGTAGTTCACCGATCGCGGCACACCTGTCGGCCTGGCAGGGTGAATCGGCCCGGCAAATTCCGTCCCCGGCGTCGGAGACGCCGCCCGCCCGCGGCTGCCATGCTCGGCCCATGGATTACCACCAGTTCGTCGACGAAGTGGCCGAGCGGGCCGACGTCTCGCGAGAACAGGCCGAGGCGCTGGCCCGGGCCACCCTGTGGACGCTGGGCGAACGCATCACCGGCGGGGAGGCTCGCCACATCGCCGGGCAACTCCCCGAGGAGCTGCAGACCCCCCTGGTCGCGGCCGAGGAGGAAGCCGAGGGATTCAGCCTCGACGAGTTCATCCGCCGGACCGCGGAACGGGCCGGCGTGGACCGGGGCACCGCGGACATCGGCATGGCAGCGGTCTTCGCCACGCTGCGCGAAACGATCAGCGGTGACGACCTCCGCCACATGATGAGCCAGCTGCCGCTGGAGTTCAAGGAAATGGCAGCCGGCCCTCGTCTCTGAGACGTTCGAGTAACAGGAGGAGACCTACCATGACTGTGCCCGTCAGGCGTTCTGCCGGCCAGACGGATCGATGGAACCCCCTACGCGAATTCGAAGATCTTTATCGACAGGTGGACCGGCTCGCGCAGTCGGCGCTGGGCACCGCACGGGACGGCGGGCCGTGGCTGCCGGCCGGAGACGTCTCGGAGACCGACGACGCCTACCTGGTCGAGCTCGAACTGCCCGGCGTCCGGCGGGAGGACGTCGACGTCGAGCTGTACGGCAACGAGCTGGTCATCACCGGTGAGCTGAAAGAGCGGGAGCGCAAGGGTTTGCTGCGCCGCCGAACCCGCAGGATCGGCGAGTTCGAGTACCGCGTGACGCTGCCCGGCGACATCCGCGCCGACGGCATCGAGGCGGCACTCGACAGCGGCGTGCTCACCGTACGCGTCCCGAAGGTGGACGCCGCCAAGCCCAGCAAGATCAAGATCACCGGTGGTTGACCGATGACCCGAATCCTGGTGGTGCTCTCCGGCAGCGACCATTGGACGCTCAAGGACGGTACCCGGCACCCCACCGGTTACTGGGCCGAGGAGTTCATCGTGCCGCACAACGGGTTCCGCACCCAGGGTGTCGAGGTGGTCGTCGCCACCCCGGGCGGAGTGGCGCCGACGGTGGACCAGAGGAGCCTGGACCCGGAGACGGTGGGCGGCGAGAGGAAAGCCACCGCGTTTCGCGACTACCTCGACGCGATCGCCACCGAACTGGCCCGGCCAATGGTGCTGGAGCACGCAGTGGGGCACGTCGCCGACTACGACGCCATCTACATCCCCGGCGGCCACGGGCCGATGGAGGATCTGGCCGGCTTCGAGCCGCTTGGCGAGCTCCTCGTCCAGTTCTTCGACACGGGCCGCGTCGTCACGGCGGTCTGCCACGGTCCGGCGGCACTGCTCTCGGCCAACCGGCGCACCGGCGACTGGCTGTTCGAGGGCCGGCGAATGACGGGGTACACGAACGAGGAGGAGCGCCTGGTCGGCCTCGCCGACCGCGCGCCGTGGCTGCTGGAGGACCGGCTGCGGGAGCGTGGCGCGGACTTCAAGGCGGGCGCGCCGTGGGAGCCGCACATCGTGGTGGACGCCAACCTGCTCACCGGCCAGAACCCGGCGTCGTCCCAGGCGGCCACCGACCGGACGCTGAGTGAATTGCGCGTATACGACGCACTGTGACGGCGATATCGCCTGAAACTGCCATCGCCTGAAATTGCCGGAACATCCACGCCACGTGCGGCGCAGCCAGAGAGTCGGGTGCTCGCAGGTCGTATAACGATCTATACGGCGAGGCTGACGCGATCAGCCGCCCGACTTGTCCGGAGCCAAGGTGCCAGGCGCGGCGGGAGCGCGGTGGTCAAGATCGCTGTGCTCCCGCCGCTGCTAGCGTGCTGGGGTGAGCAACCCGCTGATCGCGCAGACCCAGGACTCGACGAAGGCCTACTCCGGCATCTCGCTCCTGGAGTCCGCCAACGATCTCTCGACCGCCATCAAGAGCGGCGACTGGGCCTCGGTGGCGATGGGCGCGGTCGGCACGGCGCTCGACGCCCTGTCGATGGCCATGGACCCGTTCGGCGCGATCCTCGCCGCCGGGGTCAGCTGGTTGATGGAGCACGTCGGCCCGCTCAAGGACGCCCTCAACGCGCTCACCGGCAACGCCGACGAGATCCAGGCCCAGTCCGAGACCTGGGCCAACGTCGCCAAAGAGCTCGGCAGCGTCTCCTCGGACCTGACCGACGCCATCAAGGCCGACCTGCCGTCGTGGTCCGGACCGGCCTCGGACGCCTACCGGCAGCGCGGCCAGGACGTGTCCACCACCCTGCAAGCGGCGCAGAAGGGCTGCGAAGGTGCCTCCAGTGGCGTCAAGACCGCCGGCGAGGTCGTGGCCGCGGTCCGCACGCTGGTGCGCGACATCATCTCCGAACTCGTCGGCCACCTGATCAGCTGGGCGCTGCAGGTCATCTTCACCCTCGGCATCGGCCTCACCTGGGTCGTCCCCCAGGTCGTCACGGCCGTCGCGAAAACCGCCTCGAAGATCACCGACCTGGTCACCAAGCTCGTCAAGGCGCTGAAGGCCCTGGTGCCGCTGCTGAAGAGGGCGGGAACCCTCTTCGAGGACGCGGGCAAGGCGCTCAAGAACCTCAAGGTCGGCAAGACCGCGCCGCCCCCCAAGGTCCGCGACATCAACGGCACCCCGAAGGCGCCACCGGTGAAAACCCCCGGCGGCGACGGCGGAGGCACCCCCAAGGACCACACACCGCCACCGGCGGCCAAGGGCGGCGACGACGCCACCCACACCTCCAGCACCGGCGACGGCGGCTCTCACGGCGGTGGCAGCACCCCACCACCGCCGAAGGCCGACGAGGCACCGCCGGTCAAGACCGACCCCGAACCGCCGCCGGCGCAGACCCCGAAGGGGCCGGGGGACGACAAGACCGTCACCTCGAGCTCCGGCGGCTCCGGCGGCGGCAAGAGCATCAAGGACAGCAACGCGAACCCGCACGAGAACGGCACCCCACCGCCGGACCGGTCGGTGTGCGGCGACCCGATCGACGTGGCGACCGGGTGGATGCTGCTGACGCAGACGGACCTGGAGATCCCCGGCGCGTTGCCGCTGGAGGTGTCGCGCACGCACATCTCGTCCTACCGCGCGGGCCGCTGGTTCGGCCCGTCGTGGGCCTCCACCGTGGACCAGCGGCTCGAGGTCGAGGACGACGGCGTGCACGTCGCGCTCGCCGACGGAAGCCTCCAGAGCTACCCCCTGCCGGTGAGCTCCCCGGTGCTGCCGGTGGCGGGCCCGGCACGGCCGCTCCGCCGTGCCGAGGGCGGCTACCTGGTCGAGGATCCGCAGCAGCAGCACACGCTGTTCTTCGAGGAGTCCGCCGACGGCGTGTTCCCGCTGAGGACGATCTTCGACGGCGACGGCAACCGCGTCGATGTGGTGCCCGGTGCGAACGGGGTGCCGGCGGAGCTGGTCCACTCCTCCGGCGACCGGGTGCTGTTCGACAGCGCGGGCGGCCGGATCACCGCGCTGCGGGCTGCCGACGGCACGGTCGTCGCGAGCTACTCCTACGACGCGCGCGGCCGGCTGGCCGAGGTCGTCGACGCCGCCGGCACGCCCACCCGTTTCACCTACGACGCCGACGGCCGGATCGTGCGCTGGGAAGACGTCAACGGCCGCTGGTACAGCTACGGCTTCGACGCCGCGGGCCGGGTCGTGCGGGCCCAAGGCACCGACGGCTACCTCGACTGCGCGATCGACTACGACCGCGAGAACCTCGTCACGAGCGTCACCGACTCGCTCGGCGCGGTGCGCCGCTTCCACCTCGACGACCGGCTCAGCGTGATCGCCGAGACCGACGCGCTGGGCCACACCACCAGCCTCGCCTACGACGAGCACGGCAGGCTGCTCACCCGGACCGATCCGCTGGGCCGCCAGGTCCGCTACGAGCGGGACGGGGCCGGCCGGGTCGTCGCGATCACCGCGCCGGACGGCACGCGGTCGCTGACCGAGTACAACGAGCAGGGCCGCCCGGTCACCGCGATCGGCCCCGACGGCGCCACGTGGCGCTACGAGTACGACGCGCGCGGCAAGGTCACCGGGGTCGTCGACCCGCTCGGTGCCCGGACCTCCTACGCCTACGACGAGCGCGGCAACGTCGCCGTGGTCACCGACGCGCTCGGTGGCACCACCCGGATCTCCTCCGACGCGGCGGGCCGGGCGCTGACCGTCGAGGACGAGGACGGCGCCGTCACCCGCTACACCTACGACCTGCTCGGCCGCACCACGTCGGTGACCGACGAGCTGGGCGCCGTCACCCGGTTCGCGTGGGCGGCGGGCGACCAGCTCGCCGAACGGATCGAGCCGGACGGCGCGACGTGGCGGTGGACGGACTCCGCCGTCGGGAACACCGACGAGAGCACCGACGCGCGCGGCAACACCACCCGCACCGAGTACGCGCAGTTCGACCTGCCGGTGGCCGAAACCGGCCCGGACGGCTCGCGGCTCGCCTACGCGTACGACACCGAGCTGCGCCTGGTGTCGGTGACCAACGAGCAAGGCCTGGTCTGGCACTACCGCTACGACCCCGCCGGGAACCTCATCGGCGAGACCGATTTCAACGGCCGCACCCTGCAGTACCGCTACGACGCCGCCGGGCAGCTGATCGGCCGCACGAACGGTGCGGGGGAGACTACGACGCTGGAGCGCGACGTGATGGGCCAGGTGGTCTGCCGCGTCACCGGCGAAGACGTCGCGACCTTCGCCTACGACGAGGCCGGCCGCATGGTCTCCGCGCGCAACGCCGACGCCGAGGTCACCTTCGCCTACGACGCGCTGGGCCGCGTGGTCGCCGAGACGGTGGACGGGCGCGTGGTGCGCTCGGAGTACGACGAGCTGGGTCGGCGCCGCGCGCGCCACACGCCTTCGGGCGCGATGTCGCGCTTCGAGTACGGACCGGCCGGCACGCTCGCCGCGCTGCACGTCGGGAACCGCTCGCTGCGCTTCGGGCACGACCTCGCCGGCCACGAACGGGTCCGCCGCTTCGGTGCCGCGGAACTGCGCCAGAGCTGGGCTCCGGGCGACCGGCTGGTGGCCCAGACGGTCGTCGCGGGCAATCGCACGACCCAGCACCGCGAGTACGGTTACCTCGCCGACGGTTACCTGGCTTCGGTGGCCGACGCGATCACCGGTACCCGCACCTTCGAGGTGGACCGCGCGGGCCGCGTCCAGGCTGTCGTGGGCCGCGGCTGGCAGGAGAACTACGTCTACCACCAGACCGGTGTCATCGCCCAGGCGCAGACTCCCGGAGCGCCGACGGCCGGGCCGCGCGAGTACCGCGGCACCCTGCTCACCGCCGCGGGCGCGGTCCGCTACGCCCACGACCCCGAAGGCCGCACCACCCTGCGCGGTGCCGGGCCGGCGGGTCCGCAGTGGCAGTTCCGGTGGAACGCCGAGAGCCGCCTGACCTCGGTGCTCACGCCCCGGGGCGAGCACTGGCGCTACCGCTACGACGCGCTGGGCAGGCGTGTCGCCAAGCAGCGCCTCACGCCGGACGGCCGGGTGGCCGAGCAGGTCCAGTTCGCCTGGGACGGGGACGCGCTCGCCGAACAGGTGCGCACCGGACCCGGTCAGCCCCCGGTCGCCACCGTGTGGGAGTGGGAACCGGGTACCGGCCGCGCCCTCACCCAGACCGAACGCGTCCTCGGCGCGCCGGGCGAGCGATTCCACACGATCGTCACCGACCTCGCCGGCACGCCGAGCGAGCTGCTGGAGGAGTCCGGTGAGGTCGCGTGGCACCGCCAGGCCACGCTCTGGGGCAAGGTCCTCGACGGACCGGGCCGCACCACCACGCCGTTGCGGTTCCCCGGCCAGTACCACGACGCCGAAACCGGGCTGCACTACAACCTCAACCGCTTCTACGACCCCGAGGCCGGCCGTTACCTGTCCCACGACCCGCTGGGCCTCGACCCGGGCCCGGACTCGCAGGCCTACGTCCACAACCCGACCGCGCTGGCCGACCCGCTCGGCCTCGCCCCGACCGTCACCCCGTGCGCGGCGAAGAAGAAGCAGCAGGCGGCCGCCTCCGGTTCCTCGAAGTCCAAGGTGAGCAAGGCGAAGCAGCAGTTGGTCGGTACCGGCGGCGCGGGGCCGAGCAAGAAGGCCCCGAAGGTGAAGACCAAGCCGGACGGCAACCCCGCGAAGTCCGACGGCTCGTACGGCACGACGAAACACGAGCAGGCGCGCACCTGGGACAAGTACCAGAACGAGATCAAGAACGACTCGACCTGGAAGGACCCGAACAAGCTCGTCAGCGGCAAGACGCACGAGTCCGAACACCCGATCGGGTACAAGGCTCTCGGCGGCGACGAGTTCAAGCGGGCCAAAGCGCACGAAGACCAGATCAAGTCGGACGTCGACAAAGGCAAGCGCGGGCCGAAGACGCAGGATGAAGCGGACAACATCCAGACGGCCAGGCGCATCGAGAATGACGCTCCGGCCTACCAGGAGTCACACCAGGCGCACCGCGACAACATCGGCACCGGCGGGCGCACCGAGAAGGACGCCTCGGGATTCAACGCCGACTCCTACCGCGACTCCCTCGCCAACACCTTGCGGGAAGGCCGGCCGAGCGACGGTGTCCAGCTCAACCAGCTCACCTACGCCCACCAGCACCTCGAGCCGAAGATGGAGCCCAACCCCGACTTCGTCAGCAAGGGCAAGACCCCGGACGTGCCGGAGAAGATCCAGACGTGGGAGTCGAACCCGCACTACAAGAACGACATGGAGACGCCGGACGAGCCGAAGCAGACCCACGCGTTCGAGCCATCCACGCGGGACAGCTTCCGGCCCACGGACGGGACGGTGCAGGGCAAGGTCGCCGACGACTCCTACCACCACATGGTGGACAAGATGGAGGGCAAGTCGGTCGAGTACAGCGACGGCACCGGCGGTGTCGGCAAGCCGGGCGGCACCACCCACACCCCGCCGGTCTCGCACGACGACGTCATCGAGATGCACACGGCGCGCGACGTCGTGCGGGACGGCGCCGGAGTGTCCAAAGAGGACATGCCGATGTTCCTCCACGACAAGGAGATGGGCCACCGCCTCGGGCAGCCGACCGACGCGGACAAGCAGAAGTACTGGGGCGACGACGTCAAGGACGTCGACATGTCGGACCAGGCGGTGCGGGACCGGATCCAGGCGCAGCAGGACCGCATGCAGCAGATGGTCGGCCAGCAGCGCGCCGGCCGCGAACCGGGCTGGGCCGCCGACCCGGACGCCATGGAGGTGGACGGCTGACCGGCGTGCGGCGTGCTTGCCGGACGCGCGGTCCCTTTCCCGGCCTGAGGATTGGACGCAATGGGACGCTCGTCGGTGTTCACTTTCCAGTACATCGCCATCGACACGGAGGCTGGTGTCACGCCGGAGGAGTTCGAGATCTTCGTGCGTGGTGAAGGCGTTCACCTGCCCTTGTACCCGGGGTGGCGGTGGACTTTGCTGCGCGGGTTGCGCGGAGAGCGGACCGGGCAGTACCTGATGTTGTACGAGATCGAGAGCGCCGAGCAGCGCGACCGCTACGTCACCGCACGGGGTGAGCAGACCGAACCGGCCCGGCAGTTCTGGGCGCGGCACCCCGAGGCGGAGGCGGTGCTGGCGCGGTGGCGGCGGCTGGGCACGTTCGCTGAGCTGCCGACGTTGTTCACCGACTACCGGCTGCTGGCCGACAACCCGCGGAGCACGGTCACGCCCGGCCCCCGCTACCGCGACCGCCCGGGGGAGGAGCCCGTCGCCCGGGTCGTCGGGATCCACAACCTGGCGTTGCGCGCCGGGGTGACCGAGGAGATGTTCGACCGCTTCATCGCCGAGAACCACCACCGGATCGACGACTACCCGGACTGGCGGTTCCACGTGCTCAAGGGCGAGCGGGGCAACCGCCTCGACCAGTACGTGATGATGATGGAGATCGCGAGCCTGGAGGCGCTGGACGTCTTCTACCCCGAGCCCGACATCGCCACCGGCGAGGCCGCGGAGTTCGCGGCGGCTCACCGTGACACGAAGCAGATGTACGAGGAGTGGAAGCAGCTGGCGTCGTTCTCGGGGTCGCCGCAGATCTACACGAACTACCTCGCCGTCGCGGAGAACCCGGCGTAGCCCCGCACGACCGGGACGGTCCCGGGATCGCGATCGGCAGGTGAGTGAAAGTGCGGGCACGGTGACTCTGAGCTTCAGTTGGTTGTCGGCCTGGGGAGCAGGACCTGCAACGCTCCCGGCTGGATCTCGCACACGATCGGGAGGTCGAGCTGCACCGCCTCACCGTCGATGCCGGCGGGCAGCTGCGCGAGCGTGCTGTGCAGGGTGATCCGGGTTGCGGTCCAGGTGACGATTCCGGCGCCGGGTGGTCCTGCGTGGCCTTGTTGCCGCAGTTCCGCTAGTTCCCGGCGCAGGCGGGGGAGCAGATCCGGCGGTGGCGAGCCGTCCGGGTGCTTGATGACGATCCCGCCGAGCCGGCCGGTGTCGAGTGCGGACCGGTGGCCCAGCCGGCGCAGCGCGCCGAGGTCGTACGGGTTGTTGGACACGAGGACGATCTGCGGGCTGTCGATCGGGCCTTCCGGAGTGTCCACGACGCCGTCGACCCGCTGCTCGCCCTGGAGGTATCCCGGCGCGATTTCGGCGAAGGTGCGCGCCTTCGCCTCCCGGTAGCCGGGTGTCAGCAACGCGTCCGCGTAGGCGCCGAACGAGACGTTGTTGACGAAGATCCGGGAGCCGACCCGGCCGAGATCGACCGGGCGGGGCGCGCCCGCGCGCAGGGCGTTCAGCGCGGACGCCGGGTTTCGGATGTCCAGGCCCAGATCGCGGGCGAAATGGTTGCGAGTTCCCGCCGGGATCACCACCAACGGCAGGCCGGCCTCGGAGGCTTCCGCGGCCACCGCGGCGACCGTGCCGTCGCCGCCGGCGACGCCGAGGATCCCGGCTCCGTCGGTGATGGCGGCTCGTGCCAGCGACGCCACGTCCTGGCCCGGGCCGGTCAGCCTGACTTGCGCGCCCATCGCCTGTGCCCGCTCCACCAGTCCGAAGCGGGCCACCTTTCCGCCTCCGGAGTGCGGGTTCATCACCACCACGGTGCCGTTCGTCATCACGATCTCCTGCCGGTCCCGGGCGGCTGGCCCCGACGACGGTATCGGATGTGAAGTGCACGCGGGAGCGGGCGCGGCCGGGCTTCCGAACACCGCCGGTCCGGGTCACGGCGATGCGGTGTCCGGCTGCAGGGTGAGGTACACGGCGCGGACGGCCAGGGTGCGCTCGATCTCGTCGATGATCGGGGCGAAGAACTGCTTGCGGTGCTCGGTGTCGCTCATCGAGGTGACCGCGAAGTACATGCTGCCGAAGCCCGCGAGCAGGGTGGCGTTGCGCAGCAGGGCGACCGGGACGCCCGGGAGCAGCGGCGAGATCGCCGGCTTGGTACCGATCCACTGTTCGGCCGCGGCGGGGGTCACGATGATCACGCCGAGGAGGACGAAGAAGGCGAACAGCGCGAGGCCGACGACCGCGGCCTGGACGAGCTGGCGGGTGGCGAGCATCAGCAGCAGGTTGCGCTTCTGGCGCCCGTTGAGGCTGACCGCGCGGACGGGCCCGTCGATGGTGACGGCGGCGAGCGGGGTGCCGGCGCAGGCGGCGGTCAGCATGGGTGGGCTGAAGTCCTGCTCGACCCGGCCGATTTCGTCGCGGAGGCGGGCGGCCGCGGCGAGAACGGTGACCGCGGCGAAGAGGGCGACGACCAGGGCGAGCCGCCACCAGGCGAGCTGGTTCATCAGCTGCCAGAGCTCGCCGGTGAAGAAGAGGAACAGGGTGACGAAGAGCAGGACCGGCAGGGCGCGGCCGAGGACTTGCACGCTGTTGCGGAGGTCGGTGATCGCCTGCTTGATGCCTTGGCGCACCAGGGTGCCGAAGCCGTAGGTGGTGGCGAGGGCAGTGGCCGCGAAGGCGGCGGCGAAGAACACCAGGAACGCGAGAACGCCCAGCGCGCGGGCGCCCGGGAGGGTGATGGCGCCGTCGAAGGCGAGCTGCAGCAGCGGCACCGCGACCGGCATGGCGGCGTAGGTGGCGAGGATGGCGATGGTCGCGCCGCGGGAGAAGCGGGGGAGGCGCCGGACGAACAGCGAGATCGTCACCCAGGCCGCGATCGTCACCGCGATGACCACGCCGAGCAGGACCCACCGGCCCGAGCCGGCCGTCTTGAGCGGGACGAGCCAGGCGAGGCCGGCGAGCATGACGAAGGTGAGCGCGGGCAGCATCCGCGGGAGGATGTGCGCGGTGAAGCCGTACCCGGCGATCATCGTCGGGGTCCCGCGGCGGAGGAACCAGCGTTCGGTCCGCTGGACCCGGGCCCGAGGTGAAGAGGTCGGCATGGGGAGATGATTCCCGGCGGCTCCGGGCCGGGCTCACCGGGCCCGGGCCGCCGCGACGGTCGCGTCGGCGAACCGGAGCTTGTCCTGGACCACGGGCGACAGCGTGAACGGGTACAGGTCGTCCTTGCCCATGCTGCGGTTGAGCTGGTTGAGCGCGCGCGACAGCGGGATCCAGGTCGCGACCAGGTCGTCGACGTCGTCGGTGTGGTCCTCGGGGACGGCGTCGACCCGGCTGCCGGGGTGGGGCGCGATCGGCGTGCCGGCGACGAGCACGCCGAGCGCCGCGGCGGTCTGCACCGTGTCGCGGATGTGCAGGAGGTGGGCGAAGGTCTCGGCCCAGTCTTCCCACGGGTGCGCGGCCGCGTAGTGGCTGACGTGGGTGTCCGCCCACTCCGAGCCGGGTGCGCTGCCGTAGTGGTCTTCCAGCGCCTGCTGGTAGTCGGCTCGTTCGTCGCCGAACAGGGTCCGGAACGCGTCCGGCGCGCCGGCGATGAGCAGGTCCCAGTACCAATGGCCGATCTCGTGGCGGAAGTGGCCGAGGAGGGTGCGGTACGGCTCGGCCAGCCGCGCGCGCAGGCCTTCGCGGAACCCGTCGTCGCCCTCGGCGAGGTCGATGGTGATCACGCCCGAGGCGTGGCCGGTGGTCACCGGCCGGTCGGCGCTGGAGAGCAGGTCGAACGCCAGGCCGTGCTCGGGATCGGCCGTGCGCGGGGTCACCGGGAGGCCGAGGTCGTCCAGCTGGTAGAGCAGCCGCCGTTTGGCGGTTTCCGCGGCGCGGAAGGCTTCGAGGGCCTCGACGTCCTCGTCGGCCGGGCGGGTCCGGGTCAGCGCGCAGCAGCCGCACAACGGCTCGGCGGTGGCGATCCAGTTGCACCCGGCGAGCTCCGCGTTGGCGCAGCGGGCGCGCCCGGCCGTCCGGACCATCGACCGGGTCGCGCGGTCGTAGCCCACGTCGGTGCCGCACACCACGCAGGCCGAGTTCTCGAAGAACAGCAGGTTCGCGCAGTGCGGGCAGGTGAACGTGCGCATGCGGGATGAATACCCGCCGCGAAGCCGGTGAACCGGACCAGCGGGGTGATCCGGGACGCAGGACGGCACCGCGATTTGCTCGAAAGCGAACAGATAGCGCGGCTGAGCCACGATCTCACGGTCGATTCCGCTGATGAGAGGAGTGATCATGGCTCGCATGATCAACACCCTGGGCGACCGGTTGCTGGGCCCGCCGCGCGTTGATCCTGACCACAGTGGACGGTGCCAGCATGGCCCCGGCCCTGCGCTCCGGCGACCGTGTCCTGGTGCGCCGCACTCGCCGCCCCCGGCGCGGTCAGGTGGCCCTGCTGCGCTATCCGCCGTTGCCGAGCGGAGCACCGGCGGGGGAGCAGCTGCTGCTCAAACGCGTGGTGGCGGTGCCGGGCGACCGCCTGCCGCCCGTCTGGGCCGACCCGGACGTGCACGGCCTCGGAGGTGCGACGGTGCCCCCGGGCTGCACCGTCGTCTTGGGTGACAACCGGCCGTCCAGCTGGGATTCCCGGCACTACGGGTTCGTGCCGCGGGAGCGGCTGGTCGGCGTGGTGGCGACGCCGGCGTGCGTTCTAGGACGCCGGTTTGGCCGAGAGGCAGGCGCGGGCTTCGGCGACCGTGGGCTTGATGGTGATCTCGCGGTTGAGAGCCGTCAGTTGTAGGTGCCGGAGCATCGTGCGCTGGGCGCTGACCAGGTAGAACGCGACGCCCGCGGAGCCGGCCGCGTGGGCGAAGATCTGGAGCGCCGCCAGTCCGGAAGACGCGAGAAACGCAACTCGGTCGAGGTCGGCGATGACCGCGGTCGGCGGGCCGGTGAGGGTCGATTCGAGGTGCTGGGCGAAGGTGTGGACCGTGGCCAGGTCGATCTCGCCGGACGCGGTCGCCAGTACCACGCCGGCGTCGCGGGTGATCGACAGCGCCAGTTTGCCCCGGCTGGAACGTCTTGCTGAGTCATCGTGCGGATGAGCACGGGCGGGTTCGCCGTCCGGCGCGGGGAATCCGGGCCGTAACGTCGCGTGCACCCGTTGCGGTGCGGTGGGCAAGCCGAACAGACGGTGCATTCCTGTGCTCCTTTTCCTGAAACTCGTGGCCTTCGCGCACCGCCGGTCAATACCTTCCGACCGCCGGCGTGCGCGCGGCCGGGATCCGGTACGTCCAGTGGGGTGCCCGGCGGCGCTCCCGCCGCGACCGGCGGACCAGGACCAGCAGCCACAGCACGCCGATCAGTGCGATCACGCCCTCGCCCGTCCAGGTCATCACCGTGTACACCGTCGTCACGTCCTCGGGCGGTACGACGAGGCCGCGCGGATCGAACTCCGCCACCTGCCCGGTCAGCACCAGGGTGATCACCAGGGCGATGGACGACATGGAATCCCACAGCGCGTGCAGCAGCGCGACGCCGAGGAACGCCAGCGCCAGGCGAAGGCTCAGCACGAAGTGCTCGCGCGTGCTCCACGCGAACAGCAGCCCGCCCAGGATGGCGGTCCACAGCCCGTGCCCGACCGGCGCGAGCAGCCCGCGCAGCAGCTCGGTCGTGACCAGGTCGGTCAGCGACAGGCCGTGGGAGGTGAACAACGACGTGAGCGCGTAGCCCGCGGATTCGAAGGCGGAGAAGCCGAACCCGACCGTGGCGCCGAGGATCATCCCGTCCCGCATGGACTTCACGACCAGGCCGCGCGTCAGCAGGGCGAGCGCGATCAGCTTGACGGCCTCCTCGATGAGCCCGACCCACAGGTACAGCCACGTCGACGGGTACAGCAGGTAGGCCTCCAGCACCGAAGCGCCGAGAACGCCGAGCACCCCGCCGACGAGGAAGGTCCGGAACACCAGCTCGGCGGTGATCTCGCCGGAGTCGCGGCGCTCGAACGCCCACGCCACGAACGTCACCGGCACCAGGAAGCTGCCGAGCAGCACGAGCGTGGGCAGCAGGTTGGGGTTGCCGGTCGCGTACGTCACGACGACCGAGAGCACCCACAGCAGCAGGCCGACCACGAAGATCCGTGCCCAGGTCCGCCGGTGGTGGCGGCTGACGGTGGTCATCGGCGCCTCCCGAACCGCTCGCCGCGCCCGGTGGCCCCGGTGTCGACGAACGCGCGGAAGCGGGCGGGGGAGCCGGGTTCGGCGACCCCCTCGAAGCCCTGCGGGCAGCGCAGTGCCGCCCACCGCCGCAGGCCGCCCTCGAAGGCGGCGCGGTACTGGGCGAAAACCTCGCCGAGCGCCTCGTCGTCCAGCTCGTACAGCACCGGCGGGGTCAGCCCGATCAGTTCCAGCGCGCCGCCGTCCGCGGTCAGCCGTTCGCCGAAACGGCGCAGCAGGCCGAGGAGGTCGTCGCCGGGACGTTCGACCCGGGAGAGGTCGATGACGAAGTGGCGGGCGCCCGCGTGGACGAGCCCGGCGAGGTACCCCGCGAGGGTGCGCAACGCCGGCGCGTCCGTCCGGCCGGCGATCGCGACGACGGTGTAGCGCCCCGGGTGCAGGGTCGAGCTGATGGTGAGTTCGGGCGGGGGTGCCGCGCGGCTGATCAGCCGATCCAGTTCCGCGAGCGCGATGGGCGGGTGGGAAAGCCTGGTGGTCATGGGAAACCTCCCGTTGTCAGGGTTCTTGCGCGAGGTGTTCGTGCACCAGCCGGACGGCCATGGCGCCTTCGCCCACCGCCGAGGCCACCCGCTTCACCGAGCCGTGCCGGACGTCGCCGACGGCGAACACACCGGGGCTGCTCGTCTCCAGCGGCAACGGCGCCCGCGAGATCCCGGCCGCCTGGAACGCGCCGGCGTCGGCGCCGGTGAGTACGAACCCGTCCGCGTCGAGCGCGACGTGGCCGGACAGCCAGCGCGTGTGGGGAGCGGCCCCGATGAAGACGAACAACGCGCGGGCGGCGAGCCGGGTCCGCTCGTGCGTGCGGTTGTCCTCGACCTCGACCCCCGACATCGTCTTGCCGTCCTCGACGATCTCGCGGACCTCGGTGTGCAGGTGGACCCGGATGCGCGGGTGCCGCTCCACCTGGTCGACCAGGTAGCGCGACATGTTCGCGCCGAGATCGCCGCCGCGCACCAGCAGGTGCACCACGGGCGAGGACCCCGCCAGGAACACCGCGGCCTGCCCCGCGGAGTTGCCGCCGCCGACCACCGCGACCGGGTCGGCCTGGCACTGCCTGGCCTCCTCCGGGGTCGCGGCGTAGTAGAGGCACGTGCCTTCGAGGTACTCGAGTCTGGGTATGGGCAGCCGCCGGTACCGGGCGCCGGTCGCGATGATCACCGTCCGCGTGACGACTTCGGTGCCGTCGTCGAACCCGACCGCGTACAGCCCGCCCCGCGGTTCGAGCGTGCGGGCTTCGCCCGGGACGTCGACCCGGACGCCGAACTTGGCCGCCTGGATCACCGACCGCTCGGCCAGCTCCGCTCCCGAGATCCCGGACGGGAAGCCGAGATAGTTCTCGATCCGCGAAGTGGTGCCCGCCTGCCCCCCGGCCGCGACGGCGTCGAAAGCCGACGTCGCGAGCCCTTCCGAGGCGGCGTAGACGACGGCCGCGAGCCCGCCGGGCCCGGCGCCGACCACGAGCATGTCGCGCACGCCGGCCCGGGGTTCCTGGTGCCGCAGCCCGACCGCGCGCGCCAGTTCGGCGTTGCTCGGGTTGCGCAGCACACCGGCGCCGGGCAGCACCACCACCGGCGTCTGGTCGACCGTGACGCCGAGCCGGCGCAGCAGCGCCTCGGCCCCGTGGTCCTGGTCGAGGTCGTCCAGCCGGTAGGGCAGGCGGTTGCGGGCCACGAACTCCAGCAGCCGCCGGGTGTCCGGCGAGTAGCACGAGCCGACGATCCGCAGCCCGTCACCGGAGCCGATGATGAGGGCGCGGCGGACGAGGTAGGCCCGCAGGATCAGGTCGCCGAGAACCGGGTCGCCGGTCACCACCCGCTTCAGCTCGTCGACCGGGAGGACGAGCACCTCGCCGGGTTCGGCGGCGACGGCGGTGAAGAACGACGGCTGCCCTTCGAGCAGGCCCAGTTCGCCGAGGAACCGCCCGGGGCCGTGGACGCGCACGGTTCTGGTCTCGTCCCCTTCGGTGTGCTGGATGGCGACCTTGCCGCTCAGGACGACGTACCAGTCCGACGAGCGTTCCCCTTGCGCGTAGAGCACTTCACCCGGCCGCACCGCCCGGCGCTCGCCCGCGGCGGAGAGCGTCTCGAGCTGCTCGCGGGTCAGCCGGGGGAACGCGCCGTGCGGATCCGGCGTCTCGACGAGGTCCTGCGCCGCGACCGTCATACGAACGCCTCGTGCGCGTAGCACCAACGCCAGTTTTCGCCGGGCTCGAACGAGCGCACGATGGGGTGGCCGATGGCGTGGGCGTGCCGGCGCGCGTGCCTCATCGGTGAAGAGTCGCAACAGCCGACGTGCCCGCAGGTCAGGCACAGCCGCAGGTGCACCCACGCGGTCCCGGCGGCGAGGCACTCCTGGCAGCCTTGGGGAGTCCGGGGCACCACCTCTCGGACGAGAGCCAGGTGCGGGTCGGTGACAGTGGTCATGTCTTCGCCTCCTCCGGCGAGTTCAGTGCTTGGTCGAGCCAGTCGCGCAGAACGTTTTCCGGCGCCGCGCCGGCCTGCCGCCGGACGACCTCGCCGCCGCGGAGCACCAGGAGGGTCGGCACGGCCATGACGTCGAACCGGCGTGCCGTCGCCGGTGCCTTGTCGACGTCGACCTTGACGAGCTTCACCTTCCCGGCCCGCGCGCGGGCGAGCCGGTCCAGCGCCGGGCTCACCGACCGGCAGGGGCCGCACCAGGTGGCCCAGAGGTCGACGAGCACCGGGAGGCCCGCCTGCTCGGCGATCGGCGCGAAGTCGGTGTCGCCCGCGTCGACCACCCACGGCAGCGGCTGGTGGCAGTTACCGCACTTCGGCGTTCCGTCGGCGGCGACGGGAATCCGGTTGCTCTTCCCGCAGTGCTCGCAGGCGACGACGACGGTCCTCATGCTGCCTCCTGTCCGGCGGCGCGGAAGTCGACGGTCAGGTCACCGTCGGCCGCGTCGACCACGATCACGAGTCCCTCGGTCAGCTCGCCGCGCAGCAGCGCGCGCCCGATCCGCGTCTCGACCTCGTGGGAGATGTAGCGACGCAACGGCCTTGCGCCGTAGACGGGGTCGAACCCGCGCCGGGCGATGAACTGCCGCGCCGAAGGGGTGAGTTCGACCGTGATGCCCTGTTCGGCCAGCCGGCGGCGCAGATCGTCGAACTGCAGGTCGACGATCCGCTCGATCTCGGCCGGCCCGAGCGGGGTGAACAGCACGGTGTCGTCGACGCGGTTGAGGAATTCGGGCCGGAAGTGGTGGCGCAGTTCGGCCAGTACGGCGTCCCGGGCTTCCGGCTTGATTTCGCCGGTGGTGGTGACGCCGTCGAGCAGGTGCTGCGAGCCGATGTTGGAGGTCATGATGATCACCGTGTTGCGGAAGTCGACGGTACGGCCCTGCGAGTCGGTGATCCGGCCGTCGTCGAGCACCTGCAGCAGCGTGTTGAACACGTCCGGGTGGGCCTTCTCGATCTCGTCGAACAGCACGACCGAGTACGGCTTGCGCCGCACGGCTTCGGTGAGCTGGCCGCCCTCGTCGTAACCGACGTAACCCGGCGGAGCGCCCAGCAGCCGCGAGACGGTGTGCCGCTCCTGGTACTCGCTCATGTCGAGCCGGACCATGTTGTCCTCGCTGTCGAACAGGGCCGCCGCGAGGGTCTTGGCCAGTTCGGTCTTCCCGACCCCGGTCGGGCCGAGGAAGATGAACGACCCGATCGGCTTGCGCGGGTCGCGGATCCCCGACCGGGCCCGGATGACCGCGTCGGCGACCAGCCGGACGGCTTCGTCCTGGCCGATCACCCGCTCGTGCAGGATTTCGTCCAGGCGCAGCAGTTTTTCGCGCTCGCCTTCCTGCAGCCGGGAGACCGGGATGCCGGTCCACGAGGCGACGATCTCGGCGATCTCGTCCTCGGTGACGACTTCGCGCAGCAGCCGGTTCCGGCCCTGCTTGCCCGCGAGCTGTTCTTCTTCCGCGGCCAGCCGGCGCTCGGCTTCGGTGATCTCGCCGTAGCGCAGCTCGGCCGCGCGGTTGAGGTCGTAGTTGCGTTCCGCTTCTTCGGCTTCGTGGCGGAGCCGTTCGAGTTCGGACCGCAGCTCCTGGACCCGCCGGATCGCCTGCCGCTCGGCGTCCCACTGCGCCTTCTTCGAGTCCGCTTCGGCCCGGAGATCGGCGAGTTCCCGATCGAGGTCCGCCAGTCGTGCCTTGCTGGCCTTGTCGGTTTCCTTGGACAGCGCGGCCTGCTCGATCTCCAGGCGGGTGACGCGCCGGGTGAGCTCGTCGAGTTCGGCGGGCATGGAGTCGATTTCCGTGCGCAGCCGCGCGCACGCCTCGTCGACGAGGTCGATCGCCTTGTCCGGCAGGAACCGGTCGGTGATGTAGCGGTGGGACAGGGTCGCGGCGGCGACCAGCGCGCCGTCCTGGATCTTGACCCCGTGGAACACCTCGAGCCGTTCCCGCAGTCCGCGCAGGATGGAGATGGTGTCCTCGACGGAGGGTTCGTCGACGACGACCGGCTGGAACCGGCGCTCCAGCGCGGCGTCCTTCTCGATGTGCTTGCGGTACTCGTCGAGCGTCGTCGCCCCGATCAGGTGGAGCTCGCCGCGCGCGAGCATCGGCTTGAGCATGTTCCCGGCGTCCATCGCGCCTTCGGTGGCGCCGGCCCCGACGACCGTGTGGAGCTCGTCGATGAACAGCAGGATGCGTCCTTCTTCGGCTTTGACCTCGGCCAGCACTGCCTTGAGCCGCTCCTCGAACTCGCCGCGGTACTTCGCCCCGGCGACGAGCGCGCCCATGTCGAGCGAGAAGATCGTCTTGTCCCGCAGGCCTTCCGGCACGTCGCCGCGCACGATCCGCTGGGCGAGACCCTCGACGATCGCCGTCTTGCCGACGCCCGGGTCGCCGATCAGCACGGGGTTGTTCTTGGTCTTCCGCGACAGGATCTGGATCACCCGGCGGATCTCGGCGTCCCGGCCGATGACCGGGTCGAGCTTGCCCGATCGCGCGTCGGCGACCAGGTCCCGGCCGTACTTCTCCAGCGCCTCGTACGCGCCCTCCGGGGTGGCCGAGGTGACCCGCTGGTTGCCGCGGATCTTGGTCAGTGCCGTCAAGAACGACTCGCGCGTCACGCCGTGCCGGGTCAGCAGCCGTCCCGCGGCGGACTTCGCGCCCTCGTCGGCGAGGGCCAGCACGAGGTGCTCGACGGAGACGTATTCGTCCTTGAGCCGCTTGGCTTCCCGTTCGGCGGCGTCGAGCAGGCCGGCGAGGCGCCGGGTGAGGTAGACCTGCCCGGGTGCGGCGCCCGGGCCGGTCACCTTCGGTCGCCGCGCGACCTCCGCTTCGACGGCTTCGCGGAGGCTGTCGACGTCCGCGCCCGCCTGCGCGAGCAGCCGGGGCGCCAGGCCGTCGGCCTGGTCGAGCAGCGCGAGCAGCAGGTGCTCGCCGTCGGTCTCGGTGTGGCCGTGGCGCTGCGCCACGCTCTGGGCCTCTTGGAGTGCTTCCTGCGACTTCTGGGTCAGCTTGCTCATGTCCATCGCCGATTGCTCCTGACTTGTCCTTCGAGGACGTCGATGCGGTCGAGCAGGTCGAGCACCAGCCCGATCGCCGCGTAGTTGAGGGGCAGGACGGCGTGCAGCCGCTGGATCCGGGCCACCCTGGCCATCGTGGACAAGGGGAAGCACGGGCGCCCGTTCGCGTCCGGGGTCGTCTCCACCAGGCCGAGCGCCGCGAACCGGCGGAGCAGCTCGGGGTGCAGCCCGGTGCGCGCGGCCACGGTCTCGAGGTCGAGCCGCGCCGGGCGGACGAGCACGTACCGCGCCATCAGGTCCTCCTGGGATCGAAGTCGGACACCGCGGCGAGCTCTTCGAACAGCTCGCGTTCCCGCTTGTTCGGGCGCTTCGGCACCATGATCTTGACCTCGGCGTAGAGGTCGCCGGGCTTGCCCTTCGGGTTCGGCATGCCCTCGCCGCGCAGCCGCAGCCGCCGTCCACTGGACGATCCGGGGACGACCCGGGCCTTCACCTCGCCACCGGGCGTGGTGATCGGGACCGTGGCCCCGAGCGCGGCCTCCGACGGCGTCACCGGGAGCTCGACGTGGATGTCGCGCCCCTCGAGCCGGTACCGGCGGTCCGGCCGGACGCGGACGACGAGGTACAGGTCCCCGGGGGCGGCGTTGCCCGCGCCCCGGCCGCCCTGGCCGGCCAGCCGGATGCGCTGGCCGTCGAGTACGCCCGGCGGGATCGTCACGTCGTACTCGCGGTCACCACCGAAGTTCAGGTGCCGCCGCCCGCCGCGGTAGGCCTCCTCGACGGACAGCTCGAGCTCGGCCTCCTGGTCCGCGCCCGGGACCGGGCCACCGCGCCCCCGGCCGCCGAAGAGACCGCCGAGGAGATCCTCGATGTCGACGCCTTCGAACCCTTCGAACCCACTACCGGAGGTGCTGTAGCGGACGCGGCCACCGCGCTGCCCGGCACCGGCGCCGGCGCCGACGCGCTGCTCCCAGTCGTCGGGCACCTGCCGGAAGTCGTCGCCGAACCGGTCGTACTTGCGGCGCTGCTCCGGGTCGGACAGGACCTGGTAGGCCTCGCTGACCTCCTTGAACCGCTCTTCGGCCTTCGGGTCCTTGTTGACGTCCGGGTGGTTCTCGCGGGCGAGTTTCCGGTACGCCCGCTGGAGTTCCTCGGCGCCGGCATCGCGGCCGACCCCGAGCGTGGCGTAGAAGTCCCGTGCCACGAGCGCTCACCCCCGCGGTTTCGCCACGGAGACCGCGGTCGGCCGCAGCTGCCCGTCGCCGGTTCCGTACCCGGGCCGCATCACGCGGGTCACCGTGTTCGGCTCGGCGTGCGGGTCGTCGTCGACGGCGACCACCTCGTGCCGGGCCGGGTCGAACGGGACGTCGCTTTCGTCGTCACGCTGGTACCCGAGGCCGGCCAGCAGCTGCACGGCCTGGTCGCGGATCGCCAGTACGCCCTGCACGATGGCGGCGGGGTCGGCTTGGGCGTGCGCGAGCGCCAGTTCGAGGTTGTCGAGGATCGGCAGGAAGGCGGCGGCGACCCGGGCACGTTCGGCTTTGCGCACGGCGGGCAGCTCCGCCGCGTACCGCTTGCGCTGGTTGTCGGCGTCGGCCGCCGCCCGGCGCCAGCGGTCCTCCAGCTCGGCGACCTTCGCCTCGAGCTCGGCGATCCGGTCGTGCCCCACCGCCGGAACGGGCGCGTCCTGGGGGCCGGACTCGGCGCCCGTCCCGGCGGCGTCCACGGAGGATGTCCCCGGCTCCGTGGATTTCCCTGTGGTGGCCATGGTTTCCTCACGCTCGGTCGAAGTCGGCGTCGATCACGTCGTCGTCTTCGGAGGGCGCTCGCTCCGGCGGCGGACCGCCGTCTCCGCCCGGCCGGGCCGCGGTGAGCCCCGCCAGTACCTGCTGCAGCTCCGACGTCAGCTCGCGCACCCGGTCCAGCGGCGCGTTCGACTGGACGGCTTCGCGTGCGTCGGCGACCAGCATCTCCGCGCGTGCCTTCTCGTGCGCCGGCGTCTGGTCCGTGATCGCCTTCTCGACCTGGTAGGCGGCCGTGTCGAGCAGGTTGCGCGCCTCGACCTCCTCGCGCAGGCGCTCGTCCTCGGCGCGGTTGCGCTCGGCCTCGGCGACCATCCGCTCGACCTCGCCCTGGTCGAGGTTCGAGCTTTCGGTGATCGTGATGCTCTGCTCGGCACCGGTGTCCTTGTCGCGCGCGGTGACGTTGACGATGCCGTTCGCGTCGACGTCGAACGTCACCTCGATCTGCGCCTCGCCGCGCGGGGCCGGCCGGATGTCGGTGAGCTGGAACCGCCCGAGCACCCGGTTGTCGGCCGCGCGTTCGCGTTCGCCCTGCAGCACCACGACGTCGACGGCGGGCTGGTTGTCCTCCGCGGTGGAGAACACCTCCGTGCGCCGCGCCGGGATCGTGGTGTTCCGCTCGATGATCTTCGTCATCACGCCACCGCGGGTTTCGACGCCGAGGGACAGCGGGGTGACGTCGAGCAGCAGGACGTCCTTGACCTCGCCCTTGAGCACGCCGGCCTGCACGGCGGCGCCGAGCGCGACGACCTCGTCCGGGTTGACGCTCATGTTCGGGTCCTTGCCGCCTGTGAGCCGGCGGACCAGGCTCTGCACGGCGGGGATCCGGGTCGAGCCGCCGACGAGGATGACCTCGTCGATGTCGTTCGCGCTCACCTTGGCGTCGGACATCGCCTGCTGCACCGGGCCGAGGCAGCGCTCCACGAGGTCCGCGGTGATCTGCTCGAACTCCGAGCGCCGGATGGTGGTGGTCAGGTGCTTCGGCCCGCTCGCGTCGGCCGTGATGAACGGCAGGTTGACGCTCGTCTGGCTGACCGAGGACAGCTCGACCTTGGCCTTCTCCGCCGCTTCGAACAGCCGCTGCAGTGCCTGCGCGTCCTGCCGCAGGTCGATGCCGTTGTCGGACCGGAACCGGTCGGCGAGGAAGTCCACGATCCGGCGGTCGAAGTCGTCGCCGCCGAGGTGGCTGTCCCCGGCGGTCGAGCGGACCTCGACCACGCCGTCGCCGACGTCGAGCAGGCTCACGTCGAACGTGCCACCGCCGAGGTCGAACACCAGCACGGTCTCGTGCTGCTGGGAGTCCAGCCCGTAGGCCAGCGCGGCCGCGGTCGGCTCGTTGATGATCCGCAGGACGGTCAGCCCGGCGATCTTCCCGGCGTCCTTGGTGGCCTGCCGCTGCGCGTCGTTGAAGTACGCGGGCACGGTGATCACGGCCTCGGTCACCCGCTCACCGAGGTTCTTGCCCGCGTCGTCGGCCAGCTTGCGCAGCACCTGCGCGCTGATCTCCTCCGGCGAGTAGAGCTTGCCGCGGATGTCGAAGCGGACGACGCCGCCCTCTCCCTCGACGACGTCGAACCCGACCGCCTTGGCCTCGTCGGACACCTCGTCGAACTTGCGGCCGATGAACCGCTTCGCCGAATAGATGGTGCCCTTCGGGTTGAGGATCGCCTGACGGCGGGCGAGCTGCCCGACCAGCCGTTCACCGCTTTCGGTGAACCCGACGACCGAGGGGGTCGTCCGGGCACCCTCCGTGTTGGGGATGACCCTCGGCTCACCGCCTTCCCAGACGGCGATCACCGAGTTGGTGGTGCCGAGGTCGATTCCGACCGCCTTGGCCATCACACACCTCCTGACTTGGCGGGCAGCTTCGCCAGCAACGCCCGGGCCTCATCGGCGACTTCGGCGTCGGCGACGACCTCGTAGCGGGTGGGCGTCATCGCGCGGACCGACGCGAAGTCGCGGCGGCCGCGTTGCAGCGCGTGCATGACCAGCCCGAAGACCGCCCCGACGATCGCGCCGAAGACCAGCCCGTAGAGCGCGAGCGTCAGCGTGGCCAGGACCGGGGTGAACCAGTTGAACAGGCCGAACAGCCAGCCGATCAGGAGCCCGGTCAGCGCTCCGGAGCCGGCGCCGCGCAGGGCGGCGCCGCCGAGGCCGAGCCGGCCGATGACCTGCTCGACGAGCTGCACGTCGCGGCCGATGATGGCCGTCCGCTGCACCGGGAACCCCTGGTCGGAAAGGTAGTCGACAACCCGCTCCGCCTCGCTGTAGTCGTCGTACGAGGCGATGGGGACACGTTCGGCGGCGTGGCGTGGGGCAGGCGCGGTCGCGCCCGGCTGTGCGGTCATGGTGGTTCGCCTCCTAGGCGTTCGCGTGTTCTTCGGCTCGAGCCTGCGCGGGGGCACCCGCGCGATCGTCGGTGAGCTGGCGCCGCTCGTCGTGGCTCCCGATTTCGACGCGGCGGGGTTTGCTCGACTCGGCCACGGGGATCCGCAGCGTGAGAACGCCACGCTCGAAGTCGGCCGACAGCTTGGAGGTGTCCAGGTTGTCCCCGAGGAACAACTGGCGGCTGAACTCGCCCTGCGGCCGCTCGTCGATGATCAGCTCGGCGCCCTCGTCGCGGGCCGGCCGGCGGGTCGCCCGCACGGTGACGACATTGCGTTCGACGGACACGTCGACGTCGTCCGGGTCGACGCCCGGCAGGTCGAGCGCGACCTGGAACTCGTCGCCGCGGCGGAACGCCTCCATCGGCATGGCGCGTGGGGCCGTGCGCCCGCTCAGCACCTGTTCGCTCACCCGCTCCCAATCACGGAAGGGATCGAAGCGCATCAGTGTCATGATCTTGTCCCAATCCGGGACGGATCGTCCTACCGGGAGTGTCCGATCCGAACCGATTTCGCGTTGGTTTTCCCGGCGGGCAGGATTTCCCGTGCCAGGCCCGGCGTGCGGCGACGGGGAGTGCCTGTCCGATGCGTCCACCGTGGCAAAGGCGCCCACCGCCCGCGTGCGCCCGGCAGGCCGAATTTCCGGGGGGTTTGTCGGCCCGGCAGAACACATGCCGACGGCGTAGGGTGCGAAACACCAGGTCGGGGTCGGGGAGGCCGAAATGACGCCCGAGGACGATACGGCCTCACGAGGCCAGGAAGCCAAGTCGGACAGCTGGTGGCGTGCGCAGCTGTCGAATCTCTACGGCCTCTTCGCGATTTCGATGATGATGTTCGACGGCCGCGAAGCGGCGGACATCATGCGGCTCGCCGCGACCTCGGTGCCGTCGCTGAGCGGTTGCACGACCGATGCGGCGTACCTCGTCGACGAGGACGGCAAGGTCACCGCGCAGGACGGTGTGGAGGAGGCTCATGCCGACCTCGCCGCGGAAGTCGGCAAGCTCGACGGGCAGAGCGGGCGGATCGAGCTCGCCGACGGCCTCTGGCGCTGGTGCTACGCGCTGCGAGGGCTGGGCGGCCTGACGGGCTACCTCGTGGTCCGGGCCGGGCAGTCCCCCTCCCGTGACGAGTTCTTCCTGCTCAACTCGCTCGGTCACCAGACCGCCGCGGCGCTGGCCAACTCCGCGCTGCTCAAGCGGGAGCGGCGGCACTCGGTGGCGCTGCGGGAGCTCAACGACCAGCTGTCCACGTCGCTGGAGCGGCTCAAGCAGCAGACGCAGGTGCACGACGTGCTGTCCTCCATCTCGGCCTCCGGGGCCGGCGAGCCGGGCATCGCGCACGCGCTGCACCAGCTGACCGCGCTGCCGGTAGCGATCGAGGATCGGTTCGGCAACCTGCGCTCCTGGGGTGGCCCCGGCCGGCCGGACCCGTACCCGAAGGTCGCCGTGCACCGGCGCGAGGAGCTGCTCCGGCACGCCGCGACCCTGCCCGAACCGGTCCGCGTGAAGGACCGGCTCATCTCCCTGGTGAAGCCCCGGCACGAGGTGCTCGGCGTGCTCGCCCTGATCGACCCCGCGCGGACGGCCGGCGCGTACGAGGTGTTCGCGCTCGAGTACGGCTCGACCGTGCTGGCGCTGGAACTCTCGCACCAGCGCAGCCTGGCCGAGGTCGAGCTGCGCCTGCGCCGCGACCTGGTGGACGACCTCATCGCCGGAACCGACGACGAGAGCGCGTACGCCCGTGCCGAGGCGATCGGGCACGATCTTCGCCGTCCGCACCACGTGGTCGTGCTGCGGTGGGCCGGTGGTCTCGCCGACGACGTGGTCGCCGAGGCCACGGGACGCGCCGCGACGGCGCTCGGGCTCGCCTCGCTCGTGTCGCGCCACTCGGGCGCGGTCGTGCTGCTGGTCGCCGGGCGGCCGGACGGTGCGGTGCTGCACGCCTCGCTCTCGCAAAGCCTCGGTGCCGAGGGGGCGATCGGGATCGGCAGCCGCTGCGACTCCCCGGGGCGGCTGCCCAAGTCCTACGCGGAAGCGGTGCGGGCGCTCGAGATCCGGCGCGGCTCGCAGACCCCGAACGGGGTCACCGGGATCGAACAGCTGGGGATCTACCGCATTCTCGACACCGGGCAGAACCACGGCGACGTCGTCGAGTTCGTCCGCGAGTGGCTCGGGAAACTGCTCGACTACGACACCCAGCGCAACGCCGAGCTGGTCGCGACGCTCGCCCAGTACCTGGAGTGCGGCGGCAGCTACGGCGACACCGCCGCCGCGCTCATGATCCACCGGAGCACGCTGCGCTACCGGCTCGGCCGGATCCGGGAGATCACGGAGCTCGACCTCAACGACGTGGACAGCAGGCTGAACCTGCACCTCGCCACCCGGATGTGGCACGTACTGCACGGATCGCCGTGACCGGAGGTGACGATGGACCAGCACGAGCGGACCGATCGTGAGGTGACCCTCGGCGGAGTCGCGCTCGCGCCGGGTGACCACCTCTGTGTCTTCCACCGGGGCAGAGCCGAGCGGGACCGTCTCCTGATCCCCTTCCTCGCCGAGGGCCTGTGGGCGGGGGACGCCGTGCTCTACCTGGGAGCCGAGGGTGAGCGGGAGACCATCCGCGAGCGGCTGGCCCACGCCGGCGACCTCATGCTGACCGAACCGGGCAGCGGCCACCTCCGAGACGGCGAGTTCGCGCCCGACGCGCTCTTCGCGATGCTGGACGGCTGGTCGCGGCGCAAGCTCGGCACCGGTGATCACCCTTTCGGGCGCATCGTCGGCGACATGAGCTGGGCCGCGCCCCGGCTGAGTTCCGCGCTGATCGACGCGCTCCTCGCCGAAGAGGTCGCCGTGACCGCCTGGGGAAAGGATTTCCCGCAGGTCGTTCTGTGCTTCTACGACCTGGATTTGTTCGGCGGCGACTTGATCCTCCCGTTGATCAAGGTACATCCGAAGGTCTGGACGGCCGGAACGCTCGTCGAAAACCCCTATTGCGTCTCATCGACCGAAGACGGGCACCACCCCGGCTTCGAACGGAGGATTCCGTCGTGACCGCTTCCCGGAAGTTCGGCACCCCCGGCATAGTCATCGAGCCGGGGCAGCACATCTGCGCGGTGTACGTGGGCGAGGAAGGTCGGGACAGTGTCCTCCTGCCCTTTCTGAGCGAGGGCCTGCGTGCCGGCGAAAAGTGCCTGTTCGGCGTGCACGAGGAGGAGGTCGGCGGTTTTCTCGACCGGCTCGGCGAGGACGTCGACGACATCGGGGCGCGCGTCGACTCGGCGCAGCTGGACATCCGGGCCGCGGGGGACACGCTGCTGTCGCCGGACGACTTCACCGTGGACCGGATCGTCGAGTTCTGGGACGAGGCCGTGTCCACCGCGATGGCCGCGGGCTACCCGTTCGTCCGGCTCGGCGCGGAGGCGCGCTGGTGGCACCCGCAGCTGCCCGGGCTGACCGAGCTGTTCCGGTACGAGGCCGCGTTGAACGACTTCACCAGCCGCTACCCGCAGGCGATCCTCTGCATGTACGACATCTCGCGCTACCGCGAGAACATCGTGCTCGACCTGCTCAAGACGCACCCGCAGGTGCTGATGTGCGGAGTGCTGCTGGAGAACCCGTACTACTCGCCGCCGGCGACCCTGGTTTAGCCCTCCCTCCGTTCTTCCCCGCGTGAAAGGCGATTCGGCGGGTACGCGACCCGAAGAGCACACGTGGGAAGGAGAATGCCGTGGTACAGCACGAGAAGTGGCTGACCGCCGTCGAAGACGTCGCCGAGCTGGACGACGCGGCCGAAGCGAGGGCCGTGCTCGGCGCGGTCGTGGCCGCCCTCGCCCGGTGCCTGCCGGACGCCGGCCGCGAGTGGCTGGCCGAGCGGCTGCCCAGCCCCGAGGCCGGTCCCGCGCGCGATCCCCGGGCCGGCGAACCTGAAGTCGGGCACCGACGTCGAAGCCGCGGTGGCCCGGCGGCTGCGGACCACCCCTGAGCGGGCCCGCTACCTGACGCAGGCGGTCCTGACCGCGCTCACCCGGACCGATCCCGGACTGGCCGAGGAGCTTCGCGGACGCCTCCCGCGTTCCGTTGTCGAGGTGCTCACTCCCGCGGGCGAGTCGCCCCGCGACGCCGCGAGCCATCGGCCGGAGGTCCCGACGCGGCTGTCGGACGAGGAGGTGGCCCGCGGCCTGCGTCACCTGACCGGGTGGTCCGGGGACCGCCACGGCATCGAGCGCACGGTCCGGCTGCCCGACGACCGGATCACGCCGCTGGTCGAGCGCGTCCAGCGGGAGGCGCGGGCGATGAACAACCACGCCCACGTGGAGCGGGCCGACGGCGGGGTGACGTTCCGGCTGCGCACCGGCCGCGAGGGGGTCGTGACCGAACCGGATCTGCGGCTGGCCGAGCGGATCGACGAAGCCGTCGGGTCCGGGGGCCGACCCGGTTGAGCGCGGCCGGAGCGGCTACCCGGCTACCATGGAAGACTCCGCGAACTGGTGGCGCGACGCCGTCGTCTACGAGGTCTACCCCCGCAGCTTCGCCGACTCGAACGGCGACGGCACCGGGGATCTCGCGGGCCTGCGCTCGCGGCTCGGCTACCTGGCCGACCTGGGTGTCGACGCGGTGTGGACGACGCCGTGGTACCGCTCGCCCATGGTCGACGGGGGCTACGACATCGAAGACCACCGGGCCGTCGACCCGCTGTTCGGGACCGACGCGGACGCGCTCGAGCTGATCGACGAGGTGCACCGGGCCGGGCTGCGGCTGCTGATCGACGTCGTGCCGAACCACACTTCCGACCGCCACCGGTGGTTCCGGGCCGCGCTGGCCGCCGGGCCCGGCTCGCCCGAACGGGCGCGGTACCACTTCCGGCCGGGCCGTGGCGCCGACGGGGAGCGGCCGCCCACCGACTGGCGCAGCGTCTTCGGCGGTCCCGCGTGGAAGCGGGTGCCGGACGGCGAGTGGTACCTGCACCTGTTCGCTCCCGAGCAACCGGACCTGAACTGGGACCACCCGGAAGTGCGCGCCGAGTTCGAGGATCTGCTGCGGTTCTGGTTCGCCCGCGGGGTCGACGGCGTCCGCATCGACGTCGCCCACGGCCTGGTGAAAGACTCGGCGTTCCCCGATCTGGGGTCCGGCCATGAAGATCTGATGCGGCCGCCGGACCGCACCCGGCACCCGCACTGGGACCTCGAGGGCGTGCACGAGATCTACCGGTCGTGGCGGAAGATCGCGAGCGAGTTCGGCCCGGACCGGGTGTTCGTCGCCGAAGCCTGGGTCTCGAAGCCGGAGCGGCTGGCGTGCTACGTCCGCCCGGACGAGCTGCACACCGCGTTCAACTTCGACTTCCTGCGCTGTTCGTGGGACGCCGCGGCGCTCCGTTCGGTGATCGACTGCACGGTGAAGGCCCTGCACGCGGTGGGGGCGCCCGCGACGTGGGTGCTGTCCAACCATGACGTGGTCCGGCACGTGACGCGGTTCGGCCGCGCCAACACCCGGGTCGAGGACCACCCCTGCCCGCCCGAGCCGGCCGATCTCCCGCTGGGCAGGCGGCGAGCCCGCGCGGCGCTGCTGCTGATGCTGGCGCTGCCCGGCGGCGCGTACCTCTACCAGGGCGAGGAACTGGGCCTGGAGGAGGTCGAGGACTTGCCCGAGGACGTGCTGACCGACCCGACGTGGGAACGCTCCGGCCACACCCAACGGGGCCGGGACGGTTGCCGGGTGCCGCTGCCGTGGTCGGGAACGGCGCCGCCGTTCGGCTTCACCGACGCCGGCGTGCCGACCTGGCTGCCGCAGCCGGCCCGGTGGCGGGAGCTGACCGTGCGGGCGCAGGGCGACGACCCGCAGTCGATGCTCTGCCTGTACCGCGCCGCCCTCGCCGCACGGCGGGAGCACCCCGCGCTGGGCGACGGGACGATGACGTGGCGGCCCGCGCCGGAGGGAGTGCTGTTCTTCGCGCGTGAGCCGGGGTTCGAGTGCGTGGTGAACCTGTCCGCCGAGCCCTTCGAGCTGCCGGAAGACGCGCGGGTGCTGCTGTCCAGTGTGCCGACGGACGGAGGCCGGGTGCCGCCGGACGCCGCCGCGTGGCTGGTCAGGAAGTGACGAGGCGGATCCAGCGGTAGCCGTGGCCGGCGACGGCCACGTCCGCCGGGTCGATCCGGTCGTCGTAGCCGCTGTCCTCGAACACCGCCATCGCGACGTCGTCCGCCTCGGCCGGGATGCGGACGCGGCAGGCGGACGGACCCAGGTTGTGCACGAACACCATGCGGCCCTTGGCCGTTTCGGCGCGGTGCACCAGCACCTCCGGCGGGCCGCCGTCGACGGGCTCGTGCCGGCCGACGGCGATCTCCGGGCACTCCTTGCGGGTGTGCAGCACCCGTTCGAACCAGGTGAGCAGGCTGGTCGCGTCCCGGCGCTGGCCGAGGACGTTGACCAGCTCGTACCCGAACGGGCCGCCTTGGACGAGCGGGGCGACCAGCTGCTCGGCCGGCGCGCGGGAGAACCCGCCGTTGGGCCCGTCGGACCACTGCATCGGCGTGCGGATCGCGGTGCGCTCGGGCAGGGCCAGGTCCTCGCCCATGCCGATCTCGTCGCCGTACCGCAGCACGGGGCTGCCGGGCATGGTGAGCAACAGGCTGTAGGCCAGTTCCAGCCGGCGCCGGTCGCCGTCCAGCATGCAGGCCAGCCAGCGCCGGATGCCGCGGTCGTAGAGCTGCATGCGGGGCTCCGGCCCGAACCGGCCGATCACGTCACCGCGTTCGGCGGGGGACAGGCCGCCGAGGTCGACCTCGTCGTGGTTGCGCAGGAAGGTGGCCCACTGGGCCTGGCCCGGCAGCCGCGGCGAGTGCCGCAGCCGCTCCCGGACGGGCTCGGCGTCGCCGCGCGCCAGCCCGAGCATCAGGGCCTGGTTGAGCCCGAAGTCGAAGAGCATCGTCGCGCGGCTGGCCTCGTCGTCCGCGGTGCCGAAGTACTCGAGCAGCTCGTCCTCGGGCACGTTCGCCTCGGCGAGCAGAATCGCGTCCCCGCGTTGCCAGGAAGCGGTTTCCCGCAGCCGCCGCAGGAGGCCGAAGTCCCGTCGCCCGCGCGACTCGATGAGGAACGGGGCCGCGTCGACCCGGAAGCCCGCGACGCCGAGCCGCAGCCAGAAGGTGACGATCTTGGCCAGCTCGGCCGCCACCGCCGGGTGCTCGACGTCGAGCTCGGGCTGGAAGCGGTAGAACCGGTGCCGGAACCAGCGATCGACGGACTCGGCGTAGCTCCAGGTCTCCGCTTCGGACCCGGGGAACACGCAGCCGTCCCACCGGTCGGCGGGTTCGTGGTCGGCCCACACGTACCAGTCGTGGTGCGGCGCCTCCCGGCCGGAGAGGGCCGACCGGAACCACGGGTGCTCGTCGCTGGTGTGGTTGACGACCAGGTCCAGCACGATCCGGATGCCGACCTCGTCGGCCTGGCTCACGAGCTCGGCGAAGTCTCCCAGCGTGCCGAAGCGCGGGTCGATGCCGTAGTAGTCGGTGATGTCGTAGCCGCCGTCGCGACGCGGCGAGGGATGGCACGGGTTGAGCCAGATCGTGTCCACCCCGAGCCGGGCGAGGTAGTCCAGCCGGTCGGTGAGGCCGCACAGATCACCGACCCCGTCGTCGTCCGAGTCCTGGAAGGTCTCGATGTCGAGGGAGTAGATGACCCCGTTGCGGTACCAACGATCCACGCTGCGGCGGCTACCCGCGGCCCTCCGGGACAAACTCAGTCATGAGCCCGCGCGAGGTGCTGGCCGCGAAGGACGGCGTAGAGGTGGTCCGGGTCGTGGGGGAAGGGGAATCCCATGGCGCAGGCCCGTTCGGCGTCCTGCCGGATGCCGCGCAGCGCACCGGGGGACAGCTCCGGGACGCCCGGGCCTTCGGAGCGCAGCCAGTCGAGCAGGTCGTCCCACCCCGCCCAGTCGCCGGCTGCCAGCACCGTCTGCACCGCGGCGCGGTCGAACTCTTCGGCGCGCAGATCGTCGCCGGTCGTCGTAGCGTCCTTTTCGCTCATGGAACGGCCGTACCCCGTGCTTCAGGCGGCAAACGCCCGGCCGGGCGTTTGCCGGTGATCGAGCCGGGAACCCGGAGAGCTCACTCCGGAAACCCGAGGGAAGGCTCGAGTATGACCGCCCAGCGTGCGCCGGAGGCCCTGGTGGTGGGCCTGCTGACCGATGACGGGTTGCCCGGGCAGCTCGCCGGGAGAATCGCGGACGACCTGCCCGCCCGCCTGGCCCGCGACCTCGGTGAGGAGACGGCCTGGCGCGTCGAGCACGAGACGCAGTCGCTTCCCCTGAACGAGAAGGGTGACATTCCCATGCTGGCCCTGGCGGAGGAGCGCCGGGCCGAACACGGCTGGGACCTGCTGGTGCTGATCACCGACCTCCCGCGGCGAGCCGGGACGGTCCCGATCGCGTCGGACTACAACGGTGACCACGGCGTGGCGATGGTGTCCCTGCCCGCGCTGGGTGCCCTGCGGTTGCGCGGCCGGGCGTCCCGGCTGGTCATCCACCTGGTCCGGCACCTGGTGGCGCACCGCTCGGCGAAGGAGGCGGACCCCCCGCGGGGGATGCTCGACCGGCTGCGGGAGGTGGTGGCGCCGACGCGGCACATCCACGGCCGCGGCGCCGCCGACGAGCACCTGGCCCTGGTGGGTGTGCGCGGCCGGCTGCGGCTGCTCGCCGGGATGATCCGCGACAACCGCCCGTGGCGGCTGGTGCCCAACCTCGCCGGCGCCACCGCGGCCGCGGCGGCCACCGCCGCGTACGGCATCATCACCACCTCGTTCTGGAAGCTCGCCGAAGCCCTGCCCTCACTGCGGCTGGCCGGGATCACGGTCCTGGCGATCGTGGTCATGGCGGGCTGGCTGATGGTGCACAACCACCTGTGGGACTCCCCGTCCGGGCACCTCGACCGGCGGAAAGCCATGCTGTACAACGCCTCCACCGCACTGACGCTGTCCATCGGTGTCGCCTGCATGTACGCCATCCTGTTCGCGCTGGCGCTGGTGGCGTCGATCGTCCTGGTCGAAGGCACTTACTTCGGGGAAGTCCTCGGCCACCCGGCGGGGCCGGCTTCCTACCTCAAGCTGGTGTGGCTCGCGACCTCCGTGGGCATCGTCGCCGGGGCGGTGGGTTCGAGCGTCGAAGACGAGGAACGCGTCCGCCGGGCGACCTACAGCCGGCGTGAGCGGGAGCGGCAGCAGCGCAACCGCGAACGCGCCGAGGAAGCCGAAAACGGCGGGGACGACTGAGCGGTCGCCGGGCCCCGCATCCGGCCACCGGCTTCGACGGTGGCCGGATCCGGGCGCCGGTCAGGGTTTGAGGACGACCTTCTCGCAGTTGTCCTGCTTGTTCTTGAACATCTCGAAGCCGCGGTCGGCCTCCTCCAGCGGCAGCGTGTGGGTGATGATCCGGGTCGGGTCGAGCTCCCCGCGTTCGATTCGCCGCAGCAGCGGCTGCATGTAGCGCTGCACGTGGCACTGCCCGGTCCGCAGGGTCAGCGACCGGTTCATCCACGCACCGGCGGGAAACTTGTCCAGCAGGCCGCCGTAGACCCCGATCACCGAAACCACGCCGCCGCTGCGGCACGAGAGGATCGCCTGGCGCAACGCGTGCGGGCGGTCGGTCTCCGAGCGCACGGCCTGCTTGACCCGGTCGTAGGCGGCGACGTGCGCGCTGCCGTGGGTGGCTTCGAGCCCGACGGCGTCGATGCACTTGTCGGGTCCGCGGCCACCGGTCAGCTCCAGCAGCCGGGACCGGACGTCGACCTCCTCGAAGTTGACCGGGATGTGGCCCGCGCGTTCCGCCAGCTCCAGCCGGTACGGCTCCTTGTCGATGGCGATGACCTTCGCGGCGCCCAGGAGCCGGGCGCTGTCCATGGCGAACTGGCCGACGGGGCCGGCGCCCCAGACCGCGACCACGTCACTGGACCGGATGTCGCACATCTCGGCGCCCATGTACCCGGTGGGCAGGATGTCGGAGAGGAACAGCACCTGTTCGTCGGTCAGGTCCGACTCGATCTTGATCGGGCCGACGTCGGCGAACGGCACGCGCGCGTACTGCGCTTGGCCGCCCGCGAAACCGCCGGTCAGGTGCGAGTAGCCGAAGATCCCGGCGACCGGGTGGCCGAACATCTTCTCGGCGATCCCGGCGTTGGGGTTGGAGTTCTCGCAGCAGGAGTACAGGTCCGCGGCGCAGGCGGCGCACGCGCCGCAGGCGATCGGGAAGGGCACGACGACCCGGTCCCCGGCGCGCAGCCGGCCCGGATCGACGCCCGGGCCGACCTCGAGCACCTCGCCCATGAACTCGTGGCCCAGGACGTCGCCGTCCTGCATGGTGGGGACGTACCCGTCGACCAGGTGCAGGTCCGAGCCGCAGATCGCGGTGGAGGTGATCCGGACGATCGCGTCGCGGTGGTTCAGGATCTTCGGGTCCGGGACGTCGCGGACCTCGACCTTGTTGCGGCCCGCCCAGGTGTTCGCCCTCATGCGTCCGGTCCCTTCTCGAGCTCGGCGTCCGACAGCGGTTGCGCGGGACGCTGGGGGAATTCCTTGCGCGCCCGCTTGCCCCACGGAGCGCCGTCGGACCGGACGACCTCGCCGGTCTCCAGGACCTGCTTGAGCCGGCGCAGGTCGTCGTCGAGCTGCTGGTGCGGTTCTTCGCCGAAGTACTTGGCGACTGCCTTGCCCACCGCGCCGCCGGGGATTTCGTACACCAGGACGACGTGGACCTCGGTGCTCTCCCCGTCGGGCGCGGGTGCGAACCAGACGGTGCCGGCGTTCGGCACGGTGGCTTTCCCGGTCGACCGCCACGCGATCCGCTCGCCGGGCGTCTTCTCGGTGATTTCCGCGTCCCATTCGACGTCCTTGCCGAACGGGGCACTGGCGGACCAGTGGCTCGTCCGGTCGCCGGTCGTGCGGACCTGCTCGAGGTGCGCCATGAACGCCGGAAGGTTCTCCAGGTCGCGCCAGAACGCGAAAACGTCCGGCACGGGTTTGCGGATGGTTGTCGCTGCTGTCAATTCCACGGAATCTCCTTTGCGTGCTTCCCGCGCCGCCCGCGGGGTACCGCCGTGCGCGCGAGTCGCGCGCACGGCGGTCAGCAAGTCCAGTGCCGTGATCCCGGCGACGGCGCCGGTCACCCCGGCGAGCCGCCGGCGGCGGTTCCCGCCGCGGTGGGCGAGGGCGATGCCGAGCGCGGTCAGGTCCATCGCGTCGCCCGCGACCCGGGTCCACGCCCAGGCGCCCTTCCGCCGGCCGGCGAGCAACCCGGCCGCGTGGACCAGTTCCCGCACACCGACGACCGGCACCACCGCCCGCGACCTCGCGGAGTCGTCCACGCCGCTGATCCGGCGCACGGTGTGCGGTGCGGCCACCTGTGCCACGCCGAGGCCCAGGCTCAACCAGCCCAACCGCCGGCCCTGCCGCTGCACCTCCTCGTGCTTTTTTCGTTCTGCTGTCGGGCTCACCGAGCGCGTCATGGTCAGCCTCCGTATCCGGTTGCGCTCTGTATCCGATCGACGGCGGCTACCCCTCGGCGATCCGGCTAACCCACCGACACGTTCGGACGGTGGTGGTTTAGCGGTGTGCCCGCCGGACATTCGTGCCCCGAGGGGAAATCCACGACGAGGAGAAAATCGTGAAGGCAGTGGTGTACGAGGGTCCGCGGCAGGTCAGCGTCAAGGACGTGCCGGACGCGCGGATCGAGCGGCCGACCGACGTCCTGGTGCGGATCACGTCGGCGAACATCTGCGGCTCGGACCTGCACATGTACGAGGGCCGGACCGACTTCGAGACCGGCCGCTGGTTCGGGCACGAAAATATGGGTGAGGTGGTCGAGGTCGGCGACGGGGTCGACAAGGTGCGGGTGGGCGACTGGGTCGTCCTGCCGTTCAACATCGCTTGCGGGCACTGCAAGAACTGCGAGCGTCAGCTGACGAACTACTGCCTGACCGCCCAGCCCGAGCCGAAGATGGCCGGTGCCGCGTACGGCTTCGCCGACATGGGCCCGTACGCCGGCGGACAGGCCGAGCTGTTGCGCGTGCCCTGGGGTGACTTCAACTGCCTGCGGCTGGGCGAGGACGCCGAGCAGCGCCAGACCGACTACGTGATGCTCGCCGACATCTTCCCGACCGGCTACCACGCCACCGAGATGGCCGGTGTGGTGCCCGGCGATCAGACGGTCATCTACGGCGCGGGTCCGGTCGGGCTGATGGCCGCCCTCTCGGCGACCATCCGCGGGGCGAGCAAGGTGATGGTCGTCGACCGGCGCCCCGACCGGTTGCGCCTGGCCGAATCGATCGGCGCGATCGCCATCGACGACTCGAAGGTCGACCCGGTGCAAGCCGTGCTGGACCAGACGATCGGACTGGGCGCGGACAACGGTTGCGAGTGCGTCGGCTACCAGGCGCACGAACCCGACGGGCAGGAGAAGGCCAACCTGACGATGAACCGGCTGGTCGCCTCGGTGCGCTTCACCGGGAAGATCGGCAACGTCGGCGTCTTCGTGCCCCAGGACCCGGGGGCCGAGGACGAGCTGGCCAAGCAAGGCAAACTCGCCTTCGACTACGGCATGTTCTGGTTCAAGGGCCAGCACATCGGCAGCGGCCAGGCGCCCGTGAAGAAGTACAACCGGCAGCTGCGCGACCTGATCGCCGCGGGCAAGGCCGAGCCGTCGTTCATCGTCAGCCACGAGCTGCCCCTCGACCGCGCACCGGAGGCGTACGAGCACTTCGACAAGCGCGACGACGGCTGGACGAAGGTAGTCCTGCACCCGGCGATGGCGGGCGCTTGACCTGACGGGAGGCCGGCGCCACGACCTCCAGGGCGCCGGCGACCTTCCCGGTGGAACTTCCTCAAGGCCGATGTCGCGCGGGCTGACTACTATCAGCCAGGATCAGGACCGGCGGCGAGGCGACCTTCGACCTCGACGCGAGGTGCGACGGCGCCTGGGAGCACGAATTCGGCGTGCGGCTGGAGACGCTGGACAATCCGGGCTGGCGGCTGCGTGCCGACATCGTGGGCACTGGTGCGGAGGGCCGGGTGCTGCCGAGGTCGAAGGTGGACCTCGGACCGGGTCGCTGGCTCTGGACGTCGGCGGACGGCGAGAGTTACGAAGCGTCCTGCGACTCGCGGTCGCTGCGTGAGTTGCTCGAGGCGTTCCGCGGCTTCGTGGCCGTTCCGGGATGAGTGAGACGGTCCGGAACCGCCGGCCATCGAGTTCCGGACCGCCACCTCCGACGCCTCAGCCCACCAGGAAGTCCTGGTTCGTGCCCGGTGCGTCCTTGCACGGCCACTGATCCAGCTGCTGACCGGGACTGGTGCCGGCGTTGGGCACGTCCAGGCACAAACCGCTGCGCTGGTTGCGGAACTCGTACGAGCCGTCGGACTGGGGGACCGGTTGCCACAGGTTGCCGGTGGCCGAGTTCGGGGGTTGCTGCACTATGTCGGGCGTGCCTTGGACCGTGGCACCGCCCGAGACCGCCACGTCCTGGCCGGAGTTCTGCGCCCGCAGTTCGCCGTAGCCGCCGGTGCCCGGGATGAACTGGAACTGCTGGTTGGACTGTCCGTTGCAGGTCCACTGGTCGATCGCCGCGCCCGCGGCCGCTGTGTTGCCGTAGACGTCGAGGCACAGGTTGTCGTGGGCGGCGACCAGCCGGTGGTAACCGGTGGGGAACCCGCCGCCGGAACCCGATGCGGGTGTCAGGTAGACGGCGAACGCGTCGTGGGACGCCTGGAACGTGAGCGGCACCGTGATCGCCGCGCCGGCGCTGACGTTCTGGTTGTACACCACCTGCGGTGCGGCCAAGGGCGCCTGGTCGGGGATGCGGTGCACCGTGACGTTCACGCTGCCGTTGCTCGCCAGCCAGGGAACCGAGCCCAGGCCGGTGAAGGTGACGGACGCGGCGCCGGTGTACCCGTTGGAATCGCCGATGATCGCCACCGCGCGCTTGGCGGTGGCGTCCTCGGCCGCCGAGATCGCCGTCGAGCCGACCTGACCGGCGGTGCCGACGAGCGTTCCGGTGAGGTCGGCGTAGTCGCGCATCACCCACCAGTTGCCCGTCGGCTGCCACGTCCCGCCGCTCTGGGTGAGGATGCCGGTGAGGTTCGGCGTGACGCAGCAGACCCAGTTGCCGCGCATCGCGTTGGTGTACCCGGATTGCGCGAACCGCGCGAGGTACCACGCGGTCACGCCGGCGGTCTGCCGGTCGGCGGGCTGGTACTCGTTCGCCGACAGCGGCACCGCGCCGATCCCCGCCGCGGCCAGGGCGCTGTTCAGGGACTGCGAGACGGTGACCGGGTCGTCGACGTCGCCCTCGTCGTGGTTGGTGATCATGTCCGGCACCGTCCCGGCCGCCTTTGCGTGCGCCAGCCAGGTTCGCCATTGCTCGGGCCGGCTTTGCGGGGTGTAAGCGAACGACGGGCCCACGATCTGCGCCCCGGGAGCGATGCGGCGGATCTCCCGGTAGGCGGTGTCCCACATCTGGAAGTACTGCGGGCTGTTCACACTCCGCGTCCAGAACACCGAGATGTCCGGCTCGTTGTCGATGTCGTAGGCGAACTTCAGCCCGGAGGCCTGCAGCGCGCCCACCGTGGCGTCGATGAACTTCAGCCAGTTCGAGCAGTCGCCGTTGTCGCACGGGTACACCGTGTTCGACGGCTGCCCGCCGTTGAGGCCGTAGATGTCGGTGACGAGCACCTGGTACTGCGCGTGGTAGGGCGGCCGGGTGAGCCGCTTCGCCTGCGCGATGATCGAGTCGACGTCGGCCTTGGTCGCGGCGCCGTTCTGGTAGCCGTCCTTGATCCAGCCGCCGGAGAACCAGCCGCCGCCGCGGAAGGCGTTGATGTTCAACGGCTGCAGCAACGAGTCGGCCGGTTGGCTGCCGTCCTGGGTGATGCCGTAGAGGAAGCCTTCGCCCACACCGGTCGCCGGTCCTCGCGTCGCGGAAAGGTCCACCGACAGCGATTCGCCCGCCGCCTGGCTGGTGGCCGGGGCCAGCACCGACCCGGCCAGCACCAGCGCCGCACCCAGCACCGGCCGCAGCCGCCCGAGCCTGGTTGTCGTTCTCATGGGTCCTCCTGCGTCGCACGCGACCGCCGGAACGGGCCGGCGGGGTCGAACCGGTTCGACCGGCGGGGTCGGGCGGACGTTACGTCCTGAGTCGGACGCGGTCAACGTGCGCGCAGCCGAAAACCGCGCTGCCACTGGGTTTCCGTGGCACGTCGATGAAAGTTTCAGCCGCGGCCGTGCACGTTTCACGCCTCACTTGACAGCGATCACCGCCGGGGAGTTACCTGTTTTCGCTGTCACACCAGGGATCGCGCCACCCGCAGAGATGTCGACGACGCCATCGGAGTCCGCCATGCGCCCCTTCACCCGCAAACCGCGCCGATCACGCCGCTTCCGTTTTGGTGCGCCCGCCGTCGTGATGGCGCTCGCCGTGGCGGTGGCACCGCCCGCGGACGCGGCGTCGACGCTGCGTTCGCTGGCCGAGGCCCAGAACCGGTACATCGGAACGGAAATCACCGGCAACATGGTGAACAACGCGACGATCACCTCGCTCGCCGGCGCCGAGTTCGACATGGTGACCCCGGGCAACGAGATGAAGTGGGACACCACCGAGCCCGGCAACGGTTCGTACAACTTCGGCCCCGGCGACAACGTCGTGTCTTTCGTGCAGTCGCACAACATGCGCGTCCGCGGGCACAACCTGGTCTGGCACGCACAGCTGCCCGGGTGGGTGAACAGCCTGCCGCGCAACCAGGTCCAGGGCGCGATGGAAGCCCACATCACCACCGAGGTGAACCACTACAAGGGAAAGATCTACGCCTGGGACGTGATCAACGAACCCTTCAACGAGGACGGCAGCCTGCGCCAGGACGCCTTCACCGGCGCCATGGGCACCGGCTACCTCGCCGACGCGATCCGCACCGCGCACAACGCGGACCCGAACGCCAAGCTGTACATCAACGACTACAACATCGAAGGCGAGAACGCCAAGAGCAACGCTCTTTACAGTCTCGCGCAATCCCTGCTGTCCCAAGGCGTACCGCTCGGCGGGATCGGCCTGGAAAGCCATTTCATCGTCGGCCAGGTCCCGTCGTCCATGCTGGCGAACATGCAGCGTTTCGCGGCGCTGGGACTGGACGTCGCCATCACCGAGCTCGACGACCGCATCCAGCTGCCGGCCTCCGGCAGCAGCCTTCAGCAGCAGGCCAACGACTACGCCACCGTGGTGAAGGACTGCCTGGCCGTCACCCGCTGCCCCGGCGTCTCGCAGTGGGGCGTCGGTGACGCCGATTCGTGGATTCCCGGGACCTTCCCCGGCTACGGCGCCGCGAGCATGTACGACAACAACTACCAGCCCAAGCCCGCTTACACCGCCACCGCGACGGCTCTGGGCGGCCCGCCTCCCACCGGCGGCGGGACCGGGCCGTTGCACGCCGTGGGCGCGGGCAAGTGCCTGGACGTGCCGAACTCGACCACCACGGCCGGCACGCAGCTGCAGATCCGGGACTGCTCGGGCGGCTCGAACCAGAGCTTCACCCACACCTCCGCGGGCGCGCTCAGCGTGTACAACGGCGGCGACTGCCTCGACGCCAGCAGCCGCGGCACGAGTCCGGGCACCAAGGTGATCATCTGGCCCTGCAACGGCCAAGCCAACCAGCAGTGGACCGTCAACGCCGACGGGACGGTCACCGGCGGGCAGTCCGGGCTCTGCCTGGACGTCACCGGAGCGTCCACCGCCAACGGCGCCCTCGTCGAACTGTGGACCTGCAACGGCCGGAGCAACCAGCAATGGACGCTCGGCTAGCCGCGTAACTGCTGTGAAAGGAACTCGTCATGTCAAGGTTCAGGCGTCGGCGGACAGCGGCGGTCATGGTCGGCTGCCTCGCGCTGACCGCCAGTGGTGCCGTGGCCGTCACGGCCGCACCGGCCGAAGCCGCGACTTCGATCACGATCAACGGCTCGTCGGGCGGGCGCACGTTCGACGGCGTGGGGGCGATCAGCGGCGGCGGTGGCAACTCCCGTCTGCTGATCGACTACCCGGAGCCGGAACGCGGCCAGATCCTGGACTACCTGTTCAAGCCCGGCTACGGCGCTTCGGTGCAGATCCTCAAGATCGAGATCGGCGGCGACACCAACTCCACCTCCGGCGCGGAGCCGAGCGTCGAGCACACGCGGGGGACCGTCAACTGCGACGTCGGCTACGAGTTCTGGCTCGCGGAACAGGCGAAGGCCCGCAACCCGAACATCAAGCTGTACGGACTGGCCTGGGGAGCGCCCGGCTGGATCGGCGGCGGCAACTTCTGGTCCACCGACACGCTCGGCTACCTGACCACGTGGCTGGGCTGCGCCAAGCAGCACAACCTGGCCATCGACTACCTCGGCGGCTGGAACGAGCGCGGCTACAACGTCGGCTGGTACGAGAACCTGCGGTCCACGCTCAACTCCGCCGGCTACTCGGCGGTGAAGATCGTGGGTGCCGACTCCGACTGGTCGATCGCCAACGACGTCAATTCCAACCCCGCTCTCGCTTCGGCCATCGGCATCATCGGCGCGCACTACCCGTGCGGCTACCGCTCGGCCCAGTCGAACTGCGGTGTGCCTGCGGCCGCCAGCTCGTCCGGCAAACCGTTGTGGGCCAGTGAAAACGGCTCGGACGACTACAACGGCGGCGCGCAGGCGATGGCCCGCGGCCTCAACCGCGGGTACATCGACGGGAAGATGACCGCGTACCTCAACTGGCCGGTGATCGCCGCGATCACCCCGAACCTGCCGTACCCGACCATGGGTGTCGCGCTGGCCGCGCAGCCGTGGTCCGGCCACTACGCGATCGGCAAGAACGCCTGGGTGCTGGCCCAGACGAGCCAGTTCACCGCGCCCGGCTGGCAGTACCTCGACGGCTCCAGCGGTTACCTCGGCGGCAACCGCAACAACGGCAGCTACGTCTCGCTGAAGTCGCCGAACAACCGGGACTACAGCACGGTCATCGAGACGGTGGACGCGGGCGGGCCGCAGACGCTGGCCTTCACCGCGACCGGCGGCCTGTCGACGGGCGCCGTGCACGTGTGGGCCACCAACGTCGGCTCCGGCAACGCGGCCGACTACTTCGTGCACACCACCGATCTCACGCCGTCCGGCGGCGGTTTCAGCCTGACCGTGCAGCCCGGGTACGTCTACACCCTCACCACCACGACCGGGCAGGGCAAGGGCGCCGCGGCCGGCCCGGCGCCGGGCGCGCTGAGCCTGCCCTACAGCGATTCCTTCGACAGCACCGCGATCGGCGCCGAGGCGAAGTACCTGATGGACTGGCAGGGTTCCTTCGAGGTGGCGGGCTGCGGCGGCGGCCGCGCGGGCCGGTGCGTGCGCCAGATGAGCGCGCAGGCGCCGATCACCTGGGACCCGCTGACTGACCCGCACACCCTGCTCGGCGAGCTGGGGTGGAGCAACTACACCGTTTCCTCCGACGTCCTGCTCGAAAAGTCCGGGTACGCCGAGCTGATCGGACGCGCCGGCAGCCAGAGCTACACCGGAGCGGCCGGGCTCAACGCCTACCACCTGCGCGTGAGCGACACCGGGAACTGGTCGATCCTGAGCTCGAACACCAACGGCACGGTCTCCACCGTCGCCCACGGCACGGTCGCGGCGCTGGGCACCAACCGGTGGCACACGCTCGCGCTCACCTTCTCCGGCAGCACCATCACCGCCGTCGTCGACGGCGCGACCGTCGGCTCGGCGAACGACTCCACGTGGGGAGCCGGTCAGGTCGGCTACGCGACGAGCCAGGGGGAGACGGCGCAGTTCGACAACCTGTCCATCACCCCGGGCAGCGGCGGAACCGGCGGCACGACGTCGACGGTCGTCGGCGCCGGGTCGGGCCGCTGCCTGGACGTGCCCAACGCGTCGCAGACGTCGGGCACCCAGGTGGAACTGTGGGACTGCAACGGTGGCGCCAACCAGCAGTGGACCTCGACCGCCGCGGGTGAGCTGCGCGTCTACGGCAGCTCCTGCCTCGACGCCAGCGGCCAGGGCACGACCCCCGGCACCAAGGCGATCATCTGGACCTGCACCGGCGGCACCAACCAGAAGTGGACGCTCAAGTCCGACGGCACGATCGTGGGCACCCAGTCGGGCCTGTGCCTGGACGCCATCGGGAACGGCACGGGGAACGGAACGCTGATCGACCTCGCCACCTGCACCGGGGGCGGCAACCAGAAGTGGACGCGGAACTGACCCGGCCGTCCGCCGATCCGGCCGTCACGCGGCGAGCCGCAGCGCGAGGTACACGCCGCCGCCCGCGGCCAGGAACCCGAGGAGGAAGCCGGCCCAGCGCGGGATGTCGTAGTCCTCGAGCAGCGACTCGCGGCCGAGCGCGATGAGCAGGCCGAGCCCGCCGAACACGATCATCCAGACGTCTTCGCTGATCGTCGCGCGCAGGTCGACCACGGTGCCGCCCTTGCGCACCATGACGATCTCGTCGGTCTGCTTCGCAACCTCGACCACGACCGGCGTGCCCGGCTCGGTGTCGAGCTCCGGGTGGCGGTCGCCGAACTCGAAGGTCTCGTTCTCCGCGTCCCGGACGGTGATGAAGTACGTGGTGTAGGTGGTCGAGTCCGGCCCGCTGGAGGGGTGGACCACCTGCCGGTGGGCGACGACCGTGCCCTCGAGCTCATAGGTCGGCGCGTCCCGCACGTCCAGGTCGTGGATCGCGTAGGTGAGCAGCGCGGACGGGAGCGCGAACCACAGCACGGTGCCGATGAGCCGCAGGATGATCATCGGCCGAGCCGACCACAGCGGCGCCCCGGACGGGAGGGGACAAACGCCCTCACCCGGGGTTGTGCGCGCGGGTTCGCAAGAAAGTTCCGCCTGGAGGTACACGGATCGCGAGCGGCGGCAGTCTTCCTAGTGATGGCTGACTACGAGGACTTCGTCCGGGCGCACCTGCCGCGGCTGCTCCGTTACGCGACGATGCTGACCGGAGAGCGGGAGCAGGCCGCTGACCTGGTGCAGGACGTGCTGGTCAAGGCGTACCGACGGTGGTCGCGGATCAGTGACGCCGAGCACCCCGACCGCTACGTCCTGCGGATGGTGACCAACGACTACCTGTCCTGGCGGCGCAGCCGGTCGGCGCGGCTGATCGCCGTGGGGGACCCGCCGGACGCGGCTCGGCCGGACGACTTCGCATCGGACCACGCGGCCCGCGAGGACATGTGGCAGCGCCTGGCGCGGTTGCCGCGGCGTCAGCGCGCCGTCGTGGTGCTCCGGTACTACGAGCAGTTCGCCGACGCCGACATCGCCGGCCTGCTCGGCTGCGCCCAGGCCACCGTGCGGGCCCACGCCCGCAAAGCCCTGACGACCCTGCGACACGGCCTGAGCATCGACCGGATGGCCCAGGCGAAGGAGAGCTGATGGACATCGAGAACCTGATCAAGGACACCTTCACCGCCCACGAGCCCGACGCCCCCGACAGCGACCAGGTGCTGGCGGCCACGCGTCAGCACCTCGACCGCAGGCGCGCCGCGGTGAGCCGTCCGCTCGCGGCCGGCGCCGGGGTGGTGCTGCTCGTCCTGGCCGCGGCCGGCGTCGTCGCGCTGAACCGGCCCGCGCCCGACAACCAGGTGGCCACGGGTACCGGCCAGAGCAGCGGACCGGCCCCCGTCGCGGCACCGGCCAAGCCAGGTATCGCGGAGCTGACCATGCCCTACTCGCTCGGCTGGCTGCCGCCGGGCAAGGCCGACTACCTCGCGCGTCGGATCAACACCGGTGGCAGCGCGGCGAACCCCGGCAAGCCGGTGTACGGCGGCGAGTACATGCTGACCGTCACGTCCGGGCGTCAGGTCCTGCTCGTGGACGTGCAGGAAGTGAAGATGATGCCGGTCGATCACGCCGCCTTCAAGTCCGGTCCGGGCCAGTCCGTCACGATCGCCGGGCGGGCCGGCGTGGAGAGCTCGCACTCCGGCGGCCCGGGCGGTTACGAGGTGTACCTGACCCACCCCGAAGGCGGCTCGCTGTACGTCAACGTGTCCGCGCAGCCGGGCAGCACGGCGCCGGCGCAGCAGCTGATCGACGCGGGCCGCCGCGTCGCGGGGAGCATCACCTTCCCGGGCAAGACCACCGTCACCCCGGCGTTCGGCCTCGGCCAGCTGCCCGACGGCCTGCGGATGTGCGCGTTCGACGTCGAGGAGAGCGGCCCGAGCGGTCCGCGCACGAGCTACTCGGTGGGCACGTGCAGCACCCTGCCCCCGATCCAGGTGCGCGTCGACGAGGCCGACCGGGTGCGCGGCACCGCGGGGCAACCGGTCCAGGGCCACGCGACCCGTTACGTGGACGAGAACGGTTACCACACGCTCTGGATCCTCAAGGCCGTCCACGACGCGCCGATCGCCGTCGCGGGCCGCGGCGCGCAGGCGGAGCTGTACGCCATCGCCGACCACCTCGTCCTGCCCCGCTGAGGTCCCGCGGGTCCTCTTCGGACACGACCGAAGAGGACCCGCGGTAGGCCGGACGCCGCGTGCGTAGTCAGCCGATGGCGATGGTGAAGATGTGCATCGCCGCCGTGCCGGAGTTCGCGCCGTCGCTCACGTCCGGCAGGGTCACCGACTGCACCGTCTTGCCCGCCTGCAACGGGATCGGCGCGTAGTACAAGCTCACCTGCTGGTTCAGCCGGCCACTGCTGTTGTTGAGGTACGGCAACGTCGTGAGGATGTCGCCGCCGGTTGCCGCGTTGGCCCACCAGTCCGCGAAGCTGACGCTGTGGGACTCCGTCGTGCCGTCGGTGTAGGTCACCGTCGCGGTGCCGGTCGGGCTGCCGTAGTCGCCGGCGCCGATCAGGCCGAGGGTGTGGCCGGTGCCGGAGACCGTGATGGTCTGCCCGCCGGCCACCCCGCCCGCGACCACGTTGTCCGGGCTGCCCGGCGTCACGTTGGGCCACGTGAACGTCAAGCCGTCGTGGGTGAACGTCGCGCCCGGAGTGAGACTCGGCGTCGCGGCGGCCAGCGCCTGCGCGGAGAAGCTGGCGTTGCCGCCGTCGAAGTTGCCCGCGCCGGGGGTGGCGTCGTCGCTGACGCCCACGTTGTTGTAGGCCGCGGGCAGCGACGGGTACGGCGGGTGCGGCAGGATCACGGTGGTCGCGTCCACCGAGGTGCCGGGCCCGTTGGCGGAGGTGAACGTGGCCTGCGCCGACACGTCGAACTTCCCGGGCTGCGCCGAGGCCGGCACCGTGACCTGCCAGGTCGTCGTGACGGTCTGCCCCGCGGCCACGGTCGGGAAGGTCGACGGCGAGGTGGCCGTCGCGGTCCAGCCGGTGGGCACGCTGAGCGTCAGGGTCACGTCCCGCAGCGGCCGGGCTCCCGCCGGGTTGGGCAGGGTGGTCGTGACGGTGTACGTCGTGCCCGGTTGCACCCGGTCGGGTGCGCTGAGCGTGAACGGCTGCTTGACCACCACGGGCGCCGAGCCGGTGACGCCGTCGACCGTGACGCCGATGGTCGCGACGCCGGGCGCGAGCAGGGTCACCTTGCCGGTGCGGCTCACCTGGGCCACGCGCGGATCGCTGCTGCGGTAGGTGACCCGCTTGCGCGCCAGGTCGACGAACGACTGGTCGTTGTTCACCGCCTCCACGACGTGGTCCGCCGGCACGTGCTGAGCGGCTTGGGCGGTGTCGTCGGCGATCCACGGGTTCTTGCCCGCCAGGTCGAGGCTCTGACCGGGCGCGAACACCACCTGGTCGGGCTGCACGGTCACGGACTGCGTCCGCGGGGTGATGGCGCCGGTGACGGCCACCGTGGCGGTGCCGGCGAGGTGGGCGGCGTCGGCGCCGACGCCGAACCGGTAGGCACCGTCGTACACCACCTGGCGGTGCTTGGCCTCGTCCCAGAACGACAGGTCGCTCAGCCGCACCGGGATGGTCAGGTGCTGGGTCCGGCCGGGGGCCAGCACGTCGGTCTTCTGGAAGCCGGCCAGCCGCTGGCGCGGCAGTTCGACGCCGGGCACGCTGAACGCCGTGGCGGCGTACAGCTGCGCGACGGTGGCGCCGGGCGTGCTGCCGGTGTTGGTGACGTCCAGCCCGATGGTGACCTTGCCGTCCGCACGGGCGGTCCTGGTGTCGGCGCGCACGTGTGAGTAAGCGAAGCCGGTGTAGGAAAGGCCGTAGCCGAACGGGTACGCCGGGGTTCCGGTGAAGTACTGGTAGGTGCGGCCGAGGCCACCGGTCTGCGACGGCGTCAGCCCGTAGTTCTTCATGCCGGGCAGCTGCGTGTCGTCGGCGTACCAGGTGAAGTTCAGGTGCCCGCTGGGGTTCTGCTTGCCGAACAGCACGTCGGCCAGCGCGGTGCCCTGGCTTTCCCCGTTGTACGCGCTGAACACGATGGCCGGGTAGCCGCTCTTGGCGTGGTCGAGGGAGACCGCGCCGCCCGCCTGCACGGCCAGCGCGGTGCGGGGGTTGCCGGCCGCCGCGACCTGGTCGAGCAGCGAGTCGTAGTTGCCCGGCATGGCGATGCTGGTGCGGTCCTTGCCTTCGGTGGCCACGTTCGTGTCGGTGCCGGCGACCACCACGACCAGGTCGGCGGTCTTGATCGCGGCCAGGGTCGCCGCCGAGCAGCTCGCCGCCGTGGTCGTGCCACTGGACGTCCCGCACGCGTCGAAGGTGACCGTGGCGGCCGGGTTGGCCGCCTTGAGCGCGGACGTGATGCCCTGCACGGCGTTCACCTGCAGCGCGGGCTCGCCGGAGTAGTCGCCGAGGGTGACCTTGCCGGCGAGGTCGCCGACGACGACCACGCTGCCGAGCTTCGCCGGATCGGCGGGCAGCAGCGGCGCCGCCGTGCCCGAAACCCGGTCGTTCTTCAGCAGCACCAACGAGTTGTCCGCGACCTTCGTGGCCAGCGCCTGGTGCGCGGCGCTCTGGAGCTGGTCCTTGGTGATCTTCGTGTAGGCCACCCGGTCGGCCGGGTCGAACTCACCGGTCTGCATGCGCATGGTGAACAGGTGCACCAGCGCGTTGTCGACGACGCCCTCGGAGAGGACGCCGGCCGTGATGGCCTCCTGGATGTTGGCCACGGTGTCTTCGGAGCCGGTGCAGTTGAGCTGGGTGCCCGCGCGCAGCGCGTACGCTTGGCCGCCCGCGGCGCCGGAAACCTGTTGCCCGGTAACGGTGTTCGTCCACTGCGTCGCCGCGTTGGCGGTGGCCGTGGTCCAGCCCGGCGGTGCCCAGTTGTGGCTGCCGGGCGCGTAGACGTCGCCGACCGCGCCGCAGTCGGACGTCGTGTAGCCGTCGAAGCCGTAGGTGCGCTGGGCCAGTTCGTTGGCCGTGTAGGTGTTCGCGGGCGCCGGCGTGCCGTTGATCGCGTTGTACGACGTCATCAGGCCGGACACGTGCGCGTCCTGGACCAGGTCCCGGAACTGCGCGGTGTAGTAGTCGCGGATGTTGGCGTCGGTGGTGTCGGAGGAGTCCGCGTGGCGGTCGTTCTCGACGTCGTTGAGCGCGTAGTGCTTGGCCGTGGCCGCGACCTTCAGATAGGGGGTCATCGGCCGGCCCGACGGCGTCTGGCCCTGGTAGCCGTTCACGAATGCGCCGGCCATCTTCGCGACCAGGTAGGGGTCTTCGCCGAACCCTTCGTCGGTGCGGCCCCACCGCGGGTCGCGGTCCAGGTTCACCGTGGGCGCCCAGTAGGTCAGGGAGCCGTAGCCGTTCTTGTCGGGGCCGATGTTGTTCTGCGCGACGCCCCACAGCGACTTGTCCAGCATGCCGCGGGCCTCGTCGGAGATCGCCGTCGTCTCCTGGTAGATCAGCCCCGGATCCCAGGACATCGTGCTCGCCAGGTTCGTCGGGAAGCTGGTGGCGTGCACGCCGCCGGTGGCGGTGCCGGGGTTGGTGTTCGCGCCGAGCGTGTTGAGCCCGTGCTGGCCTTCGCTCCAGTAGGTGTACTGCTGCACGCCGAGCCGCGGGATGGCCGGCGCGCTGTTGGTGTGCAGCTGCAGCACCTTCTCGGGCAGCGTCATGCGGGAGACGAGGTCGGCGGCCCGCTCGGCGAAGCTGTAGTGGGTGTCGCGGTAGACCGGCAGCGCGGCCGCGGCCGGCTGCGGACCGGCCCACGCGGACGGGACGAACGTGGCCGCGGTCATGGTGGCGGCGAGCAGGGAGGCGGCGGTGAGCCGTGCCCTTCGCCGGCCGGGGAGCAGCAGGGACATCGGATCTCCGTCACAGAGCGTCGGTGGGGATCACGTCGGTCCCCATCGTTAGCGCCGATCCCGTTTCGAGGCAAGGGTTCCGGCTTCGCCCGGTCGCCGAGCTGCGCTCTCCGGATGTAAGTTTCAGCCGGTGGACTCCCGGACGGCGGCGCTCGAACATCCCGAAACTTTCGCGGGTTCGTGGCGACGCCGGTGATCGCGGTCTACGCGAGCTGTTCCCGCGGGGCCGGTGCGCCGGTCGCCGCGGCCAGCCGGAGGTTGGTCTCGGCGGCACTGCCCGGGACGGCGGTCATGATCACGATCTTGAGCTCCGTGTCGCCGTCTCCGAGCACGTCGCAGTTCACCGCGATCGGTCCCACCGACGGGTGGTGGATCGTCTTCTCGTCCTCGCGGTGGCCGGCGACGGAGCCGGTGGCCCACAGCCGCGCGAACCGCCGGTTGCCCGCGGTCAGCTCGCCGATCAGCCCGGCGAGGCGGGCATCGCGCGGGAAGCGCCCGGTGGCGCGGCGCAGGTCGGCGACGACGGCGAGGTCCGTGGTCTCGGCGTCGAGCTCGGTCACCGGCCACTGGGCCAGGCAGGCGGGGCCGTCGTCCAGCGGGAAGCGGTCGCGGGCGAAGTTGCGCCGGCGGGGTTCCGCCGCCGAGGGGTCGCCCAGCAGTGCGGCCCAGCTCCGGTTCCACCAGACCAGCTGCCAGTCGGCCGCGAACACCGCGACCGCGACGTCGCCGAGCCGGGAGAGCACGCGGTGGACGCCGGGCGGGATGTGGTCGGAGATCGTGCCGTTGGCGGGCGGGGTGAGCCCGGCGAGCCGGTACAGGTGGTCCCGTTCGGGGACCGAGAGCTGCAGCGCCCGCGCGAGGGAGGCGACCACCTGCACCGAGGGCGTGGTGGCCCGGCCCTGCTCCAGGCGGACGACGTAGTCGACCGACAAACCGGCGAGGTCGGCGAGCTCTTCGCGGCGCAGCCCGGCCGCGCGGCGGTTGCGGCCCACCGGCAACGCCGCGGCGGAGGGCGGCAGCCGGTCCCGCCAGGTGCGGATCATCGCGCCGAGCCCGGCCCCGGGTGTCGTGGTCACGGTCCCATCTTCCCCCGGGGACGGGCGCCGGGCCCGGTTCGAGGGTGGTACTGCTGTTCCTACCGTCGAGGCGTCCCTGGCCGCCCGCGCCCGCCGGGGCCGAGGATCGACCGCATGACGATCACCTTCATCACCGGAGCGAACAAGGGTCTCGGCCGCGAGACCGCCCGCCGCCTCGCCGAGGCCGGCCACACCGTGCTGGTCGGCGCCCGTGACCCGGAGGCGGGCGCGAGCGCCGCCGCCGCGGTGGGGGCGCGGTTCGTGCCCATCGACGTGACCGACGACGCGTCCGTCGCCGCCGCGGCCGCCGACGTCGCCGCGCACGAGGGCGCGATCGACGTGCTGGTCAACAACGCCGGCATCCACGGCCCCGCCGGCGACCCTTCCGGCCTGACCGGCGCCGACGTCCTGGGCGTCTTCGACGTCAACCTCGCGGGCGTGGTCCGGACGACCACCGCGTTCCTGCCGCTGCTGCGGCGGTCGGCGGACCCCGTGATCATCAACGTGAGCAGCGGGATGGGCTCCCTCGCCCTCACCCACGACCCGTCGCGACCCGAGTCCAAGGTCGTCGCACCGCTCTACACCGCCTCGAAGGCGGCGCTGACGATGCTGACGACGCAGTACGCGAAAGCATTTCCCGGCATCCGGATCAACGCCGCGGACCCCGGCTACACGGCGACCGACCTCAACGGCCACAGCGGCCCGCAGACCGTCACCGAGGGTACCGACGCCATCGTCGGCCTGGCCACCGAGAAGCCCGGCGCCGGCTCCGGGCGCTTCGTCGCCCGGAGCGGCGAGATCGCCTGGTCCTGAAAACCGTGGACGTAAGGGTTCTCTAATCTCGTCGCCTGCTCGATCGCCCGCGGGCCGGGCTATGGTCGCCCGGTGATCGGCTCACGTTGGCAGCGCGGTGCCTTGTTCGCAGTGCCGGGACTCCTGCTCGCGGGCTTCGGTGCCGTGCATCCCGCGAACCTCGACGCGGCCACCGCTTCCTGGTGGGTGTCGCTGCACGTCATCCTGCTTCCGGTCTTCCCCCTGCTCGCCCTGGCGCAGTGGTTCTTGCTTGCGTCGGCACCACCATGGCTCCGGTGGCCCGGGCGGCTGGCCGCGTTCGGCTTCGCGGCGTTCTACGGCGGTCTCGACGCCGTCGCGGGAATCGCCGCGGGCACGGTCGTGCGTGCCCAAAACGGTGCCACACCGGTCGTCGGCGCCGTCTTCGCGATCGGCGACCTGCTCGGGTACATCGGCGCGGCCTGCTTCCTCGCGGCCAGCGTCTCGATCGTCGCGGCGACCGCCCTGCGGGCGAGGTGGCAGGCGGCGCCGGGAGGCGTGCTTCTCCTGCTCGCGAGTGTGTCGTTTTTGGACAGTCACATCTTCTGGCCGCGGGGCGTATTCACGATGATCGGCGCCGCGGCCGGGATGTTCTTGCTGTCCATGGCCGGCGAGCGCGGCCTCGGGTCGATCCGGTTCACGTCATCGCGTGAAGACCACGAAGAACCCGCTCCATGAAGTCGATGCTGGGACGACCGCCGGAGGCCATCGGCGTGTCCTGGACGGCCACCAGGCCACGGTCGGCGAGGTCGGACACCAGGACCCGGACGACGCCGAGGGGAATTCGCCGATAAGCCGCGATTTCCGCGACCGATTGCGACGAGCGGCACAGGATGCAGATCGCGGCTTCTTCCCGGGAGCAGGCGTGCTCCGGAATACGGCCTCGCTCGGTAGCCGCGATGAGTGCTTCGACGGGGAGCGTGCGCGTGGGCCGCGTACGTCCATGGGTGCGGAAGTACGGACGGACAAGATCTGCCGTGCCCGCGTCGAGCCCTAACGCCGGCTCCACATCGGCTCCTCACTGAAATTATCGACTGTCCGAAAGTATTTGCCGGTCCGCTGATCGTCGGCAATCGACCGAACGGGTAAAGCGCCGGTAACAGTCAGCAGCTTCGCCACCTCCGCGACGCCTCCGTCAAACATCACTTGGATGCGAGGCTTGGACATCATACCGCTACAGTAGAGTGACACTTAGGAGGAGTGAAGCATGCCTGCTCGCCGAATTCCGGCGCCGGGGTCTGCCGAGTGGAGTGAGCTCGCCCCCGGCTGGTCAAGGCGTCGCTGAGCAAGGACCCGCGGGAGTCCGGCAAGCAGCTCGAGCGGCTCTTGACCGATCAGTGAACGTCCGCGGCGGTGAGGGTGGGCCGTGTGCTGCGGAACCGTCCCGGTGATACGCCGTACTCGCGGCGGAAGGCGGCCGAGAAGGCGAACTCGGTCGAGTACCCGACCTTCGGGGCGATGCTCGCCAGCGCGGCGTCGCTTTCCCGGAGCAGCCGGGCGGCGCGGGCGAGCCGCCAGGCGGTCAGGTAGTTCATCGGCGGCCGGCCCACCGCGGCGGTGAACAGCCGCGAGAAGGCGGTTCGGGGCATCCCCGCGACCTCGCTCAGCCGGCCCACCGTCCACGGCCGGTGCGGGTTTTCGTGGATCTCGCGCAGCGCGGCCGCGATCCCGGGGTGGGCGACCTCCGGCCCCCCGGCGGCGGTGTCCCGCTCGTGCCACTGGCGGAGGACCTGGACGAGGATCAGGTCCAGCAGCGCCCGCCGCGTCGCGCCGGAGCCCGGCCCGGCCTCGGCGACGTCGGCGACGAGGAGGTCGATCAGGGAGCGCAGCTCCGGGTGGCGGTCGTAGTCCGGCGACAGCGCGATGAGGTCGGGCAGCGCGCGCAGGTACTGGGGTGCCTGGCCGCGGTCGAGCCGGTAGGCCCCGCACAGGAACTCGAAGGCCACGGGCTCCGGGGCCGGCGCGGGCGCGCCCAGCTCGAAGAGCGGGATGTCCGCCAGGGCACGGGGTTCCTGGCTGAGCCCGTGCTCGGCGCCGGACGAGGTGAGCACGATGTCACCCGGCCGCAGGGAAACCGGCTCGTCGTGGCTGATCAGCAAGCAGGTACCGCGCGTGATGATGTGGAACCCGCTGCCGTCGAACGCGGCGAACCTGAGGCCCGCCGAAGGCTGCTTGATCAGCCGAGCGCCGGCGCTCCCGACCCGCACGGTGCGGATCACCTCGCTGATCAGGTCCATACCGGCGATGCTACCGGCGCACAGCCGCGTATGGACCGGTGCCGCCGGCGCATGGCACGCCGCGCGCGCCCGGTGCTTGAGTCGACGGGGTGATCGAATACGCGAACGCCGCGACCACGGATGTCCTGCGCGCCCACGCCGGGAAAGTCGAACAGAACGAGCGGCCGGCCGCCGAAGGTTTGGCCGCCCTGCGCGAGGACGGCGTCTTCGCCTGGCGGACACCGGGGGAGCACGGCGGGGAATGGGCGGACGCGGAGACCATCGCGCGCCGGCTGACCGGCCTCGGCCGGGCCTGCCCGTCCACCGCGTGGATCGCCGGGACCTGCGTCACGGCCAAGAACCTCGCCGCCCGCTTCCTCCCCGGTTCCGCGACGCCGGAGTTCTTCGCCGATCCGGACGCGCTCTTCTGCGGTTCGGGGGTGCTCGGCGCGCAGGGTGAGCGGGTGCCGGACGGGGTGCGGGTCACCGGCCGCTGGCCGAACGTCTCGGGCGGCGAAGACGCGGTTTGGGCGACGCTCGCCGTGCTGGTCGACGGCGAGTTCTCCTTCGCGATGGTGCCGACGGCCGACCTCGTCGTCGAGCGGACCTGGGACATGGGGGGCATGTGCGGCACCGGCAGCCACACCTTGGCCGCCGACGGCGTCCTCGTGCCCGCGGGCCGGATCGCGGCGGCGGCGCCCTTCCCCCTGGGAGACTTGATGCTGTACGCCACCACGGTGCTCGGTCCGGTCGTCGGTGCCGCCCAGGTTTGCGTCCGAGGCGAACATCGCGGTGACGGCTGCGCATGGCGCTCGCGGACGCCGGCCGGGACTGCCGGGCCGCCGTCGAGCGGCTGCTCGACCTGCACGGTCCGAGCGGTTTCGCGACGTCGAACGTGCTGCAGCGGTTCTGGCGGGACGTCGCCGTCGGCAGCAGGCACCCGCACCTCAACCCCTACCTCGCGGTGGAAAACCTGGGCGCGGCGCTGAGCGAGACTGTCGACACAGTGTCGATTTTTCTCGACAAGGCGTAGAGTCGAGGGCATGACGAACCGAACCTTCCTGATCACCGGCGCGAGCGGCGGCCTCGGCCGCGCTTTCGCCGAAGGCGCGCTGGCGGCCGGTCACACCGTCGTCGGCACCGTGCGCAAGCCCGAAGACGTGGAGAAGTTCGAGGCGCTCGCGCCCGGCCGTGCCCACGCGCGTCAGCTCGACGTGACCGACGACGAGGCGGTTTACACCGTCGTCGGCGAGGTCGAGCGCGCCGTCGGTCCCATCGACGTGCTGATCGCCAACGCCGGTTACGGGCACGAGGGCGTGTTCGAGGAGTCCCCGATGGCCGAGCTGCGTGCGCAGTTCGACGTCAACGTGTTCGGGGTGGCGGCGACCGTCCACGCTGTCCTGCCGGGCATGCGGAAACGGCGCTCCGGGCACATCTTCGCGGTCAGCTCCATGGGCGGGCTGCTGACCCTCCCCGGACTGGCGTACTACTGCGGCAGCAAGTACGCGGTGGAAGGCATGCTGGAGGCCCTGTCCAAAGAGGTCGCCGGGTTCGGCGTGCGGGTGACCATCGTCGAGCCCGGGTCGTTCCGGACGGACTGGGCGGGCCGCTCGATGGTCCGCAGTGAGCGGTCGATCGCGGACTACGACGAGCTCTTCGAGCCGATCCGCGCGGCCCGGCAGGCCGCCAGCGGCAACCAGCTGGGCAACCCGGCCAAGGCCGGCGACGCGGTACTGGCCGTCGTCGAGGCGGAGAAGCCGCCGGTGCACCTCGTGCTCGGTTCGGACGCGTTGCGGCTCGTCGCGAGCGCCCGGGCCGCGGTGACCGCGGACATCGAAAGCTGGGACGAGCTGTCGCGGTCGACGGACTTCCCGGACGGGCACCAGATCGCGGCGAACTGAGCGCCGTACGATCGGGAGGGTACCGGTGGCACGGGAGGGGCAGGCGATGCCTGACAAGGTGGCCCGGCGGCGCTCCGGCGCGCCGTCCAAAGGGGACCTGCGCGAGCTGAAGATCCTCGAGGTGCTCGAGGAACTGTTGGCCGAGAAGAGCTTCGACGCGCTCACGACCAACGACATCGCCGAACGCGCCGGGCTTTCCCGCGCGTCGATGTACTTCTACTTCAGCTCCAAGCAGGAGGCACTCGTCGCCCTCTTCGCCAGGACCGTCGAGGCGCTGCACGAGAAGTCGCGCGCGGCGGCCGACGACCCGGCGGCACCCGCGGACGCGATCGCGACGGCCCTGCACCGCACCCGCGCACGCTGGCACGAGCACGGCCTGGTCATGCGCGTCGCGATCGACCAGTCCTCGGCGATCCCCGAGCTGGGCGCGTTGTGGATGGAGACCGCGGAGATCTTCATCGACGCGATCACGGCGATCCTGGTCCGCGCCGGCGTCCCGGACCGCGCCGGGCCCGCCGGCGCCCGGGCCGTCGCGGGGGCGGTGTGCTGGATGGTCGAGCGGACGTTCTACCACGCGTCGGCGGTTTCTCCCGAAGCGCTCGACCAGGCCTCCGAGACGTGCCGGGTGGTGTGGCTCCGGGTCGCGGGGATCGAGCCCTGACCGGTTTCCTCGCCCACCGCAGTGAACCCAGATAGAACGTTCGGTCTTGACAAGACCGGACCGAGTGCTGATGATGGGAAGCGATAGAACGTTCGGTATCGCGACTGCGCGATGAAGAAGGGACCCCGTCATGAGCAAACCCCTGTACCTCGGCATCGCGACGTCGACCGGCGACGGCAGGGCGGGAGGCCAGGCCAGGTCCGACGACGGCCTGCTCGACGTCACCTTGGCGATCCCGAAGGAGATGGGCGGCCCCGGCGGCGCGACGAACCCGGAGCAGCTGTTCGCCGCGGGTTGGGCCTCGTGCTTCCACTCGGCGCTCAAAGCCGTTGCCGCGCAGCGGAAGACGGCGGTCACCGACTCGGCGGTCGTCGCCGAGGTGCAGGTGCACGCGACGCCGGAAGGCGGGTTCACGCTCAGTGCCGCGCTGCACGTCGAACTGTCCGATGTGGACCAGGCGACGGCCGACGAGCTCGTCGAGGCCGCGCACGCGATCTGCCCGTACTCCAACGCGACGCGCGGCAACATCCCGGTGACCGTCGACGCGACCGTCGCCTGATCCGCGCCGGCCGGGCCGATGTGGACACCTCGGCCCGGCCGGAGCGCGCGCGCCCGGTTCGGGTGGGGCGGTGAGGCGGACCTATCATGGCCCGCATGGTGAGGGATTCCGGCTCCGCGTCGGCTGCGGCCGGGCTGAGCAGCCGAGAGATCATCTTGAACGCGGCTCGCGCCCTCGTCGGCGAAAAGGGCTACGACGGCATGGCGATCTCGGACCTGAGCGCGCAGTCCGGCCTTCCGCCCAGTTCGATCTACTACCACTTCGGGAACAAACTCGGCGTGCTGTCGGCGTTGCTGGAGCGCACCTTCGAAGAGCTGCACGCGTTGTTCCCGAGCCCGTCGTCGTTCGACGACCAGGCACCCCTCGAACGCCTCGAGGCGTGGTTCTCGGCCGCCTGCGAGTCCCTCGACCGGCGGCCGGACTACCTCCGGCTTCTCGTCGCCATCAGCGTCGGCCCGCAGAAGGACGCCGAGGTGGTTCACGCGACCGTGCGCCGCATCCGCGACTACGCGCACGCGTCCTGGGTGGCCGCGCTGACCCCGATCTTCGCGCCGGACGGCGGCGAGGACGGCGAAGCCCTCGTCAAGCAGCTGGCCGTCACGGGGCGCGCGTTGACGGACGGCCTCTCGGTGGCCGAAAGCTTCGACGGCACGAGCTACCGCTCGCAGGTCGGCCCGTTCGTCGCCCTGATCCGCGCTCTGGCGGAGCAGCGGGCCCGCGGGAGCAAGCGGAAGCGCTGAAGCCCGCCGCACTCCGATCGGCCGGCCTTGATAACGCTGCCGTCCGTTGTATAGTGAGCGCTACATACAGACGGGTGAGGACGGCACAGTGACGAGCACCTTGGATGTCGGAGACGCGCGCCTGGCCTGCACCGAGGCCGGTTCGGGCAGTCCGGTCGTGTGGCTGCACGGCTCGGGCCCGGGCGCCACGGGGATGAGCAACTTCGGCGGGAACCTGCCCGCCTTCGCGGACTACCGGAACATCGTCGTCGACCTGCCGGGCTGGGGCGAATCCCCGCGGCCGGAAACCGGCGAACCGCTGATCTTCCACGCCGCCGACCGCGTGTGCCGCGCGATGACGGCGCTCGGCGTCGAGCGGGCGCACCTGGTCGGCAACTCCTACGGGGGCGCGGTGGCCATGCGGATCGCGATGCGCTACCCGGACCGCGTGGACCGGCTCGTGCTCATGGCGCCGGGCGGGGTGCTCCCGCCGGACGCGCCGCCCTGGCCTCCCGGCCTGGAGCGGCTGTTCGGTTACATGGCCGCCGCCAAGCCTTCGCGCGACGCGATGGCCGAGTTCGTGCGGCTGATGGTGTTCGACGAGTCGCTGGCCACCGAGGCGCTCATCGACGAGCGCTACGAGTCGAGCCTGCGGGCCCACCCGGAGCTGCCGATCCCGCCGATCTTCGGTGACCTGACGCCGGACCTGGGGCTCATCGGCGCGCCCACGCTGCTCGTGTGGGGCCGGGAGGACCAGACCGTTCCCCTGACGTGGGCACCCAAGATCCTCGCGGGGATCCCCGACGCCGAGCTGCGCGTGCTGCCGCACTGCCGGCACTGGGTCCAGTACGAGCGGGCACCCGAGTTCAACCACATCGTCCGTGAATTCCTGCGGGGCGGGGCCGCCGCCGCAGTGGAGGGATGACCGCCGTGGGGATCAGGAAGCTGGGCTACGTCGGTCTCGACGTCACCGACGTCGACGCGTGGACCGACCTGCTCGGGCGCACGCTGGGAATCGGCGTCAGCCACGCCAAGTCCGGCACGGTCGAGGTCACCCTCGCCGAAATGGACGAGTTCAAGTACCGCGTCGCGCTCTACCCGTCGACCGAGGACCGCCCGCGCGAGCTGGGCTGGATCGTCGACACCCCTTCGGAACTCGACCGGCTGACGCGGCGCCTGACCGACGCCGGCTACACCGTCGCGGAGGGGACGGGGGAGGAGAAGGAACTGCGTGGCGCCACGCAGCTGCGCTGGTTCACCGACCCGGTCGGCTACCGCGTGGAGCTGGCGGTCGGCGAAGCCAAGGTGCGTGTCGGCGTCGAACGCCCGGCGGGCGGCCCCGGCGTCACCGGCCTGGGGCACTTCGTCCTGGCCAGCCCGAAAGTCGAGGAACTGCGCGAGCTGTACGAGTCCGTGCTCGAGTTCAAGCTGACCGACTACCGCGCTCCGGGCCTGTTCTTCTTCCGCTGCAACCGGACCCACCACAGCATCGCGCTCGCGAGCGCGGAGACGCCGTCGATCCACCACCTCGAGTTCGAGCACGGCTCGATCGACGACGTCGGGCGGGCCTACGACCGTGCGACTGCCAACGACGTGCCGATCTCGATCAGCCTCGGCCGGCACATGAACGACAAGGCGATCTCCTTCTACGTCCGGAACCCGAGCGGGTTCCACCTGGAGATCGGCTGCGGGGGCATCGAGGTGGGGGACGACTGGGTCCCGCACGACTTCGGCCGCTCGGACGAGTGGGGCCACCACCACGCCGACGCCAATCCCTTCGCCGCACCGAAGTCATGAGTCTCGCGGGACGCCGCGCCCTGGTGACCGGCGCGGCGAGCGGGATCGGCCTGGCCGTGGCCATCCGGCTCGCCGAGCTCGGTGCCCACGTCGTGGTGTGCGACGTCGACGCCGAAGGGGCGGCCCGCGCGGCCGAGCGGATCGGCGGCGAGGACCTGCCGATCGATATCCGCGTCGAACGCCCGCTCCGCCAGCTCGCCGGTCCGGCTCAGGTCGGTTCGAACCCGAGCGGTTCGCGTTCATGCTGCGGCTGATGCTGGACGCCGTTCCTGCTGACCCGGGCCAGCGCGTACAAGTCCGCCTACGTCAGCGCCAAGCACGGCCTGCTGGGGCTGTCGAAGGTCATCGCGCTGGAAGGCGCGGCTCACGGCGTGACGAGCAACTGCGTGTGCCCCGGGTACGTACGGACGCCGCTGGTCGAGAACCAGCTCGCGGAGCAGGCCCGAAGCGACCTCGATCACCGGCACCGAACTGGTTCTCGACGGGGGGCTGGAGCGCCTCGTGAGCCTGGGACCGTTCGGAGGCGCGGACCCCGCGCGTCCACGCCGGTCTCGGCTCGATACCGACCGTTCTATCTGTTACACTCGGGCGGATGGTGCACAACACTCGAGGCCAGGTGTCCGAAGCGCGGTCGAGGCTGCTCGCGACGGCCACCCGGATCTTCTACGCGGAGGGTTTGCACTCCGTGGGGATCGACCGGATCGTCGCGGAGGCGAAGGTCACCCGTGCCACGCTTTACCGGCACTTCCCCGGCAAAGAAGACCTCGTCGTCGCCTACCTGCAGGGTGTGCACGAGATGGAGCGCGAGGGGTACGCCAAGGTCCTCGACGGCGACCTTCCGGCCGCCGACAAGCTGCGAGGCGTCGCCGAATCGATCGGCGAGGGCATCCGCTCCGCCCACTTCCGCGGCTGCGCGTTCCTCAACGCGGTCGCGGAGTACCCGGATCCCGCGCACCCCGTGCACCAAGCCGTCCTTGCGCACCGCGAGTGGTTCCTGACCACCGTCACGGACCTGCTCGGGCAGGTCGGCGACACGCCGCCGGAACTCGCGGGCCGGCACTTCGTGATGCTGCGGGACGGCGCGATGGTCTCGGGCTGCCTGGCCGACCCGGCCGGCGTCTGCGACACGTTCCTGCGCGGTGTCGACGGGATCCTGCAGCACCGCGTCGACTCCGCCTCGAAGTAGCGGCCTGAGGGAGAACGTTCTGTCTTGACCCGTCGCTGAGTGACGGCTACTGTCGGCTGTGTACCGAGCGCTCTAGACAAATTCTCTCGGTTCATTCTTCCGAAGGAGCCGTTGTGAGGGTCTTTTCGCTCAGCAGCCCCCGAACCGACGACGGTCTGCCCTGGTGTCCCTGTTCCCCCGCGACGCGCGGGAACGAGCGGCTTCGATGAGCACGCTGCAGTTCAAGCGTTCGCCGCGGCCGGCGGCACCGCGCCCGCCGGGTGGTGAGGTGCACTTGGAGCCGCCGCCCGAGGTGCCGCGGGTGATTCTCGGGAACATCGTCATGAAGGCGCTGCCGGTCGTGATGATCGTCGCGTCCCTCGGGTTGCTGGTGTTCTTGTTCCAGTCGAGATCGCCCGGGGTATTTCCGAGCGGTTCACCGCCAAGAAAGCGCTGACCCGGCGCCTGCCGGGCCCGGACGTCACGCAGGAGCAGCTGAAGACGCGGTCGTGGTGGAAGGGCCCGGAGCTGTTCATCCTGGTCGACGACTACGACCTGGTCGCGACCTCCAGCGACAACCCGTTGCGCAAGATCTCCGACTTCCTGCCCCAGGCCAAGGACGTCGGCCTGCATCGCGGCGCCGGGCATGGTGATGAACGGTTCCCGCGACGAGGGTGCGTTGGTGGGCAACATCAAGCCGTCGGCGATGCAAGGCCGGCAAGCAGCTCAGCCAGGTGTCGTGGATCAACCCCGACTGAGACTGAACCAGGAGTTGAACAGTGACCTTTCTCGTGACCGGGACGTCCAGCGGGATCGGGCGGGCGATTGCCGTCCGGCTCGCCGAGCACGGACACGACGTCGTGGCCGGGGTGCGCAAGATTGCCGACGCCCCAGCGCATCCGCGCATCCGGCGGGTGGAGCTCGACGTGACCGACGCGGCGCAGCTGGCCGCGGTGGCGAAGGACATCGGCCCGTTGCGTGGCCTGGTCAACAACGCCGGAGTCACGGTTTCCGCGCCGGTGGAACACATTCCCCTCGACCGGTTGCGGGCCCAGTTCGAGGTCAACGTGGTGGGGGTCGTGGCCGTGTGCCAGGCGTTCCTGCCGGCGGTCCGCGCCGGGGGAGGGCGGCTCGTGATGATCAGCTCGTCCAGCGGCCGGGTCGCCATCCCCCAAGTCGGCGCCTACAGCGCCTCGAAGTTCGCCGTCGAAGCGCTTTCGGACGTGTTGCGCCGGGAATTGCGGCCGTGGAACGTGCCCGTGGTGGTCGTCGAGCCCGGCAACTTCCAGTCGCGGAACCGGGCGAGCACCGAGACCGCGGCCGAGGCCGACCGCGCGACCATGGGCGAGACGGCGGAGCGTCAGTACGGTCCCGCGATGGACGCTTATCTCGAATTCAGCAGGAAAGAACAAACGCGAGCCGGAGCGCCGGAACGGGTCGCCGCGGTCGTCGAACGCGCTCTCACGGCGAAGCGCCCGCGGCCGCGTTACCAGGTCGGTGCCGACGCGCACCTGCTGGTGGCGCTGAGCCGGCTGCTTCCCGCGCGGGCCATGGACGCGTTGCTCGTCAGGAGCATCGGCTTGCCGCCCCGCCCGCCGAACTGATCTCGTCCGGGCCTCGCCGGGCGGGACGGCGCGGCACTAGTGAGCCAGCGGTAGCCAACCCGTCTTCCGAGTTGTAGAGTGAGCGCTACATACAGAACATGGAGTGCCCGTGCCGGGCGCGATTCCAGCGCTCCCGGCGGGCTCTTTCGGGGGGCCTGACCGACCGCCGCAACGAAGCGAGGTTTCCCTTTGAACATCCTCGAGCAGGTCAAGAATTCACCGATGAGCCGGGCCCAGGTGAGAGCGGTCGCGCTGTGCCTGGTGATCAACTTGATCGACGGCTTCGACCTCCTGGTCACGTCCTTCGTCGGGCCGACGATCACCCGTGAGTGGAGCCTGTCGTCGTCGAAGGTGGGCGTGCTGCTCAGCGCCGGACTGGCCGGGATGGCCATCGGCGGGCTCTTCCTCGCTCCGCTCGCCGACCGCGTCGGACGCCGGCGGCTCAGTCTCGGCTGTCTCGCCCTGGCCTCGCTGGGCATGCTCGCCGCGGCCGGTTCGCGGGACTTCGGGCAGCTGCTGGCCTGCCGCGTGGTGACGGGAGCGGCCGTCGGGGCCATGGCGGCGAGTCTGCCGGTGCTCACCTCCGAGTACGCGAACCACCGGCGCCGGGGGCTGGTCGTCGCCCTGATCACCACCGGCTACGGCCTGGGCTCGGTCATCGCCGGAATCGCGTCAAGCTTGCTGCTGGGCGCGTTCGGCTGGCGCTCAGTCTTCGTGTTCGGCGCCCTCGGCACCGCGCTCCTCTTCGCGGTGGCACTGGGTTTCCTGCCCGAGTCGATGGACTTCCTCGTCGCCCGCCGCCCCCGCCACGCGCTGGACAAGCTCAACCGGATCCTCGTCTCGATGGGCCGCGCTCCCGTCGGGGAACTGCCCGCGCCGCCGTCGGTGGCGACCTCGCGCAAGGTCGTCCTCGACGCGCTGTTCCGCGGGAGCAACGCGGTCCGGACGGTCCTGGTGTGGGTGGCCTTCATCGCGGCCCAGCTGACGTTCTACTTCGCCAGCTCGTGGACGCCCAGCCTGCTGCTGAAGGCGGGCATGTCGGCCCAGCAGGGCATCAGCGGCGGCGTCCTGTTCAGCCTCGGCGGCGTCACGGGCGCGATCCTGCTGGGACTGCTGGCTTCCCGCGTCGGCGCCGGGCGGTTGACCGCGGCCTACTTCGGCATCGGCGCCCTCATGCTGCTCCTCTTTTCCGTGTCGCTGGGCGTGCTGGCCGGCGCCCTCGTCGTGGCCGTGCTGGTCGGGCTGTTCCTCAACGGCACGGTCTCCGGCATCAACGTCATCGTGCCGGGCCTCTACCCGGCCGAAGCCCGCGCGACGGCCCTCGGCATGGCGATCGCCGTCAGCCGGCTCGGTGCCGTCCTGGCGCCCCTGATCGCCGGCTTCCTGCTGCAGGCGGGGTGGGCGCCGGGGTCGATGTTCCGCGTCTTCGCCATCCCGGCGGTGCTCGGCGCGGTCGCGACGATCCTGCTCGGCCGCCTCGGGCGGGCGCGCGGGAACGAGCCCACCCGGTCCGGAACGGTCGAAAGCGCGGTGGCGGAAGCATGAGCGCGCCGCTGATCGACGTCGCCCGCACCGCGGTGCTCGTCATCGACATGCAGAACGACTTCGTCGAAGAGGGTGCGCCGCTCGAGTTCCCGGAGGGCCGGCGCGTCATCCCCGCGATCCAGCGGGTCCTGGAAGCCGCGCGCGGCCGGGACATGCCGGTCGTCTACGCCGCGCACGTCCACCGTCCTGGCGGGGCCGACCAGGGGATCCACCGCGAGCTGTACCCGCCGGTGGCCGCCGGGGAGGCCCTCGTCGACGGCGAGCGCGGGGTGGAGATCCACCCGGAGCTCACGCCGCGGCCGGGGGAGCCGGTGGTGAAGAAGCACCGCTACAACTCCTTCTACGCCACCGACCTGGAGATCATCCTGCGCGGACTCGGGGTGGAGACGGTGGTCCTCACCGGGATGACCACCGAGTGCTGCGTGCTCGGCACGGCCCGCGGCGCCCTCGAACGCGGCTTCCGCTCCCTGGTGGTCTCCGACGCGTGCGCGTCCTGCGACTACCCGGACCTCGGGGCCGGCCCCATGTCCGCCGCCGAGATGCACCTGGCCGCCTTGCGGGTGCTGGCGCTGACGTCGTCGCAGCTGATCGGCACCGACGAGCTCCTGGCGCGCCTGCCGTGAGCCGCGAACCGACGTACGATCCACAAAGGAGGACGGACGTGCCTGCCCTGGTGCTGCTCCACGGCGGCGGGCCGGGTGTCGACGCCGCGAGCAACTGGGCGAGCGTGCGCGCCGGGTTCGACGGCGAGTTCCGCTGCCTGGCGCCCGATCTCCTCGGCTTCGGCACGCGGATCGCCGGGACGGGCGGGCTCAAGGGGCCGCTGGCCTGGGCGCTGGCCCGCGCCCGGCAGGTCCTGGACCTCCTCGACCACCACGGGCTGCGCCGGGTGCACCTCGTCGGCAACTCGGCCGCCGGGGGCGCCGCCGCGCTGGTGCTGCTGGCGGTGGCCCCCGGCCGGGTCGAGCGGGCGGTCGTCATGGGCGGCGCCGGAACCGGCCCGCTGCCCCCGGCCGTCCCCTTCTACGACGATCCGACCGCGAAGTCCATGCGGGCCACCCTCGGCCGGCTCGTCGCCGACGAGACCGTCCACAGTGGACTCCTCGACGAGCTCACCGAGCTTCGGCTGAGGCAAGCACTTCGTCCCGGCGCCGAGACGGCGTTCCGGTCGATGTTCGCCGACGTCGTGGGCGGGCCGCCGCCGATCGACCTCGCGAAGATCACCACCCCCGTGCTCGCTCTGCACGGGGAGCGCGACCGAGTGTCGCCGGTCGAGGTGTCCGAGCGCCTGGTCGCGTCCCTGCCCGATGGCCGCCTCGAGGTGGTGGCCGGGGCCGGGCACTGGATCCACGTCGACCGGCCGGACGAGTTCGTCAAGCGGGTAGGGGAGTTCCTGAGCACATGACCGAAATCCTGATCGTCGGCGCCGGTCCCGCCGGGCTGACCCTCGCCATCGACCTGGCCCGCCGCGGCGTCGCCTGCCACGTCGTGGAGGCGACGCGGGAACGGACCGTCAACCCCCGGTGCAACACGACGTCCGCGCGGTCGATGGAGATCTTCCGGCGGCTCGGGCTGGCCGAGGAGATCCGGCGGGCGGGCCTGCCCGAGGGCTACCCGACGTCCATTCAATACCGGACGACCCTGGCCGGCGACGAGATCTACCGGATCAATCTGCCGTCCGCGCACGACGTCCTGGCCGGCGTCGGCCAGGACGAGTGGCCCACCCCCGAGCCGCAGCACCGGATTTCGCAGCTGTACCTCGAACCCATCCTGGAGAAGCACGCGAGCAGGCTCCCCGGGCTGACCTTGGAGCGCGGCACCCGGCTCGTCGAGCTCCGGCAGCACGACGACCACGTCGAAGCGGTCCTGGAGACCGCCGGGGCCCGGCGCACGCAGCGCTACGCCTACGTGGTCGGCTGCGACGGCGCCCACAGCACCGTCCGCCGTCAGCTGGGCATCAGGTACGAGGGTGTCGACGCGATCCAGCAGTTCGTCTCCACGTTCGTCCGCTCACCCGAGCTGGGGCGGCTCGCCGCCCGCGACCGGGCCTGGACGTACTGGACCTACGGCCGCCGGATCGCCTCGCTGATCGCCATCGACGGCGACGAACTGTGGCTCAACCACGTCGCCTTCGCTCCCGGACACGACACCGAGGGCGAAGACCCGGAACAGCTGCTGCGGGAGTCGGTGGGCCGGGCGGTCGAGCACGAGGTGCTCGGCGTCGTGCGCTGGACCGGACGGCGGCTCGTCGCCCGGCGGTACCGCGCCGGGCGCGTCTTCCTGGCCGGCGACGCCGCCCACATCTGGATCCCGGTCGGCGGGTTCGGCATGAACGCCGGCATCCAGGACGCGGCGACCCTGGCGTGGATGCTCGCGGCCGTCCAGCACGGCTGGGCCCCGCCGGAGCTGCTGGACGCCTACGAGCTCGAACGCAAGCCGGTCGGGGAGCAGTTCGCCGCCGCGGTGGGTGCCCAGGCCCGCACGTCGTTCGCGGACGTCTCGCCGGACATCCACCTGGACGGTCCCGAGGGCGAGCGGGCGCGCGCGGAGTTCGCCTCGCGCCTGGCGACCACCGAGCCGCGGCGGTATTCCCCCGACGGCTTCAGCTTCGGCTACCACTACGCGGGCTCGCCGCTGGTGATCGGCGGCGAAGACCAGGCGGAGATCACCATGGGGGAGTACCAGGGGCGGGCGCAGCCGGGCTTCCGGCTGCCGCACGTCTGGCTCGACGACGGCCGCTCGGCGCTCGACGTCCTCGGCCCCGGCTTCACCCTGCTCCGGACGGACCCGCGCGTCGGGGTGACGCCGTGGACCCTCTCCGCCCGCGACCGCGGGATCCCGCTCACCGTCGTCGACCTGCCCGGCCGCTACCAAGCCGCATTGCTGCTCGTGCGCCCCGACCAGCACGTCGCCTGGATGGGCGGCGCGGAGGGCCGCTCCGAGCAGCTCCTGCACACCGTCACCGGCCGCGTCCCCGCCCACCAGCGCTGAGAACCAGGAGAGAAACGCCATGCCATACGCACTGGGCATCGACGTCGGCGGCACGTTCACCGACGCGGTCGCCTCCGACGGCGCCGGCCGGATCGTGTCGGCCAAGACGCCGACGACCCCGCCGAACCGCGAGGCCGGCGTCATGCGCGCGATCGAAGACCTCGCCGGCGAGCTCGGCATCGGCGTCGGCGAGCTGCTCTCGCAGACCGACTACATCGCCCACGGCACCACCGCGTCGATCAACGCCCTGGTCCAGGGCGAGGTGGCCGATGTCGGGCTGATCGCCACCAAGGGCCACCGGGACGCCATCTACATCATGAACGCCGAGGGCCGCACCCTCGGCCGGTCGGCCCACGAAATCCAGGACACGCTCCGGCAGCGCAAGCCCGCGCCGCTGATCCCGAAGTACCGGGCCTTGGAGGTCACCGAGCGGATCGACCACGCCGGGAAGGTCCTGGTGCCACTGGACGAGGACGAGGTCCGCCGCGTCGCACAGTCCCTTGTGGACGAAGGGGTCGAGGCGATCGCTGTCTGTCTACTGTGGTCGTTCAAGAACGCCGGCCACGAGCAGCGCGTCCGCGAGCTGATCCACGAGATCGCGCCGGACATGTACGTGACACTCTCCTCGGAGGTCAGCCCCCGCATCCGCGAGTTCGCGCGGGCCTCCACGACGATCATGAACGCCCAGGTGGGCCCGAGACTGCGCACTTACCTCCTGCCGCTGCAGCAGCACCTCGAGGAAGGCGGCCTCAAGGGGCCCCTGCTGGTCATGCAGAGCGAAGGCGGCACCATCACCGCCGACCGGGCGCCGGAGCACGCCATCACGACGGTGGGGTCCGTGCTGTCCGGCGGCGTCATCGGCGGGATGCGGCTGGCCGGGCAGCTGGGCCACCGCAACGTCATCACCACCGACGTCGGCGGCACGACGTTCCTCGCCGGGCTGATCGTCGACGGCGAGCCGGTCATGGCGCCGGGGTCCATCGTGAACCAGTTCCCGATCAACGCGGCGACGATCCGCGTGCACACCATCGGCTCGGGCGGTGGGGCGCTCGCGTCGGTGGACGCCGGCGGGAACCTGCGGCTCGGCCCGCAGAGCGCCGAAGCCGTCCCCGGTCCGGCCTGCTACGGCAACGGCGGCACCCGGCCCACCAACACCGACGCCAACCTGGTGCTCGGCATCCTGAGCGAGCGCGGGCTCCTCGGCGGCCGCAAGCCGCTCCGGATGGACCTGGCCCGGGAGGCGATCCGCGAGCACGTGGCCGAACCGCTCGGGCTCACCGTCGAGGAAGCCGCCATCGCCATCCACGAGGTGCAGAACGCGCAGGCGGGCGACCTCCTGCGCCGGGCCGTCGTGCAGGCCGGTTACGACCCGCGTGACTTCGTCGTCTACGCCTTCGGCGGCGCCGGGCCCGCCCACTGCGCCGGCTACTGCCAGGACCTGGGTGTCAGCGAGGTCGTCGTGCCGCTCGGTCCCGTGGCGTCGGCGTTTTCGGCCTTCGGGCTGGCGGCCTCGGACGTGGCGCTGAGCGCCGAGCTGTCCGATCCGTCGTCCTTCCCGGTCGACCACTCGGTGCTCGAGTCCCACTTCGCCCGGCTGGAAGCCGACCTGCAGCGCGCTCTCGACCGGCAAAAGGTGAAGTTTCACGACGTGTCACTGCACCGCGAGATCGACCTGCGGTACTCGATGCAGGTCACCGAACTGGCGACAGCCGTTCCGGACGCGAAGTTCACCGATCGCACTGGCGACGAGATCCTCGAGCGCTTCGAGCAGCAGTACGAGCGCATCAACGGCAGCGGCGCCGGGTACCGCGAAGCGGGCGTGCAGGCGATCACCTACCGCGTCCGAGCGAAGGCCGGGCTCGGCTTCCCGGTCGCGCTGCCGGAAGTCCCGGACGCCGACGGCCCGGACCCGCGGGAAGCGCTGCTCGGGGAACGGTCCGTCTGCCTCGACTCGCAGCTCGGCTTCGCGCCGACCCCCGTCTACGACTACGCACGGCTGCGCGCGGGACACGAGCTCGTCGGCCCGGCGATCGTCGACGTCCCGACCACCGTGGTCGTGGTTCCAGCCGGGGTCACCGGCCGCGTCGACCACCTCGGCAACCTCGTGCTGCGCTACCAGTGAGGACACCATGACTTCTCGAATCCCGGGAGCGGACGGGTTCACCAGCCGCCCCATGTCCCGTGAAGAGCTGTTGCGGCGGATCCCGCCTTCCTTGCCGCTGCACCAGGTCGGTGACACCGAGGTCGACGCCCTGACCTACGAGGTCGTCCGGCACCGGCTCTGGGCGATCACCCAGGAGATGGGGGAGACGCTGCGGCGGATGTCGGGCTCGCACGTCGTCACCGAGTCCAACGACTTCAACTTCTCCATCTGCGACGAGCTCGGCGAGCAGGTTCAGGTCGGCACCTACAACATCGGCCTGATCGGCTCGATGGACCTGGCCATCACCTGGACCCTGCGCAACCGCAGCGACAACCCGGGCATCGCCGAGGGCGACATGTTCCTGTGCAACGACCCGTGGATCGGCGGCGGGCTGCACCAGAACGACGCCGCGATCCTGGCGCCGATCTTCCACGACGGCAAGCTGTTCGGCTGGACGACGGCCATCGCCCACCAGGTCGACCTGGGCGGGCCACGGCCGGGGTCCTTCAGCCCGTCCGCGCAGGACGTCTTCGGCGAGGCCGTCCCGACGCCGCCGATGAAGGTCGTCCGCGGCGGGGTGCTGCAGCGCGACGTCGCCGACGCCTGGGTCCGCCGGTCCCGGCTCCCGCACCTGGTCGGCCTCGACCTGCGCGCCAAGATCGCCGCCAACAAGAACGCGGCCGAGCAGATCCTCCGCCTCATCACCAAGTACGGCGCCGACACCGTCAAGGCCGTGATGCACCGGATGATGGACGACGCCGAGCGCCGGCTGCGGGCCAAGCTCGCGACGCTGCCCGACGGGACGTGGTCCGCGGTCGGCTACCAGGAGCAGTCGCAGACGGGTGACCGCGGCCTGCACGCGATCAAGGTCGCGATGACCAAGGAAGCCGACCGGCTCGTCTTCGACTTCCGCGGCACCGCCGGGCAGACCGGCATCATCAACTGCCCCTACCCGGGGCTGCGGGCCGGGATCGTCTTCACGATGCTGCCGCTGCTGGCCGGCGACATCCCGTGGGCGGCCGGCGGGCTGATGCGCTGCTTCGAGATCATCACCGACGAGGACACCATCACCAACGCGTCGTTCCCCGCCGCGGTCGGGAAGGGACCGTTCGGGCCGGCGTGGGGATCGGGCAACCTGGTCGCCGAGGTGCTCGCCAAGATGCTGGACGCCGAACCCGACCACCGCGCCGACGTGCAGTCGATCTGCAACGGCACCACCGACCTCTGCGTGGTGTCCGGTGTGGACGTTCGCGGCGGGGGCGGCAAAGGCTTCGTCTCGCCCATTTTCGACGTCATGGCCGGCGGCTACGGAGCCCAGGTGTACCACGACGGCGTCGACACCGGCGGCCGGCTCATCATCCCTTCCGCGCGGGCACCGGACGTCGAGATTACCGAGTACCTCTACCCGCTGGTCGCCCTGTGGCGCCGTGAGCAGATCGACTCCGGCGGGCCGGGCCGGCAGCGGGGCGGGATGAGCGGCTCGGTCTGCTACGTCCAGCACCCCGACCAGCACGGCACGTTGTCCCTGGTCGTGTCCGGCGCCGGCAAGGTCGCGAACCAGAACGTCGGCCTGGCCGGCGGCTACCCGGGCAACTCCCAGCTCGACCTGGTCGTGCGCGGAGTCCGCGAACCCCAGCTCGCCCAGGCGGTCACCATCCCCGGCCACCTGGGCGAGCTGGGCGGGGAGATCGAGGTGCTGCCGTGCGAAGGCGAGTCGCACCTCGGCCCCGATGACGCGCTCTACCTGCACTGGCAGGCCGGCGGCGGGTACGGCGACCCGCTGCTGCGGTCGCCGGAAAGCGTGCGCGAGGACGTGCGGCAGGTCCGGGTGTCGGCGGACGCCGCGCGGGACGTCTACGGCGTCGTCATCCGGAGCGGCGAAGTAGACGGTTCCGCGACCGGCGAGCTGCGCGAAAAGCTGCGGCGCCGGCGGGCATCCGCGGCCGGGCTGACCGGTCTCACGCCGATCACCACGCCGGAGCTGGGCGAAGCGCGGCGGCTCGACGACAACCTCGTCGTCCTGGACAGCGGAACCGTCGCCTGCGTCCACTGTGGAACGGAGATCGGGCCCCTCGAAGGGGGTGCGTTCATCGGGGCACTGGTCCGCCGGGACGCGGCGCCGACCGAGGCGGGCCCGCACATCTGGCACGACCCGCTGGAGTACGTCGACGCGGAAGTCGTCTTCCGGCAGCTGTGCTGCCCCGGTTGCCTGACGGCCGCGCATTCCCGCGTGGTGCCGGTGGACCATCCGCTCCCGGTCGACGAGTACCGGCGCTGGGCGTGAGCCCGCTCGTGGTCCGCTCCTTTCCCGCTCGTAAGAAGTAGGAAAGAACGTTCTGTCTTGACATTGCGCAGCGCGCCCACCATGCTGAGTTGAGATAGAACGTTCGGTCTTGTCGGGGAGGTTCCCCGCGGTCTTGAGAGGATCATGGTGACTACTGTCGACTCGCCCGCCGTAGGTGGGTTCGCTCCGGCTCTGCGCCGGTTGTACTTCGTGCGGTTCGCGTTCGCCATCGTGTGGGCGGTCCTGATTTTCCTGACGACCAAGTCGGGTCTGGGGGCGGTCGGCATCGTCCTGGCCGTCCTGTACCCGCTGTTCGACGTGGGTTCGGCCATTGTGGACGCTCGCTCGTCGAAGGGCGGCGGGTCGGTGACCGCGTTGTACGTGAACATGGCGATCAGCCTGCTCGCGGCCATCGGGATCGGCGTCGCGTCCGCGTCCGGCGTGGCGGGCGTGCTGCGGGTGTGGGGCGCCTGGGCCATCGTGGCCGGGGTGGTCCAGCTGATCGTCGGGGTCCGCCGCCGCAAGATGGGCGGCCAGTGGCCGATGATGCTCAGTGGTGGCATCTCCGTGCTGGCCGGCGCCAACTTCGTCATCGGCGCCTCCGCGGCCAACCCGTCGCTGGCCAACGTGGCCGGTTACGCGGTCCTCGGCGGCATCTTCTTCCTCGTCTCGGCGATCCGGCTCGGCCGCGCCGCCAAGGGGAACTGACATGACCACGTACGACGTCGTCGTCATCGGCGCCGGCCCGGTCGGGGAGAACGCGGCCGACCGGATCGTCCAGGGTGGCCTGACCGCCGCGATCGTCGAGCGGGAACTGGTCGGCGGCGAGTGCTCCTACTGGGCGTGCATGCCGACCAAGGCGTTGCTGCGCAGTGGGGCAGCCCTCCGCGCGGCCCGGCAGGTGCCCGGCGCATGGGAAGCCGTGACCGGTGAGCTCGACGTGGCGGCCGTGCTCCGCCGACGCGACTCCTTCGCCTCGAACTGGAACGACGAGGGCCAGGTGTCCTGGCTCGAGTCGGCCGGCATCCCGCTGTACCGCGGCCATGGCCGGATCGCCGGAGCCCGGGTCGTCGAGGTGACCGCCGCCGACGGCACCACCACGACGCTGACCGCGCGGCACGCGGTGATCGTCGCGACCGGCAGCAGCGCGCTCGTCCCGGACATCGAGGGCCTCCGCGCGGCCAAGCCGTGGACCAGCCGGGAAACCGTGGCGGCCAAGGAGGTTCCCGCCCGGCTCGCCGTCATCGGCGGCGGGGTGGTGGCGTCGGAAATGGCGACCGCGTTCAGCGAGCTGGGGTCGTCGGTGACGATGCTGGCCCGCGACGGCGTGCTGCACCTCAACGAGCCGTTCGTCGGCGAACGCGTCGCGGAGTCGTTGCGGGAGAGGGGGGTTTCGGTCCGCATCGGCGCCGAGGCCGGGTCCGTCAAGCGGAACGAAGACGGCACGGTGTCGATCACGCTCACCGACGGCGAGCAGCTCGACGCCGACGAACTGCTCGTCGCGATCGGCCGCACACCGAACACCCAGGACATCGGGCTGGAGAACGTCGGCCTGAAGCCGGGCGCCTGGCTCACGGTCGACAGCACGATGCGGGTACTCGAAACAGACGGCTGGCTCTACGCCGCCGGTGATGTGAACCGGCGTGTTCTGCTGACACACCAAGGCAAGTACCAGGCTCGCGCCGTCGGCGACACCATCGTGGCCCGCGCGAAGGACGAACCCCTGGACGACGGCGACTGGGGTCGGCACGCGGCGACCGCCGACGAGCGCGCGGTGCCGCAGGTGGTCTTCACCGACCCGGAAATCGCGTCGGTCGGTCTCACCGCGGCCAACGCCGAAGCCGCCGGGCTGCGGATCCGCGTCGTCGACTACGACCTGGCCGCCACCGCCGGCTCCGCCGTGCAGGCCGAGGGCTACCGGGGACACGCCCGGATGGTCGTCGACGAAGACCGCAAGGTGATCGTCGGCTTCACGCTCGTCGGCCCGGACGTCGCGGAGATGCTGCACGCGGCGACGATCGCCGTGGTCGGCGAAGTCCCGCTGGACCGGCTCTGGCACGCGGTCCCGGCGTTCCCGACCGTCAGTGAGGTCTGGCTGCGGCTGCTCGAAGCCTACGGCCGCTGATCCGCCCGTTGCCCCGGCCCCGCCGCGATCCGGCGGGGCGGGGTGCCTACTTTCCCCGGAAGGGTTTTCCTGTCATGCGTTTCCGCATTCCTCGCGTCGCCGTCACCGGTGTCGCGGTTCTCGCCCTGCTCGCCACCGCCGCGCCGGTCACGGCCTCGGCGACCGGCACTCCGGACAGCACTCCCAAACCGACCATCGTGCTCGTCCACGGAGCCTGGGCCGACTCCTCGAGCTGGAACCCCGTCATCGAACGGCTGCGCCGCGACGGCTACTCCGTCCGCGCCATCGCCGATCCGTTGCAGGGACTGACGAGTGACACCGCCTACGTCACCAGCTATCTGTCCACTATCGACGGTCCGAAGGTGCTCGTCGGTCATTCCTACGGCGGCGCGGTCATCACCAACGCCGCCACCGCCGTGCCCGACGTCAAAGCCCTTGTGTACGTCGCCGGTTCATCCCGGTCAAGGGCGAGACCATCGGTGACCTCGCCGCGAAGTCGGCGACGCCGCTGCCGCTGATCACCACCCCGGTGCCCGGCGGCGTGGAGGTCACCATCGACCCGGCGCAGTTCCGGACGGCGTTCGCCGGCGACCTCGACCGGACCCTCGCGGCCGACCTCGCCACCACCCAGCGGCCCGCGAACACCCGGGCCGTCACCGACGCCAGCGTCACCGAGGGCTTCCGGACGATCCCGTCGTGGGCCCTGCTCACCCGCCAGGACCACGCCATCAGCCCGGATCTCCAGCGTTTCATGGACACGCGCGCGGGTGCCCGGATCACCGAGGTGGACGCCTCCCACGCGGTCATGCTCAGCCGTCCGGACGTCGTCACGAAGCTCGTCGAGCAAGCCGCGCGATGACCGCCGCGACCACCGCACGCGCCGATCCCGTCCCGATGACCCACCAGCAGGTCCTGCAGGCGCTTTCCGGGCTGTACCTGGGGATCTTCGTGGCGATCCTGTCGTCGACGGTCGTGACCAACGCCTTGCCCACGATCGTCGCCGACCTGCTACACGGCGCACTACGGCCGCGGCCCGGACCCGGCCGTCGACGACCCGATCCGGCTGGCCCGCTGGGGGTTCGGGCACAAGGGGGCCCGCACGCTCTGAGTCGTATCGTCAATCCACATCAGGCGATCGACGGGAAGGTGGGGTCAAGGTGCGGGTACTCGTGTCGGTCGACATGGAGGGCGTTGCCGGAGTGGTCGACAGCGATGACATCCGCCCCGGTCACGGCGAGTACGAGCGCAACCGCGCACTGCTGACCGCGGAGGCCAATGCCGCGGTGCGGGGTGCACGCGTATGCGGCGGACGCGCAGGTGCTGGTCGCCGACGCGCACGCGCGGTTCCGGAACCTGGTGCCCGAACTGCTGGACCCGCGGGCCGAACTGGTGCGGGGGACACCGAGGCCGCACGGGATGATGGCCGGGCTCGCCGCCGACGTCGACGCGGTGCTGTACATCGGCTACCACGGCAAGGCGGGTACGGCCCGTTCGGTGCTGGCCCACACGATTTCCGGCGCGCTCATCGCCGACGTGCGGTGCAACGGTTCGTCCCTCGGCGAACTCGGCCTCAACGCCGCGCTGGCCGCCCACTTCGACGTGCCTTCGGTTCTGGTCAGCGGCGACGACACCGTGGCCGCCGAGGCGGCCGAGGTGGCCCCGGGCATGCGCTGTGTGGTGGTCAAACGGGCGCTCGGCGCTCGTGCGGCCAGGACGGTGCACCCCGACGAGGCGTGCCGCCGGATCGAGCTCGAGGTGCCGCGAGCGCTGGACGAGCGGGCCGCGGTGCGCACCCGCCGGTTCGACGGCCCGGTGCGGCTGGAGGTCCGGCTGCAGCGGCCGCACATGGTCGAACACGCCTTGCTGGTGCCCGGGATGGAACGCACGGACGGATGCACCTTGCGCTACGAGGCGCCCGACTTCCCGACCGCGTACGACGTCCTCGAACTCATCGCGGTGCTCGGCGCCGTCTGATCGGCTGCTCGGTACGCGCAGGCTCAGGCGAAGGCCGCGGCGTGCTCGGCGAGGAAGGCGTGGAGACCGCGCGGCGCGGTGCCGGCGAGGGTCGCCACTTCGCCGGTCAGCCAGGCCGCGTCGCCCTCGGCGATCAGCCCGAACGCCTGGGCGTTCGAGGTCGCCACCGCTTCGGGAACCCCGGCCCCGATCATCACGGCTCGATGCTCGTCCGGGCTGATCCGGCGGTACTCGACGTCGAGTCCCAGCGTGGCGGACAGTTCTTTCGCGATGTCGGCGTAGGTGATCAAGTCCGGGCCGGTCAACCGGTACGTGCGGCCCACGTGGGCCGCCGGTGCGAGGGCGATCCGGGTCGCGACGGCCGCGACGTCCCTGGCGTCGATCATCCCGACCCGGCCGTCGCCGGCCGACATCGTGAAGCCCCGCGTCTGCCGGACCGCCGGCGCCAGGGCGAGCAGGTTCTGCAGGTAGGCGTTGGACCGCAGCAAGGTGTGGGGGAGGCCGGTGGCGGCCAGGTGCGCCTCGATCCGGGCCTGTCCGCGTCGCCGGTCCACGGGGGAATCGGCCGACGCCTTGCTGGTGATCTTGACGACGTGGGTCACGCCGTTCCGGACGGCGCTGTCGATGACCGCGATTTCCTGGGCGGGCACGGCCGGGCTCACCAGGATGACGGTGTCGACGCCGGCCAGGGCCGCGTCCAGCGTGCCCGGGTGGTCGAAATCGCCGGTGACGATCTCGATCTCCTCGGCGAGGGCGGCGCGGTGCGCCACGCGGGACGGGTCGCGGACCAAAGCCCGTGCGGGTTGGTGCTGCGCGGACAGCAGCCGAACGGCTTCGGAGCCGACCGTGCCGGTCGCGCCGGTGACCAGAATCATCGTGTTCCCTTCGGTCCCTCACAGAATGGATCGTGCTATCCAATCTAGGCGCGCTAGGATTGGATAGTCAAATCCAGTTTTGGAGGTCCGATGCCCGCTCGCGCGGTGCCGCAGGAGGCGCCCAGCACACCGAAGGGGCGCGCGACGCGCGAGCGGATCGTCGCGGCCGCGGCCGACCTGATGTACCGCCACGGCGTGGCGGGCACCAGCACCCCGGCGGTGCGCGATGCCGCCGGCGTCAGCTCGTCGCAGATCTACCACTACTTCGCCGACAAGGACGACCTCACGCGAGCGGTCATCGCGTTCCAGTCCGAGGCGATCCTGTCCCACCAGGCACCGCTGCTGGCCAAGCTCGACAGCGTCGCCGCCCTGCGCTCGTGGCGCGACGTGGTCGTCGACGCCGCCCGCCGGCAGCACGGCACCGGTGGATGCCCGCTGGGCAGCCTGTCCAGCGAGCTGTCCGACGATCACCGGTGGGCGCGCGACGCCTTGGCCGGCAGCTTCACCGCCTGGTCCGAAGCCATTCGCGCCGGTCTGGCCGCCATGATCGACAGCGGCGCCCTGCGGCCGCAGACCGACGCCACCACGCTGTCGCTCGCGCTGCTGGCCGCGGTTCAGGGCGGCCTCGTCCTCGCGCAGGCCCAGCACACCACCGACGCCCTCGAAGCCGCCCTGGACACCGTGATCGCCCACATCGACGACCACGCCGAACCGACGGCCTGAACGTACGGCCTCGACGGGTTCGGGCGGGCGATCCGTGTTTGCGCGGGCCGGTGGTGCGGGTACCGGTAAGGACCACGAGCCGGATGAGGTGCCTGCCGATGACGAACGAGCTGCCGGATCTGCTCGCCGGACGCTACGAACTCGGGTCGCTGATCGGCAAGGGTGCCACCGCGCAGGTCTACCGCGCCCTCGATCGGGAGCTGGGGCGTGAGGTCGCCGTCAAGGTCTACGACCGCCACGCGGTGGCGGTGGAGGAGCTGCGCCGGGCGCGGGAAAAGACCTTGCTGGCGAGCATCGACCACCCGCGGGTGGTCGCCCTCTACGACAGCGGCACCGAGGGCGACCGGCCGTACCTGGTGATGCGGCTGGTCGACGGGGAAAACCTCGCCGAGCGCTTGCTCGCCGGGCCGTTCACCGCCGACGAGGTCGGCGAGCTGGGCGTCCGGCTGGCGCACGCGCTGGCCCACGTCCACGCGCGGGGCATCGTGCACCGCGACCTCAAGCCCGCGAACGTCCTGCTCGGCGCGGACGGCCCGCTGATCACCGACTTCGGCATCGCGCACGCGCTGGACTCCACGCGCATCACCGGTACCGGACTGGTCACCGGCACGGCCGCGTACCTGGCGCCGGAGCAGATCCTGGGGGAGCCGGCCGGTCCGCCCGCCGACGTCTACGCCCTCGGGCTGATCCTGCTGGAGTGCCTGACCGCGCAGCGCGAGTTCCCCGGCACGCTGGCGGAGTCGGCGATGGCCCGGTTGCACCGCGCGCCGCGGATTCCCGAGGGGACACCCGGCCCGCTGGCGCACGCGCTGAGCCGGATGACCGCCCGGGAACCCGCGGACCGGCCGAGCGCCGAGCAGCTGCCGCACCTGCTGCAGGAGCCCTCCGCGACGGTGACCGCGGTCCCGTTCGCCGTCCCGGTCCGGCGACGGCGAACGGCCGTGGCCGCGGGCGGGGTCCTGGTGACCGCGGCGGCCGGTTTGCTCGTGGTGCTCCTCGCGACGCCCGCCGATTCCGGGAACTCTCCGGCGCGGCCGCCCCAAGCGGCCCCGGCCACCAGTTCGGCCGTGGCGCCTTCTCAGGTCACCTTGCCGCCGGCGTCGGCCGTCGTGGTGGTCTCGCCGCAAACCGCGAAGCCGGTGACAGTGGGCGTGGTCGCCGCCATACCCCCGAAGGCCGGCCCGCGGAAGCCGGACGACGGTCCGGTGAAGCCGGACGGCGAGGCCAAGCCGGACGGCGATCAGCACCACGATGGGGAAAAAGCCGTGGGCCCGGGCGGAAAACCGAAACCGCGCCACTGACCGAGACGGTGCGATAGTTCCGATCTACGTTCAGAGGACGGGAAAGCCGGGTATCCGCAGCCAGTCCCGTCCGTGCTTGGCGGGGCTTCGGCGACGGCGTCGGTTCAGCAGCGAGCCCGGCGTCGTCGCCCCATCGCCGAACCTGTACGGCGGAGAAGCGCGTTTTAGTGCTGCAGCACGATTTTCCCGCGTGCGTGGCGGCTTTCGCTGAGTTCGTGCGCGGCGGCGACTTCGCCGAGCGGGAACGTCGCGGCGACCGGAATCCGCAACCGCCCTTCGGCGGCCAGCGCGACCGCGGCCGAAAGAGCGTGCAGCGCCAAGGGATCCGCACCCGAGCCGGCCGGCGACCCGTGCGACATGTGCACCCCGTGCTCCGCCGCCGCGAAGTCGGCGATGGTCACCACGTGCGCCGGGTCGCCGGTCAGCGCGACGAGGTCCGGCAACGCGCCGCCCGCGCAGTCGAACACCGCGTCCACTCCGGACGGTGCCAAGGCGCGGACCCGCTCGACCAGCCCCGGGCCGTACGTCGTCGGCTCCGCGCCCAGCGAACGAAGGAAACCGTGGTTTCGCGGGCTCGCCGTGCCGATCACCCGCGCGCCGCGGGCGGTGGCGAACTGGACCGCGACCGTGCCCGTACCGCCCGCCGCGCCGTGCACCAGCACCGTCTGCCCGGCGCGGACCGCGAGGCGGTCGAGCACCCGGGTGGCCGTCTCGGCCGCGCCCGCCGCGCCGCCCGCTTCCGCCCAGCTCCACTCCGCCGGCTTCGGCGCCCACGCCGCCAGCACCGCGAAGTCGGCGTTCGCCCCGCGCGTGGCTGCGGGGGCCATGCCGAACACCGGGTCGCCGATCCGCACATCCGTGACGCCGGAGCCGACCTCGTCGACCACGCCCGCCGCGTCGAAGCCGGTGCGGAACGGGAACTTCACCGGCACGACGTCCCGCAGCTCTCCGGAACGGAGCCGGATCTCGCCGGGTGAGATCGCGGAAGTCCGTACGGCGACGCGGATTTCACCCGGGCCGGCGTGCGGCGCCGGCACGTCGGCGACCTCCACCACGCTCGGCGGCCCGTAGGAGGAAAACTGGACAGCTCTCATACGGGCGAATGTAACGGAGCACCCCGTCCGGTTGGCTAAAGTGAGAGCGGTGACGGCCGAAGTGAGAGCGCCCCTCCGTTCCGACGCCCGCGACAACCGCGGGCGCATCCTCGTGGTCGCCCGCGCGGCCTTCGCCGCCGAAGGCCTGGACGTGCCGATCCGCGAGATCGCCCGGCGCGCCGGCGTCGGTGTCGCGACCGTCTACCGGCACTTCCGGACCAAGGAAGCCCTGCTGGCCGAGGCCTTCGCCGAGCAGCTGGCCTCGTGCCGGGCCGTCGTCGAGGAAGGCCTCGCGGCCGACGATCCGTGGCGCGGGTTCTGCCTGGTCATCGAGCGGCTCATGGAAGTTCACGCCCTCGACCGCGGCTTCGCCCGCGCGTTCACCTCGCAGGTGCCCGGCATCGCCCACTTCGCCGCGGACCGCGACCGGACGCTGCGGCTGCTGCTCCGGTTGGTGCGGCTCGCGAAGGAAGCGGGCGAGCTGCGGGACGACTTCGTGCTGGAAGACATCAGCCTCGCGCTGATGGCGAACGAAGGCATCCGCGCCGAATCGCCCGAGCTGCGGGTGGCGGCCTCCCGCCGGTTCGCGGCCCTGATGCTCCAGTCGTTCCGGGCGGACCCCGTCCGGACGCCGTTGCCGCCCGCCGTCCGGTTGCCGCTGTCCCGGGCCGAGCTTGGCAGGGCCCGGAGCAGCGGCACCGGACCGGTTCAATAGTTGGCCCGTCCCCCTGAGGCGTCGAAGACCGCACCGGTCGTGAAACTGCACGCCTCGCTCACCATGAAACAGATGACGTCGGCGATCTCCCGCGCGGCCGCGATGCGTCCCATCGGCACCATGCGCTTCATCATCTCGATCGCCTCGGCCGGCACGTCGTTCACCATGGCCGTCTCGGTGGGGCCCGGCGTGATGGTGTTGACGGTCACGCCGGACGGGGCGAGCTCCTTGCCGAGTGTCTTCGTCAGACTGATGACACCGGCTTTCGAAGCGCCGTAGGCGGCTCCTCCGGGAACACCCTCCTTGCCGGCGATCGACGCAACCGTGGCGATGCGCCCGTAGCCGCGCTCACGCATGGCCGGCACGACGGCCGTGCAGCACAGGAACGTCCCGTCCAGGTTCACGGCGTTGATGCGGCGCCAGTCCTCGTAGGACAGCTGACCGACCGGCCGCATGGGCCCGATGATGCCTGCGGAAGTCACCAGGACGTCGACCGGGCCCAGTTCCTCGACGGTCGCCGCGTGTGCTTCGCCGACACCGGAAGCATCGGTCACGTCGACCGCGTGCACGTAAGCGGCGCCGCTGTGGTCCCGGGCGTCCTTCAGCTTGCCGGCGTCGAGATCCCACAGCGCGACACGGCCTCCCTCGGCCGCGATCTGCTTCGCGACGGCGAGGCCTATCCCCGAAGCGCCGCCCGTGACGACGGCGACGCGGTTTGCGAATCGATCGGTCATGGTCATCTCAGGCGACGACGTGGGTGTGCTGGACGGCGGCGGGCCCGGCGGGGTACGGGCTGATCGCCTTGCGCCATTGGGCGTACTGCTCGGTTTCGCGGTAACGCTCGTGGGCCGCGAGGTCGGTCCATTCCACGAGCAGCACGAAGTTCGTCGGGGTCTCGACCCCCTGGGTGAGGCGGACCGAAAGCACTCCCTCGGTGGCCTCGAACCCCTCGCTGGCGGCGATGTGCGCATCCGTGAATTCCTTCTCGGTGCCCGGCTTCACGGTGATCTGGGCGATTTCGATGATCATTTCAGTACTCTCCATTGTGGTTGGTGCGGCGGCGTTCCAGCAGGTAGCCGGCGAGGACGAACCCGAGGCTGGGCAGGGTGGTCATGAGCTGCGGCCAGGTGTTTTTCCCGGGCGGGTCGACGCTGGAGACTCCCGGGTAGAGCGCGACGGACAGCTGGGTGAGGCCGTACATGCTCGCGATGACGGCGGCCGCGTCCAGCGACGCGCGTGTCTGGTTCGGTTTCCACAGGTAGTGGAGGACCGCCGCGCCCAGCGCGACGCCCATGCTCATGGTCTGCGCGTTGTGGAACTTCGCGTGCGGTGGCCAGGAAGGATTGTAGATGTGCGTCTCGTTCCAGTCGGCCACATAAACGCCGACCGCGGTTCCCGCCGCGGAAATCGAGATGAGCACCTTCCCCCACGGGAACTTCCTGCGGTTGCGATCTGACACCTTGGTCCCCTTCGAATGTGCGGTCGGACCCGTGAATATCGGTGGTCTCGAAGGACCGGGTGACCCGGAACCTCCGAGGAGAAGAGCGCGACTGCCATATCCGTGATGTCGCGCCGTGACATCATGCTAGTGATGTCACGGCGCGACGTCAACTCTCGAACCGGAACCGAGCCCGCGGGGCGGACGGTCAGGGGTGCCGGGTGGCCGGAGTCCGGCGCCGCGGAGACCGGGCCGCGGGCACGATGGTGGTGAGCAGGGCCAGCACGGTCTCGGTGATGGTCGTCAGGTCGGTGTCGTCCTGACCTTCCAGCCACTTCCGGTAGGCCGTGCGGAAGATCTGGCTGCCCGTGCTGGCGGCGAGCTCCGCGATGTCGGGGTCGATTCCGCGCTCGCAAAGGGCCCGGCGGAACCCTTCGGCCATCTGGTGCTGCTTGATCAGGTCGCGTTCCAGCAGCCGGGGGTTCTCCGAAATCATCCGGCTCCGCCGGTACAGGGTTTCCCGCGACCCGAGGGCTTCCCAGTCGTACCCGGTCAACGTCCGGATCACCGCCTGAATCGGCTGCGTGAGATCGGGGGTCCGCAGGAGTTCCCCGACGAGCACCTCGTTGAGGTGGTTCGCGTCGGCGAAGAGGATTTCTTCCTTGTCCGGGAAGTACCGGAAGAAGGTCCGGGTGGTGACGCGGGCGCGTTCCGCGATCTGAACCGCGGTGGTGGCTTCGAAGCCCTGCTCGTCGAACAGCTCCATGGCGGCCTGTTTCATCCGCGTCTCGCTGCCTTCTTCCCACCGGGGCATGGCGGCAGTGTACCTCCCGTGATGACTCGTCGTGACAACGCGCGGCCGGAGCCTCAGTGGAGGTGCTGGGACAGGAACAGCGCCGCGCGGTCGAGGGCGTAGCCGGCTTCCTCGAGGACGCCGGCGAAGCTCTGGAAGACGTGGGGGACCTCGGCGGTGACGTCGAGGACGACGTCGACGCCGGCGTCGATCGCGCGGGCCGCCAGGCGGGCCGAGTCGTCGAGCAGGACCTCGTGGGTGCCCGTTTGCAGCAGCGTCGCCGGGAATCCGGTGAGGTCCGCGGACAGGGCGGGGCTCAGGTGCGGGTGCCGCGGGTCCTGGCCGGCGCAGTACATGCCGACCACCGGTCCGAGCATCTCCCGCGTGAAGATCGGATCGATGCCCGCCTTGGTGTCCATGCTCTCGCCGCTGAGGGTCACGTCGAAGGCGCCGGAGAAGGCGACGACCGCCGCGGGGGAGGGCAGGCCGGATTCCCGGGCCCGCAGCGCGGTCGTGACGGCCAGTGTGCCGCCGGCCGAGTCTCCGGCCAGCGCGATGCGTGCGGGGTCTTCGCCGTTCTCCAGCAGGGCGTGGTAGGCGTTCAGGCCGTCGTCGACCGCCGCCGGGTACGGGTGCTCCGGAGCCAGGCGGTAGTCCACGGACAGCGCTCGCATCCTCGTGCGGCTGACGAGGGCGCCGGTGAGCGCAAGCGCTGTCTCCGGCGAGCCGGCACTCCAGGCGCCGCCGTGGAAGTACAGGATCGTTCCCGGAAGGGCGCCTTTGGGTGGCTCGACGAGGAGGGCGCGGCGGTTGCCGAGCGTTGTCTCCGAGGTGCGGATCCCGTCGGGGACGGGCATCCGGGCTTGCGTCGCGGCGTAGCCGGCGCGCATTTCTTCCAGGTTCCGCGGCGCGGGCCGCGGCTGCCGCAGGATCGCGTCGACCTGCGCGCGTTGTGCCTTGCTTATGGGGTGACCTGCCTTCTCGACGGTGGTGGCCGGATCGCGGTGTCGGATGTCACGCCGCGACATCGAACTTAGCATGATGTCGCGCCGAGACATCGCATGCTAGTGTGATGTCACGGCGCGACAACGCGAGGAGAGGGACCGCCATGAACGACAGCAGCGACCGGAGAGCTTCGGGCGAGTTCGATCCCGCGCGGCTCCGGCAGAAGTACCGTCAGGAGCGGGACAAGCGGCTGCGGCCCGACGGCAACGAGCAGTACCTGGACGTCAGCGGGGACTACGCGAAGTTCGCGGCCGACCCGTACCTGGAGTCGAGCCCCGGAGGTCGGCCGCGTGAGGCCCGGTCCGTCGAAGTGGACGCCCTCGTCCTCGGCGGTGGATGGGCCGGGCTGACGATGGCGGCGCGCCTGGACGAGGCCGGGGTGCGCGATTTCCTGATCGTGGACCAGGCCGGTGACTTCGGTGGGGTCTGGTACTGGAACCGGTATCCGGGCGTGCGCTGCGACATGGAGTCCTACATCTACATGCCGTTGCTCGAAGAGATCGGGACGGTGCCGAGCGAGAAGTACGCCGGTGGCCCCGAGATGCTCGAGCACGCCCGGGCGATCGGACGGCACTACGACCTCTACTCGCGGGCGCTGCTCGGCACGACGGTCACCCAGGTCGTCTGGAACGAGCAGGCGTCCCGGTGGGTGGTCTCCACCGATCGGGGGGATGTGCTGCACGCGCGGTTCGTGATGGTCGGGACCGGCCCGCTGAGCCGGCCCAAGCTCCCGGGCATCAAAGGGATCGAGAACTTCCGGGGAAAGGCGTTCCACTCCAGCCGGTGGGACTACGGGGTCACCGGCGGCGGCTGGAACGGCCGGCTGGACAAGCTCGCGGACCAGCGGGTCGCGGTGATCGGCACCGGTGCGAGCACCATCCAGATCCTGCCGCACCTCGCCGACAGCGCGCAGCGGGTGTACGTCTTCCAGCGCACCCCGGCGGTCGTCAACGCCCGGGGCAACCGGCCGACCGACCCGGAGTGGTACCGCGCGCTGGAGCCCGGCTGGCAGCGCAAGCGCATGGACAACTTCGTCGAGCTGATGGCGGGCCTGCCCGTACCGGACCTCGTCGACGACGAGGCCACCCGGATGGCCCGGCGGGTCGTGGCGGCGGTCCACAGTGGACCGGGCGCGGCGCCGGACTTCGCGGCGATGCAGGCCGTCGACTTCGCGAAGATGGAGGAGATCCGGGCGCGGGTGACCGAGACCGTCCGTGATCCGGCCAAGGCGAAGTCGCTGCAGCCCTGGTACGACTACTTCTGCAAGCGCCCGCTGTTCAGCGACGACTACTACCCGGCGTTCAACAACGACAACGTCACCCTGGTCGACACCGACGGCCGCGGGGTGGACCACATCACCGAAAGCGGGGTCGTGGTCGACGGGGTCGAGTACGAGGTCGATCTGATCATCTATTCCACCGGGTTCGACTCCGGCGCCTACACCTACGAAGCCGGCGGGTACCAGCTGATCGGGCGGGGCGGGGTGACCCTGGCCCAGCATTGGCAGCACGGGATGCGCAGCCTGCACGGCATGATGACCAGCTGCTTCCCGAACTTCTTCCTCCTCGGCGGCATCGAGCAGGCCGCCATCTCGGTCAACTTCCCGCACGTCACCTCCCGCCAGGCCGAGCACGTCGCGGCGCTGACCGCGCGTTTCCTGCGGGCCGGCGTCACCGTCGCCGAAGTGACCGCCGACGCCGAGCAGCGCTGGGCCGACGAACTGGCCCGGGTGCACGTCGACCGCACGCGGTACGACGCGGAATGCACCCCGAGCTACTACAACAACGAGGGCAAGCTCGACGACCCGAAACCGACCGTGATGGGTGGCCAGTACGGCCCCGGGCCCCTCGGCTACCTCGCCGTCGTGCGGGAGTGGGCCGCGACCGGCGTGGACCGCGACGTCGCCATCACCAAGGCCTCGCTGTGAAGCGCCTCCAATATCACCGCTACGGCGGTCCGGACGTCCTGCGGCTGGAAGATTTCGAGCCGGCCCGCCCGGCCCCGGGCGAGGTGCTCGTGCGGGTGAAGGCCGCGGCCGCCAACGCGATGGACTGGAAGATGCGCAACGGCGAGATGCGCCTGCTGACCGGCCGCGCGTTCCCGCGAGGGTTCGGCAACGACTTCGCCGGCGTGGTGGAGGCGGTCGGTGCGGGCGTCACCAGGGTGCGGGTCGGCGACGCGGTCGTCGGCGGCACGAGCCTCAAGGGGGCGGGGGCGTTCGGCGAGATGGTCATCGCCGAGGAAAAGGCGGTGGTGCACAAGCCCGCGGAGCTGTCCTACGAGCAGGCCGCGGCGATCCCGGTCGTCGGCATCACCGCGTTCCAGGCCCTCCTCGGCAAGGGGAACCTCCGGGCCGGGCAGGCCGTCTTCGTCAACGGCTGCCTCGGCGGCGTCGGCCGGGCCGCCGCCCAGATCGCGCTGCTGTCCGGCGCCTCGGTGGGCGGGAGCTGCCGGGCCACCGCCGTGGCGGAGGCGCGCGAACTCGGCATCGACCCGGTCGTCGAGCCCGGCTTCGACCCGGCGCGGCTGCGAGGACGGTTCGACCTCGTCTTCGACACACCAGGCACGCTCTCGGCGACAGCGGCGCGGACGTTGCTGAAGCCCGGCGGGCGCATCATCGACATCGTCCCCACGCCGGCGAAGTTCGCCAGGAGTGTCCTACCGGGACCGTACCGGGTGATGATGGGCCGGCCCAGTCCGAAGGACCTCGAAGAGGTGGTCCGCATGGCCGCGCGGGGAGAGCTGCGGATCCCGGTCGCCCGGACGGTGCCGCTCGCCGACGCGATCCCGGCGCTCACCGAGCTCGAACGCCACGGCACTCCCAAGGGCGGCAAGCTGATCGTCACGACGGGCTGATTCCGGTGGCGGGTCAGCCCGCGCGCTCGGCGATGAGGTCGTCGATCCAGGCGTGGAGGATCGGTTCGGCGCCCGGCAGGTCGGGTGAAGAACGACAGGAGGTTCCCCAGGGACCGGAGCCGGTCGATGTCGCCGAGCAGCGCGATGATCAGGCAGGCGACGGCCGTCGTGGGTGAGTTCGGAGTGGTCGTCGAGGCTCGATGACTCCAGGGCGGCACCGGCACCCGGTGGGGGACGTCAGGCGCCGGCCAGGAGCTGCAGCAGCCGTGCGACCTCGTCGCGCATTCGGTCGCGGCCCGGTGATAAATACCTGCGTGGGTCGGTGAGGCTCTCCCTTTCGGCCAGCGTTGCGCGGACCGCGCCCGTCAAGACCTGGTTGAGGCGGGTGCCGACGTTGACCTTGCGGATGCCGTGCTCGACCGCGCGCCGGACGCCGTCGTCGGGGACTCCGGACGAGCCGTGCAGGACCAGCGGTACCGGCACCGCGGCGGCGAGCCGGCCGATCAGCTCGTCGTCCAGCACCGCGTCGCGGCCGGCCATCGCGTGCGACGAGCCGACGGCCACCGCGAGGGAGTCGACGCCGGTCGCGGCGACGAACGCGGCCGCTTCGGCCGGGTCGGTCCGGACGCCCGGGGCGTGCGCGCCGTCCTTGCCGCCGATCTCGCCGAGCTCGGCCTCCACCCAGCACCCTGCGGCATGGCACCGTTCGGTGACCGTCCGGGTGCGCGTCACGTTCTCCGCGTAGGCCGAACTCGCGGCGTCGAACATGATCGACCGGATGCCCAGCGCGAGACCCTGGTCGACCAGCGTTTCGTCGTCGATGTGGTCGAGGTGCACCAGGACCGGCACCGCGGCGGCGCGGGCCATGCTCAGGCACGCGCTGCCGAACGGGTCGAGCGAACCGTGGTAGCGGACGGCGTTCTGGGAGATCTGCAGGATGACGGGGAGGCCGGCCTGCTCGGCACCCGCCACGATGGCCTCCGCGTGCTCCAGGAGGATCGCGTTGAACGCCCCGACCGCCCCGCGCAGGCCGGTGAAAATGCTTCGGGCGTCGGTGTTCACGCGGTCTCCTTCACGGTGAGTGCGCCGAGCCAGCCGGCTCGGACCTCGAGATCGACTTCGCCCGCGACGGGGCGCAGGACAGCGGCGGCCGACGTCGCGACGACGTCGGCCAGCGCGGCGGACCAGTCCATTCCGGACACTCCGCCGGCGGTCGCCAGGTGGCGGGCCAGCGCGGCGGCGGCCGCGTCACCGGCGCCGGTGGGGTTGCCGACGACCCGCTCGACCGGCCGGACCGCGAACTCGCGCTCGGCGGTCACCGCGACCACGCCCTCTTCGCCGAGCGTGGCGACGACGGCGGCGGCGCCGTCGCGGACCAGCTGCCGCCCGGCCGCGACGACGTCGACGCGCTTTCCGAACAGCTCGGCCAGTTCGTCCCGGTTCGGGACGAGCACGCTCCCCGTCGTCGCCGCGGCGCGCAGGGCGGCGCCGGAGACGTCGGCGATCACCGGGACGCCGGATTCGGCGCACAGCACCGCCATCCGGGCGGGCACGTCGTCGCCGAGCCCGGGCGGCACGCTCCCGGAGATGACCACCGCTCCCACACCGTCCGCCAGCTCGGCGCGGAAGGCCGCCATGACCTCGTCCCGGGTGCCGGCCGCCACGGCCGGGCCGCGCTCCTGCAAGCTCGTCGTGACGCCGTTGTCCTCCACGACCGCCACGGTCCGGCGAACCGCGGCCAGCGCCGGGACCAGGCGGTGGGGGAGACCGAGCCGGTCGAGACCGGCCCGGAACTCGTCCGGCTCCGCGCGCCCGGACAACGCCAGGACGAAGCTGTCGCTGCCCAGGTGCCGGGCCACTGCGGCGACGTTCACGCCCTTGCCGCCGGCGCGGCTGCGCACGCTCGCCACGCGGACGGTCTCGCCGACCGCCAGCCCGGCCACCCGGTAGGTGACGTCGATCGCGGGGTTGAGAGTGACGGTGAGGATCGTCGTCACGACGCGGCTTCCCGGCGTTCGGCCGGCGCGGGGGCCACAGACGGTTCTTCGCCGCTCTTTTCCGTGCTGTAGACCATGAGCGACGAGCCCACGAGCGCGAGCACGATGCCGGCGACCTGGAACCCGGTCGGCAGGGTCTGGAAGATGATGAGCGAGAGCACGATGGTCAGCACGGGCGCCAGCGCGTTGGTGATCGGCGCGACGATCGTGGCCTTGCCCCGGCTCATGGCCATCACGAGGAACAGCGCGCCCACGGCGTTGAGCAGCTGCGTGATCGCGGTCAACGCGGGCGCCTGCCACGGGAACGACAGGGGGAGGCCGCCCATCATGATGATGGCGACGGGGATCAGCAGGAGCCCGCTGACGGTCATCCAGCCGAACGTCGTCGCGTCGTTGACCCCGACGACGGCCGCCTTGCGCATGAAGTACGCCTGCACGCCCCACGCGACGCAGACCAGGATCGCGAGCCACAGGTACGTTCCGCTGGTCTCCTGCGAGTCGCCCGAAGACACCGAGAACAGGACGATCGCGACCAAGGCGAGGCCGACGCCGATCCAGCTGAGCGCGGTGAGCCGTTCCCGCAGGGCCGCGAAGGCCATCAAGACGGTGATCGCCGGGGAGAGCGCCACGATCGGGAAGATGATGTAGGCCGGCCCGATGGTCAGCGCCTTGAACAGCACCAGCTGCCCGCCGGCGCCGGTCAGGCCGATCAGCAGGCCGTAGACCGCGGCGATCGGCCGGCGGTCGATCTTCTGCCCGCGCAGGGAGAAGTACGCGGGGATGAGCATGGTGACCGACCAGATGACGTAGACCATCGGGTCGGGGTAGCCGTAGCGGGAGGTGGGCAGGCTGGAGAACGCGCCCCAGACACCCCAGAACAGGACCAGCAGGCCGGCGTAGGGAATCCAGGCGGCGCGGCGCTTCGGTGCGGTCATGACAACCCCTCCAAGGTGGGGACGGCGGAGATCCGGTCGAGCGGGATGGGCCGGCCCGCCAGCCGGGCGGCGTAGACCGCCGCACCGACGTGCGGCGGCAGCAGGGGCTCTCGCAGCTCGTAGCCGTGGCTGCCGTGCTGGAGCGCTTCGCGGAAAGAGCCCAGCAGGTGCGTCGAGCCGAACATGCCGCCGGAGTAGGAGACCGGCACGGTCTGCTCCGGCTCGAACCCCAGCGCCGCGGCACCGGCTTCGACGTGGAGGGCGAGCTCCCGCCCGGCGCGGCCGAGGATGACCGCCGCCGTGGGGTCGCCCGCCTCCGCGGCGCGGGTGACGACCTTGCTGAGGTCCGCGATCTTCCCGCGGTCCCCGTGCCACCGGTTCATGACGATGTCGATGGCGTCGAGGTCGGTGGTCACGCCGAGCGTCCGGCGCATCTCCTCGGCCAGCGCGCTCGCCGGCTGGCGCCCGTCGCTCATCCGGGAGAACGCGCCGAGACCCTGGACCGCCACCCAGTAGCCGGAGCCTTCGTCGCCGAACAGCTCGCTCCAGCCGCCGGCCCGCCACCGCCGTCCGAGGTGTTCCCCGTAGGCGATGGACCCGGTGCCCGCGACGACGTTGATCCCGTCCGCGCCCCCGAGGGAGGCCGCCCAGCCGCAGATCATGTCGTTGCCGCACGCGTAACCGACGTCGCCCAGGATCCGGCGGGGGAGCGCGTCGAGCACCGGGACGTCGGCGGAAATCTCTCCGTAGCAAGGGATGCCGAAGAAGGCGTAGGAGAGGTCGGCGACGTCGATGCCCGCGGTGGCGCAGACTTCGCCGATTCCCTGGCGCAGCAACGGTTCGACGATGTCGATGCCCTGCTGCAGGTAGTAGAGGCCGGCCGTGCGGGCTTCCGCGACGACGCGTCCTGCCGCGTCGACCAGGCAGAAGGCGGTCTTCGTGCCGCCGCCGTCCACACCGAGGAACATGGCTCAGCCCTCCGCCGGGGTCGGGAACTCGTGGATGACGACGCCGCGGACCACGCGGTTGACTTCGCCGCCGGGGAACGGGTTGTCGGGGGTCAGGCCGTGGGCGAGCGAACACGCCAGGGCGATCGACTGCGCCGGGATGGCCGCCACGATGGCCCGCACGGAGTCGGGCAGGTGCGCGATTCCCGGGATCGGCCACTCGCCGGCGTCGGAGCCGATCACCAGCACCCGCTCGGGTCCCAGGGACTCCACCAGCTCGCGCGTGATGTCGTCGTCGTAGCGGCGGGTGTACGGATCGCCGGACGGGAAGACGATCGCGACGGTCCGGTCGTCGAGGATCGACTTGGGGCCGTGCCGGAAGCCCAGCGGGGTGTCGGCGACGGCGACGACCGCGCCGGCGGTGAGTTCGAGGCACTTCAGCGCGGCCTCGCGGGCGAGCCCCTTGAACGCGCCGGAGCCGAGGTAGACCAGCCGGGCCGGATCGGCGGCGGCGACCGCTTCCGCCCGGCTCGCCGCGGTGCGCAGGACGTCTTCCGCGGCCCGGGCGGCGGCATCGACGTCCACCTCGAGACCCAGGGCGAGCAGGGCGGCCAAGGTCATCCCGGTGAACGACGACGTCATGGCGAAGCCGCGGTCGTTCAGCCGGTCGGGAAGCGCCACCACGACCGCGTTCTTGGCGTCCGCCCAGCGGCGGGCCAGAGCGCCGGCGGGGTTGCAGGTGATGACGATGTGGTGCAGCGCGGGAGTGAGCCGCTGTAGCAGCTCGGCCGCGGCGGCCGACTCGGGGCTGTCGCCGCTGCGGGCGAACGACACCAGCAGCACCGGCCGGTCGTCGGCGACGGAGTCCGGGTCGGCGACGATGTCCGTCGTCGCGATCGGCTCGATCGGCCGGCCGAGGTGCCGGGCGAGGTCGGGCGCCACGACCTCCCCGATGTAGGCCGAGGTCCCCGCGCCGGTCAGGACGATCCGGGTCCGCGGATCGACGAGCGCGTCGCCGAGCAGGCGGTCGATGTCGGCCCGGGCGGCGGCGACGGTCCGCGCCACCTCGGGCCACGTGCCGGGCTGCTGCCGGATCTCGCCGGCGGTGCGGCTTTCGCCCGGCTGCTTTTCGTGCTCTGACACCCACATCACCTTTCGGGTCGGGGCCGGTTCGGCCGGCTCCGCCCAGTGGTACGTCGTGCGGTGTCCGGTGGGCAAGAGTTGCCGCGCAAACGAGCATCGCGGATGTTCGTTTGCCGCGTTGCCCCTGGTGAGTTGTCGGATCGATGCGCGAAAGTGTTCGAAACGGTCGTATAGTGTGCAGATATGAGCCTTGCTGATGCGCGGGTCCGGGGTCGCGCGCCCCGGTCCCAGCGGATGGCGGAGATGGTGCGCGAACTGGGCGAAACGGGCCGCCTGCACGTCGGTGAGCTCGCGCGCCGGTTCGGCGTCTCCGAAGCCACGTTGCGCCGGGACCTGACGGCGTTGGAGGAGCAGCGGCTGCTGACCCGGACCCACGGCGGCGCGTTGGCCCAAGGGGTGGCCTACGAGCTGCCGGTCCGGTACCGCGAAGGCCAGTCGAAGGACGCGAAGCGGGCGATCGCCCGGCAGGCGGTGCGCAGGCTGCCCGCGGGTCCGCACGTGATCGCGCTGACCGGCGGCACGACCACGGGCGGGCTGGCGAAGGAGCTGCCCGACCGCGCGGACCTCACGGTGGTGACGAACGCGCTGAACACGGCCATGGAGATCGTGCTGCGGCCCCGGGTGAAGCTCGTCGTCGTCGGCGGTGTCTCCCGGCCGCGGTCCTACGAGCTCGTCGGCCCATGGGCGGAGCAGGTGCTGGCGTCGATCAACATCGGCACGGCGTTCATCGGGGTCGACGGCATCGACGCGGCGGGCGGCATCACCACCCACGACGAGAACGAGGCGAGGACGAACCGCGCGATGCTCGCCCGCGCGCAACGAGTGGTCGTCATCGCGGACGGCAGCAAGCTCGGCAAGCGGACGCTGGCGCGGATCGGGGACATCACCGAAGTCGACGAGCTGATCACGGACTCATCGGCCGACGCGGGCAGCGTGGCGGCGATCCGCGCGGCAGGGGTGCGGGTGACGGTCGTCGAGGTGCCCGCGGCCGTGCCGGGTTCGGCGCCGATGCCGCCCTGAGCGGGCGGCATCGGCGGACCCGTCCCGCGGGCCGGTCAGGTCGCGACCGCGGGGCCGAGCTGCAGGACGACGGCCGTCCACGTCATCCCCACCCCGATGCCCAGCAGCAGCACGTGCTCGCCCGGGCTCGCTTCGCCCGTGCGGAGCAGATGGTGCAGGGCCACGATCTGGTCGCTGGCACCGAGGTGACCCACGCGCAGCCCCAGCTCGGTCATCGTGCGGGACTCCGGGATGCCCAGCGGGCGCAGGACCTGCGTCTGCATCAGGCGCCGCCCGTAGTGCGGGGCGCAGACCTTCACGATGTCCGGCAGGTCGACGCCGGCGTCGGACAGCGCTGTCTTCACCACCACCGTCACCCCGTCCGCGTTGCGGGCGTCGACGTGCGCCGGGCCCCCGTTGCGGCCGAGCCACTGGCGCTTGCGGTGGCGGATGTCCAGCGACCGGTGGGCCGTGACGCTGGCCGGGCGGAACGGTTCGTCCCCGCGTTGCAGGCCCTCCAGAGACGGGTCGGTGTAGGAGGCGATCGCGCGGACGCGGGCCAGGCCCGGCCGTCGCGAAAGGACGACCGCGCTGCCCGCGTCGCCGTAGACGATGCCGGTATCGGTGCTCCAGTGCGGAAACCCGGGCGCGCCGAACCGGTCGCCGGCGGTGATGAGCGCGGCCTCGTGGTCCGGGCGGCCGGCCAGCACGCTCGCCGCGACGTCCAGGCCCGCCACCACGCTGTTGCTCATCGCGCCGAGCTCCAGGGTGAGCCCGGCGCCGGCGCCGACACCGAGCCGGTCGCGGACGTAGGAGGCGGCGTGCCAGAAGTCGATCCCGGGGTGGTAGATCCCGGCGTGCAGGCACAGCGTCGGCCAGACCGGTTCGCCGGCCGCGGTTTCGGCCTGGCGCAGGGCTTCGCGGCCGGCGCGCACCGCGAGCTCGGGCCCGGGCAGGCCGGCGACGGCGGTGGAGAGCTGACCGGTCCGGTCGGCCTCGGCGGCGGTGAACTCGCCGGCCGCGAGCGGGACCGCGACCGGGGTCAGCGCGCCGACGTCGCTGCCGAGCCCGGTGAGGTGCAGGTCATCGACGCGCATCCGCGGCCACCTCCGGGAGCACGGCTTCGATCTCCGACAGCATGTCGTCTAGGTGGAGCGGGGGAGCGGACAGGCACCCGGCGGCGGCGAGCTCGGCGGCGACGGCTTCGGCGCTTCCGCCGGCGAACCGGTGGAAGCCCGCGAAGCAGACGGGGCCGTGGCTCGAAACGGCGATGGCCAGGTGCGCCCAGCCGGTCTCGCGGTCCCAGCGCACGATCAGCCGGGTGATCCCGGTGACGGTGTGGGTCTCGCGAAGCACCTGTGTCAACGTCGTGGCGGTCAAGCAACTTCCTTTCGGCACGGCGAACAGCACGTGCCACGGGGCACGCGCTGACGGGAGAAGGGTCGGGGACGCGTCGTCGGGCCCCGGGGAACGCCGGAAACCTACCGCGATGATCATGCGACCTCATCCGCACCCCGATACTCAGAGTGATCGCGGAAGCTGCTACCGGCGTGGATTTCTTGAAAATAGCTCGGTTTTCGCTTGTGGCGATCGTGAGGATCTCTCGCGCTTCGGTTACTCTTCGTGCTGGCTCGTGGTGGCAGATCTGTTCGGACTCCTGGCCACTGTGGACAATCGCCGAGTATCGGCGGCCGGCGGACTCTCCGCCCGGGCCGTCCGCGCCGGTTGTGGTGCGACCAGGAGTTTTCGCCTGACCCGACGGGAGCCGCTGGCGGCTACTGATCTTCGAGTCCGGCGACAGCGGTGGGCACCGCGAATGTCCGCACGTGGTCGATGGCTGCCCTCAGGGCTTCCTTCAACGGACTGATGTCGCGGGCGACCTGGGAGAGAAGCATGCCGCCCTGAAACGCTGAGAGCAGGAGGTACGCCAGACGAGTGGGATCCGCCTCCGCGGTGAGGCGGCCCAGTTGCCGCATCCGTTCGAGTCCGTCCCGGAAGATGTCGCGCCACTGCTCGAAGGCGTTCGCCAGTTCCGCGCGGACGTCCAGATCCGATTTGACGATCTCGCTGGCGAGGGAGCCGAGGCTGCAGCCGTCCTGGTACGAGCGCTCGTAGGCGATGTAGTGGTCCGCCCACTCCTCAAGCGAGTCGAGGGTCTCGAAGCGGGTGAACCGCTCACTGCGGTGGAACGTGAGAACGCGCTCGGCCTGCCACTCGATGACCGCCAGGACCAAGCTCTCCTTGGTTGGGAAGTAGTGGTTCAGCTGCGACCCGCTGATCCCCGCGGCGCGGCGGAGCTGCTCGTTGTTCGTCGCGTGGACGCCCTTGGTGTAGATGAGCTCCGCGGCGTGCTCGAGGATGCGGGCCCGGGTCGCCTGCCCCTTGCCGGTGAGCTTCTGCGGCACTCTCGCTTCCATACCCACACGATACCGCAGAGTGGGCTTGACAGCCCACTCCAGGTCGTGTTCACTGCCATTAATGGGCTAGCAAGCCCAAAACGGCCCACGAGACACCCGGAGGTACCGATGAAGGCGATCGTCGCGACGGACCAGGCCGCGGAAGCTGCCGGGATCACCCTCGCCGAGCGGCCCGAACCGACCCCGGCGATCAACGACGTCCTCGTCGACGTCCATGCGTCGGGCTTCGTCCCCGCGGAGTGGGAGTGGCCCTCGACCTGGGTCGATCGCTCCGGTCATGACCGAACCCCGGCGATCATCGGCCACGAGTTCGCCGGCGTGGTCTCCTCCCTCGGCTACGGCACCACGGGACTTTCGGTGGGGCAGCGGGTCTTCGGGATCGCCGACTGGCACCGCGACGGAACCCTGGCCGAGCGCGTCGCGGTGGAGGCCCGCAACCTCGCGCCGCTGCCGGGGGACGTCGACTTCACCGTCGGCGCCGGCCTGCCGATCTCCGGCCTGACCGCGTGGCAGGGCCTGTTCCAGCACGGGCGGCTGCAGGCGGGCCAGAGCGTCCTCGCGCACGGTGCCGCCGGCGCGGTCGGGTCCGCGGTGACGCAGCTCGCCCGGGAGTTCGGGGCCTACGTCATCGGTACCGGGCGCGCGGCGGACCGCCAGGCGGCGCTCGACTTCGGCGCCAACGAGTTCCTGGACCTCGACCACGACGACCTCACCGGCATCGGCGGGGTCGACCTGGTCTTCGACGTCATCGGCGGGGACGTCCAACGGCGCTCGGCGAGCATCGTCCGGCCCGGCGGGACACTCGTGTCGGTGGTCGGACCCGTCGAGGCTCGTCCCGCCGACGGGCTCGCGATCGACTTCGTCGTCGAGTCCGTTCCGGATCAGCTCGTGCAGATCGTCGACCGGGTGCGGGACGGGCGCCTGCGCACGCACATCGGAACCGTCACGCCCCTCGACGACGCCCTCCCCGCGCTCAAGCCGGGCGAGCGGCGCAAGGGCAAGACCGTCATCCGGGTGCGCCCCTGAGCGCTCCGCGGCCGGTCACCGAACCGCCTCCGGATCCAGGACGCGCCGGGCACGCAGGGCTATCCGCAGGGTCAGCCGCTCCTCGGGGACCTCCAGCCGGGCACCGAACAGCGCCCGGAGGCGGCGGAGGCGGTTGCGGGCCGTCTGGGGGTGGATGCCCAGCCGTGCGGCTATTTCGGGTGCTCCGCCCCGGGCCGCGAGCACGGCGTCGAGCGTGTCGGCGAGCTTGCCGCGCTGGTTCGGCGAGAGTCCGGACAGCGGCGCGAGCGCCCGTGTGGCGAGGACGCCGGTGAGCAGTTCGTCCGCGACCAGCCAATGGGTGGTCAGGTGCTCCGACCACCGGACGAGGCCCGCGCCCGGCACCAGCCCGCGCCGGCCGAGTTCCCAAGTGCGCCGGGCCCAGCGCAGCGACGTCCCCGCCTCCGACGGGGGCACGGCCGGCCCGGCCGCCGCGGGCTCCGGGCCGAGCACCCGCGACAGGTCGGCCGTGGCGGGCAGGAGCAGGAACGGGTGCTCGGCGGTGAGGTCGGCCAGCACTTCGGGACCGAGCCGCGGGCCATCCGTGCCCGCCGCCACGACCACGGCGACCACGCGGTCCGGCGGTGTCCAGCCGGCGCGCACGGCCAGCCCCGTCCACGGCCGGCCGGTCGTGATCGCGCGCAGGAGGTCCTGCCGGAGGGCCGGCACGTCCGGTGCCTGAGCGGCGCGGTACGCCTCGGTGGACAGGCGGATCAGGACGTCGACGCAGCGCAGCACGGCCTCGACGCCGGTTCCGACCACGCCGGCGTCGGCGCGGCGGCCCAGCTCGGCGATGACCGGGAGGGCGTGCCGGCCACCGGTTTGGTAGGCGCGGGCGAGCCGGTCGACGTCGCCGCCGACCTCGTGCTCGGCGACGCCGGCGCGGCGGAAAGCGGCGGCTCCCGTGAAGGTCCCGAGCGGCCCACCGGGGCGGCGAGCGGCCACCAGCGCCGCCACGAACTCCGTGGCCGAGGCGTCGAACAGCGCGGCGTGCTCGGGCAGCGCGTGTCGGACACCGGCGACGACCGCACGGGCGATCGCCGCCGCGGCGGCACCGTGACCAGGCGGCGGGGTGGTCATCGTCGACCTCCGGTGCGGACGGGTATCGCTGGGAGCGCCGATTCTGGTGCGCGGCCTCCGCCGGACGCTTCGTCGGAAATACGTAGATCCGCGGTGTCCGGCGCGTGGACAGGCGTTCCGCGGACGATCAAGATGTGGGCTGCGACGGATTCGGGTGATGGGATGACGGCGGACGACCCAGGGGTGGCCGAGCGGGGGGAGCTGACGAGCTACGTCGGCCGCGCCGAGGACGAGCGCGAGCTGCGGCGCCTGCTCGGCAAGGCCCGCCTGGTCACGCTGACCGGCCCGGGCGGGGTGGGCAAGACGCGCCTCGCCGGGCGGGTCGCCAGTTCGGTCACCCGGGCCTTCGCCGACGGCGTGGCCGTGGTCGGGCTCGCCGAACTGCGCGACCCGGCTCTGCTCACGCGCACGCTCGCGGACGGCCTCGGCCTGCACGACACGGCCGCCCGGTCGGCCGGGGACACGGTGCTGGCGCACCTGCGCGAGCGGCGGATGCTGCTCCTGCTGGACAACTGCGAGCACCTCGTCGCCTGCTGCGCCGAACTCGTCACGTCGCTGCTGCGGCACTGCGCGAACCTCGTGGTGCTGGCGACCAGCCGCTGTTCGCTCGGCGTCGCGGGCGAGTGGGTCATGTCGACAGCGCCGCTGGCCGTGCCGCCGGAGAGCGCCCGGACCGTCGAGGACGTGCTGTCCTACGACTCCGTGCGGCTCTTCGCCGACCGGGCGGCCGCCGTGCTGCCGTCGTTCCGGATCACCGAGGACGACGTGGCCCCCGTGGTCAGGCTGTGCCGCCAGCTGGACGGGCTGCCGCTGGCCGTCGAACTGGCCGCGGCCCGCGTCCGCGCCCTGTCGCCGGGCCAGATCGCCGAGCGGATGAGCGCGAGCTTGACGTTGCTGACCACCGGCGCGCGGTCCTTCCCCGAACGGCAGCGCAGCCTGCGGGCCACGGTCGAGTGGAGCCATTCCCTGTGCACCGACGTCGAGCAAACGGTCTGGGCGTGCTGTTCGACGTTCGCGGCACCGTTCGACCTGGGCGCGGCCGAGGACGTCTGCGAGGGCAGCCTCGAGCGTGGCGCGGTGCTGGACGGCGTGGACGGCCTGGTCGACAAGTCGGTGTTGTTGCGTGTCGACGGGACGGCCGGCGCCCGCTACCACCTGCTGGAAGCGCTGCGCGAGTTCGGCCAGGAGCGGCTTGCCGGTGCCGGCCTGGCCGACGTCGTGGCCCGGCGCCACCGCGACCACCACGCACGGCTGCTGCGGCGCGCGGACGACGAGTGGTTCGGCCCCCGGCGTGACGAGTGGTTCGCGTGCCTCTCGGAGCGGCACGCGGACATCCGGGCGGCACTGTCGTGGTCCCTGCGCACGCCGGAGGCGGCCGTGGTCGCGCTCCGGATGGCGACGAGCGTGATCGAGTACTGGGTGGCCCGCGGTGCCGCGTGGGAGCTGCGGAAGTGGGTCGACCGCGCGCTCGCCGCCGTCGCGCCGGACGCTCCGGGGCGGGCGCGGGGACAGGCCATCGCCGCCCTGTGCGCGGCGCTGCACGCGGACCTGCCCGGCGCCCGACAGCGACTGGCGCGCGCCGAAAGCAGCTGCGACGACGAGGCAGTTCCGTACATCCGCCACGCCCGGGCGTTCGTGGGAATGCTCGCGATCGAGCCGGACGCGTTGGAGAACGCCGCCGAAGCCGTGCGGATCTTCAGCGAGCGCGGTGCCGTCCGGCCACGCCTGCACCCGATGTTCATCCAGGCGGTGGCGCTGGGTTTCCGCGGTGATCTCGCCGGTGCCCGGCGGCTGCTGGAGTCGATGCGCAGCCTGTGTGAAACGGCGAAGGACGATTCCTACCGTTCGATGGCGTTGTTCGGGCTGGGCGTGGTCGAAATCTCGATGGGCGGCGACCTCGAAACCGGGGAACGCGCGATCCGGGAAGCGCTCGAAATCGATCTGCGTGGCGCCGACGTGCTGTCCGCGGCGTACCGCGTGGACGGGCTGGCGTGGGCGGCCGCCCGGCGCGAGGACTGGGCGGGCGCGGCCCGCTTGTTCGGCACGGCGGCCGCGTTGTGGGACCGGTGCGGCGCGGAACCGGACGTGGCGGTATCGCTCGCCCACCGGGAAGCGCTGAAGCTCACCCGCGACGCGCTGGGCGACGCCCGGTTCGAGGAAGTGTTCGCCGAGGGACGCCGGCAGAACCCGCATCGCATCCTGGCGCCCGCGGCGTCCCCGGCGTCAGGTGGGCGGGAGGTGCCCGGTGACGTCCCGGTTCTCCCGCCGCTGACCCGGCGCGAGTCGGAGATCGCCGGCCTGGTCGCGGCGGGGCTGAGCAACCGCGAGATCGCCGTCCGCCTGGTCATCGCCCAGCGGACGGCGGAGACCCACCTGCAGCACATCCTGAACAAGCTGGATTTCGTCAACCGGACGCAGGTGGCGGTCTGGGTGAAGGAGCAGCGCCCCGGACAGCGGTGACGCCGGTCGACCGGGGCTCGGCGTCGACATCAGCCGGCCAGTTCGGCCGGCACCGCGATGTCGAGTGCGGTGAACAGGGCGGCGAGCTTGTCGTCCAGCTCGGCGCCGACCGCCGCGACTTCCGGGTCGTCGAAACTCGAAAAGCGGGTGCTCGGCTGGTCGACGGTGAGCCGCACCCGATCGTCGTGGTCCTCGTGGATGGCGACGCGCAGCGGTGCGTACAGCATGATGCCGGAGTCGTGGCGGTACATGCGCTCGGCGACGGTGTGGTTGCCCATCAGGTAGGTCGTGCACCGGCGGCGGTGCCCGGCCACCCGCATCACGAGATCGGTCCCACCCGGGCCGCCGTCGAAGAAGTGGCCGGGGTCGAAGGGAGGGACCGCTTTCTCGTAGCGGTCACGGAACTCCTCGAACGGCGGGTCGACCGCGACTTCGAGACGGCGAACCTCGTGCGCGACCACGCGTACCCGGTCGGTCACGACGCCACCGCGTTCAGAACGCCGGCCAGCACGTCGGGCCGTTCCAGGGCGATGAAGTGGCCGGCTCCCGGCACGACCGTGTATTCGGCGTCGGGCAGCAGGTCCTTGTTCGCGGCCCGGTCCGATCGCCGTGACCAGTCCTGTTCGCCGTAGACGAGGTGGATGGGAGCCTTGACTTCGGGATAGCGCGATCGGGCCGCGATGAGGCTGGGCAGGCTCCGGTAGACGGCCCGGGCCACCCCCGGGTAGCCGGGGCGGCTGCCCACTTGGAGGAGCTCGTCCACGTAGTCCTCACGCAAGGCACTCCGGTCGCCCAAGCCGCCCCGCAAGATCCGCCGGAGCGCAGCCTTCGGCTCCACCCGGGCGAACACCGGGCCGACGCCCGGGGCGAGCACGCCGGTGACCACCAGCCGGGCGAGCAGGCCGGATCGGGCGATCCCGCCCCGGAAGTCGTAGGTGTTCACCGCGACGACGCGCCGGACCCGCTCCGGCAGGTCGGCCGCGGTCGTGAGGGAGAGCACCGCGCCCATGGACTCACCCAGCAGCGTCACGTCCTCGAGGTCGAGTTCCGTCAGGAGGCGTTCGACCCCCGCGCGCATGGCCGGCTCGTCGTAGGAGGCGCCGGGCACGATCTCGGAGTAGCCCATCCCCGGCAGGTCGAGGGCGTAGACGGTGTAGTGGCCGGCGACCAGCGGGACGAGGCTGCGGAAGTGCTCGGCCTGCGTGCGGACGGTGTGCAGCAGGACCAGGGGAGCGCCGGTCCCGCCTTTGAGGTAGCGCAGCGTCCCCTCGCGGTGTCCTTCCCGCGGGGGGAGGGTGTGGGTCGTGGTGCCGGGAACGTGGATCGTCGGCTGGGGCATCTCGCCTGCTCCTGGGTGAGGCACGGGGTAAACCGATCGGTTTCCAGCAGCGTAAACCGATCGGTTTCAGAGGGCAAGCCGAGGTGCTAGCGTGGGCGGAGACCGGAAACCGATCGGTTTCCGGCTGAGCTCGGGAGGCTGGATGACCACCGTGGGGGCCGGAGAAGAGCCGAAGCTGCCGGCCAAGCTGGCCGCGCATCCGTCGGTGCGGGCCGTGCTCGCCCGGCGCCGAGCCGACGGCGAGCCGAAGCCGCCCGCGGTGATCGACGCGGCCTGGCTGCGTGAGCTGTGTCTGGCCGCCGGTGCGGACGACGCCGCCGCGGTCAGCCTCGACCACCCCGATCTCGCGGGCGAGCGGGAGTACGTCTCGGCGGCGTTGCCCGGCACCCGCAGCTTGGTCGCGATGGTGTTCCGGATGAACCGCGACAACTGCCGATCGCCGGCCCGCAGTGTGGCCAACCAGGAGTTCCACCAGACCGACGAACAGGCCAACCACACCGCCCGCGAGGTCACCCGGGCGCTGCAGGACGCCGGCTACCGCGCACTCAACCCTTCGGTCGGCTTCCCGCAGGAGATGGATCGCTTCGGCACCGACCGGATCTGGGTGGTGGCGCACAAGACGGTCGCGGTGGCCGCCGGGCTCGGCGTGATGGGCTTGCACCGCAACGTCATCCACCCGAAGTTCGGCAGCTTCGTGCTGCTGGTCACCGTGCTGGTGGACGCCGAGGTGAGCGAGTACGGGCGGGCGCTGGACTACAACCCCTGCATCGACTGCAAGCTGTGCGTCACCGCCTGCCCGGTGGGGGCCATCGACAAGGACGGGGCGTTCGACGGGCTGGCCTGCACCACGCACAACTACCGCGAGTTCATGAGCGGGTTCACCGACTGGGCGCAGACCGTGGCCGACAGCCGGGACGCCGCCGACTACCGTGCCCGCGTCACCGACTCCGAAAGCGCCTCCATGTGGCAAAGCCTGAGCAACCCGCCCGGCTACAAGTCGGGCTACTGCGTGGCCGTCTGCCCGGCCGGCGAGGACGTCCTGGGGCCGTACCTGGCGGATCGCAAAGCCTTCATGAACACCGTGCTGCGCCCGTTGCAGGACAAGCGGGAGACCCTGTACGTCCTGCCGGGCTCCCGCGCGCAGGAATACGCCGAGCGCCGCTTCCCCCACAAGTCGACCAAGGAAGTCACGGGTGGCTGGGCGCCACCGGCTTCCTCGTGAGCCGGCCGGTCAGCGCACGCCCGCGGCGTCGAGCAGGGTCACCACCGTCGGGGTGATCAGCCCCTTCAGGTTCTCGACCCCGATCCCCGCCCGGGCGCTGGCACCGTCGAAGACCAGGATGAGCTGCCGCGCCAGCAGTTCCGGGTCGCGCGCTCCGCCCTGCTCGGCCTCGGTGCGGAAGAAGGTCAGCAGATTGCGCTTGATCCGGCGTGCCACGCGGCTAGCGGGGTGCCGCTGGTCCTTGAGCTCGATCTGCACGGACAAGTAGCGGCAGCCTCGGAACCCGGGCGCGCGCCCCTGTGCCTCGACCTGCTCGAAGACGTGCAGGATCCGGTCGCGGGGTGAACGGCCGTCGCCGGGCGGGGGCAGCAGGCCCGCCACGAACGCGGGCGCGCCCGCTTTCAAGCTCGCCGCCACGAGCTCGTCCTTGCTTTCGAACAGCTGGTAGAGGGAGCGCTTCGACACTCCCGCCGCCTTGCAGAGCGCCTCGACGCCGATGCCGACACCCTCTTGGTAGGTGAGCGTGGCGGCGGCTTCCAGCAGCCGCTCGCGGGGGCCCGGCTTCGCCTCGGTCGTCATCCTGCGAGGTTAACCCGATTCCGGCGGATTGGAAACCGATCGGTTTACCTGGGCCGCGGGCTCTCGCCGGGCGGTACGTTGACAGGGTACAGATGTGCTGTCTAACGTACCCTCATCCGAAACCGCCGTTCAGCTCGTCGAGGAGCGCCGAATGACGCACGTGTACGACATAGATGTCCGGATTCCGATGCGGGACGGCGTCGCCTTGGCGGCCAACGTGTGGCGCTTGGCCGACGGCGAGGGGCCGACGCTGCTCGTGCGTCTCCCGTACGGCAAGGACGTGATGGGGCTCGGCCACGAGCTCATGCCCAACGTGCTGGCGGTGCTGGAGGCCGGCTACGCGCTGGTGGTGCAGGACTGCCGGGGTACGAACCGCTCCGAAGGCGAGTTCGTGCCGCACATGGCCGACCGGGCCGACGGCGAGGACACCCTCGCGTGGATCGCCGACCAGCCGTGGTCCGACGGCACGGTCGGCAAGTACGGGCCGTCCTACCTCGGGATGGTCCAGTGGGAGGCCGCCGCGACCGGCTCTCCCGCCCTGAAGGCGATCGCGCCGTGCGTCACCTCGATCGACAACTACGAGGCGCCCTGGTACTCCGCGGGCGGTGCGCTTTCCCTGAGCCTGGTCACGTGGTGGAACGCCATGATGTACACGGCCGACGCGCAGCGGTCCCTGGCGATCGGCGAAGGCTCGCCGTCCCAGGTGCAGGAGCTGGTCCAGGCGTTGCTGACCCAGGAGTCCCTCAACGACGTGCTGCCGACGGCCGAGGTCCCGGTCCTGGCGGCGTACGGGAAGTGGTGGGACGACTGGATGGCCCACCCGTCCCACGACGGGTACTGGGACGCGATGGAGCTCACGCCCGAGCTGAAGAACGTCACCGCTCCGGCGCTGAACATCGGCGGCTGGTACGACCTCTACATCGGACAGACCGTCCGCACCTTCACCGCCGCTCGCCGGAACGCCGGCAGTGAGCAGGCGCGTGAGGGCCAGCGGCTGATCATCGGTCCGTGGGACCACCTCTCCGCGAGTGGCGTCTACCCCGACCGCTCCTTCGGCGCGATGGCCGCGCCCCAGCTGATGCGGCTGACCGACCTGCACGTGAAGTTCTTCGACCACTGGGTGAAGGGCGACACCGCCGCCTTGGACGGCGTGGCCCCGGTGAAGATCTTCGTGATGGGCATCGACGAGTGGCGCGACGAGCAGGACTGGCCGCTGCCCGACACGACGTGGACCGACTTCCACCTCGGCAGCTCCGGCCACGCCAACACCGCGGGCGGCGACGGCGTGCTGACGACCGAGCCGGCGGCCGTCGCCGAGCACGACACCTACCTCTACGACCCGCGCCGCCCGGTGCCCACGGCCGGCGGGGCGTGCCTGCCGATGACCCCGGGGTTCGGCGGCCCGGTCGACCAGCGGACCGTCGCCGGCCGCGAGGACGTCCTGTGCTTCACCGGTCCTGTGCTCGAGGAGCCCGTCGAGGTCACCGGGCCGGTGTCCGTGCAGTTGTTCGTGTCTTCGTCCACAGTGGACACCGACTTCACCGCCAAGCTCGTCGACGTCTTCCCCGACGGCAAGGCGATCAACCTGTGCGACGGGATCCTGCGCGCCCGCTACCGCAACGGCCTCGCCACGGAGGAGCTGATGGAGCCCGGCACGGTCTACGAGATCACCGTCGACCTGACCGCCACCGCCAACGTTTTCCTGCCCGGGCACCGCATCCGCCTGGACGTCTCCAGCAGCAACTTCCCACGCTACGACCGCAACACCAACACCGGCGGTGTCATCGCCCGCGAGACCGAAGAGCAGATGGTGCCCGCGATCAACCGCATCCACCACGGGCCGGAGCACCCCAGCCGGCTCGTCCTGCCGATCATCGACCGGAAGGGGCAGAAGTGAGCGCCGCCGACCGGGTCGCCGAGCTGACCGCGGAGTTCGGCGCACCCGTCCTCGACGTGTCGTGGCTGCTGTGCGATCGGCACCCAGCCGACCGCGTCGCGTTCACCGTCGTCGACGGCGAGCCTTTCACGCTGTCCTACGGCGAGCTGGCCGCGCGCTCGCACCGCTACGCGCGCGCGTTGCAAGGGCTCGGCGTCGGCCCCGGCGACCGGGTCGCGACCCTGATGGGCAAGAGCACCGACCTGGTCACGCTCATCCTCGCGATCTGGCGGCTCGGCGCGGTCTACGTCCCGCTGTTCACCGCGTTCGCGCCCCAGGCGATCGCCCTGCGGCTGGCCGGCTCGGGCGCGCACGTCGTGGTCGTCGACCTCGACCAGCGCCACAAACTCGACCCGGGCCCCGACCTGCCGCACGACCCGCGGCGCAGCGTCGTCACCGGCGCGTCGCTGGCGGACCTGGCCGCCGTCGCGTCCCCGGAGCCGGTGCCCGCGGTCACCACGAGCGGGGACGGGCCGCTGGTGCACATGTTCACCTCCGGCACGACCGGCAAGCCCAAGGGGGTGATCCACCCCGTCTCCTACATCGCCGGCTGGCAGATCTACCTCGAGTACGCCCTGGGTGTCACCCCGGAAAGCAGCTATTGGTGCGCCGCCGACCCCGGCTGGGCCTACGGGCTGTACTCCGCCATCGTCGCTCCGCTGGCCGCCGGCATCCCGAGCCTGCTGCTGGCGGGCGGGTTCTCCGTCGAGACGACCTGGCGCACGCTCATCGAGCACTCGATCACCGACTTCACCGCCGCCCCGACCGTGTACCGAGGGCTGCGCTCCTCGTCGGTGCCGGTGCCGAGGGAGCTGAGCCTGGAACGGGCGTCCAGCGCGGGGGAGCCGCTGACGCCCGAGGTCAACGACTGGGCGCGGGCCGCGCTCGGTCTCGCCGTGCACGACCACTTCGGCCAGACCGAAGTCGGCATGCCACTGGCCAACCACCAGCACCCGGAACTCGCCCGGCCCCTCAAAGCCGGATCGATGGGCCGGCCGGTGCCCGGCTGGAGCCTCACCGTCCTGGCCGACGACCAGGCCGAGCCCGTCGAACCGGGTGTGCTCGGCCGGGTCGCGATCGACGTCGCGGCGAGCCCGTTGATGACCTTTAGCGGCTACCAGGTCCCCGGGCAGAGCGATGCCAAGTTCACCGCCGACGGGCGTTGGTACCTCACCGGCGATGCCGGGCGGTTCGACGCGGACGGCGACTTCTTCTTCTCCTCGCGCGACGACGACGTCATCATCATGGCCGGGTACCGCATCGGGCCGTTCGAAATCGAGAGCGTCCTCGCCCAGCACCCCGCCGTTGCCGAGTGCAGCGTCATCGGTGCCCCCGATGACGTCCGCGGGGAGGTCATCGAGGCCTACGTCGTCGTCCGCGACGGCCACGACGCCTCGCCGGCGCTGGCCACCGAACTCCAGCAGCTCGTCAAGACCCGCTACGCCGCCCACGCCTACCCGCGCACGGTCCACTTCATCGACGCCCTGCCCAAGACACCGAGTGGCAAGACGCAGCGTTACCTGTTGCGCCGGCGGCGAGCCGAACTGACCGCGGGGACACGGTGACCGAACCGCTTCTCGCCGAGCAACGCGGCGCCGTCCGGTGGTTGCGGCTCAACCGCCCCGAGCGGCGCAACGCCCTCGACGTCACCCTGATCGAAGCGCTGGACAAGCAGATCACCAGCGCCGAGGCCGATCCCGCCACCGCGGTCGTCGCGGTGGCGGGTTCCGGGCCGAGCTTCTGCGCCGGTGGCGACTTCCACCAGTTCCTCCAGCTGCACGACCGGGGCGAGAATCCCGTCGGCTTCCTGACCGACGTCTCGGCCTGCTTCAGCCGGATCGCGGCCGCCACCAAACCGTGGGTCGCCGTGCTGCACGGCCACGCCGTCGCCGGCGGTCTCGAGCTCGCCTTGGCCTGCGACGTCGTGGTCGCGGCCGACACCACGCTCATCGGCGACGGTCACCTCGCCCGCCGGCTCGTCCCGGCGGGCGGATCCAGCGTCCGGCTGCCCGGCGCGGTCGGGCGCGGGCTGGCGCGCTGGCTCCTGCTCACCGGCGAGCTGCTGCCCGCGACCGCGTTCGCCGGCACCGGCTGGCTCCGCGCGATCGTCCCCGAGGCGGATCTGCACGCCACTGCCGAACGTATCTGCCGTCAGCTGGCCGCGCGTGCCAGTCCGGCCCAGCAGCGGCTCAAGACCTTGCTGCACCGCATCGACGGTGTGGCGCCCGAACCCGCCCTGAGCGAGGAACTCGCCACCTTCGCCGACAACTGGCCGGCCAGCTCGGTGGCCGACGCCCTGCGCGCGTTTCTCGAGACCGGAGACCACCGATGAACCGCTACCACGGACGCGTCGTCGCCATCACCGGCGGCGCCCAGGGCCTGGGGCTCGCCATGGCGACCCGGTTCGCCGCCGAAGGCGCCACTGTCGCGGTGGCCGACGTCAACGGCGAAGCCCTGACCGGTCAACCCCATGCCGACGTCGTCGACGTGACCGACTCCGCCCAGGTGAACGCCTGGATCGCCGCCGTCGTCGAGGAGTTCGGCCGCCTCGACGTCCTGGTCAACAACGCCGGCATCATCCGCGACAACCGGGTCGAGGACATCACCGACGACGACTGGCACGCGGTGCTCGACGTCAGCCTCACCGGCAGCTTCCACTGCGCGCGCGCCGCGTTCGGGCCCATGAAGCGCCAGGGGTACGGTCGCGTCATCAGCTTCTCGTCCATGTCCTGGCGCGGAAACTTCGGGCAGGCCAACTACGTGGCCGCCAAGGCCGGCATCGTCGGCCTGACCCGCACCCTCGCCCTCGAGGGCGCGCGGCACGGCATCACCGCCAACGCCATCGCGCCGGGCCTCATCGAGACCCCGATGCTCGCGTCGATGAACGGCCCCGCCCGCGACAAGCTCACGGGCAAGATCCCGATGCGCCACACCGGCCGGCCGGAGGACATCGCCGAGGCCGCGGCGTTCCTGGCCAGTGACGCCGCCGGCTACGTCACCGGCGTGGTCCTGGACGTCGACGGCGGCATCTCCATCGGATCGTCAATCCGCTGACGGTGGCGCGCTGAGACCGTGCAGCAGAAGATCGGCCATTTCGGTGTACGCCTCACCCGCGCTCAGGCCGCCCTGCAGGAGCACCCCGGACTGGACCCCTTCGATGGCCAGCGCCACGAGCTGCCCGGCGAAGCTCCCGTCGATCGACCGCAGCGCGCCTTCCTCGACGCCTTCGGCGACCAGTTCCCGGACGCGCCGGGCCGCGGCCGCGGAGTTCGTCCGGTAGATGCTCGCGGTCGACCGGAGCCCGATCATGTCGGCGTAGAACTGGGTCGAACACCGGCTCATCGCCCGGCCGACCCCCGACAGGTAGGCCGGGATGCGCAGCCGCGGATCGGCGACCTCGGCCACGGCCTGCTCGATCTGCTCGGTCGCCTGCCTGAAGAACCCCTTCGTCAGGGCCACCACCAGCTGTTCCTTGTTGCCGGCCACGCTGTAGAGGGTCGCCTTCGAGCAGTGGAGCCGGTGCGCCAGATCGTCCATGCTCAGCGCCATGAAGCCCTCGGCGAGCACGAGCTCTTCGAGGTCCCTGAGCAGCTGGGCCCGGCGTTCGGGGTCGACCCGGCGGCGGCGCGCCGAACCGTTGCCGGTGTCGTCCACTGCGGTCATCAGGGGCCCCGTCGTCACGGACCCAGTATGACCCGGGGGAGAGGTCCCGGCCCGGGCGGCTTCGCCGGCCCTCGGGTCTGGACCGGCGAAGCCTGATCCCGGGGTTCCTGCGCGCCGAAACCCCAGAACTGGAAGTTTGACTACCCCACTCGTGCGAAAATCACACCGATTGGGGGATCGGCGCTGAGCCGTCCGGGGGAAATCGTCGGTTGTCAGGCGATGGTTGACCTCGCCACGGTCGGGAGGCGACCTCATCCTCTCGTGCCGGTCAGGCGCCGAGGCGGCTGTAGAGCCTGCTGGCCAAGGACGCGGCCAGCTGGTTCAGCGCCGCATGCGGATCGAGCTGCGCGAACTGGCCGAGCAGCTCCGCCGCCGCGTAGGCCTCGGCCTCCGACACCACCGCCACGCACCGCTCCCGTCGTCCCCGCTCCAGCAACCGCGTCAGCGCCTCGGCGTACTCCTCGAGGTCGGCGACCTCGGTCAGGCCGTAGCGCTTCTCGAGCGGATCCTGGACGGCCTCGTCACTCACGGTCGCACCCCTCTTCCTCACTGCCAGCCCCACACGTCTCAGAAAATCTATGCCGACTGAAGTAGACATTGGATGGCGGGTGTGTGTAGTGTTCTTCTCGTAACGAGGAAGACAACGTCAAGCAGGCGCGGGAGAGGACGTAACTACCCGCGAGGTGAGACAAGGCGGTCAGGCAGCGCGGAGCCGATCACGGAACAAGGTTTCGGCTGGTGGCCGCGAGTTCGGCAGTACCGATAGTGAAGATCAGCAGTACTCGTAGTTGTTTGTGCAAGTCGCAAGTGCAGTGGCAGGACCGGTCAGGTGGCCGGAGCCGATCAGTGAACGGGGCTCCGGGCAGTGGCCAGCGGCGTCAGCGTGCTGGGACCGATCAGTGGAAGGGTTCCAGCCGTGGCGCAGGCAGCAGTGAACGCAGTACCGGAAGTACCAGCAGTACCCAGTAAGTGGAAAACACAGGAGAGAAGGGATCGGGAGCATCATTGGATCGCCCGCAGCGGCTGGGTAGTAGCGCCGCGCGGGTGCCGCAGTCCCATCGAGTTCGGAGGTGGTGCTCGGTCACGAGTAAGCGATCCCCGCGACACCCGGCTTTCGGCCGGACGCGGGTGCAGGAAGCCGGCGGTCGCGCCGGTTGACAATGGTGAAACCCAACCCTTGAGGACCCCGGGTGCCGTGCGCGGCACCCGGGGTCCTTTGTGATGTGGAGGTCGAATGATCCCTGAGCAAGCAGGACCGGCCACGCGCGGCGCGGCCGACAAGTTCGACGACGAGCACTACCCCGCCTACACGATGGGCCGGGCCGCCGACATGCTCGGCACCACCCAAGGCTTTCTGCGCAGCCTCGACGAAGCCGGGCTGATCACGCCGCAACGCTCCACCGGCGGGCACCGCCGCTACTCACGCCAGCAGCTGCGACTGGCCGCCCGCGTGCGGGAACTCGTCGACCGGGGAACCGCCATCGACGCCGCCTGCCGCATCGTCACCCTCGAAGACCAGCTCCACGAAGCCCAGCGCCTCAACACCGAACTCCGCGCCGGCAACTGAGCGCCACACCCAAGCCGGCTGAGACCCACGCCGACCGTACGTCCGCGATTCGCGGCGGCGGGAAAGCCACAAGTTCAGCGCACCGTGACGACGACCTTGCCTCTGGCGCGTCCTTTGTCGACGTCCGCCAGGGCGTCGTTGGTCGCGTCGAAGGGGAAGACCCGGTCCACGACCGGCTCGATGACACCGGCGTCGATGAGCGAGGTGATCTCGCGGAGCTGGGGGCCGCTGGCGCGCATGAAGAGGAACGAGTAGTCCACCTGGCGGCGCTTGGCCGCAGTCCGGATTCCGTGGCTCAACACGCGTGTCGCCGGGCGCAGGATCCACGGCTTTCCCATTTCCCGCGCGAAGTCCGGGTCGGGTGGGCCGGAGAGGGAGATGAGCTTGCCGCCGGGCTTCAGGATCCGCAGGGACTTCTTGAGCGCCTCGCCGTCGAGGCTGTGCAGGACCACGTCGTAGTCGTGCAGGACGTCTTCGAAGTCGTCCTTGCGGTAGTCGATCACGACGTCGGCGCCGAGGCGCTCGACCAGGTCGACGTTCGCGGTGCTCGTGGTCGTGGCCACGGTCGCGCCGAGGTGCTTCGCCAGCTGGATCGCGAACGTTCCCACGCCGCCGGAACCCGCCTGGATGAAGACCTTCTGCCCCTTTCGCAGCCGGGCGCGTTCGATCAGTGCCTGCCAGGCGGTCAAGCCGACGAGCGGGACCGAAGCGGCTTCCTCCATCGTGAGCCGCTTCGGCTTCAGGGCGAGGTCGTCTTCGTGGACGGCGATGAACTCCGCGAAGGTGCCGATCCGGTCCTTGCCCGGGCGCGCGTAGACCTCGTCGCCGGGTTTGAACTCACGCACGCGGGCCCCGGCGCGGACCACGACACCGGCCACGTCGTGGCCCAGCACGAACGGCGGGCGGTAGGGGAGGAAGAGCTTGAACTCCCCGTCCCTGATCTTCGAGTCCAGGGCGTTGACGCCGGCGGCGTGCACCTCGACCAGCACGTCGTGCTCGCCGACGGCGGGTTCCGGCACGTCGCCTGCCCGCAGTGTGTTGCCGTTCTTCCCGTAGCGATCGACGACGAACGCCTTCATCTCAGTCACCCATCTTTAGCTTATGATCGTACTACAATACGACCGGGCGGATCGGAGACGCAAGGGACCCGGCCACACTTAGATTATGATCGTACTAACATAAGGGCTTCGGTCCCGGTGAGTGGAGGCGCGCGTGGTGCGGTACGCGAAAGAGCACAAGCAGGCGACGCGGCAGCGGATCATCGAGACGGCCGGCCGCCGGCTCAAGCGCGACGGGATCGACGGCTCCGGCGTCGCCACGCTCATGAAGGACGCGGGCCTGACCAACGGCGCCTTCTACGCCCACTTCGAGTCCAAAGAGGACCTGGTCGCCACCGTGGTATCCGAGCAGCTGCGCGGTCAGCGCGAGTGGCTCACCTCGTTCCCGCCCGGCCGCGACGGCGTCGAGCAGATGGTGCGCACGTACCTCTCGCCCGAGCACCGCGACAACCCCGAAGAGGGCTGCCCGTCCGCCGCGCTGCTGGACGAGATCGGCCGCTGCGCGGATCCGACCAAGGAGGCCTACACCGGCAGCGTGCTGGCCGTCATCGACGACATCGCCGCCCGCCTGGCGCCGCACGACCCACCGTCGGCGCGCGTCAAGACGCTCAGCATCTACGCCCTGATGGTCGGGACCCTGCAGCTCGCTCGCGCCCTGGCTGACCGCCAGCTGTCCGATGGTGTGCTGGAGCAGGGGATCCGCAACGCGCTGATCGTGCTGGACGCCCCGTCGGCTAGCTGAGTCGCCTCGTGAGGTTGGGGACGCGACTGACCGGCGGCTGGCTGTAGGCCCATTCCTCGGTGAGGGTCCGGTTGAAGCGTTCGGCTTTTCCGAAGCTCCTATGGGTGTCAAGTTGTTGTGGCTGGTGCTGGTTCGGGCCTGGTGAGGAGTTTGTAGATCTCTCTCGCGCGATGTGGCGTTTGAGGCAGCGGATGATCTCTTTCTTGGTTTTCCCTTCGGTGGTGCGTCGTTGGACGTAGGCGCGGGTGGCGGGGTCCCAGGCCATGCGGGTGACGGCGAGGATGTAGAGGGCGTAGTTGGCTTGTCGGTCGCCTCCGCGGTTGAGGCGGTAGCGGATAGTTTTGCCGGAGCTGGCGGGGATGGGAGCGACGCCGCAGAGGTGGGCGAAGGCGGATTCGCTGCGTAGCCGCTGTGGGTTGTCCCCGGCTGCGATGAGCGGGGTGGCGCTGGTGTGCGGGCCGAGGCCTTTGGTGGCCAGCAGGTGCGGGGCGACCGTGTTGACCAGGCGGGTGAGGTGCTGGTCGAGTTCGGTCAGTTCGTCGGTGAGTTGCTGGTAGCGGCGGGCCAGGGTGCGCAGCGCGAGTTTGCTGACGGCCAGGACCGTGTGGGGTGCCGTGCCGGGACGCCACGTCAGGGCGAGGGTGACGAGTTTGTCGATGCTGAGCCCGCGCAGTTGGTCCCGCAGGGTGTCTGGGGCGGTCACGATGAGGGCGTGGAGCTGGTTGGTGGTCTGACGGCGGGCCTTCTGCGCTGATCGTCGGGTCAGGTGCGGGGTGCGGATCATTTCGACCCGGCCATCGCCGCTTTTGGGGGTCGAGGTGGCGGTGCCGGCCAGCACTGCCCGTGCTGCGGCCTCGGCGTCGAGAGGGTCGGTCTTGCCGTGGCGCCGCCGGGTGGAGCGGTCCGGGCGGTTCACTTCGATGACTCGGTGGCCGTGGCTGAGCAGGTAACGGGTGAGGTTGGCGCCCCAGCTGCCGGTGCCTTCCACCCCGAACGCTGATATCGGTCCCCAGGTCGTCGCCCAGGTTTCCAGTTGCTGTGAGCCGGCGGCTGTGGTCGGGACGGATAGTTGGCCGAGTCGTCTGCCGAGCTGGTCGAGGGCGACAGCGACGTGGATGTCGGAATGGGTGTCGACGCCGACGGTGACATCAATGGATGCTCGTGCGAGGCTCGGAACGGTCACTGTTGTCCTTTCCCAGGGATACGGCGGTGGCTATCAGGCGGCCGAGCCTGGGCAGGGACAGAACTGCGATGGGGCCTCTGGCCAGGCTCCTATCAAGTCACCAGTCAGGCCCGACCGCCTGGTCAACGTTCGTTCCGGGGCTGGTCGACGCTTCGGGAACAAGGCACCGATGGCCGGTTGGTATGTGGGTCAGGCCAGCCCCGAAACGAACGTGAACCCAGCCTCGCAGTTGGTCCGCGGCCGGTATGGCCGAGTGCGTCTGTGGACGATGCCCGCGTCGCGCAGCGTGTCGCGCCAGAGAAGTGAGCGGTAGCAAGATCCGTTGTCGGTCGGGACCCGGGCGACGGTGATCCCGTGGTCGGTGAAGAACTGCTGGGCCCGACCCCAGAACGCGGCCGCGGTTTCTTTGGTCTCATCGGCCAGGATCTCGGTGTAGGCCAACCGGGAGTGATCATCGGCGACGTTGTGCAGGTAGCTGTAGCCCAGGTTCGCGCGGCCACCGACCGTGCGCGGCCGCGCCGGGTCACGATGAGCGGCGCTGTCGGGTCCACCTGCGGCGCGGCCGTGGATTTTGCGGCCGCCGCCACCGGGGATGTTGCCCAGCTTCTTGATGCCGACGTGGATCAGGTCACCGGGTGCGGCGTGTTCGTAGCGGCGGACGGGCCGGCCCGTGGCTCGATCGAGGTAGGCGAGCCGGGCTAGCCGATAGCGAGTCAGCACCCGATGCACCGTCGAGGGAGTCAGGCCGAGCAGGTAGGCGATGCGAGCCGGTCCCCACCGGCGGATCAACCGGACCTTGATGATCTGCCGTTCGATCCGGGTGGGTGTCCGGTGTGGGCTGGTCCGAGGCCGCGAAGAGCGGTCGGTCATTACTGGCTCGCCCTGCCTGCGGTAGCGAGCGGCCCATCGGGCGGCGGTGGAGACCGGCAGCTGGAACCGTTCGGCAGCTCGCCGCAGCGGCCGGCCCTCGTCGACGACATAGCGGGCCAGGTGCAGCCTGCCGGTCGGGGTCAGGGGTGCGTTAGCGTGGGTCGCGAGGGCCTCCGTTGCTTGGTGTAGACGTCGCAATCCACACCGAACCCGGAGGCCCTCTCTCATACCAGGATCATCCGGTCACGTGTCGCGCCGATCGCAACCTTCCCGGACAGAACGCCTAGCTGAGTCGCTCGTCATGGGGGTGGGAGCGCTTGCACCGCTCATAGAATTATGGTCATAATATAAACCATGACCACCTACACAGCCGACACCCTCGAGAATCACACCGCCGCGGGTCCTTCCGCGGTCTTCACCTACCGGCGCACCGGACCGCGGGGTGGCGTGCCCTGGTCCTGCTCATGCGGTTCCGCGGCACCATCGACTGGTGGGACCCGGAGTTCGTCGACCGGCTCGCCGCGGACCGCGACGTGATCCTGTTCGACAACGTCGGCATCGGGTACACCGGCGGCGAGCCGCGCGACACCGCGGAGGGGTTCGCTGACGGCGCCATCGAGTTCGTCGAGGCCCTCGGGCTGGGGCAGGTCGACCTGCTCGGCTGGTCGCTCGGCGGCATCGTGGCGCAGCTGGTCGCGCTCCGGCGGCCCGGTCTCGTGCGCAAGATCGTCGTCGCCGGCAGCAGTGGGCCGGGCGTCGCGCCGGGCACCCCGGCGATGGGGGAGCGGGTGCTGTCCATCATGGCCAAGCCGGATGCGGACGCCGAAGACCTGCTCTACCTCTTCTACCCGGAAACCGACCAGGCCCGGGTCTCAGGCCTCGAGCACCTCGGGAAGGTCGCCAAACGCCTCGAAGCGGGCGGTCCCGCGGTCACCGAGGACGCCGCCCAGGGCCAGCTCGCCGCCGTCGGACGCCTCCTGGCCGTGGAATGGGACCAGCTGAAGGCCCAGCTGCGGGCGATCGGCCAGCCGGTCCTGTACGCCAACGGGATCCACGACGTGATGATCTCCGCCCTCGGCTCCTACAAGGCGGTCGAAGAGGTTCCCGACTCCACGCTGGTCCTCTACAGCGACGCCGGCCACGCCTTCCTGTTCCAGCACATCGACGAGTTCGCCGCCCAGGTCGACCTCTTCCTCGGCAAGTGACCGAAAAGGACGAACAATGAACAGCAACCAAGACGTCGTACTGTCCTATCGGGACGCACCGACCCGCACCGTCTCCGCCGGCGGCGTCGACTTCGCCTACCGCGAGCTCGGCCCGAAGACCGGGGTCCCGGTCGTCTTCCTGACCCACCTGGCCGCGGTCCTGGACAACTGGGACCCCCGCGTCGTCGACGGGATCGCCGCGCACCACCGGGTCATCGCCTTCGACAACCGCGGTGTGGGCGCGTCCACCGGCACCACCCCGAAGTCGATCCAGGCGATGGCGGCCGACGCCGTCACCTTCATCCGCGCGCTGGGCTTGACGAAGGCCGACCTGCTCGGGTTCTCGATGGGCGGCATGATCGCGCAGGTGATCGCCCAGACCGAGCCGGACCTGGTCCGCAAGCTGATCATCGCCGGCACCGGGCCCGCCGGGGGCGAGGGCATCAAGAACGTCACCAGGATTTCGAACCTCGACACCGTCCGGGCGCTGCTGACCCTGCAGGATCCGAAGCAGTTCCTCTTCTTCACCCGGACGCCGAACGGCAAGCGGGCGGGCAAGGAGTTCCTGGCCCGCTTGAAGGAACGCAAGAACGACCGGGACAAGGCGATCGCGCCGAGGGCCTACATCGCCCAGCTCAAGGCCATCCACCGCTGGGGCCTGGAGAAGCCGTCCGACCTCTCCGCCATCCGCCAGCCCGTGCTGGTCGCCAACGGAGACCACGACCGGATGGTGCCGACGAAGAACACCCACGACCTGGCCCGACGCCTGCCGGACAGCGAACTGGTGATCTACCCCGACGCCGGCCACGGCGGCATCTTCCAGTTCCACGCCCGGTTCGTCGACCAGGCCCTGGAGTTCCTGGCGCGATAGTGCCGGATGCACCGCGCGGGGCGAATCGGGGTGCAGAGTGTCGTACCCAAGGACGATCGGGATGGCGAACAGTGGAGCCTCACGATCGACCGACAAGGACAACCAGATGCCGGATTTGACGCCCCCTCGGCGAAGAGTGCGTGGTGCTGCCGCCGCCGGCGCGGTCGCAGTCGTCACGGTCATGATCGGGAGCACCGCCCGCCGGCGAGGCGAGTCGTTCGGCCTGGACGCTCCACGCCGCCGGGCGCGGGTCGCGCGCCGAGCCGTCACCGCGAGGGCGCAGCAGCAGGTGAAGAGCCGGTGGACGGTTTTCCTCGCCTACGGGCTGCTGGCGGTCGCGAGCCAGGCGCTCTTCGTGACCTACGCGCCCGTGACCGCGGACGCCGCGCGGCACTTCGGCGTTTCCGTCGGGGCGATCGGCTGGCTGTCGCAGGTCTTCCCGCTGATTTACGTGCTTCTCGCGATCCCGGCCGGCCTCGCGCTCGACCGGTTTCTCCGGCCGGCCCTCGTCGCCGGCGCGGTCCTCACCGCCGCCGGGGCGTTCCTGAGGCTGGTCTCCGACGATTTCACCTGGGCCTTCATCGGCCAGGTCGTCGCCGCGGCCGGACAGCCGTTCGTCCTCAACGCCATCCCGGGTCTCGCCGTGGGCTATTTGTCCGAAAAGGACCGCGCTACGGGGATCGCCGCCGCGTCCTCCGCCACCTTCGGCGGCATGGTCGTGGGGTACCTGCTCGGGGCGTTCCTGCCCGGCGAAAGCAACATCCGCACTCTCACGCTCATCACCGCGCTGATCGCCCTGGACGCCGCGCTGTGCCTCGTCGGAGCACTGCGCTCCCCGCCGGCACGAACAAGCCCGGTGACCGGCGGCCTCCGGGCCTTTCGCGCGGCGTTCGGCAACCGGTACATCCGGCGGTTGTGCGCGGTCGTCGCCATCCCGATGGGTACGTTCATCGCGCTCGCGACGTTCGCGCAACCGCTGTTGGCGCCGGCCGGCGTGCCGGAATCCACCGCGGGGCTCATCCTCGCGGGCACCATGATCGCCGGGGTGCTCGGCTGCGCCGTCGTGCCGGTGTGGGCGGACCGGCGCGGCCGCGAGGTCGGGCTGATGGGCGCGGGGATCGCGTTCACGGCCGTGGCGTGCCTGCACCTGGCCCTGGTGCCCAGCACGCCGATGGCCTTCCTCACGCTGCTCGGGACGGGTTTCGTGCTGCTGCCGGCGCTGCCCATCGTGCTCTCGCTGAGTGAGCGGCACGCGCCCGACGCCGAGAGCACCGCCGCCGGGCTGATCTGGATGGCGGGCAACCTGGGCGGGGTCGTGCTGGCGACGGCGATCGGGTTCCTCGTGACCAGCCCGGCCATCGCGTTCGTGGCGCTGTCCGGCGCGACGCTGCTGGCCTTGCCCGCCTTGCGCTGGTTCCGGAAGCTGGGGTGAAGCTCAGCCGGCCATGATTTCGGGCGCGACGTCCAGGACGAGCAGTGCCGCCGCGAGGTGGGTGGGGTTGTCTTCGACCTTGACGACCGCGAGCTCGTTGGCGCGGGAGACCCGCCGCTCGACGGTGTTGCGGTGGGCGTAGAGGCTGGCGGCCGCCCGGGTGGTGTTGAAGCCGCACTGCACGTACGTGAGCAGCGTCCGCCGTAGCTCCGGATCGGCTTCGGCCAGTGGGCCGAGGTGTTGCCGACGAACCGGCGGGCACTCGCGCGGTCCTTGGTGAGGGCGTCGATCAGCTCGACGTCGGCGTAGGCGGTGAACCGCCGGGCGGAGCCGAGCCGGATGACCAGTGCCTGGGCCGAGAGGGCGTCCTGGTGGCTGGACCGGAACCCGTCGAGCCCGCGTCCCGGCCGTCCCACCGCCACGCTGACCTCTTCCGCCACGATCTCCTCGACCTGGGGCAGCTCGACCGGATCCGCCCCGGACAACCAGATCCAGCGCGAAGTGGCACTGGCCCGGGCCACCAGCGTGTTCCGGCCCGCCGCGGCGGAGCGCACGGCCGCGATCGCCTCGTCCAGCACCTGGTGCTGCCGGGGGTCGTCGACCCACAGCACGAGGCCGACGTGCCACCGCGCCATCCGGTAGCGCAGGCGTCCCTCGGCGAAGTCCTCCGACACCGGCGCCCCACCGGCGATCATCTGGATCAGGGAGATCGCCTCGGCGTCGGCGTTGCCCATCGCCGCGGCGAGGCTCGCCTCGCGCAGGATCGCGACCGAGTCGAGGGCGTACTGCACCAGCGACTTCGCCGACACGTCCAGGACTCCCACGAGCAGGTCGCGATCCGCGCAGTGTGCCGCGCATTCCTCCAGCCACCGGCGCCAGCCGATCCCCAGCGCCGCCCGCCACCCTCCGGCGAAGTCGGGTGCGAGCCCGCGGGCCACGAGATCGCCGATGTACGCGGTGATCCGCGGGCCGACGTACGGTTCCACCCGCCGCCCCGGGTGCTGGATGTTCGACGTCAGCCACTGGACGAGATCCGAGCGGTTGAGGTGGCGGTCCTCCTCGACCAGCGAGGCGTCCGAGAGCAGCGCGGGGTCGTCCTGTGCCGTGATCGCGATCGTCGAAATGGCGTCGGTCAAGGCTTCCGTGTCCGCCAGGAGCCGCTGGCACACGGACCGGATCGCGTCGGCGACCTCGACGGCAGGGGCGGGCCACAGCTCTTCCATACCGGGAGTGTGCACTGTGCACCAGCTCCGCGCGAACCTGGTGCTCGCCGTCGTTGTGACCGCGGCCATGGCTTGGCGACAGTGAAGCCATCACGAAGCCGGCTCAGCGAGGAGAGGCAGACCATGGCAGCTGAGGTGCTGGACGCCGACGAGGAGTTCGACGTCGTCGTCATCGGCGCGGGGATTTCCGGGATCGGCGCGGCGACGTATTTCAGCCGGGAGCTCCCCGGGAAGTCCCTCGTCGTGCTGGAGGGTCGCGACAACATCGGCGGGACCTGGGATCTCTTCCGGTACCCGGGCATCCGGTCCGACTCGGACCTGCACACCTTCGGCTACGAGTTCAAGCCGTGGCGCCACGAGGCCGCGATCGCCGACGCCCCGCTGATCCGGGAGTACCTCCGGGAGACGGTCGAGGAGAACGACCTGGCGCGCCTCATCAGGCTGCGCCACCGGGTGGTCCGGGCAGAGTGGTCCACAGTGGACTCGAAGTGGTCGCTGCGCGTCGAGGCTCCGGGGTCCGTCAAGACGATCCGCGCGCGCTGGGTGTTCGCCGCCACCGGCTACTACCGGTACGACAAGGGGTTCTCGCCGGAGTTCCCGGGGCGCGACGACTTCGGAGGCCGGATCGTCCACCCGCAGCACTGGCCCGAAGACCTCGACCACAGCGGCAAGAAGGTCGTCGTCATCGGCAGCGGCGCGACCGCGATCACGCTGGTGCCGGCGATGGCCACCGAGGCCCGGCACGTCACGATGCTGCAGCGCACCCCCAGCTACGTCATGGCGCTGCCCCGCGTCGACCGGGTCGCGACGACGCTCACGAAGCTGCTGGGCGAGAAGCGCGGGTACGCCGCGACGCGGTTCAAGAACATCTGGACCGAACACGCGATCGTCAAGGGCCTGCGGGCGTTCCCCAAGATCGGACGAGCGGTGATCCGGCGCGAGAACCGCAAGCGCCTGCCCAAGGGATTCGACGTCGACAAGCACTTCAACCCGCCGTACGACCCGTGGGACCAGCGGCTGTGCCTGGCCCCCGACGGCGACTTCTTCGACGCGATCAAGGCCGGCACCGCTTCCGTCGTCACCGACACGATCACGCGGTTCAGCAAGCGCGGCGTCGTCCTGGAGTCGGGCGAGGAGCTGGAAGCCGACATCATCGTCACCGCGACCGGGTTGAACATGCGCCTCTTCGACGGGATGCCGATCGTGGTCGACCGGCGCGAGATGGACATCGCGGACTCGGTCTCCTACCGCGGGATGCTGCTGAGCGGGATCCCGAACTGGGCGATGGCGATCGGCTACACGACGTCGTCCTGGACGCTCAAGGTGAGCCTGATGTGCCGCTACTTCATCGATCTGGTCCGGCACATGGACGCGCACGGCCACGACCGGGTGGTCCCGGTCGCGCTGCCGGGGATGCCGCACCGGCCGGTCATGGACCTTCAGGCCGGCTACGCCAAGCGCGCCGAGAAGAGCCTGCCCAAGCAAGGAGATGCCGCCCCGTGGCGGATGGCGCTGTCCTACCCCGAGGACGCCAAGGCGCTGCGCGGCCCGGTCGCCGACGAGAACCTCGAGTTCGGCACCGCCCGGCCGGCGGCGCTGCCCGGTGAACGGCGGTCGGCCCGTGTCTGAAGACCAGTACGCGGCACTGCCCTCCGGTGTGACCATCTGCTACCGCGACCACGGCGACCAGGCCGCTCCCGCGATCCTGCTCATCGCCGGGATGGGCGAGGACCTCACCTTCTGGACCGGGTCGTTCGTCGACGCGCTTGTCGCCCGGGGCTTCCGGGTCGTCACGATGGACAACCGCGATGTCGGCCAGTCGACGTTCGCGGCCACCCCGCCGCCGGCGCTGTGGCGCCAGGTGCTCGCGCGTCCCCGCCGTGACGCCTACTCGCTGGCGGACATGGCCGCCGACGCGGTCGGCGTCCTCGACCACCTCGGGATCCCGCAGGCCCACCTGGCCGGCCGGTCCCTGGGCGGGATGATCGCCCAGACGGTCGCCGCGACCGAACCCGCGCGTGTCCTGTCCCTGACGTCGATCTTCTCGACCACAGGCGCGAAGAAGGCCGGTCAGCCGGCCCTGTCGACGATCCGGCTCCTCGCCGGCCCACCGGCGCGAACCAGAACCGCGGCAGTACGCGCCCACCTGCGGATCACCAGCCACATCGCCGGAACGGGGTACCCGATCGACGACGCGGCCGAGGCCGCCATGGCGGCAGGGGGCTGGGACCGCGCCGCCGGCGACCTGGCCGCGGGCGCGGCCCGGCAGATCCAGGCGATCCAGCGCTCCGGGGACCGGACCGCCCGGCTGCGCCGGATCACCGCGCCCACCCTGGTCATCAACGGTGACCGGGACCTGCTGGTCGCCCCCAGCGGCGGCGCCGCGACGGTGAAAGCGATCCCCGGCGGCCGGCACGTCGTCATCCCCGGCATGGGGCACCACATCCCCGCGGCCCTGGTCGAACCCATCACCCGGCACATCGCGGAACACGCTGCGACGCAGGGAAAAGCGAGGGCGGAGTCATGAGGATCGACAATGTCGAGTGCAGCACCTTCAGCGGCTGGATCGACCCGCCCGAGGACGTCCTGCCCAGCCTCGACGGCGACCTCACGTGCGACGTCGCGGTCATCGGCGGGGGCATGGGCGGCATGGCGACGGCGCTGCGGCTCGCCGAGCGCGGCCGGGACGTCGTGCTGCTGGAGGCCGAGTTCTGCGGCTACGGGTCCAGTTCGCGCAACGGCGGCCAGATCGCGAGCGTCCCGGGCGGGGACCTCCGCCTGCTGAGCCTCTTCTACCCCAAGAAGGTGCCCGGCATGGTGCGGCTGGCAGAGAACTCCGCGAGCTTCGTCGAAGACCTCATCAAGACCCACGCCATCGACTGCGACTACGAGCCCAACGGCCTGGCGTTCGCGGCCGTGGGACCCGGGCAGATGCTCCGGACGCGGACCGTGGCGGCGATCCTCCGGCGCGCCGGCGGACGCGGTCACGTCGGCACGAGCGAGCAGCTCGGCATTCCCCGCGGCTTCGTCGGCGGCATGCGCGAGGCCGTGGGCGGGATGCTGAACCCCGGCAAGCTGAGCCGGGGCGTGCGCCGCATCCTGGTCTCGTCGTCGGCCCGGGTCTTCGAACGGACCAAGGTCACCGACGTGACGCCGCGCGGCGGCCAAGTCGTCATCTCGACGCCCGGCGGCACCGTGCGGGCGAACACCGCGGTGCTCGCGACGAACGCCTACTCGGGGGAGTGGGACATCACCCCGAAACGGCTCTCGGTGCCGATGTGGCTCATCGAGATGGAGACCGAGCCGATCGCCCCGGAGCGGCTCGCCGCACTGGGCTGGAGCAGCCGGTCGGGCGTGATCACCCAGCACCAGGTCATGGAGCACTACCGCCTCACCGCGCGCGGCACCATCGTGTTCGGCGTCCGGCGCGTCGAGCGCGGCATGACCTACCCGCTGCCGGCGAAGGCCCCGGACCGCGAGCTGGTCGAGGAGCTCGCCGGCGCGTTCGCGAGCCGGTTCCCGACGCTCGCCGACGTCGCTGTCGAGCGGGCGTGGGGCGGCTGGATCGCGATCACGTCGTCCTGGCTGTCGATCGCCGGCCGGATCGAGGACAACGTCTACTACTCGATCGCGTGCAACGGGCACGGACTGGCCCAGGCACCGTACGTCGGGTCCCTCATCGCCGACTCCATTGTGGACGGATCAAGGCACGAGGATCTCGACGGTATCTGGGCGGAGAAGCCGAAGTTCCCGCCCTTCGCGATGGTCGGCCCGCGCAGCCTCCGCCTGGTGTCGGCGCTCGACCGCTTCACCGACTTGATCAACGGCAGCCGGCGCCGTGCTCTGCGCGCTGCCGCCCGTGTGCGCTGAAAAGGAGAAAATCATGTCGCCATCTCGTGAGCGCCGTCCCGCGGCCACCTCGGTCGACGTCGTGGTCGTCGGCGCCGGGTTCGCCGGCCTGAGTGCCGCCGAGCGGCTGGTGAGCACCGGCCTGTCCGTCCTCGTCCTGGAAGGGCGCGACCGGGTCGGCGGCCGATCGCTCTCCGGCGAGGTGGCGGGGGTGCCGGTCGACTTCGGCGCGACCTGGGTCGCCCGTCGGCACACGGCGATCCGCGACCTCGCGAACCGCGTGGGGTGCACCACGACCGGCCAGTTCAACCAGGGGCGCAACGTCCTGTGGATGGCCGGCCGGCGCCGCACCTACCGCGGCACCATTCCCAAGGTCTCGCCGGCGGCGCTGGTGGACATGGCCCGCGTCCAGCTGGCGCTGGAGAAGCTGGTCGCGGCCGTCGACGTCGACGCGGCCTGGGAGTCGCCCCGGGCCGGCGAGTTCGACGCGATCTCCTTCGGCGAGTGGCTCGACCGGAAGAAAGCGCTGCCGGCCACCCGTGCCCTGATGACCGTCGTCAGCAAGGTGCAGTGGGGCTGCAGCCCGGGAGACGTCTCCCTGCTGCACGCGTTGCGCTACATCCGCGCGGCCGGGGGTGTCGACCACATGCTCGACGTGGAGGGCGGCCAGCAACAGGACCGCTACCTCGAAACCACCCAGGAAATCGCGAAGCGGGTCGCCCAGCGGCTCGGTGACCGCGTCGTCCTGGGGACGCCGGTGCGCTGGATCAGCCAGGACGACACCGGTGTCATGGTCCGCACCGACTCGGAAGAGATCACGGCGAAGTACGCGATCGTCACCGTCGCGACGGCACACCGCGCGGGTATCGCGTTCCACCCGGCGTTGCCCGAGTCCGCCGAAGGGCTCGTGAAAACGTGGCGCATGGGCGTCCTGAGCAAGGCGTTCGTCGCGTACGACAAGCCGTTTTGGCGGACCAACGGGCTTTCGGGCGAGGCGGTGACCGACACCGGGACCGTGTTCATCACCTTCGACGTCTCGCCCGACGGTGGTCCCGGCGTCCTGATGGCGTTCTGCGACCCGCGCGTGTTCGACGGCTTCGGCCCCGAGACCCGGCGCAGCATGGTCCTGCGGCAGCTCGCCCAGCTGTACGGCACGCAGGCGAGCGCCCCCATCGACTACGTCGACCACTGCTGGGGAGCGGAACCGTTCGCCCCGGGCGGCCCGAACCCGGCCGTCGCCCCGTACGCGACCACGAGCTACGGCCGGGCGCTCACCGAGCCGCACGGCCGTGTCCACTGGGCCGGCACGGAGACCGCGGGCGAGTGGGCGGGCTGCATGAACGGCGCCGTGCTGACCGGTCAGCGCGCCGCCGAGCGGGTCGCGGCCATGGTCGCGCGGGAGGTGCCGGCGCGATGAAGGACGTCCTCTTCCTGCTCGCCGACCTGTGGATGATCTTCGTCGGCTACTTCTTCGGCTGGCGGTTCATCCGCCGGTACGGCAACTACCTGCTCGGTCTCGAATGGATGGTCGTCGCGACTTCGGGCAGCAACTTCCTCGTCTGGTCGTTGCTCGGCGGCGACCAGAGCAGCGTGCTGTACGGCGTGGCGTACTTCTTCGACGCCTTCTCGCGGTCGGTCGGCATCACGCTCATCCTCGTCATGGGCTTGCTGAAAGTCACCCGTGGCTACAAGCCGTCCGTGGCCGTCGATGTCGGCGTTTTCGCACTCGCCACCGCGGCCGGGCTGTTCCTCCGGCACTTCCACGGTGAAGACCCCTACGCCGACAATGCCGCGTTCGCCGTCGCCGCGTTCTACGTCGCGGTCAACCTCGTCTCGGCGGTCTTCCTGGCGTACTTCGCCAAGCGGCTCTGGGACGCCGGCGCGAGGTGGCCCGCGATCTGGACAGGACTGGTGACCGCGGCCGGCACCACCATCGCGATCGTCTACGACTTCTTCCCCTTCCCGTTCGACGACGCGAGCCGCACGTTCTTCTACACCGCCGCGCTGGCGACGTGGGGCACCCAGGGGTTCGTCTACTTCTTCGCCTACCGCGCGCTGCACAACCACAACGTGGCCTCGAGCGCGAAACCGACCCAGGAAGCGGGTGCGTCGTCATGATGAACCTGGCACTCGACTCGGCCGAGAAGGCCTACCGGGCCTGGTCAAAACAGACCACCGTGCCTCAGCGCGCCGAACTGCTGAGCACCGTCGCCGCCCTGCACAACGCGCGCAGCGGCGAACTCGCGAGCATCGCCCACCGGGAGATGGGCAAGCCGCTGGACGAGGCCGTCGCCGAGGTCGAGTTCAGCGCGTCCATCTATTCTTACTTCGCCGCGAACGCGCACAAGTTCCTTGCCGACGAGCCCGTCGAACTGATCGAGGGGGAGGGCACGGCGTTCGTCCGCCGCCAGCCGATCGGCGTCCTGCTGGGCATCATGCCCTGGAACTACCCGTACTACCAGGTCGCCCGCTTCGCCGCGCCCAATCTGGCCCTGGGCAACACCATCGTGCTCAAGCACGCGCCCCAATGCCCGGGCTCGGCCGCGGCCCTGCAGCGGATCTTCACCGACGCCGGCTACCCCGAAGGCTGCTACGTCAACGTCCGTGCAACCAACGACGAGGTCGCCGACGCCATCGCCGACCCCAGGCTGCAAGGCGTGTCCTTCACCGGTTCCGAGCGAGGCGGGGCGCAAGTCGCGGAAACGGCGGGCCGCAACCTCAAGAAGGTCGTGCTCGAGCTGGGCGGCTCGGACCCGTTCCTCGTGCTGTCCTCCGACGACCTGGACGCCACGGTCCAGGCCGCGGTGGACGCGCGGTTCGAGAACACCGGGCAAGCGTGCAACGCGGGCAAGCGGTTCATCGTCGCCGAGGACATCTACGAGGAATTCCTCGGCAGGTTCACGAAAAGGGTGCTCGCCAAGGCCGACGGACTAGCTCCGCTGTCGTCGGTGGCGGCTGCCGAGCGCCTCGAAGAACAGGTCCAGCGGGCCGTCGACGACGGCGCGACCCTGGTCTGCGAAGGACGGCGTGAAGGTGCGTACTTCCCGCCAGGTGTCCTGACCGGGGTGGCACCGGAATCGCCATCGGCCGCCGAGGAATTGTTCGGTCCCGTCGCGACCGTCTACCGCGCGGGATCCGAAGCCGAAGCCGTCGAGCTGGCCAACAACACCCCGTACGGACTGGGCTCCTACGTGTTCACCACGGACCCCGAGCAGGCGATGCGCGTCGCCGACCGGATCGAGGCCGGCATGGTCTTCGTCAACGGCGTCGGCCTGGAAGGCCCGGAACTGCCGTTCGGCGGGATCAAAAGGTCCGGCTTCGGCCGTGAACTGGGCCGGTCGGGAATCGACGAGTTCGCCAACAAGAAGCTCATCCGCAGGGGGACCCCGTCATGACCATCGAATTCGACGCCGCTGTCTTCAGGACGCCGGACGCGCCGCTGGCCGTCGAGCGGGTTTCGCTCCACGACACGCCGCCGCCCGGTGAGGTCCTGGTGCGGCTGAAAGCAAGCGGGGTGTGCCACAGCGACCTGCACGTGCTCGTCGGCGAATGGGAGGTGCCCGCGCCGATGATCCTCGGCCACGAGGGCGCCGGAATCGTCGAGAGCGTGGGCGAAGGGGTCACGACGCTGGCGAAGGGCGATCACGTTGTCCTGTCCTGGACACCGTCTTGTCGCCGGTGCCGCTACTGCGTCAGCGGCAGGCCCGTCCTCTGCGACCTGGTCAGCCGGCACTCGGCCAACCACCTGTCCTTCGACGGCCGGACCCGCGTCACAGGCGCCGACGAGCGGGATGTCCACAGCTTCGCGGGAGTCGGCACGTTCGGCCAGTACACGCTCGTGCCCGAATCAGGCGCGATCGCGGTCCGGGACGACGCCCCGTTCGCCCAGGCGGCCTTGATCGGCTGCGCGGTCACGACCGGAGTCGGAGCGGCGGTCACCACCGCGAAGGTCCGGCCGAGCGACACCGTGCTGGTGCTGGGCTGCGGCGGCGTCGGGCTGAACGCGATCCAGGGTGCTCGCCTGGTCGGCGCGCGGAAGATCATCGCCGCGGACCTCTCCGACGAGAAGCTCCAGCAGGCACGCGTTTTCGGCGCGACGGACGTGATCAACAGCACGCGGGAGGATCTCGCGGACCGGGTCCGCGAGCTGACCGACGGACGCGGGGTGGAGATCGCCATCGAGGCCATCGGGCTGCCGCGCACCATCGAGGCGGCCTACGCGGTGCTGGCGCGAGGCGGAAAAGCGGTCGTGGCCGGGCAGGTGGCGGACGGCGTGCGCGTCTCGATCGACCCGTTCGTCCTGTCCGATCAGGAACTTTCGCTCGTCGGCTCCAACTACGGCTCGAGCAAGCCCGCCGTCGACTTCCCGCTGCTGGTCGAGCACTACCTGAACCACCGCATCGACCTCGACTCGCTGGTGACGCGCGTGATCGACCTGGCCGACGTCAACGAGGCGTTCGACGAGATGAAGCGCGGCGTCGGCATCCGGACGGTGATCGAGTACTGATGGCTCTGGAATCGTCCCGGCTCGCGTTCGAACGGGCCCGGCGCAGTGTCGGCGGTGGCGTGGGGTCGGGCCTGCGCGCCGCGATGCGTCCCCACCCGCTCTTCGTGCGGGAGGCGCGGGGCGCGCACGTCTGGGACCTGGACGGCGACCGATATGTCGACTACGTGATGGCCTGGGGGCCGCTCCTGCTCGGCCACGGCGACCCGCGCGTGCTGTCCGCCGTGTCCGACGTCGCGAAGAAGATGCAGGTCATCGGCACCGGTCACGCCCTCGAATACCTTGCCGCGGAGGCGGTCCTCGACGCCGTGCCCCACGGCGAGCGGCTGCTGTGGAGCAACACCGGAACCGAAGCGGTGCAGGTGGCGCTGCGCCTCGCCCGGGCCGCGACCGGACGGCGCCGCGTCCTCAAGTTCGCCAAGAGCTACCACGGCTGGCACGACACCGTGCACGCCGGAATGTCCGAAGACGCCGCCGATCGGCCCGCGTCACCGGGCGGCCGAGGGCAGTCGCCCAGCGTGCTGGACGACCTGGTCATCGCGCGCTTCAACGACGTGCCCCTGGCCGAGCGCCTCCTGGGCGAGGCCGTCGAACGCGACCTCGCGGCGGTGCTCGTCGACCCGGTGATGAGCAACGCCGGTGTCGAGGCACCCGAGCCGGAGTTCCTGTCCACGCTGCGAAACCTGTGCGACCGCCGCGGCGTCGTCCTCGTCTTCGACGAGGTGATCGCCGGGTTCCGGATCGCGCGCGGCGGCGCGGCCGAGAAGTACGGCGTGCGCCCCGACCTGTCCGTCTTCGGGAAGGCGATGGCCGGGGGCTTCACCCAGAGCGCCGTCGTCGGCCGGGCGGACCTGGTCGACCAGGTGACGGCCGGCGTCGTCCACGCGGGAACGTTCAACGCCAACCCGATCGCGCTCGCCGCCGTCGAGGCGACGATGCGCGTGCTGGCCGACCCGGCGGTCTACGAGGCGCTCGAGGAGACGTCGTCCGAGTTCGAAGCCCTCGTCGGCGGCGCACTCGGTTCGGTGCCGGGCTGTGGCAGCTTCAACCGGGTCGGCTCGCTCCTCCAGTACATCCCCGCGGGTGGGGCCACCGGCCTGCACGGCACCGGCGGGCTGTGGACGGTGCTCCTGGAAGGGATGCTGCGTCAAGGCTTCCTGTTCATGCCGTCCGGCAAAGTCTTCCTCAGCACCGCGCACACGACGTCGGACATCGAGGCCACGGCCGAGGCGCTCGGGAAGCTGTTGCGGCCGGAAACCGGGTGTGCTCCCGCCGGCTGAGGTTCGGGTCACGCTGGCGATGACCACGGGCCGTCACGTGATCGAGAGGTTCTGCGCGGTGGTGTTGCCCGCGTATCCGTTGACGCCGAACCTTCCGGAGGCGTACGCCGAGTCCGTGGCGTCGATGATGGGCGTGGCGCCGTGGTCCAGCCAGACTTGGATGCGCGCGCCGGTCGTGCGGACCTTGAGGTGGTAAGTGCGGCCCTCGATGACCGACGTCGGATAGGTCGCGATGTCGAGGCCGGGGCGCCACAGCTTCACCAGGCCGTTCGTGTCGATGTTCGCCGTGTAGCCCTCGCCGGTGGCGGTGGCGCGGAACGTCAAGCCGGCCGCTGTGCCGTTCGTGACGGACACGTCACCCTCGTACGTGAAGTCGGATCCGGTGCGGTCGCTGAGGAAGAAGCCGTTTCCGGACGCGGTTCCCCGCAGGCCGTCCGGGGTGGTGGTCCAAGCGCCGCCCCGGGTTGTCCACGGGCCGGACGTGAACGCCGTGAAGCCGGCCGGGCCGGTGTTCAGGTTCTGCACGGTCGCCGACCCGTGGTACGCGTTCGCGCCGAAGCGTCCGGACGGGTAGGTGGCGTCGGTGGCGTCGATGACCGGCGTCGTGCCGTGGTCGAGCCGGACCTGGATGCGTGAGCCGGTCGTGCGGACCTCGAGGTGGTGGGTGACGCCCGGGTCAAGGGGCGTGGCGTAGGTGGCGATGTCGCGGCCGGGGCGCCAGAGCTTGACGACGCCGCTTCGATCGACGTTCATGGTGTACCCGGCGCCGTCGGCCGTGGCCCGGAAGGTCAAGCCGGCCGCCTGGGCGGTGTCCAGCCGGACGTCGCCCTGGTACACGGCGTCCGCCGCGGTGCTCGCGCTCAGGTAGAACGCGTCGCCGGTCGCCTGCGCCTGCTTGCCCGCGGCTGTGTCGGTCCACGAGCCGCCGGCGGCGTGCCACGGGCCCTCGAGGGTGCTCTCCAGCGTCGGCTGGGCGGTGCCCCAGCTCGTGCTGAGGCGCGTGAACTTCGCGCTCTTCAGCCGGACCGCACCTCCGGTCGCGAAGAGCCGGATGCCCTGGCTGACCGCGGCGGAGTCGAAGTTCACGTTGTCCGAGAAGGAAAACAGCCCGCCATCGCCGAAGACCTCCAGCTGGCCGCGGTCCACGAGCAGCCGCACGCTGACCTCACCGCCGGTGGGCGGCAACGGCTTGCCGTCCAGGGTGCCCGCCGCGCGGTCGTAGACGACGGTGCGGTCGGCCGTGCCGTCGGAACGGCTGTGCAGCGCGAAGCCGAACTGGCCGGCTGTCGCGCCGGCGACGTCGAAGGTCGCGGTGATCTCGTAGGTGTCGGCGAGGATCCCGGCGAAGGGGTCGCGCCCGCCGGCACCCACCGTCTCGTTCCGCCAGCTCCTGCTGTCGGCCCGCAGCGAGTCGAGCTCGGCGACCGGGGTCCGCGTCACCCGCGGGCCGTCGGGCGAGTCCACCAGGCCGAGCGTCACCGGGAACGTCGCGTTGCCGGTCCAGGTGCTGCCGCGGTTGCCGCCCTGCCAGGCCATCTGCACCACCCGGCCGTCCGGCGTGCCGGTGAAGGTCTCCGCGGCGTAGAAGGTGCCGCCGGCGTAGGTGGTGCCGAGGTTCATCTTCTTCGGCTGCGGCCGGTCGGTCCGGAACGTCCGGCCGTCGAACGCGCCGACGACGTACTCGCCGGTCGCCGAGGTCAGCACCCACCGATCGCCGCCGAGGGGGAACAGGTCGGGGCACTCGAAGAGCCAGTCCGCCGCGTACCGGCTGGCGAAGGTCCAGTGCAGCAGGTCGGGCGAGGTGTAGAGGTCGACGCCGTTGCCGCCCCGGTTCGACCACACGACCATGGCCCACTGGTGCCGGGCGGCGTCCCAGACGACCTTCGGGTCCCGGCTCTCGTCCGGGATCTCGATCTGCTTGCGGCCCTGGTCGTACGCCTGGAAGCTGCGGCCGTTGTCGTTGCTGTAGAAGATGCTTACGCCGTTCGTGTTGCTGAACACCACGATCGGGTCGAGCGGACCGGTCTTCAGCCCGGCGGTGTTGTCCCGGTCGACCACCCCGCCGCCGGAGAACAGGGTGCCGGGATGCACCCCCGGCTCCAGCGCGATCGGTTTCTGCGTCCAGTGCACGAGGTCCGGGCTCGTGGCGTGGCCCCAGTGCATCGTGTCCCACTCGAGGCCGTGGGGGTTGTGCTGGTAGAAGAAGTGGTAGAGGCCGTTGGCGTAGACCAGGCCGTTGGGGTCGTTCATCCACCCGGACTGCGAGCTGAAGTGGAACTGCCCCCGGAACGGCTCCTGGTAGGTGGTGGCGGGGTACGGGAACTCCGGGTAGTCCCACGGGGTTCCGGCGTTCGCGGGCGCGGCCGGCGCCAGCACGGTCAAGGCGACGAGGAGAACGACGAGCGACGCACGCGCGAGGCGACCCACGGGACCCACACCCTTCCTCCCGCGCGGTGCGCCGGGACGGCTCCGGCCGGGTGCGGGAAGCAGGTTCACCGTCCTGCGCTCCGGACGGGGCTGTCAACCGCCGCCGCGGATCTTGTCCGGACAACTTCCGTTGAGGGGCACGGAAAGACGGACCAGCCGGTGGTGGTCCAGACTGCGCCGGCGGCGGCGAGGATCACCCCGCGCACCGGCAGCGATACGATGGCCCGATGGGGTCGGGAAGCGGCATGGCGGAGGAGCCCTTACCGGGCGTGGACCTGGAGCGGCCCAGCGTGGCGCGGGTCTACGACTGGTACCTCGGCGGCACGGCCAACTGGGCGATCGATCGCGAGTTCGGCAAGAAGGTCCTGACGACGTTCCCGGCCGGGAAGTACTGCGCCCAGGCCAACCGGGCCTTCCTGCACCGCGCCGTGCGGCACCTGGTGGCGCGGGGCGTGCGGCAGTTCGTCGACATCGGCTCCGGGGTGCCCACGATGGGCAACGTGCACCAGGTCGCGGACGAGGTCGCGCCGGACTCCCGGGTCGTCTACATCGACTACGAACCCGTCGCGGTCGCGCACTCCCGGATCCTGCTGGAGCAGCACGGCGATCCCGCCCGCCACGCGGTGATCCACGGCGATCTGCGGGATCCCGACGGAGTCTGGGACGCCGTCGCCCGGACCGGGGTGGTCGACCTCGGCGAGCCGCTGGCCCTGCTGGTCACCGCGGTGCTGCACGTTCAGCAGACCGGCCCCGACGGCCGGGACGTGGGTCCGGAAGCCATCGCGCGGTACCGGGACCTGCTGCCGGCCGGCTCGTACCTGGTGCTGTCGCAGATCACCCACGAGGGACTGCCCGAGGACATCGCCGCCCAGCTGCACGCGATCATCCGGATGTACGACAACGACGTCAGCAAGCACGTGTTGCGGTCGAAGGCGGAGTTCGGCGCGCTGTTCGGCGACTTCGCCCTGCTGGAGCCCGGCGTCACGTGGACGGCGTCGTGGCACCCGGAAGAGAGCGGCCCGGACACGCCCGTGATCGACTTCGAGGACCCCAGCGAGTCCGTGATGCTGGCCGGAGTCGGGCAGAAACCCTGACCCGCACCACGGCAGCTTGCCGGACCGGATAACGCCGGAGATCGGCTGCTCCGGGAGCCCGGGTGGCCAAGCGCGCCGGCCGGACCGCCGGACGAGTTCCCACTCCTCCGGACCGGTCGGCCGCCACAGCACAGTGGTCGGCGTTGCCTCCTCCTGAACCACCTCGCACCCCTCAACCGAGTTGATCGTTCTGCCGGTGCCCCCGGGCTGGGTCAGAGCAACCCGGCGGTGGCGGCGTGCGCGGCGGCCGCCGCCCGGGACGACACGCCCAGCTTGCCGCGGATGTTCGACACGTGGCGGTGCGCGGTGTGGGCGCTGATCCCGAGCCGGCGCGCGATCTCCTGGTCGCTCAATCCTTGCGCGACCAGGCGCAGCACGTCGAGCTCGCGTTCGGAGAGCCCGCCCGCCGCGCCGGCTAGGCGGGCGGGCCGGCCGGCGCCGAGGAACTCCCGCACGGCGCGGACGAGCCCGTCCACGTCCCCGCGCCAGGGCAGGTGGTCGGTGCCGTCGAGCGGGACGAACGCGGCGCCCGGGATGCGGGCGGCGACGTCCCGGCCCAGCGCGAACGGGATCGCGCGGTCGTCGCGGCGGTGCAGGACGAGCGTCGGCACCTCGATCGCGCCCAGCTGGTCGTGGACGTCGAACGCGTACACCGCCGCGAGCGAGCGCGCCGCTTTCTCCGCGGTGAGGCTTGCGCGCTGGAACCGGACGAACTCGTCGCGTTCCGCCGGGGTCGCGGTCGGCAGGAACAGGTCGGCGAGCACGCGGGACCCCACGCCCCAGTGCCGTCCGACGACCGCCAGCAGGGAATCGCGGGCTTCCGCCGCGGCGATCTCGGTGCCGCGGGCGTAGCTGCCGTAGAGGACGAGCCGCTCCACGCGGTCGGGGTGGGCCGCCGCGTACGCCATCGCGGCGCAGCCGCCGGACGAACCGCCGAACAGGGTCACCTTCTCCCCGGCCGCGTCGACGACGGCGCTCAACGCGGCCACTTCTTCGGCGAGCGAAGTGACCAGCGGCCCGGTGTCGTCGGACATGCCGACGCCGGGCCGGTCGTAGCGGACGAGGGTGAACCGGTCGCCGAGCAGGCCGGCGAACCGGCGGAACAACGCGTTCTGCCAGTCCAGTTCGAGGTGTCCGCACCACCAGCCGCCGACGACCAGCGGCGGCCCCGCGCCGACGGCCGCCCAGGCGAGGGTGCGGTCGTCCGGGCCGCCGGTGAACCGCACGACCTGGTCTTGTCCCGGCATCTCACGAGCGTAGGCCGTGGCCCGTTCCGGCCAGTCCCCGGAATGGCACGTGCGGGTGATGCGGTGGGAGGCCGGTGGCTGGTGTGCTGCAGCGCATCGGCGGTGTGGAGGAGGAGCGATGGCCGGAGGGGACAGCGTGGGGGCACGGGACGGGCTCTGGGAACGGTTCGGGGCGGCACTGTACGAACCGTTCCTGCGCCGCGGGGAGCGGCTCGGGCTGGCAGGCCGGCGCGGGGAACTGCTGCGGCGCGTGCAGGGCCGGGTGGTCGAGATCGGGGCGGGGACCGGGCTCAACGTCGGGCACTACCCCGCGACGGCGGAGGTCGTGCTGACCGAGCCCGTCCCGGCGATGTACCGGCGGCTCGAAAAGCGCGTGGCGGGCCGCGTCGGGATGCGGTCGGTACAGGCGCCGGCGGACGCGCTGCCGATGGCGGAGGCCAGCGTCGACACGGTCGTGTCGACGCTGGTCCTCTGCACGGTGCCCGACGTCGACCGGGTGCTGGCCGAGCTCGCGCGGGTGCTGCGGCCCGGTGGGCGGCTGCTGTTCTGCGAGCACGTGCGCGCCGAGGACCCGAAGCTGGCGCGCAGGCAGACGCGGCTGGCGGGGCCGTGGGCGGCGTTCGCGCAGGGCTGCCGGTGCGATCGCGACACCGTCGCGCTGCTCAAGCAGCGGTTCGACATCGAGGAGATGAGCACGGCGCGGTGGCGGGGGATGCCTTCGGTGGTGCACCCGCTGGTCATCGGCACAGCGACGGCGTGACGAGGTGCGGCGTCCTGTGGTTCAATGACCATTGAACCTGTCGAGCGAAGGATGCGGACATGACGCACGCGGAGCGGCACGAGGGCGTCCTGATGACCGGGCGCAACGGGGCGGACGGGACCAAGGCGTTCTACATCGAGATCGAGGCGCGACCGGACAAGGTGGAGGAAGTCCGGGTCATGTTGCGCGACATCCTCGGGTGCGTGGAGGGTGAGCCGGAAACCGGACCCTGGTACGGCGTCCAGTTCGGACCGACGACCTTCGGCATCTTCGAGGTGTTCCCGAGCATCGCCGGCCGCCAGGCCCATGTGGACGGTGGCGGCGGGGACATCTTCCGCGATGTCGAGCGGATGAACGACATCCTGGCCGCACCCGCCCACGTGCACCGGCTGGACGTCCTGTTCAGCAAGCAGATCTTCACCGCCGCGGGCTGAACCCGGTGTCCGACCGGCCCCACCCGGACCTGGCCGGCCTCGGCCTGGCCGACGTGATGCGCGGCTTCGCCGATCCCTCCCGGCTGCACATGGTGCGCACGATGGCCGCGCTCGGCGAATGCGAGTGCTCGCGTGTCTACGCCGACCTCGGGCTGAGCAAGTCCAACGCCTCACACCACATCCGGGTCCTGCGCGAGAGTGGCATCGTGCGGCGCACGCAGCGCGGCAACCAGCAGTACGTCGCGCTGCGCCGCGACGAGCTCGAGGTGCGGTTCCCCGGCTTGCTCGACGCAATCGTCGCGAACGCCGAGGCGTGAGGCGCACCGCACGACGACGGCGGTCGAGGCCATTTCTCCGGGCCGCGGCAGCGTTCCGGACTTCGAGGCGGCACGTGACGCCGCCTTCCGGGCCTAGGGAGTCAAGGCGCGGCGCCACTGGCCGGTGACGGTCCGCCGCAGCGCCTCGGGGTCGACGCTGCCCGGATCGAGCAGCCGTTGCAGCGCGATCCCGCGCAGCTGCCCGACGACGGCCGTCGCGACCTCGTCCGCGCTCGCGTCCGCGTCGATCTTGCCGTCCGCGATGCCGGCCTCGACGTCTTCGCGCAGGTCCGCGCGGAAGGCGGCGTCGCGTTCGCGGAAGATCGGGGCCAGGTCCGGCTGGGTGGCGGCTTCCGCCCACAGCAGCAGGAAAGCCTGGTTGAACACGCCGATCCGGCCGAGCTCGCCGAGGTAGCCGTCGATCAGCCGCAGCAGCCGATCGAGGCCGGGCGGCAGGTCCTCCAGGCCCGGGACGAACCCGGCCTGCGTGGCCCGCGCCAGCCGTTCGACCAGGGCCTGCTTGCCGCCGAAGTGGTGGGTGACGATGCCGCGGCTGTACCCGGCGCGTTCCCCCACGCGGGCGAGCGTCAGCGACCGCACCCCCTGCTCGACGACGAGTTCGGCGGCGGCGGTCAAGAGCGCGGCTTCGGCCTGGTCGCGGCGCTCCTGCTGGGTGCGGCGGGTGGGAGGCATGAGGAGAAGCCTAGCAATTGAACTTGCGTGTCGCTCAACAAGTATGCGTACAGTGGTGTTCCAGGAGGTCCTGATGATCGAAATCGAAGACCACGCCCTCGACGCCCTGCTCGCCGACGACCCGGGCGGCCCGGTTGTGATGCTCAACCTGCTGCGGTTCCGTCCGGACGGCGGCCGCGAGAGCTACCAGCGCTACGCCGAAGCCCTGCGTGGCGAACTCAACCCCCGCTACGGCCTGAAGGTCGAGTACCTCGGTGCCGGCGGCCCGGCGCTCGTCGCCGAGGACGGGCAGGCGTGGGACATGGTGGTGCTGGTCCGCTACCCGGACCGGCGGGCCTTCGCGGCCATGGTCCGGGACCCCGAGTACCAGGCGATCACCCACCTGCGCACCGAGGCGCTGATGGAATCGGTGCTGCAGCCGACGACGCCGGGGGCGGCCTGATGCCCGCGGTGTTCGTCCACGGCAACCCCGAGACGGCGGCGGTCTGGGACCTGCTGCTGGCGGAGCTCGCGCCGTCGCGTCCGGACCTGGTCTGCCTGTCGCCGCCCGGTTTCGGCGCGCCGCTGCCCGCCGGGTTCGGTGCCTCCCTCGCGGACTACCGCGACTGGCTGATCGGCGAGCTGGAAGCGTTCGGCGAGCCGGTGGACCTGGTGGGTCACGACCTCGGCGGCGGGCACGTCGTCAACGTCGTGCTGAGTCGTCCGGACCTCGTCCGCAGCTGGGTCAGCGACACGCTGGGGATCTTCGACCCGGGCTACGAGTGGCACGAGCTCGCCCGCGGCTGGCGGACGCCCGGCGCCGGCGAGGCCGACGTCGCGGCGCGGTTCGGCGGCACGGCCGAAGCGCGGACGGCGGTGCTGGTGCAGCGGGGGATGGGCCCGGCCGTCGCCACGCGCGTCGCGGCGGGGCAGGACGAGGTGATGGGGCGGGCGGTGCTCAGCGTGTACCGGTCCGCGGGCGAGCCCGGCCTGGGTTTGCCGCTGGAACGGGCGGCGGCCCGGCCGGGTCTCGCCATCCTGGCCACGGCCGACCACGTCGTCGGGACCGAAGCACAACGCCGCCGGGCGGCCGCCCGCGCCGGGGCCCGGGTCGCCGTCCTCGACGGCCTGGGTCACTGGTGGATGACCCACGACCCGGCCCGCGCCGCCGCGGTGCTGACCGGCTTCTGGGCCATCCTCGGCTGAGGCCCGGCGCGCCGTTCACCCGTTCGCGTGAGGGTCGCCGCTACGGGCTTTCTGCTCTGGTGCTCGCCGGCCGGCGGGTCCAGACTGGCGTCAAGTCGCCGGACGGTGGGCCACGGCCCCGGTTCCCCGTGGCCCAGGTCCGTGGACGGTTCAGCCAACAGCCGGCTGCGGGCCGCCGCTCCAGCGCGGTGATGAGTGCCGCGATCCGCTGGGAAACCTCGCCCGCGCGCTGGAAGCCCGTCACCGGCCTCGGCGCCACGGCCGGCCGCGCTACGCTCGTCTTGGCCGGCGCCTCCGGCCCAGCGATCGCGGCCGTGGCCGCCCCGAGCACCGGGAGAGTCAGGGCATGGAATGGTCGGACCCCGGTCCGGAGGACATCGGACCGATGGCGATCAGCTCGGAGATCGTCCCCGGAGGCGTCCGGAAGATCCGGGTGAGTGGCGCCCTCGAGCTCGCCGGCCGGGATCGGCTGCGCGCCGCGTTCCTCGCCGCTCTCGACGCCCGCCCGGAGGCCATCGTGGTCGATCTGACCGAGGTCGGATTCTGCGACACGACCGGCATCGAGGCATTGGTACGCCTCGACATCGGCGGCCGCGAGAGCGGAGTACCGGTTCGGATGCGCCCCTCGAAGTCCCTGGCCAGGGTGCTGGAGCTGAGTGGCCTGTGCGAGGTGCTGGATCTGGTGCCGGTGACGCCGGCCGTGGTCGTGAGTGAGAAACAGGGCTAGCACACTGTTTCTCACTCACGACCCCGTACCGCTACCACGAGCTCACCCGAGCTGGGCCACCTCCGCGTCCGTCAGCGCCTTGCCGACCACGCCGACGTCGTCGACCGCGCCCGGCCAGAAGTCGACGTTGCGGCCGTCGTACTTGGCTCGCCCGACCGTGAACGCGCCGGTGCTGACCAACGCCGGTCCGGCGGGGGCCGTCGCGACCTTCACGCCGTCCACGTAGAGCCGGATCTCGTTGCCGGACCGCACACCCGTCAGCTCGTACCAGCGGCCGGTCTCCGGCACGACCTCGTACCGGGCCCGGTTGCCGCCGGGTGTGCTGAACGCGAACGCGCCCTGCCCGTACTGCAGGTAGAACGGGCTCTCCCGCTCCCGGCCGTCCTGGCTCACCGCGGTCGCGTAGTTGCCGGGCAGCGCGTCGAGACGCACCTTCGCGGACACGGTGTAGTCACCGGTCGTGTCGACGACCGGGCCGTAGGTGTCGGCGGAGCCGCCCGAGAACTGCAGCGCGCCGTCCTTGAAGGCGGCCCCGGTCGGCGTGAGCGTCAGCGGGTTGTCGCCGCCGCTCGAATCCTTCGCGGTCGTGCCCCCGCGCTCGTCGAGGTTCCACGAACCCTTCCCCGCGTACGGGTAGGGCTTACCGGCGTTGGCGCCGGCCTCGATCACGCGCCGGTTGATCTCCCGGACGGGACCCGGGTCGACCTTGATGCGTTTGCGGTCGTAGGTCCAGAGCCCGTTCAGCTCGCCTTCCAGGTCGGTGACCTGCGTGTAGACCGACGCCGACAGCTCCGCCCGAGCCTGGCCGAGGTAGAACGTGCGGGTGTTGTCGACGTACTTCGCCGTCAGCGCCGCCTTGTCCGCCACCCCGCTGTAGATCGCGATCGGCGCGCCCGGCCACTGGTGACCCGGCGTGCGCAGCGTGAAACCGCCGTGCTCGCCATCCATCGCGACGCGCTTGCCGTCCGAGCGGGCCGGGTCGGTGTTGTTGTAGTCGTGGTGGTCGATGACGTCGCCCGCGCCCGAGTCACCCTTGGAGGCACAGCAGTTCACCCCGCTGTGGGCGTTGACGATCCGGCTCGGGTCGGCGGCCTTGACCTGGTCGGCGATCCGGCCGGTCGCGGCCTTGTCCCACTCGCCCCAGCCCTCGTTGAACACGATCCAGGCGTAGACGGACGGGTAGTTCTGCAGCTGGTGCATCTCTTCCAGGCCCTGGCTGAGCCACGCCTGCTGCGCCGCGGGGTTGTTGCCGTCCTCGACGGACACGAAGTCCTGCCACACCAGCAGTCCCAGCTGGTCCGCGTGGTAGTACCAGCGGGCCGGCTCGACCTTGATGTGCTTGCGGACCGCGTTGAAGCCGAGGTCCTTCTGCGCCTTCAGGTCGAAGACGAGAGCGTCGTCGCTCGGCGCGGTGTTCAGGCCGTCCGGGTAGAAGCCCTGGTCCAGCTGCATCAAGGAGAAGAACGGCTTGCCGTTGAGCGTCAGCTTGGGCGTGCCGTTCACGTTCGTGATGCCGGTGGACCGCATGCCGAAGTAGCTCTTGACCTTGTCGCCGCCCAGGCTGACCTCCAGCTGGTACAGGTACGGGTCGTCCGGCGTCCACAGGTGCGGGTTCGGCACCGCCAGTTTCAGGTTCGCGTTCGCCGGTCCGCTGACCGTGCCGACCTGCCGGCCGCGCGCGTCCTTGGCCACCGCCGTGACGGTGGCGTTGCCCGCGGACTTGACGGTGAGCGCCAGCGAGCTCGTGGTGAGGTCGGGCGTCGTCTTGATCTCGTCGATACCCTTGTCCGCCACGGGTTCCAGCCACACCGTCTGCCAGATGCCCGACGACGGCGTGTAGAAGATGCCGCCGGGGTTGGCGGACTGCTTGCCCTTGGGCTGGTACGGGCCGGTCGTGTCGGTGACGGCGACGACGATCTCCTGCTCGTCACCGCGCTTGAGCGCGTCGGTGATGTCCGCGCTGAACGCCGTGTAGCCGCCGGTGTGCTCGGCGACGAGCTTGCCGTTCACCCACACCTTGGCCTGGTAGTCGACCGCGCCGAAGTTGAGCTTGAGGCGCTGCCCGCCGCCGATCTTCCAGTCGCGCGGGACGGTGACCGTGCGGCGGTAGAACATGTGGTCTTCGTGCCGTTCGAGCCCGGAGAGCTGCGACTCGATCGGGTAGGGCACGATCACCTTTTCGGCCAGCCGCTTGCCGAACGTCGGCTGCTGCCCCTCCGTGGCGGCCGAGAACTCCCACGGGCCGTTGAGGTTGACCCACTTCTCGCGCTCGAGCTGCGGCCGCGGGTACTCCGGCAACGGGTGGCGCGTGTCGACGTTCTCGCCCCACGGCGTCCGGAGCCGTTCCGTCGACGCGTTCGCGACGATGCGCCCGGACTTGCCGATCTTCGTGCCGTCCACCGCGAGGCCGCCGGCGCCGTCGTAGTAGAGCGTGACCCGCTGGCCCTTCAACACTTTTTCGGCCAGCTGGATCGTGGCCCGGGTACGGGTCGCCGTGATGGCCGAGATCGGCATCGGCGTCGCGTCGACCTCGATGCGCAGGTGGTCTTTCAGGTCGCTCGTCCCCGACACGCGGCCGTCGAAGCCGGCCGTGAGGGTGCGGCCGTCCGTGGAGATGTCCGCCGTGCGCGGCACGACGGCGAAGTCGGCCGGCGGCGTGAACGCCGACAGCGGCACGATCTGCTTCGCGATCGCCGCGCTCGACCAGCGCAGGAACATGTTGGCGCCGCCGGTGTCCTGGAACATCTCCAGCTTGAAGTCGTACTGCTTGCCGGCGGTCAGCGTGACCGGCTTGCTGGTCTGTTCGGAGTCCCAGTCGCCGACCCAGTGGTCGATCACCGGCGCGCCGTCGAGGAACAGCCGGAACCCGTTGTCGCCGATGGCGTAGAAGGTGTAGTCGCCGGTCTGCGGCACGGCGAGCTGTCCGGTCCAGCGGGCGGTCGTGTTCTCCGTGCGCCCGGCGACCAGCCCGAAGACCGAGGTCAGGTCGGGGTGGTTGACCTCCGAGTCGAGTGCGGTACCGGCCAGGTTGGCGAAGTCGTGTGCGCCCGGCGCCGAGGGCGTGAAGTACTCGGCCTTCAAGCCGTGCACGGGCTCGGCGGCGCCTGCGGGCGGCGTGCCGGCGGCCACGCCCAGCGCCACCAGCAGGGCGACGAGGACGGAAGCGGCTCTTCTCATCGACGAGGTCCTTTTCATTTTTACAACGTTGTAAAACTCTCCGGCTGATCCAATCAGACAAGTCGGACCGTCAACTACCGCCGAATGGAGGTATCTCGACGGCCGTCTGCCGGGTCGTGAACGGGCGTACGGCAGGCGGGGCCGCGGCGGGTTTCTGCCCGGCCTCAGTCGCCGGAGACCAGCACGGCGGCTTCGGGACTGTGGAGCCACTCCGCGTAGCTCGGCCCGAGGATGGTCGCACCCGCCCCGGGGAGGAGGCAGTCCTCGGCGATGCCGGTCACGGTGTCCTGGTCGGTCCGCAGCTCCAGCCGCAGGCCGAAGTGGTCGACGAAGGCGCGGGCGAGGTCGAGCACCTCGGCCGGTTCCGGGCCGGCGATGTCGGGCGTGCGGCCCTGCGCGGGGCGCTCGGCGACCTCGACGAGCGCCGCGGCCACCGCCGTCGCGGCCACGGTCTGCACGCGCAGGTCGAACACCGTCGCGTGGTCGCCGTCGCGGGTCCGGCCCACGAGCTGCCCGGGGAACTCGTGGAAGTGGGTCGCGCGCACGATCGTGGCGGGGACCGGCCCCGAACCCGCGACGCGCTCGTGCTCGATCTTCGCGCGGAAGTAGCCGAACCCGGTGTCGTCGATCCCCACGACCGACAGCGTCACGATGTGCCGCACGCCCCGCTCGGCGCCGACGCGCTGCAGGTTGGCCGCGGCACTGGTGAAGAACCTCCTGGCCGCATCCTCGTCCAGGGACGCGGAGTTGCTGACGTCGACCACGACGTCGACGCCGTCCAGCGCGGCGCTCAAGCCGTCTCCGCTCGCGAGGTCGACGCCGGTCGAGCGGTCCAGCGCCACCACGGTGTGGCCGCGCCCGCGAGCCGCCTCGACGACGTGCGGGCCGACCAGCTCGTCCGCTCCGGCCACGGCGATGCGCACACTCTCTCCTCCCGCCACCGCGCGGAGTGCGCGGCCTCTCCAGCGTGCGGGAGCGCGGCCGGTCACGCACGATGGGAGCAGGACCGTCTGGGGGGACTGATGGAACGCTTGCTCGACCTCTTCGCGGCCAGGGTCGCCGAGACCCCGGACGCCACCGCTCTCGTCTACGCGGGCGAGCGCATGTCCTTCGCTCAGCTCGACTTCGAGGCCAACCGGGTCGCGCAGTACGTCGTCGGGCAGGGCCTTCGGGCCGAAGATCTGGTGGGGCTACGGATGGACCGCGGGTTCGAGATGGCGGTCGGCGCGCTCGGCGTCCTCAAATCCGGTGCGGCCTGCCTGCCGCTCGATCCCTTGTACCCCAGCGACCTCGTGGCCTGGATGGGTGCCGACGCGGGCGTGGAGCTCGTGCTCACCAACACCACCGAGGTCGCCGACGACGTGCGGATCGGCGACGCCGTGGCCGGACAACCCGGTCACGCCCCGGACGTCGAGCTCCGGCCCGAGAACCTCGCCTACGTCATGTACACCTCGGGCTCGTCGGGCAAGCCCAAGCCGGTGGGCGTCGAGCACCGCCACCTCGAACACGTCTTCGCGGCGTGGGACGCGCTGTTCCGGCTGCGCGAGGAGCCACTGACCTTCGTCTCGGTCATCGGGATCGGAGTCGATCTCTTCTTCGCCGACCTGCTGCGCTCGGTGTTCGCCGGCGGGACGATGGTGATCGCGACCCGCGAGGCGGTGGCCGACCCGGTCGAACTGCTCGCCGAGTTCCGCCGCCACGGCGGCGACGCGACCGAACTGGTCCCCGCCCAGGCGAAGGCCCTCGGCCGCGCGGGTGAGCTGCCCGTCATGCGGCTGCTGTCGGTCGGCTCGGAGGGGTGGCCCGCGGCCGACTTCCGCGAGCTCGCCGGGCGGCTGCACCCGGGTTCGGTGGTGGTCAACGCCTACGGCCTCACCGAGACCACTGTGGACTCCCTCCTGCTGCGCCCGGACGTCGACGTGCTCGGCGACGCCGCGATCGTGCCGCTCGGCACGCCGATACCCCGCGTCCACGCGTACGTTCTCGACGATCGCCTCCGGCCGGTCGAGCCGGGCGGGATCGGCGAGCTCTACATCGGCGGCGCGGGCGTGGCCCGCGGGTACCGCGAGCGACCCGCGTTGACCGCGGCGCTGTTCGTTGCCGACCCGTTCGTGGCGGGTGCGCGGGTGTACCGCACCGGCGACGTCGTGCGCGCCCGCGCCGACGGCAACTACGACTATCTCGGCCGCGGCACCGACCAGATCGAGCAACGGGGTCCGCGGATCGAGCTCGGCGCGATCGAGGACGCGCTGCTGCGGGAGCCCGGGGTCGTCCGCGCCGCCGCCGCGCTGCGCGACGGCGGGTGATCGGCTACGTCGTGGGCCCCGCCGACGCCGGACCCCTGCGATCCGCGCTCGCCGGGCGGTTGCCCGCGCACCTGGTCCCGTACCGGGTGCTCGTCCTCGACCGGATGCCGCTGCTGCCCAACGGGAAGCTGAACCGCCGTGAGCTGCCCGCGCCCGAGTAAACTCACCGGTATGAGGATCGGCGAGCTGTCGAAGCGCACGGGCGTGAGTTCGCGCTCACTGCGCTACTACGAAGCGCAGGGCCTGCTGACCAGTTCACGTTCCGGCGCCGGGCAACGGCACTATTCCGACGCCGAGGTCGAGCGCGTGTCGCTCATCCGGCAGCTGTTCGACGCGGGGATGTCCAGCCGGGTGATCGCGGCCGTGCTGCCGTGCGTCGAAACCCCGGGCGACCCGGGCATCGTCGAGGACGCGTTCGCCACGATGGCGCGCGAGCGCGACCGGATCGACGCCGAAATCGCCCGCCTGCGCGAGGCCCGGAACGCGCTCGACGTGGTGATGGCGGCCAACCGGCGGCACCAGGCGGAGCTGGTGACCCGGTCGGCCTGACGCTGTGACCCGCGCCTCAGCCGGTTGCCCCTGACACCGGTGTGAACGGTGAAGATGGCCGCAGAGCCCGGAAACACCGGGCCGGTCACCCGGAAGGCAGCGGAAAATGGGACAGGCATGGGGTTTCGGCGCGCACGGCGGGCCCGAGATGCAGGAGTTCTTCGATCGCCCCGATCCCGCCCCCGGTCCCGGTGAGGTGCTGATCCGCGTCGACGTCGCCGGGGTCAACCCGCTCGACCACCTCCTGCGCGCCGGCCTGGTTCCCGGGCTCGACGGCGGGCGTCCGTTTCCCCGCGTGCTCGGCATGGAGGCCGCGGGGACCGTGCTCGCGCTGGGGGAGGACGTCGACGGGCTCGAGGTGGGGGACGCGGTCTTCGGCTTCGCGCTGACCGGCGGCGGCACCTACGCCGAGACGACGGTGCTCTCGGCGCCGAACACCGCCCGCATCCCGAAGGGCCTGTCCGCCACCGTGGCGGCGACGCTGCCGGTCGCGGGGACGACCGCGGTGGACGCGCTCGACCAGCTCGGGCTGCCCGCCGGCGCCACGATCCTGGTGAACGGGGTCGGCGGCGGGGTCGGCTTGGCCGTCGCCCGGCTGGCCGCCGCGCGCGGGCTGCGCGTTCTCGGCACCGGCAGTGCCGCCAAGCGTGAGCACGCCGAAGCCGTCGGGGTGCGGTTCCTCGACTACACCGCCGAGGACGTCGTCGCGGCGGCCCGCGAGCTGGTGCCCGGCGGCCTCGACGGAATCGTGGACATGGTCGGTGGCGCCTCGCTGCGGGCGGTCGCCCCGCTGGCGCGCGAGCCCCGCACCGTAATCGCCGTGGGTGACCAGTCCGTGCCGGACATCGGCGGCCGGTTCGTAGAGCGGCGCCTCGACCGCGAGAACCTGGAGCGCGCCGCCCGATTGGCGCTGGACGGGGTCCTCGCGCCGGTGATCACCGCGGTCCACCCGTTGTCCGACGCCCCGGCCGCCCTCGCCGCCGTCGAAAGCGGCCACCCCGCGGGCAAGGTCGTCATCAAGGTGACCTGAGCAGTCCCGCTGGGCCGTTCGTGCGGCAAAGCTGCCCCGGATTACTCCCGTCCACGCCGCGGGCCGAGGCGGCCGGCCCGTCAGGTGTAGAAGGTGGTGGGGGGCTGTGGGCACACGGCCGACGGGGAATCGGGGCGCTGTGGAGCGGACGACGTGTTGCGTCGTGGGCGGGGGACCGGCGGGCATGGTGCTGGGCTTGCTGCTCGCGAGGGCCGGAATCGAAGTCACGGTGCTGGAGAAGCACGAGGACTTCCTGCACGACTTCCGCGGCGACACCGTGCATCCGGCGACCCTGCAGCTGCTCGACGAGCTGGGCCTGGGGGAGCGGTTCGCGCGGCTGCCCCAGACCCGGATCACCGACGTGGTCCTGCCCGACGGAGACGGCGGGGTCCGGCGGATCGGCGACTTCGGGGCGTTGCGCAAGTGGGGAGTGCGGCATCCGTACGTGGCGATCGTTCCCCAGTGGGACCTGCTGAACCTGCTCGCCGACGCCGCGCGGGCGGAACCGGGGTTCCGGCTCGAAATGGGGGCCGCGGTGACCTCGCTGGTCCACGAGCGCGGCCGGGTCGCCGGGGTCCGCTACCGCACGAGCGGTCCCGGCGGCGAGGAGGCCGAGATCCGGGCCGACCTCACGGTGGCGTGCAACGGCCGGAATTCGGTCCTGCCCGCGGCGGCCGGGTTGGGGGTGACCGAGTTCGACGTTCCCTTCGACACCTGGTGGTTCCGGCTCTCGCGTCGTGAAGGCGAGCAGGTCGAACAGCTGACCCGGCGGCCGGGCCGCGGACGGTTCGCGATCGTCATCCCGCGGGAGGGCTACTTCCAGATCGGGTACGTCGCGCGCAAGGGCACCGACAGCCGGCTGCGCGCTCGCGGCATCGACGCGTTCCGGCGTGATGTGGCCGAGCTCCTCCCGGAGTACGCCGACCGGGTCGGCGAGCTGGTCTCGATGGACGACGTCAAGCTGCTCGACGTCCGGCTCAACCGGCTGCGCCGGTGGCACGTCGAGGGTTTGCTGTGCATCGGGGACGCCGCGCACGCCATGTCGCCGGTCGGGGGCGTGGGCATCAACCTCGCCGTCCAGGACGCCGTCGCGACCGCGACCCTGCTGGCCGGGCGGCTCCGGCGGGGTGGGGTGCGCGGGAGCGACCTCGCCCGGGTACGGCGGCGCCGGTTGCCGTCACTGCTGCTGGTGCAAGCCCTGCAGCGGATCATGCACGCCGACCTCGCCGGCCCGATCCTGTCCGGGAAGCAAGCGGGGCCGCCGGGGTGGATGATGACCGCGGCGCAGTGGGTGCCGATCCTGCGGACGTCGGCGGTGTACCTGGTCGGCGTGGGGTTGCGCCCGGAGCGGGCCCCGGCGTCCGCCCGGCGTGGTGGCCCGCCGGAAGATCAGGTCGTGAGGACGTCGAGCGCGGCGGCGTGCACCCCCGGTGCGGCGGCCAGGTAGCTCTCCGAGGTGATCGTCCACGGTTTCCCGTCGAGGTCGGTGACCACCCCGCCGGCCTCCAGCACGAGCAGCACCCCGCCGGCGTGGGCGCGGACGTTGTCGAACTGCCAGTGCAGGTCCATCCGCCCCGCCGCGACCTGGGCGAGCTGGTGGCTGACCGGCACCGAGATCCGGACGTAGAGCGCGGCCTTCGACATCGCGGCGAACGAGGCGGCCGTGCGGTCGGCCAAGGCGACGGCCGTGCCGGGCTGCGCCTGGCCGGTTCCGGTCAGCGCGCCGTCGAGTGACTGCTTGTCGGAAACCCGCAGGGGCACTCCGTCGAGGAAAGCGCCGCCGCCCTCGGAGGCGGTGAACATCTCGTCCAGCAACGGGAAGTACAGCACCGCGAGCACCGGACGGCCGTCGCGGACCAGGCTGACCCCGATGTTCCAGTCGGTCATCCCGTGCACGGCGTTGAGGTTGCCGCCCACCGGATCGATCAGCCACCACGCGCCGTCGGGCAGCGGGCCGGAGCCGTGCTCGTCGTTGAGAAAGCTCGCTTCGGGGAGGATCTCGGCCAGCGCGGGTTCCAGCACGTCGACGACGGTCAGGTCATTCGCGCGGAGCTCGGCGAGCAACTCGGGCAGCCCCGGCTGGCGGGCAGCGGTGGAGTACCGCTTCAGCAGCCGGGCGCCCGCTTGGCGGACGGCGGCGGTCGTGGCCCGCACCAGGTCCTGGGACATGGGTATCTCCTGAGTCGATTGTCGAAAAGGGGGTGCGCGAATCTCCGGATTCGGCAAAAGCGCGACTGGCGTTTTCACCTTATGGCGATCCGACGGTCACTTCAAATGATCGCTCTGCACTTGTGTGCTTACCCGAGCGCAACCGCCGGTGCGCTCGCCGGGAGAATCGGGAGCAGCAGCCGTCCGTACTGTTCGCGGTCGAGCTCGGTGATGAACGCGGGGTGGCGGGTCGCGGTACCCAGATCGCGCCAGATCCGCTGCGCCGGATCGGATTCCGCGAACCGTCCGGCCCCGCCGACATCCAGCAGCTTGTCCACCGCCTGGCGGATCTGGCGCGCGGCGAACCCGCAGTCCATCCGGGAGCGGGCGATGGCGAGGGGGGACAACCGCGCGCCCGTGCGGGTGGCTCGGTCGACGGCGTGGGCGGTGCGCGCGGCCTGCAGGATCGCGCTGTCGATGAGCATGGCGGCGTCGGCGATGTTCGCCTGCACGGCGGGGGCGTCGATCGCCCGCGCGGGCGGTCGGCCCGCGGAGACCAGCGGCCGGCCGGCGCCGAGCCTCTCCACGACGCGGTCGTAGATCGCCATGCCCATCCCCAATACCGGGGCGGCCAGCGCACCCATCAGGCCCTGCGGTCTCGGTACGCTCAGCGGTCCCTCGGAGGCGCCGGCCACCCTGGCCGGGAAGACGACCTGCTCCGCCGGTACGAATACGTCGTCCGCGATGATCGTGTCGCTGCCGGTGCCGCGCATCCCGGCCATGTTCCAGGTGTTTTCGACCGACAGTTCGCTGGTCGAAACCAAAGCGAAACCGCTTTCCCGGCGAGACGCTCCGGCCTCGGTCACCACGCTGAGAATCGCCCAGGACGCGTGGTGGACGCCCGAAGCCCAGCCCCAGCGGCCGCTGAGCAGGTACCCGCCGGCGACCTCCCGGGCCGGCGCGGCGCCCGCGGAGGAACCGCACACGGTCGCGTCCGGATCCTCGGCCCAGACCCGATGCCTTACCTGTTCCGGGAAGAGCCAGAGGGCGATACCCGCGGTGTAGTACACCGTCAGCACCCAAGACGCCGATGAGCAGCCGCGCGCCACTTCCGCGGCGATCGCCGTCGCGGCGCACGCGCCGGTCTCGTGACCGCCGTACGTCCGCGGTGTGGCGAGGCGGAGCAAACCCTCTTTGCGCAGCGCCGCGATGTCGTCATCGGGCAGTCTTCCCGTGGCGTCCGCTGTCTCCGCGTTGGCGCTCAAGACCGGCACCAGCGATGCCGCGGCCGACACGAGCGCCAGTTCTTCCGCGGGCAGGTCGGCGGTGAGCGCCTCCAGCCGATCGTTCATGACCTTGCTCGGGTCCATCGTCGTACGTCTCCGCTCAGGATCTGGCACTCGGTAGCGTTTGTGAAACTACGGTACCAGATTTGGGGTGTAGTACCATCAGCCCCGTGACCAGGCTGCCGGAGCGGGACGAACGTCGTCCCGGTGCGCGCGAACTCGCCCGGCGTGCCATGCGGGCGCAGGTGGCCGAGATGGCGCTCGACTTGTTCCTGGACCACGGCTACGAGCAGACCACCATCGACGACATCTGCGCGGTCGCCGGAATCTCGCGCAGTACGTTCTTCCGCTATTTCCCTTCGAAGGAAGACGTCTTCGCGAGCGAGACCTCGACCGCGGTCGACGAGATCCTGCGGGCGTTGCGTCAGCGACCTGAGGACGAAGCCCCGTGGTCCGCGCTCCGCCACGCGATGGGCCCGCTCGTCGAGTACTACGCGAGCCAGACCGAACGCGCCCACCGACTGGCCGCGCTCGCCGTGTCGACCCCCGCGCTCGCGACGCTCCACCAGGAAAAGCAAGCGAGGTTCCGCGCCCTGATCGCCCCCGAGCTCGCGCGACGGCTCGGTTCGGACCCGGACGACCCCGCCGATCCGCGACCCCGTGCCCTCATCGCCAGCGCCCTGGGGTGTCTCGAGGCCGCCGTCGCGGCTTGGATCGCCGGCGATGGAACGCAGCAGCTGGGCCGGTTGCTCGACCGCGCGATGGGCTCGATCGGTCCGGAACTGCCTGAGCTGTAGTAAGAGCTACCTTTCCCGCGCGCGCGACTTCACGGCCGCCGCAGCGCCTTGGCCAGCGCGGCGACGTCGACCTGCCGGGGCTTGGGCAGCCACGCCGGCTGGTCGGCGCCGCGCGGGGACAGCACGTTCAGGTAGTGATGCGGAGTCCGCGACAACGTGATGTTCTCGGTGACGCCCTGATAGATCCCGAGCGGGGTCAGCGAAGTGAACAGCTGCGGGTCGAGCAGCTCGTGCTCGCCGCCGCTGCCGACGGCCGTCCGGACGTAGTCCCAGTCGAAGAAACCGAGCGTCACCGCCCACATCGCCGCCCGCGTCAGGGAGACGTGCACGCGGTAGCTGCCGCCTTCGGTGGCCCGGCGGGCCAGCGCCGCCAGGGCGCCGGTCGCGCCGAGCCAGGCGACCAGGTAGTCGTTGATGATCGACGTCGGCGGCAGCTTCGGCTCCTGGAGGCTGCCTTCCGCGGCGACCATGCCGGTCACCGTCCCGGCGACCTGGTCGAACCCGACGCGGCGGGCCCACGGGCCCGTTTCGCCGTGGCAGCTGGCGGTGACGTGGATGAGGCCGGGCCGGACGGCGAACGCCTGTTCGGCGTCGACGCCGAGTTCGGTGAGCAGGCCCGGCCGGCGGTTGGCGTAGAAGATGTCCGCGTCGCGCAGCAGGGCGCGGAGGGTCGCTTGCCCGTCGGGGCCGCGGACGTCGAGACGGGTCGACCGGACGCCGACGTTGGCCGTGGCGATCAGCGGGTCCTCTTCGAACTCCATGGCGCGCCAGACGTTGAGCGCGTCCGCGCCGAGCGACGCCAGGGAACGGCCGATGCCGGCGCCGGCGATCACGTGGCCCATGCCGAGCGCGCGGATGCCGGACAGCGGGTGCGTTCCCCACTCCGGCAGTGGTTCCGGCGGGGTGTCGGCGACCTTCTCGATCTCGATCAGCGGCCGGGACGCGAGGTGCTCGAACACCGGCTCCTCGACGAACTCCTCGACGCTGCGGACCTTCGCGAACACGATCCCGTGCTCCTCGCCGAGCGCTTCCAGCTCGTCGGCGCTGTGGCGGGCGATGGCGCGGCCGAGAGCCTCGGGGTTGTCGGCGCAGTCGAGGACGGCGAGCATCTTCGACTTCAGCCCGGGGTAGATGTTGGCCGGGATGACGCGGCGGCCGTCGCGGGTGGGGTAGAAGCCGAAGTAGGCGAAGACGCTGCGGTCGGACATGGCGGCGGGGTAGCCGTTGAGCGTCTCCCACTTCATCTCCGACGCCGGGGCGAGCCGGCGGATGGCCTGGCCGAGGTCGACGGTGATGTCCTGGCCGAGGCCGGTGCGCATCCGCCACAGCTTCGCGGCGACGACCGACTGCTGGGCCAGCGCGACCGCGGCGGCGCCGCCGATGCGCAGGCTGCTGGGCATCAGCGGGTCGCGCTTGAGGAAGGTGATGGTGCCGCCGCTGTCTTCGGGGGTGAAGCCGAGCGGGGCGAGGAGGGCGCGGAGTTCGGCGTGCGGGTCGAACTCGTCGTCGGTGGCGCGATTGCGGACGGCCTCGAGCATGGCGGCGCGCAGGACGCGCGTATCGGTGGTTTCCACTGTGGACTCTCCGGTCAGGGCAGCAGGGCGGTCGGGACGTCGACGTGGCGGGTGCGCAGGAACTCGCCGAGGGACTTGCCGATCTGGTCGAGGGCGAGGTTGGCCGAGCCGCTGGGCGGGAAGTAGCCGCGCAACACGAACGAGATGCCGTGCAAGTTCGGCTGTTCGTAGCGTTCGACGGCCACGTCCTCCGGGCAGTTCAGCAGCTCGCGGAGGCGGTCGGCGGTGAGGAACCCCGCGAGCCACGGCCACGCGGCTTCGTCGCGGGCCCACACGCCGAGGTTGGCGTTGGCGCCCTTGTCGCCGGTGCGCGCGTAGACGATCCGTCCGAAGGGGACTGTCGCGGTGGGACCGACCGGTTCCGGCTCGCTCGAGGGGGTTTCGGGCTGGCCGGTGAAGACGACGGTGTCCGGCGGGGGAGCGATGTCCAGCACCCGGCCGTCGGGCAGGTGCACCTGGTGACGCAGGTCGGCCTGCCGGACCAGCCCGGGCCAGTAGTCGATCCGCGGCTGGCCGCCCATCGAGTACATCTGGGTCATGTCGATGTAGAAGCCGGGGATGCTGCCCAGGCCGTAGGAGCAGAACTGGTTCAGGAAGCCGGAAACGGTCCTCTGGTCCGGCGCGGCCACGGCGACCTGGACGGCGACGGTGGCTTGCCACTGGTCCGCCGGGTCGGGGACCGGTTGCCCGCAGACGAAGAAGTGCAGCTCGTCGACCGGGTGGTCCTGCCGCGCCCGCTCGGCCTGGGCCTTGAGGACGTCGATCTTGGCGCCGACGTCGAGGCCGGTGGGGAAGAGCCAGGTCGCGCCGCGGTAGCCGCGCTGGAAGTTGACGCCGACCTTGGTCGTCTCCGAGGCGGCGCTGCCGCGGGCGCCGGTGACGCGCACGCGGTCGGGGCCCTCGTGCGCGAGCGTGATGGAGTCGGTGTGCCAGGTGACGTCCGGGTTGAGGTAGCGCGGGCCCTGGATCTCGTACATCAGCTGCGCCGTAACGGTGTCGACGGTGACCGCGCCGCCGTCGACACTGCGCTTGGTGATGACGAAGCTGCCGTCTTCGGCCACCTCGGCGATGGGGAAGCCGGGCAGCGTGTTGTCTTCGATGCCGGTGAAGCCGGCGAAGTTGCCGCCGGTGGCCTGCGGCCCGCACTCGATGATGTGCGCGGCGGCGGTCGCGCCCGCGATGCGGTCGAGGTCGTCGCGGTCCCAGCCGTGCCACCACGCGGCGGGCCCGGTGACGAGGGAGGCGTCGGCGACGCGGCCGGTGATGACGATGTCGGCGCCTTCGTCGAGCGCGGTCTTGATGCCCCAGCCGCCGAGGTAGGCGTTGACGGCCAGGAGGTCGTCGATCTCCAGCGGGGCCCCGGTTTCGAGGTGGTTCAGCTGGCCGTCGACGACCAGCTCCTTCGCGGTGTCGGTGAGGTCGTCGCCGGTCACGTACGCGACCTTCAGGCCGAGGCCTTTCGCGGTCACTTCGGCGCGGATCGCCTCGGCGAGCCCGGCCGGGTGGTAGATCCCGGCGTTGGTGACGACCTTGATGCCCTTCTCGGCGATCGCCTCGAGCTGCGGGGTCAGCTGGCGGAGGAAGAACTCCGGGAAGAACCGGCGGCGGCCCTCGGGGTTGCCGTGGAAGCCGGCGACGACCATCGACATGGTGATCTCGGCCATCGAGTCGCCGATCACGACGTCCACCGGATCGCCCCGCACGGCTTCCTCGAAGGCGGAGAACCGGTCGCCCATCGCGCCGGAGAAGTTCGCGATCCGGACGGGACGTGCCATGCCGGCCACCTCGTTTCATGGACACTTGTCGTCGAAATCGACGCTACTGCTATCGTTGACACGTGTCAACGAACGAGGCTTTGCGGGCGCCCGCCCGGACCGGCAGCGCCGATCCCCGGGCCGCGCGGGTGCGCGACCGGTTGCGCCGGGCCGCGTTCGAGCTGATCGAGGAGCGCCGGGTGGAGCGGATCTCGGTCAGCGACATCACCCAGCGCGCCGGGGTCAGCCGGCAGGTCTTCTACCAGCACTTCCGCGACCGCGACGACGCCGTCGCCCAGGCGGTGGCGGCCGCGTTCCGCGAACTCGCCCCGGACGGTGAGCCGGAAGACCCGCGCGCGGTGATCCACCGCCTGTGCGACTTCTCCGCGCGGCATGCGGACCTCTACCGCAACCTCTACCCGAGCGCGGCGTCGCAGCAGACGGCGAACGCCTACCGCGATCTCCTGCACCCGGCGTGCGTCCGGCTCGTCGAGCACCTGCCGAACCCGGCGACCCTGGCCGACTTCGTGTTGGGCGGCATCATCGAAGTGATCCGGCTCCCGGCCGAAGCATTCGGCGGCGAGGTCGCCGCGGAATCGCTGCGTCAGCGCGTCGACGTCTGCCTGGACGTTTTCGCTTCCTGACTCCGGATCTGACGAAAACCGTCAATGGCTTGACTTTTCCACTACTGAATCGGTATCGCCCGATCGGGTGACATTTGTCGCGGCGGCGTGATCGGCCCGTCTGTTCAGGCATGAGCGTCGACCCCACCGATCAGGAATCGCCTGTGAATCGCACGGCCACCGGGTACACCTTCCGTCCGACGCAATTCCGGACCGTCGGTTTCCGCCCGGGCCGGCGGCTCATCGAAGGCGAGTGAGTGTGACCAGTGACAGGGAAACCGTGCCCGCCGGTCAAGGAAGGAAGGATCTTGCCGAACTCCACGTGCTCGTGAACACGCCGGTCAAGATATTCGCACGCGCTCGGACCAGCCGGGTGGACCCGGACGAGATCGTGCACGAAACCGTCCTGCGACTGAGGCGGCACCTGGACCGCAACCCCGGCGACGAGCCGGCGAACCTGGTTCCGTTGGCGTTGACGATCGCTCGCAACCTCGTCATCGATCACTCGCGAGCAAGCCGTCGCGAAGTGCTGCTTTCCGCGGATGACCTGATCGCCGTCGAAGCCCTCCGGGAAGACGACTTCGCGGACCGGAGCGTCGAGATCATCGACGCCCGCAACGCACTCCGCGCCCTGCCCGACGACCTGCAAGAGATCGTGACGCTGGTGTGCCTGAACGAATGTTCGGTCCAGGAAGCGGCGCAGATCTTGGGAATCGCCGAACGGACGGCTCAGCGCCGCTACAAGAAAGGCCGAGAAAGGCTCCGGCGCGCCCTCGGGGCGCAGGGCAGCTGAGACCGGTGTGAGCCGACGAGGAGCAATGGACAAAACGAACAAGGGAGCGGGAAGCATGGTTCTCGGATGGTTCGGCCGACGCGCCGTCGAAATCGACGAGGTCGAGCTCGATCGGCGCCTAGCGGATCTTCGGCGCGCGCTGAGCGGCGCGCCACCGGAACGCGGTGCCATCGATCCTGAGCACGCCGCGCGTCGCCGCCGGTCCGGGGGCCGGGAACTGCTCGCCATCAGCGGCCACGGCCGCCGAGCGCGGCAGCCGGCCCCGGTCCCGGTCCCGGCGAAGCTGCAGGTGGTGCGGTCGCGGCAGAAAACCGGACGCCGCGGTCAAGCCGTGCACCACCTCGCCTGGGGCAGCGGACGGGCCCGCCGCAAGCGACGGCACCAACCCGCCGCGGTCGTGCTGGTGGTCTTGCTGGCGTTGTCGGCGGTACTGGGCGGGTTCTACTGGTACCGCGGGTCCGGGCAACCGGCGGTACCGCCGCCGGTTTTGGTCCGGGTAGGCGTGATGCCCCTCGTCGACGTCGCGGCGTTCTACCGGTCCGTCGACGAGGGGTACTTCCGCAAAGCCGGCCTGGACGTCCGGATCATCACCGTGGCCAGTGGGCCGGAGGCGGTCCGCGGGCTCGAGACGGGCGAGCTCGACGTCGCGTTCAGCAGTTACCCGGGGATGTTCATGGCCCAGTCCACCCACGCGGCCGACTTGAAGATCATCGCGCCGGCCTACACCGCGAAACCCGGCCACCTGATGCTCGTCGGGGCGCCGAACCGGTCGTTCACGCGGCCCGACCAGGCCGCGCACAAGCGGATCGGGGTCACCAGCCGGGGCTCGATCTCGGACCTGCTCGCGATCTCGGAAATGCGGCAAGCCGGCGGGAACCCGGACAGCGTCAGCTGGGTCAGCATGGACATGCGGGCGATGGTTCCGGCGATGCGGCGCGGCGAGATCGACGGCGCTGTCGTCGCCGAGCCGTTCGTCACAATGGCCGACGAAGCCGGCGCGGTCCAGCTGCTCGATCTCGGGCTCGACCTGAACTTCGAGATCGCCATGTCCGGCTGGGTGGTGCCGGCCGGTTTCGCCGCGAGCCGGCCCGACGTGATCGACGCCTTCCAGGACGCCCTCGCCCGCGGCGTCGGCGATGTGCAGAACCGCGACGTCCGCGAGCAGGTGTTCCAGCAGGACCTGGGCGTCGACGCCCGGACGGCCCGGGAGGTCCGGGTCGGCAGCTTCCCCGCCCACCTGGACCTCGGCGACCTTCAGCGCGTCGCCGACCTGATGCTGAACCAGCAGATGCTGTCCAAGCCGTTCAAAGTCGCGTCGATGCTCCTGCCCGGGCTACCGGGCTCTTGACCGGCCACCCCACATGCCAAACCTGGAGGAACACGATGCCGAAGCTCGAGACCTTGGGCCTTCGACGGAACATCGGTCAGCTGCTGGCCCGGCTCGGTCCGGTAGCGGACGCCATGCACTACACGATCCTCGCGGTGGACGTCGAAAGCTTCAACGCTCCCGGCCGGACCAACCCCCACCGGGTCGTCGTCCGATCCGGGCTGTACCGGGCGGTCGAGGACGCCCTGGCCGCCTCGGGCGTCCGGTGGCGAGGCTGCCGTCGGACGGACCTCGGTGACGGGGTGCTCGTGCTGGCGCCGGGGGCCTACCCCAAAGCGGTTTTCGGGGAACGGGTGCCGCAGGAACTGGCGAAGAACCTCTGTGCCCACAACAGCGGGCACGCGGCCGAGGAGCGGATCCGGTTGCGCATGGCGTTGCACGCGGGCGAGGTGACCCGCGATGCCCACGGCTTCACCGGATCGGCGATCATCCACGCGTTCCGGCTGCTCGATTCCCCTGCGGTCAAGGACGCGCTGGCGGGTTCCGACGGGGACATCGCCGTCATCGCGTCGAACTGGTTCTACGAAGAAGTCATCCGGCACAGCAAGTTCGGTGATCTCGCGGGTTACGTGTCGGTGTTCGCCGCGGTGAAGGAGACCGCGGCGCGCGCCTGGGTGCACGTCCCGGCCATCGACGCGCCGGCGATGTGCGTGACCAGGTCGCCCACGCGTCCGGCCTCCTCCGAGCAGTAGCGGCGTGGCTCCTACGACGGGAAGGCCGTCCGGAAAGCGGCGGAAATCGGTGCGAGGTCGGCGACGAGGCAGCCGAGTTCGCCGGCGGTGAGGGCGTCGTACGGCGGCTCGGCGAGCCGGTCGGTCAGTGCCTCGACCCGCTCCTTCGTGGCTCGGCCGGCGGTGGTGAGCCAGCCGTCCGGTCCGACGAGGCCGCGGTCGCGCATGCCGTCGACGACCGCGGTCAGCTGCGCCGCGGGGAGGTGCCAGACCCGGCCGAACTCGTTGGCGGGCAGGTCCACGGACAGGGCGTGGAGCACGTGGGCTTCGGTGCCGCCGATGCCTTCGGTCACCAGGGCGACGGTGTGGCCGTCGCCGCGGTGTTCGCGCAGCAGGGTGGCCGCGTGCCACAGCCGGGCCACCGGCTCCTCGGGGACCGGAAGCGCGCGCAGGGCGGCGTAGAGGGCGCGTCCCTCGGCGCGAGCGCTGGTCGCCGCCTTCAGCAGCAGGTCACCGGCGCGCGTGACGGCCGGGTCGTCGGCGAGCTCGCCGAGGACCCGCCGCATCCCGGCGACGCAGCCCCGCTCGCGGGCGGCCAGCGCGGCCTCGGGCGTGGTCAGCTCCCAGACGCGCGGGAGGTGCCGGGCCACCTCGCCGGGGGCGAAGTTGTAGAAGATGGCGTGGACGACGTCGGCCGGCACCCCGCGACCGAGCGGCGCGGCCCGGCCGGCGAAGTAGGCGTCCCAGGGGTTGCGCAGGCCCAGCGCCATGAGGGCTTCATCGGCCTCGTCGGCGAAGTAGGGGACCAGGCCGATGGGCTCGACCAGGTCGTACATGCGGCGGGCGACTGGTTCCGGGTGCGACATCTCGTCTCCTGGGGTTTGTGGCGGCGGTTCACCCACTCCACGAACGGCCACCACCGGATCCGACAACCGACCTCGAGCCGATTTTCTCGGCCGTCTTACTGCCAGCCGAGCTCGGTCAGCCGGTTCCGGACGTTGCCCCCGGGCCAGAAGGTCACCTTGTCCAGCCGGCCGGACGAGGTCCGGAACTTGACGCCCCGGCTGAACGGGCCGCGCACCCACCGCAAGCCGGTCACCTCGGCGCGGGCAATCCGGATCGGTACGAGGGTCCGGACGCGCAGCTCGATCTGGTTCCGGCTGACCAGCAGGTCGGCGAACGGCCACGTCACGTTGACGCCGTTCACCCAGGCGCCGCCCCGCAGGACGACGTCGTAGTCCTCGTCCCGCAGCGCCGTGATCCCGCGCGCGTGCTCCGGGGCCGGCGGTGGGACCTGGCCGACACCTCCGGTCTTCTCCCGCCGCCGGCTCTCGAAGAACACCGTCGTCACCAAGAGAGCGCAGAGCGCCAGCAGGAAGATCCCCAGTTCGGCATGAGGGCTCATCGACGTTGCTCCCACATCACCGGCGAAGTGTCCCAAGCGCCCGGCCGATCGACCCGCACGGGCTGGCGCGTCGCGTAGGCTGAGCGCGGCGCGCCGGGAAGTCTGGTCGGCATCCGGAAACCGGATCGGAAGGGCCAGCCGTGCGCGGAGTCGAAACCGTACTTTTCCTGGTGGTCGTGGCGACCGTCGTGGCCACCTTCGCGCGGCGGCTGCGCATTCCGGCGCCGTCGCTGCTGGTCGTCGTCGGGGTGGTCGTCGGGTTGCTGCCCGGCGTTCCGGCGGTCCAGGTGACCCCCGACGTGATCAGCCTGATCGTGCTCCCGCCGTTGCTCTTCGCCGCGGGGGAGGAGCTGCCGTGGCGGGACCTGCGCGCGGTCGGCCGTCCGGTCGCGGTGCTGTCCGTCGGTTTGGTGCTGCTGTCGGCGGCCGCGGTGATCGGGACCGCGGTGGCCGTGACGCCGTTGCCGGTCGGGATGGCGTTCGTCCTCGGCGCCGTGCTGGCGAGCACCGACCCCGTCGCGGTGACGGCCCTGGCGCGGCGGCTCGCGCTGCCGCCGCGGGTGCAGGCGCTGATCCAGGCCGAAAGCCTGTTCAACGACGCGACCAGCTTGCTGCTGTTCCGGGTCGCGCTGTTCCTCGCGGTCGCCGGCGGGGCCGCGTCCTGGGGGCGGACGCTGGGGGAGTTCGGGCTGCTCGCCGGCGGCGGCGTCGCGGTCGGGGTGCTGACGGCGATCGGGGCGTTCCTCATCCGCCGGCGCACCGAAGACCCGGTCCTGGAGACCGTGATCTCCCTGGTGACGCCCTACGCGGGGTACGTCGTGGCGGAGTCGGTCGGCGGGTCGGGCGTCACCGCGGTCGTGGTGGCGAGCGTGATCCTCGGGACCCAGGCCGAGCGGCTGACGACGGCGCGCATCCGGCTGCAGGTCGGCGCGGTCTACCAGACCGTGGTGTTCCTGCTGGAGAGCGTCGTCTTCGGCCTGATCGGGCTGCAGCTGCCCGCCCTCGTCCGCCGGGTGGCGGGCGGCGGCGCCTGGTGGCTGCTGCAGGCGCTGGCCATCGCGGCGACGCTCGTCCTCGCCCGGCTGCTGCTGGTGTTCGTCCTGTCCGCGCTGCGCCAGCGGCGCCTGGACGGCCGGCTCTCCTGGCAGGTGCCCGCGGTCGTGTCGTGGGCCGGGGCGCGCGGGGTGGTGCCGCTGGCCGCGGCGCTGTCCCTGCCGGTGGCCACGATGGACGGTTCGGCGCTGCCGGCGCGGGACCTGGTGCTGCTGCTGACGACGGCGGTGATCGTGCTGACGCTCGTGGTCCAGGGGTTCACGCTGGCGCCGCTCGTGCGCCGCGCGGGCATCGCGCTCGACCCCGCCGACCTGCGCACGGAGTACGCCACCGCGCGCCGGCGGCTGGCCGAAGCCGGCTTGGACCACCTGGACCACCTGGCCGAGACGGAGTCGGTGCCGGCGTTCGTGGTCGACCGGCTGCGCGCGGGCTGGCAGGCCCGGCTCGACCGCGTCCGCGCCGACGTCGAGGACAGCGGCGCGGACCTGGGCACCGGGATCGACGAACGGGCGCTGCGGCGGGAGCTGATCGACGTCGAGGCGGCCGAGCTGACCCGGCTGTTCGAAGCCGGCGAAATCACCGACGGCACCCGGCGGCGCATCCAGCGCCTGCTCGACCTGGAACACGCCGGGCTCGAAGACTGAGCGGCGCCGTCCACCCGAGGTTTCCGCGGAGTTCCGATCTATCAATCTGGTTTGATGTATCGTCCTGGCGTGCCCGATACCGAAGTCCCGCCGCCCTCGTTGGAACGCCGGCTGGGCACCAAGGACGCCGTCGTGATCGGTCTCGGCTCGATGATCGGCGCCGGGATCTTCGCCGCCTTCGGGCCGGCCGCCAAGGCCGCGGGGACGGGTCTGCTGGTCGGGTTGGCGCTGGCGGCCGTGATCGCTTACTGCAACGCCGTCGCGTCGGCCCAGCTCGCCGCGCAGTACCCGGTATCCGGCGGGACCTACGTCTACGGGCGCGAGCGGCTCGGGCCGTGGTGGGGGTTCACCGCGGGCTGGGGGTTCGTCGTCGGCAAGACGGCGTCGTGCGCCGCGATGGCGCTGACCTTCGCCACCTACGCGGTGCCCGGACCGGTGTGGCTGCAGCGGCTGGTCGCCGTCGCGGGAGTGCTCGGCCTGGCCGCGCTGAACTACCGCGGGATCACCAAAACCGTGGCGCTGACGCGGATCCTGGTCGGCACCAGCCTGGTCGCGCTGGCGGTGGTGCTCGGCGGGATCGCGTTCGGCGGGGGCGCCACGACCCGGAACCTCGGCGGGGTCGAGTCGCTGACCTCGGCCGGGTTCTACGGGATCGTCCAGTCCGCCGGGTTGCTGTTCTTCGCCTTCGCCGGGTACGCGCGGGTCGCCACGATGGGCGAGGAGGTCCGCGATCCCCGGCGGACCATTCCGCGCGCGATCCCGATCGCGCTGGGCTTGGCGGTGGTGCTCTACCTCGTCGTCGCGGTCGCGGCGCTGCTCGCCGCCGGGCCGGACGGCCTCGCGAACGCGGCCGCCCCGCTGGTCTCCGCGCTCGACGGCGCCGGTGCCGGGGGATTGGTCCCCGTGGTCCGCGTCGGCGGTGCGCTCGCCGCACTGGGCGCGCTGCTCGCGCTCATCGCCGGGATCGGCCGGACGAGCCTGGCGATGGCCCGCGAACGCGACCTGCCCCCCTGGCTCGCGGCGGTCCACCCGCGCTTCCGCGTGCCGCACCACGCCGAGCTCGCGCTCGCGGTGGTGGTTTCGGTGCTGGTGCTCACGGTGGACCTGCGTGGGGTGATCGGCTTCTCGTCGTTCGGCGTGCTGGTGTACTACGCGATCGCCAACGCCTCGGCGTTCACGCAGAGCGCGGAGAACCGGCGCTGGCCGCGGTGGCTCAACGTGCTCGGCCTGCTCGGCTGCCTGCTGCTCGTCGCGACCCTGCCCTGGGAGTCGGTGTGCGCGGGGCTGGGGATGTTCGCGATCGGACTGGCCGGCCGGGCTTGGGTGCTGCGCGCCCGCTGATGCCGCTCGAGTTCCTTTGAGCGGCATCAGCTTTCCGGGACGGCCGACCGCAACTGCCGCCCGCCCCGACAGTGCGGCGGCGGCTGGGTCCGCGCGGCTGCCCGCATCCACGGCGCACGCGGCGCTGGTGCGGTGCCGGATCAACCCCTTGTCCCGGATCGACCGGGGCGGCGGGAACCCCGGTTCGCTGACCCAGCCCGACGAAACCGCCGGAACCGCGGTGCTGCGCGGGCGCGCCTGGCTCGCCGCATCGGCTCCACAGCTCACCCGGCGGCAAGCCACCGTCCACGCGGCCGACCAACCTCCCGGGCAGCTCAGCTAACCCAACCTCGGCCGCTTCGCCGGCGGCCCGGTGGGTGACGCCGGTGGGGTGTGGACCGGCGGGAGACCCGACCCCGGCCGTTCGCTGGTCGGCGCGTGCGGCATCGGGGTGCCGTCGGGCAGGACGCCCGACGAGCCTGGGGGCAGGCCGTTCGGCGCCTGGGGGTACGACGGCCACGGGCCGCCCGTGTGGTTCGGCGCGCCCGGGTTCGTGTACGTCGGGTGCGAGCCGCGGTCGGGGCGCGGGGGCATGTACTTGTCCTCGTGCGCGCCGGTGCCGGACGAGCTCTTCGAGTACTCGACCTGGCCGTAGCTGCTGCCCTGCCGGTTGTAGTGCTTGTTGTCCTCGATGGGCAGCTTGTGCCCGGTCTCGTTGAAGTAGGTCCCCGCCGCCTTGTTGTGCCCCATGATGGCGTTCTTCTTGGGGACGATCTGGTCCGGCGTGCCGTCCTGGTGGTAGGTCTGGAACTGGCCGTGCTTCTGCATCCACTTGTTCTGCGCGTCGGTCTTGAGGCCGGGCGGCATCTGGTGCTTGTTGACCAGCGAGTCTTCGAACATCGGCCGGATGTTCTGGTGCGTCCAGCTCGGGTTGTCCATGCCCGCCGCCGGGCGGTTCTTCTTGTTCTTGTTCGGCCCCGCCGGCGCCGACTCCTTGTACCAGCCGCCGCCCGGGGACTGGCTGTACTTCCCGCCGCCCGGCGACTGCATGATCGGGTTGTTCCCGATGTTCGTGTCGAGCGTCAGCTTCGGCTTGCCGCAGGACTGCGGCGCGAGGCCGAGCGGGTCGATCTGCCCGAACGGGTTGTCCACGTAGGCGTAGGGATTGGGGCCGGGTACCAGGCCGAGCGGGTCCGGGCTGAGGTAGCGCGCGGTCACCGGGTCGTAGTAGCGCTGGGCGTTGTAGTGCAACCCGGTTTCGGCGTCGAAGTACTGCCCGGGGAACCGCAGCGGGGTCGCCGCCGGGGAACCCGCACCGGCGGGGGCGCCGTACACGCTCGTGCGCGCGCACCACGTGATCCGGCCCTGGTCGTCGACCAGCTCCGCGGGACTGCCCGTCAGGTCGGCGACGATGGCGTCGAACCGGGTGTCCACCCACGCCTGTCCCGGCCGGGACAGGCGGCCGCGCTGCGCGAGCGGCCGGTAGTCGCCGGGCTCGTAGTCCCACACCGTGGCCTGCACCCCGTCGGGCGTGTGCCGGGCTTCCTCGACGAGCAGCTGTCCGTCCCAGGTGAACTCGACGCGCTCGAGCGGCGTCCGGCCGTCGGCGGCCAGGTGCTCCTTGGCGACGCGGCGGCCCAGCGCGTCGTAGGTGTAGTGCCAGCGGCTGCCGTCGGGAACCCCGGCCGCGACGAGCCGGTCGTCGTCGTCCCAGGTGAACCGCCAGGTCAGCTTCGCGCCGCCGGGCATCGTGCGTTCCCGGAGGACGACCCGCCCGCGCCGGTCGTGTCCGTAGCGGGTCCCGCCGGCCGCGGTGACGAGCGGGCCCACGAACGTCCGCCGGCCCACGAGGTCCGGCTCGGCCGTGGGCCACGACGCTTCAGTGACGTTCCCGGCTTCGTCGTAGCGGTAGGACTCGGCGCCGCGCGGGGACCGCACCTCGGTGACCCGCCCGAGCGGGTCGAGGCCGAACTCGCGCGGACCGGCCGCCTGGTCGTGTAGCGAGACCAGCTCGCCGTCGGCCCGGTAGCCGTAGGAGCGCTGCTGGCGGGCGGCGCTGGACCGGTCGGTGATCACCTGGGACGCCAGCTGCGAGTTCGGCGTCCAGGTCTGCAGCAGGGTGGCGCCGGTGCCGAGGGTGCGGCGCACTTCGCGCCCCGCGGCGTCGTGGGCGAACCGCAGGTCCCGGCCGGCGAGCCGGGCCGCGACCGGCAGGCCGGCGGCGTCGTACTCCCACGCGCTTTCCGCGCCGGACGGCGTGGTCCGGTGCACCCGGCGGCCCGCGGCGTCGTAGGCGGAGCGCATCGTGCGGCCGTTGACCGTCTCGGCCAGGACCCGGCCCACCGCGTCCCGCTCGTAGCTGACCCGCGTGGTGCCGTCGTCGGCCGAGAGCAGCTGCCCGGTCGCGCTGACCTCGAACCGGGTGGTGCGGCTGCCGTCGCTCTGCTCGACCAGGTGGCCGGCGAGGTCGTAGCGGAACGTCGTGCGCTGCCCGTCGGGGCGGACGCGTTCGACGAGTCGGCCGGCCGCGTCGTAGCCGAACGTCGTGACGCCACCGGCGAAGTCGGTTTCCCGCACCAGGTTCCCGGCCGCGTCCCGTTCGTAGCGCCAGACCCGGCCCTGCTCGTTGGTCACCGCCTCGACCCGCAGTTCGCCGTCGTAGCCGACCGAGATCCGGCTGCCGTCCGGGAGGATCTGCGCCGTCGGCTGGTCGAAACCGCCGTATTCGTAGCGGGTGACGCCGCCGGCCGCGCTGGTGTGCATCCGGTTGTTGCCCTCGCCGTCCAGCACCCACCGGTCCTGGGTGCCGTCGGGGTTCTGGTGCCAGGCCAGCTTTCCGTCCACGGAGTAGCCGAAGCGCTCGACGCCGCCGACGGGGTCGGTGATCGCGACGACGCGCCCGAACTCGTCCCGCTCGTAGCGCGTGACGCCGCCGAGCGGGTCGGTCACGGCGACCGGCAGGCCGGCCGCGTCGTTGACGATGGTGGCCGTCGCCCCGGCGGGGTCGGTCAGCGCGACCGTGAACCCGTGGTCGTCGTAGCGGTACCGGGTGGTCGCGCCGTCCGGCGCCACGACCGCGGTGAGGTTGCCCCGCTCGTCGAACTCCTGGCGCGTCGCGACGCCGGGCGCGTCGTGGACCGTCACCGCTCGCCCGTCCGCGGCGCGCTCCCAGGTGCGTTCCGTGCCGTCCGGGCGGATCTCGGCGACGAGGTTGCCGAGCTCGTCGTAGCGGAAGCGCGTGGTGCGCCCCAACGGGTCCGTCGAGCTCAGCAGGTGGCCGCGGGCGTCCCACTCCGAGAGCGTCGCCTGCCCGAGCGGGTCGACCTCGCGGACCACCTGGCCGGCTTCGTTGAAGTGGAACTCGGAGGTGTGGCCGAGCGCGTCGGTGGAGCGGGTGACGCGGTTCTCCGGGTCGTACTCGAGCACGCAGTCCAGGAAGCCGCCCGAGCCTTCGGTGCGGACGACGCGGCCGGCGTGGTCGTAGTGGTAGCGGAACCACTCGTCGTTGCGGTCGGTCCAGCCCACGATGCGCCCCGCGCGGTCGTAGGTGTAGGTCATCGGCTGCCCGGACGGATTGGTGACCGAGACCAGGTTCCGGCGGTCGTAGCCGTAGCGGACCAGTTCGACCTCGCCGTCGCCGGTGACCGCGAACAGCGCGGTGACGAGCCCGTCGACGGTTTCGAAGCGGACGCGGTGCCCGGCGGTGTGCCGGATCTCCAGCGGCCGGCCGTCGTCGGCGCGCACGACCTCGAAGGCGTTGTCGTTGCGGTCGGTCACCGAGGTCAGCAACGCGCGCCCCGCGCCCGGCGCGAAGTAGAGCAGCCGGCCCAGCTCCTGGTCGTCGACCAGGTAACCGCCGTCCGGCGCGAGCTTCAGCGGGCGCAGCGGACCGCTTTCCGCCACGACCCAGTCGTCCGTGCCCGGGGTCGGGTAGCGCAGCAGGGTGCCGTCTTCGGCGGCGAAGCTGACGCCGTGCGCGTCGGCCTCGATCCGCTGGTCCACAGTGGACACCCAGCTGCCGCCGAGGAAGAGTCCCGCGCGGTAGCCGGAGAAGTGCGTCCGCCGGAACACCAGGGGCAGCACCCCGAGCAGGCTCGCGTCGACCTCTTCCATCACCATCTGCCCGGTCGAGACGGCGACCGGGTCGGTCACGCAGACCTCGTTGCCGATCGAGCGGTTGTTCTCCCCCTGGTCGCGGATGCCCTGCGGCTTGGTGTCGTCGGGGTTGCCGCGGGAGCCGGTGCCGCCCTGGTGGTTCCCGGAGGTGTCCGGGCCCTTGCCGGGTGTGCCGGACGGGCTGGTGGAGTCGCCGTGGCCCGGGGAACCGTTGCCCTTGTCCCCGGCGGAGTCGCCCTTGTGCCCGTTCGGGCTGCCCCCGCTGTGGTCACCGGCGGTGCTGGTGGAGTCGCCGCCCTTGCCCTTGGGCCCGTCGAGGCCTTTGGGACTGCCGTTGATGTCGGCGTGCTTCGGCGCCGGCGCGGCCTTGCCCGGCTTGATGTTCTTCAGTGCCTTGCCGGCGTCGTCGAACAGCGAGCCGGCCCGCTTCAGCAGCGGCATCAGCGCCCGGAGCGCCTTGACCAGCTTGGTGGTGAGCCCGCTGATCTTCGACGCCGTTTTCGCGACCGCGGCCACCACCTGCGGGACGACCCAGGTCAGCCCGATGCCGAGGGTGAACACGACCTGCAGTGCCCAGGAGATCAGGTGCCCGACCAGTTCGGCGATGATGTCGCGCACGAGGGTCCGGACCGCCGCGACGACCTCGCCGGCCGTCTTGACGCCGCTGGCTGCGCCTTCGCTGCCCTTCTGGGCGGCGGTGAGCAGCGTCGAGGTGTCGTCGGCGCGCTTGCGGTAGGCGTCGGCCGCCGGACCCGACCACCCGCCGAGGTCCGCCTTCACCAGGTCCACCAGGTCGGCGGAAACGCTTTCCAGCTCCTTGGCGACGTTCGTCCAGGTCGCCGACTGCGCCGAGATCTCGTCCGCGTTGCCGGTGAGGGCGTTGAGGGCTTCCTTGAGCGGGCCGACGTGCTCGATGAGCCACCCGACACCGGCGGCGAGGATGGCACCGAACGGGTCCATCGCCATCGACAGCGCGTCGAGCGCGGTCCCCACCGCACCCATCGCCACGGACGCCCAGTCGCCGCTCTCGATCGCCGACTTCAGGTCGGAGGCGCTTTCCAGCAGCGACACCCCGGAGATGGCGCTCGTCGAATCCTTCACCGGCGCAACCAGCGGATTACTCACCGCGCGGGGCCCCCTACTGCAGAGTTCACGATCAGGTGGTCGGAACAGCCGACAGTAGCGAACTCGGTCTTCCGGTGTGGGAACCATGCCCGAAGGGGCACCAAGGAGGAGTCGGAGACGCACAGCCCGTCGAAATCGGTGCTCCCGGGGCAACCGGGCCACCGGTCGCCGTCGGCCGGAAAGCCAATGGTGACAACGGAAGCGGCAGTGCCCGCGAAGAAAGGCCTTTCCGTCTTGACTACCAGGTGACGGGCAGGCTCGTGACCCCGCGCATCAATCCGCCGCGGCGCCACTCGAGGTCGTCCGCGGGGATCGCGAGGCGCAGGCCCGGCAGCCGGCGGACCAACGTCGACAGCAGGACGCGCAGTTCCAACCGCGCCAGCGGCGCGCCGACGCAGTGGTGCACGCCGAACCCGAACGCCACGTGGTGGTTGACCTTGCGGCCGAAGTCCAGGTCCTCGGCCGAGGCGAACACCGATTCGTCGCGGTTGGCCGAGTCCAGCTGGACCAGGACCGCGTCGCCGGCTCGGACGGCCTGGCCGCCGATTTCGAGGTCCTCCTTGGCGATCCGCGCGAGATCCGCGACCGTCGCCAGCGGCACGTACCGCAGCAGCTCCTCCACCGCCGACGGAATCAACTCGAGATGGGCGACGAGCGTCGTCCACCGTTCGCGGTCGGAGAGCAGTTGCACCAGGAAGCTGCCGGTCAGGTTCGCGGTGGTCTCGTGGCCGCCGGCCAGCAGGGCGACGCCGAGCATGAGCAGTTCGTTGTCGCTCAAGCGGTCTTCCTCGTCGCGAGCCGCGACGAGCGCGGTCAGCAGGTCGTCGGCGGGCTTCGCCCGGCGCTGCGCGATCAGCGTGTTCAGTGCTCCCGCCAGCCTTGCGCGTGCCTCCGTGACGTCCGCGGGGGTCACGGCTCCGCCCGAGGCGACCAGTGTTTCGGTGCACTCGCGCACCATCCGGCGCTGGTCCGCCGGCACGCCGAGCAGCTCGCTGATCACCAGCACGGGTAGCTCCCAAGCCACAGCCGACGCGAAGTCGGCGGGCGGGGTGAGGCCGTCGAGGAGCGTGTCGGCGATTTCCCGGATCCGCGGTTCGAGCAGTTCCACCCGGCGGGCGGTGAACGCCTTGGCCACCAGCGCGCGGATCCGGTGGTGCCCGGGCGGGTCCATGGCCAGCAGGTTGCCGGCCGGTTCGAGGCCGGGACGTCCGCGCGGCACGTCGGCCCCGGCCGCGGCGGCGCGCGAGAACCGCGGGTCGGACAGCACGAACCGCGTCTGCTCGTACCGCGTCACGAGCCAGGCGTCGCCGCCGTAGGGCATCGTGACGCGGACCGGCGCGCGCGCCTCCCGCAGCTCGGCGAACCGCGGGTGGACCTGCAGCGCCACGGCGTCCCCGAAGGGGTAGGGGTGGACCTCCATCGCCTCATCGTGGGGCACGCCCGCGCCGGGGCGTACCGCCCAACGGTGGTCGCCCGGCACTCCTCGACCAGTCCCCGCGAACGACGGGCTACCGGTCAACCGGGCGGAACACTCCGACCGGGTCGAAAACCCGGACGCGGCCCGGCGGCCGGGCGGCACACGTCAACGGCCGGTCCACCGTCACGAGCCGTTCCCGGAGCAGGACGGTGCAGTCGGGCCGCGTCAGCGTCACGCGCCAGGCGCTGTCGTCCTCCCGGGCGCAGGCCACCGGCTGCAGGTCGTCCACGCCCGTCGCGCCGGTGGCGACGCGCGCGTGGTGTTGTGCCGCTTGGACGACCGGGGAAACCGAGGACCGCCCGCGCAGGGCGTCCGGGGTGAGCGTTCCGTGCGCGTAGCCGCGCACGAGGGCGAGCGCCTCGGCCGGTCCGACGCCACCGAAGGTGAACCCGTGGGGCAGCAGCACGAGCGCCGGGGCGAACCGGCACCCGCCGATGTGGCTGCACTCCCAGGTGCCCTCCGGGTCGGCCGCGGCCAGCGCCGCCGCGAGCGGGCGGCCGCGGATCGCGCAGCAGGTGTCGTGCTTGCCGTGCGCGCAAACCAGCGTCAGCGGCCGGTCCGACCGGCGCCCGGCGAGGTGCGGCACGGCCGCGACCTCGGCGTCGCCCTGGTATTCGCCGGCCCGGATCTCCTCGCGGCCGGGGCGGGCGTCGACGCGGAACCACCGGCGCGGGCCGTCCGCTCGCGGGGTGCGGCGTCCCGGTCGGCGGATCAGCACGACCCGGCCGCGGGTTTCGGCCGCCCAGCCGGAAAGAGCGGCCAGCACGTCCGCGTCGAACGCCGCGAGGGCGCTGCGCTCCCACGGCCCCGCGTGCTCGACGAGCAGCCACTGGTCCGCCGGCGGCGCCGTGCCTTCCCGGGCGTCACCCGCGGCGTCGGCCAGGTCCGCGCAGCGCGGCCGTCCGGTGAGCGGCATGGGGGTCATGGAGTGCAGGCCACGAGGACGCCTTCCCGCAGCAGTCTCCGGACGAGGACGAGCTGGTCCGCCTCGGGCAGGCCCGGGAGCGACCCGACGCGCCAGGGCCGCCCGTCGAGGACCGCGCGCAGCGCCTCGGCCGCGGCCGGGGGCAGCGTGATCCGGCGGTCAGCCAGCTCCAGAGCGACCCGGCCGTCGCCGGTGTCGTCGAGGCGGTGGCGCAGGCCGTGCCGGCGACGCACGGTGTCGCCGGGGGTGAGCTCGTGGGCGAACCGCGCGGCGGCGATCGGGCCGACAGGCTCGGGGCGCCCGCCCGGCCACACCCGGGCGCAGATGTGCCGCGCGACGTCGTCGGCGGTGACGGTGGTCAGCGCTTCGGCCAGCGCCGCCCGCACGACGTCGAGGTCGGCGGCGAGGTCGGCGGGCTCGGCGACGTCGACCCCCAGCGGCAGAGACGTGCGCAGCCGCTCGTCGGAGGCGACGAGGTCGGCGAGCGCCTCGACCAGCGCGTACCGGGTGACGACGTGGACGCCGATGGTCAGGTGGGCGGAAACGTCGCCGAGCGCGGTGGCCGAGTGCAGCCAGCCGCGCGGCAGGTAGAGGACGTCTCCGGGCTCGAGCACCCGGTCGAGCACCGGAACGTCGTCGCGCGCGCGGGCGGCGACGGCTTCCGCGCGTTCGGCCCAGGGCTGGCCGCGCAGCGGGGCTTCGTGGACGGGAGCGTGCACCGTCCAGTGCTTGCGGCCGGCCAGCTGCAGCACGAACACGTCGTGCACGTCGTAGTGCGCGGAAAAGCCCTGCGACGACGGGGGAGTGATGTAGGCGTTGGCCTGGACCGGGTGGCCGAGCTCGTCGGTGAGGGACACGGCGAGGTCCGCGATGGCCGGCCAGGTGCGGTGCAGGCCCTGCAGCACGATCGTGCTGCCGTCGCCGAAGAGGGCGGCGACCTTGTCGTCGCGGACCTGGTCGCCGATCTCCGCGCCGACGCCGCCACCCCCGGTGAACGCGCCGGAGTCGAGCACGGCGCCGTCGCGGGCGAGGCGCAGGAACGGCGTGCGCAGGCCGCGGCGGGAGAGGAGCTCGTCGACGCCGTCGAGGTCGAGCAGGTCGGGGAAGCCGTTCTCGCCGGCGCCGGCCCGGAGGAGAGGTTCGCGGCCCCAGTGCCGCGCGGCGAAGCCGTCGACGTCCGGGCCGACGAGCCGCCGCAGGGTGGCCTGGGGGCGAGCGCCCGCCGGCACCGAGAAGCCTGTGTCCGGGTCCTCGGTGCCGGCGACGGGCTCGCCGAGATCAGCGTGCGCCACTGTCCGCGCCGCCGTCGGCTCCGCCGTCGTGCTGGCCGGGGGTGCCTTCGCTCGCGCCGGAGTCGGCCGGGCCCTCGGCGCCGCTGTCCGCGCCGCCGTCGGCTCCGCCGTCGTGCTGGCCGGGGGTGCCTTCGCTCGCGCCGGAGTCGGCCGGGCCCTCGGCGCCGCTGTCCGCGCCGCCGTCGGCTCCGCCGTCGTGCTGGCCGGGGGTGCCTTCGCCGGCCCCGGAGTCGGCCGGGCCTTCCGGCCCGCCGCCGGAGGTCGTGGAGATGTCGTCGTCGTTCAGGCTCATGTCGGGTCCCTTCGGTCGTCCCGGCCGGACGCCGGGGTTGATCGCGGCGGGGTTACCCCGCACGACCGCGGGTCATGCACGCGGCGTCCGATATGGACGCGGAGGGTGAACGCGCCCGGCTCGCTCGGGTCGGCTCGAGGTGGTCCGGCCCGAGGACGCTCGCCCGCATCCCGAGGGTTCCACCCGGTCAGAGGCGGAAGCGCGGTCCTCGTGAGCAGTTCCTCCCGTCCGTCTTCGGGCTCAGCCGCCGGGCCCGCGCGGCGCCGGGGTCGAGCTGAACTGGCCCTGCCAGCTGGCCTGCGCGCCGGAGTCGCCGATGCGGTAGATGTCGTAGACCGCCGCGCCCGCGGCCACGACGGCGAGGACCGACAGCACCACCGTCGCCGCCTTCGACGCCGGGGCCAGGAACGTCCGGCCGGTCGCCGGGGTCCGCAGGCTCTCCCGCCGGCGCCACCAGACGAGGAGCGCGAGCACGGCCACCGGGAGCGCGACCCACAGCGCGGTGTCGCCGAGTTGGGTGTGGTCCCGCACGAGCGGGGTCGAGGCGACGCGGCGCTCCAGCCATTCGCCGGCGTCCGTCGTGATCGGGACGAGGACCACGACGACGACGGACAGGATCGCGTTCGGGCCGGCGAGCTTGCCGCGCGCGGCGGGCCAGAGCGCGCTGAGGACCAGCAACAGGGCGGACAAGGGGAGCAGGACGACGATCGCGTGCACGAGCAGCACGTGGGCGGGAAGGCCGTTCAGGGTGGTCATGGTGTCCTTTGTGGAGGGATGGGAACGGGCTAGCGGTGGGCCTGGTCGATCGCCGACTGCAGCGACTGCTGGTAGCCCTCGGAGGTGTACGTCGCGCCGCTGACCGTGTCGATCTGCGCGCTCTGGGCCTGCAGTGCCTCCTGGTTCAGCTCCGGCACGGCCGCCGAGTTGATCCGGACGTCGCGACCGCTTTCCTGCGGGTACTCGATGGCCTGGGCGTCGGTGATCTTGCCGCCCGCGACGGTGATCCGCACCTGGACCGGGCCGTAGCGGGTGTCGGCGGCGTCCCCGGTGAACGTCCCGCCGGTCCCGGCAGCGGGCGCTCCGGAGGTGGGTGCTCCGGAGGTGGGCGGGCTCGTCGTGCGGGTCGGCCGGCTGGTGGCGACCGGCGTCTGGTCGGTGCTGGTGCGGTAGCTGAACAGCAGCACGACGACGGACACGGTCGCCGCGAAGGCGATGGCGATCCTGCGCATCGGAAGTCCTTTCCTACCAGGCGAACCGCTCGGCGTGGACGCGGTCGGCGGGCACGCCGGCGCGGCGCGCGCTCTCGAGCACGGCGCCGGTCCAGGCGTCGGGGCCGCACACGTAGACGTCGTGGTCGGCGATGTCGGGCACGAGGTGGCGCAGCACCTGCTCGTCGGGCACCGGGGCGTACCCGGCGGGCAGCCACGACGCGCGGTCGCGCGAGCGCCGGCCGAGCAGGTAGTGGATCCGGATCCCGCGACGGGCGGCGAGTTCCTCCAGCTCCCGGCGGAACAGCAGGTCCGCCGGACGGCCGGCGCGCTGGAACAGCACGGCTTCCCCGGACTGGTAGGGGAGTTCGTCCAGGAGCGCGCGCAACGGCGTGATCCCGATTCCGGAGGCGAACAGCGCGAGCTTCCGTCCTTTTCGGACGGTCCCGGTCAGGCGGCCGTACGGGCCTTCGAACAGCGCGGGGGTGCCGGGGCGCAGACCGGCGAGCCGGCGGCTGCCCTCGCCGAGGTCTTTCGCCGTGATCCGCAGCCGACGCCCGTCCGGGGCGGCCGAGAGCGAGAACGGCTTGCCCCGCGTCCAGCCCGGCCCGGAGACGAACCGCCAGACGAAGAACTGGCCCGCCGCCACCGGAAGCCGGTCGAGGTCGCGGCCGCGCAGGTACACCGAGACGACCCCGCGGCCTTCGGGCACGACCTGCTCGACGACCAGGCGGTGCCGGACGTTGAGCCACACCGGCAGCCCGACGCGGAACACGAGCACGGCGCCGGCCGCCGAGGCGTAGGCGGTCCACCAGAACGCGGTGGCGACCGGGGAGGCGGTGAAGTCGGCGCCGGTCCACAGCTGGTGCGGCAGCGCGAGCCCGGCGCCGAGGTAGGCGTAGAGGTGCAGCAGGTGCCAGGACTCGTAGCGCAGCCGCCGCCGGGCCGCCCGCACCGACGTCACGGCGACCATGGCCAGCGCGGCCGTGCCGGCGGTCGCCAGGAGCATGCCCGGGTAGGTCGTCACCAGCGCCCACGCTTCGGCCAGGACGCCGGAGCGGTCGGTCGCCGCGTAGCCGAGGGTGATCAGCACGAGGTGGGCGGCGAGCAGGGTGATCGAGGTGAACCCGGCGAGCCGGTGCCGGCGGGCCAGCTCGTCCTGGCCGTAGCTGCGCTCCACCCACGGGATCCGCGCCATCAGCAGCACCTGCAGCAGCAGGAGGTCCGCCGACAGCAGCCCGGTCAGCCGCCCGGTGGAGGTGAAGAAGTCCGTGCCGAGGTCCTGCAGGCCGCGGCCGGACACCCAGAGCGCGACCACGAACAGGACGCTCAGCCACGCCGTCAGGCCCGCGGCGTCCCGCCACCACGCGCGCACCGCGGGCCGCGCCACGCGGCGGGCGGTGAGAGTGGCGGACATCGGGCTCCTCGGGTGATCGCTTCCGCGGTCCAGCCTTCCCGGGCCCGGTTAGCCGTCGACGTGACCGGGGTGAGAGTTCGGTAAGAGAAGATCGGCTCCGACGGTGAACCCGACCACCGCGCCACCGCCGGGGCGGGGTTCGGCGAACACGCTGCCGCCGTGGGCGAGGGCGATGTCCCGCACGATGGCCAGGCCGAGGCCGGAGCCGGGCAGGCCGCGGGCGCCGTCCGCGCGGTGGAAGCGGTCGAACACGCGGACCGCGTCGTCGTCGGCGATGCCCGGCCCGCGGTCGAGCACCTGGACCCGGCCGGCGCGGACGACGACCTCGACCGGCCCGTCGGGCGCGAACTTGACCGCGTTTTCCAGCAGGTTCGAGACGGCGCGTTCGAGCGCTTTCGCCTGGCCGTTCACCGCCGACGTGTCGGCGGTGACGGTGATGGTGCGTCCCGACCGGCGCCGGACGCGCTCGGCGGCGCGCTCGGCCACCTCGCCCAGCTCGAGCGGCGCCGGCTCTTCGGCCTCGTAGCGGCGGGTGGCGAGCTCGACCAGCTCGTCGACGAGGTGGGTCAGCTCGCGGGTTTCCCCGTCGACGTCGTCGAGCAGGCGGGCGCGGGATTCCGGGGTGAGCTCGGCGAACCGGCGCAGGACGCTGGCGTTGGTGCGCAGGCTGGTCAGCGGGGTCCGCAGTTCGTGGGCGGCGTCCTGGACCAGGCGGTCCTGGTCGGCGCGGGCGTCGGCGAGCCGGCCGAGCATCCGGTCGAACGAGGTCGCGAGCCGGCCGACCTCGTCGCGGCCGCCCGTGGGCACGGTGACGTCGTCGAGGCGGCCGTCGCTGACCTGCTCGGTCACGTCGGTGAGCCGGACCAGCCGCCGGGTGATCTGGCGGGCCAGCAGCCAGCCGGCCAGGGCCGCGACCACCAGGACCAGGGCGCTGACGCCGGTGATGCGGGTGGCCAGCTCGCCGAGCACACGCCGGGACTCGTCGACGTCGATGCCGAGCTGGACGGCGCCGCGGCCGGGCCCGAGCGCCACGGTGATCACGCGGTAGTCGTCGCGGCCGGCGGTGAAGTTCCAGTAGCGGTGGTCGCCGAGCGCGCCGGTCGCGGCCAGCGCGCGGTCGTCGTCGCCGACGTCGAGGCGGACCCGGCGGCCGCCGATCGCGCGGACGCCGCCGTCCGCGGCGATCGCCTGGGCGACCATCGGCTGGGCCTCGTCGTGGTCGTCGTCATCGGGGCCGCGGGTGACCGGGCTCGGCGCGAGCACCTGCGTGGCGCCGGCCGCGACCTCCGCCGACGTCGTGAGCAGCGACCGGTCGAGCTCGGCGTCGATGCGCTGGGAGGCGGCCTGGTAGCTGAAGACGCCGACGAGGATCGCCGCGGCCGCGCCGACGCCGGCGAAGGCGATCGCGAGCTTGCTGCGCAGGTTCACGCCGGCCGCACCGAGTAGCCGACGCCGCGGACGGTGTGGATCAGGTCCGCCGCGCCGGCCTGCTCGAGCTTGCGCCGGAGGTAGCCGATGTAGACGGCGAGGTTCTTGGAGTCCGCGCCGAACTCGTACCCCCAGATGCGCTGGTAGATCGTGGTGCGGTCGAGCACGATCCCGGCGTTGCGCACCAGCAGTTCCAGCAGGTCGAACTCGGTCTTGGAGAGCGTGATCTCGGTGCCCTGCCACCACACCCGCCGGGCGGCCGGGTCGACCGCGAGCTCGCCCAGCCGGAGCGAGCGCCGCGCGTCGGGTTCCGCCGACGTGCGGCGCAACAGGGCGCGCAGCCGGGCGAGGAGCTCGTCGAGCTCGAAGGGCTTGGGCAGGTAGTCGTCGGCCCCGGCGTCCAGCCCGGCCACCCGGTCGGGGGTTTCGACCCGCGCGGTCAGCATCAGGATCGGCGTCTGGTCGCCTTCCGCACGCAGCACGCGGCAGACGCCGAGGCCGTCGACGCCGGGCATCATCACGTCGAGGATCAGCACGTCGAACTCGTCGCGCCGGGCCGTGGCGAGCGCGCTGACGCCGTCGGTGACCTCGGTGACGTGGTAGCCCTCGAGGTCGAGGGCCCGGACGAGGGACTCGCGGATGGCGCGGTCGTCGTCGGCGAGCAGGACGCGGTGCGGCATGGCCGCCATGATGCCCGCGCGGGGTTTCCGGTGCGCCGCGGCCTCGCGGATCAGCGGGACGGCAGACCGCCGGTCTCGGCGAACTCGAGCCGCTTGGCGACCGAGACCGCCTGGTCGGCGAACCGTTCGTAGAAGCGGGCGAGGAGGGCGAGGCTGGTCGCGGACTGGACCCCGTGTTCCCAGCGGTCGCCGGTGATCAGCCGGAGCACCCCGGCGTGCAGGGAGTCGATCGTGTTGTCGGTTTCGTGCAGTTCGGCGTACGCGCCGGTGGCGTCGCCGGTGATCCGCTCCGCCAGCCGGTCGGCCATGCCGGCGGCGACGTCGCCGAGTTCGGCGAACGTGGCTTCCAGCTCGGCGGGGACCACCTGGTCGGGGTGGCCGAACCGGGCGGTGTCGGCGATGTGGGCGGCGAGGTCGCCCATCCGCTCGATCTTCTCCGCGCAGTAGACCGCGGCCAAGGTGGTGCGGAGGTCACCGGCGACGGGAGCCTGCAACGCCAGCAGCGACTGGGCGTGGATCTCGCACTCCGCCCGGGCGTCGTCGAGGTCGCTGTCGCTGCCGAGGACCTGCTCCGCCAGGGCCAGATCCGCGGTCAGCAGCGCGGTGTTCGCCCGGCGCATCGACTCCGCCGCCAGCCGGCACATGTTCGTCAGCTGGTTGCCCAGCTCGGCCAGCTCGTCGTGGAACTTTTCCCGCATGGGGTGAAGTCTAGGGGCGGAAGGTCTTCGGCCCTCCGGGACGGGCCGGACACGGCAGGATGGCCCGCATGACATTACCCGCTCTGCCCGACGAGTCCTTCCGGCGCGTGCTCTGCGTCGTCGCGCACCCCGATGACATGGAGTACGGCACGTCCGCGGCCGTCGCCCGGTGGACCGCGCGCGGGATCGAGGTCGGCTACCTGCTGCTCACCCGCGGCGAGGCCGGCATGCCGAACCCACCCGAGGAGACGGCTCGCCTGCGGGTCGCCGAGCAGCGGGCCGCCTGCGACGTCGTCGGCGTCGAGCACCTGACCGTCCTCGAACATCCGGACGGGGTACTCGTCTACGGACTGGACCTGCGGCGGGACATCTGCCGGGAGATCCGCCGGTTCCGGCCCGACGTCGTGTTCGGCAGCGCGTTCGAGGTCGAGACGCCGTACGGGTTCGACCAGGCCGACCACCGAGCGGCCGGGCTCGCGACGCTCGACGCGATCCGCGACGCGGGCAACCGGTGGGTCTTCCCGGAGCAGGTCGAGGACGAGGGCCTCGAACCGCACTCGGCGCGCTGGTACCTCACCCCGGGCATGACGGAGCCGACCCACGGCGTCGACGTCACCGGGGAGCCGCTGCGCCGCGGGGTCGCTTCGCTGGAGGCGCACGCCGCGTACCTGGCCGCGCTCCCGGACCACCCGGCCCCCGCGGACTTCATCCCGAAGTTCGCCGCGATGGGGGGCGAGGCCATGGGTGTCGAGCACGCTGTCCTGTTCCGCGCCCACGACCTGCAGGCACCACCGGAGGTTTAGCGTGCACGACACCGGTCTCGCCGGAGCGCAGAAGACGCTCAGCCCGGTGCTGCGCGCCAAGGCACCCGCGAACGTGCGCCGCCTCCTAAACCTGTTGCCGGGTATGAAACGGTCGTCCCGCATCGTGCGGTTCCGGTTCTGAAACCCGCGCCGCGGCGCGAAGGCGGCGGTTGTTCCGTCCGGCCCGCAGGTGCTATACCGGCACCTGCCCGGTGTCGCGACGACGCGGTGCCACGAGCGAGCGGAGTCTCCGGTGGCGAACCGTGCTGTGCGCTCATCCGTCCTCGTGGCGGCCCTGACCGTGCCCGTCCTGCTGACGGGGTCCGCGGTGGCGTCCGCCGGCCCGGCACCCGGGCGGCAGCTGACGATCGAGACGGTGTCGAACCCGCGTCCCGCGCTCGTCAGCGGGGGACAGGTGCTGGTCAAGGTCGTTCCGCCGGAGCGAACGCCGGCCGCGCGGGTGCGCGTCAGCGCCAACGGCCACGACGTCACCTCGAGTTTCCACGCCCAGCCGGACGGCAGCCTGCTCGGTCTGGTGACCGGCCTGCGAAACGGCACCAACGACCTGAGCGCCCGCGCGAGCGGACGCGGCGCGGACCTGCGCGTCACCAACCACCCGATCACCGGGCCCGTCTTCTCCGGCGCCCAGCAGCTGCCGTTCTACTGCGAGACCCAGGCGTTCGGCCTGCCCCCGGCGGCGCAGCCGTTGTGCAGCGCGCCGACGCAGGTGAGCTACCAGTACAAGACCACCGCCGGGGCGTTCGCGCCGCTCGCTGACCCGGCGACCCGGCCCGCGGACCTCGCGACGGCCACCGTCAACGGACACGCCGTGCCGTACGTGGTCCGCGTCGAACGCGGCACGATCGACCGTGCTGTCTACGAAATGGCGGCCCTCTACGCCGGCGCGCCGTCGCCTTTCGCGCCCGACAGCAGCTGGAACGGGAAGCTGGTCTACACCTTCGGCGGCGGCTGCAACGCGGGCTACCACCAGGGCGCCTCGACCGGCGGCGTGGTCAACGACCTGTTCCTGGCCCAGGGCTACGCGGTCACGTCGTCGAGCCTGAACGTGCTCGACAACAACTGCAGCCCGATCATCTCGGCCGAAGCGGCGATGATGGTCAAGGAACACTTCATCGAGACCTACGGCCCGGTCGCCCACACCATCGGCTGGGGTGGCTCGGGCGGGGCGATCCAGCAGTACGACATCGCGGAGAACTACCCCGGCATCGTCGACGGCATCATCCCCGGCGTCTCGTTCCCGGACCCGCTGAGCGTGGGCGGCCCGGTGTCGGACTGCCGCTTGCTCAACCGGTACTTCGCCGGGCCGGGCGCGTCGTTCACCGCGACGCAGAAGCAGGCCGTCGCGGGCTTCCCCAGCTACGACACCTGCGTCTCCTGGGACCAGACCTTCGCCAGCCGCGCCACCGCGACCGGCAGCTGCAACGCGGCCATCCCCGTCCCGGCGCGGTGGGATCCGGTCACCAACCCGGGCGGGGTGAAGTGCAACTCGAACGAGCAGCTGGTCAACCAGGTCGGGCGGGACCCGCGGACCGGGTTCGTGCGCAGCACCCTGGACACCACCGGCGTGCAGTACGGCCTGGCCGCGCTGAAGGCCGGGACGATCACCGCGGCGCAGTTCGTGGACCTCAACGCGAGCATCGGCGGCCTCGACTACACCGGAAAGCCCGTGGCGCAACGGATCGCCGCCGATCCGAAGGCGCTCGACGCGGTGTACGCCGACGACATCGTGAACTCCGCGTCGCAAGGGTTGCGGGAAACGCCGATCATCGACCAGCGGACCGACCTCGACCTCGCCGGGTTCGGCAACGACATCCACACCACCGAGTGGTCTTACGTGATGCGGCAACGGCTTCTGCGGGCCAACGGCACGGCGGGCAACCAGGTCATCATCGAAAACCACGCCACCGCGCCCGAAGCGGCGGCCGCCAGTGTCTACGAGCTCGGCGCGATGGACCGCTGGCTGACCGCGATCGACGCCGACGGGTCGCACCGGAGCCTCCAGCAGAAGGTGCTGGCGAACCGGCCGGCCGACCTCGGCGACGGCTGCTACCTCACCGCGGCGTCGCGGATCACCGAGAAGCTGACGTACCCGGCGAGCGGCCAGTGCGGCGCGCAGTACCCGGTAGCGGTCAACACCCGCATGGTCGCGGGGGAGAGCCTGACTCTGGACGTGCTGAAGTGCCGGCTCCGCCCGCTGGACTTCCGCGACTACCCGGTCACTTTCACCGCGGCGGACCGGAAACGGCTGCGGACGACGTTCCCGGACGGCGTGTGCGACTACCACCGTCCGGGCGTCGGGCAGCACGCCCCGACCGGAACGTGGCTCAGCTACGGCGACGAACGGACCGGCACCACCCCGCCGGCGAAGCCTTAATACTTCGAATAAGTGGAGAGGGCGATCGCGAGTTCTGCTGGCGTTGTTCTCGTCGGCTATGGCGGGGCGAGGCGGCCGCGAAGGCCGACGCCGTCGTCCGCCTCGCCTTACTTTCGCTGCTGATTCCAGACCTGCCTGGTGGCCGGTGCTCCAAGAGGGTGGACTCCGCACAGACCGCGGTCTCGCAGACGCGGGTTCGGACAGACTGCTCATTGTGACCGGCGACAAGGAAAGCTCTGCTGATGCACTTCGGGTGCCCAGGCAATTGCCGCTGACCGTCGGGGATTTCACGGGACGCGCAGAGCACCTCGCCGCACTGGACGCGCTGCTCACAGGCGGTTCTCGTGACCAGGTTCCGGGAGCTGCGGTGATCTCGGCCGTCGATGGCAGCGGCGGGATCGGCAAGACGACATTGGCGGTGCACTGGGCGCGTCGCGTCCAAGACCGGTTTCCTGATGGGACGCTGTACGCCAACCTGCGCGGCTATGGACCGGGGGAGCCAGCCGCACCGAGTGAGATACTCGATGGGTTCTTGCGCGCATTGGGCACTCCGGTCGACCGGATGCCGCAAGGGCTCGATGCGCGAGCCGGCCTCTATCGATCTTCGCTGGCGGACCGACGAATGCTGATAGTGCTCGACAACGCCAACAACGCAGATCAGGTACGCCCGCTGCTGCCGGCGGCTCCGGGTTGTATGGCCCTGGTGACCAGCCGCGACAGTCTTACCGGCCTGGTCATCACCGAGGGAGCCACTCGGCTCACCCTGGACCTCCTTGGACCATCGGAAGCGCACGACCTTGTGGCTGGGGTCCTCGGTGCTTCGCGAACTGCTGCTGCGCCGGACGCCGTCGCCGACCTGGTTCGGCTGTGTGCGCGCCTTCCGTTGGCGCTGCGGATAGCCGCCGGGAGGGTTGCCGGCATGCCGCACACCACCGTCGCCGATGTTGTCGGAGAACTTGCCGATGATCGCCAGCGACTGGATGTCCTCAGCAGGAGCGGTGATGAGCGCGCGGCTGTGCGAACCGTATTCGACTGGTCCTACCGACGCCTGCAGACAGACCAGGCGCGGATGTTCCGATGCCTGGGTCTCAACGCCGGCCCGGACATCAGCTTGACCGCGGCGGCGGCGGCTGCCGACGTCGATGCGCGCCAGGCGCGCCGCTTGCTGGAAGGTCTGGCCGCGGCGCATTTGATCGAGCAAGTTTCGGTAGGTCGCTACCGGATGCACGATCTTTTGCGAGTCTATGCCAATGAGCAGGCACACCTTCATAGCGGTGCGGATCGCGATCATGCGGTCGAGTCCCTGCTGTCGTGGTACGCCTGCACTGCCTACGAATGCGACAAGTTGGCGTTTCCCGCTCATTCTCGACTTCCGCTGAAGCTGGACTCTTCCGGAAGTCCTTCGTTGATAACCGAACGCGTGCAGGCGCTGGCTTGGCTTGAGGTCGAGTGCACCAATTTGCTCGCCGCCTTGCGTCAAGCGATGGACTATGGGCTGTATCGGCACGCGGTGCATCTGTCTCAGAGCACTCGTTTCTTGATATTCCGCGGTAGCCGAGATCAAAAGCTTGAATCCGAAGAAATCGGATTGACGGCAGCGCTGCGTCTCGGCGACCGTGAAGCGGAACTCAAGTTGCGCGCCACGCGCGGTGAGACGCTCGCGTACCTGCATCGCTGGGAGGAGGCGCTGGGTGAACTCGAGCATCTGCTTCGACTCGCTCGCGAAGTCGGTAACGATGCCGACTTGGCATTGGCGCTGACTCAATTGGGAATGCTGTTCTGTGACCAGCGGCGCTTCGAGGAAGCACTGCCGTACCTTCAGGAGGCGCTGCCACTGAGCGAGGGTGTGGATAGCGGGCGCCTGGAAGCGGTCAACGAGGGAAATCTCAGTAGGGCGTACACCGGTCTGGCTCAATACCAGTGTGCCCTCGAGCACGGCCGTCGCGGCTTGATGTTGCGCCGCCTCGCTGGCGATCTGACCGGTGAAGCCACCGCGTTGCACCATCTCGCGGAAGCCTTTCAAGGACTCGATGATCACGAACAGGCAATCGAGTTGTGCCGAGACGCCATCGCCATCGGACGCGCCCACGGCTACGTCGTGTGGTCTGTGGCCATCCCGCTGGACACGCTGGCGGTGTCGCTTCGACGAATCGGCAGTACGTCCGAAGCTGTCGCCTGTTGGCAGGAGGCGCTCGTACTGTTCGATGAGCACGGCGAACCACGCCGTGCCGCCAGGATCCGGGCTCTGCTCGAGGCGATCCAGTCCGGCAAAAACCAGGGCGCGTGACGTTCACTCGGACGGCGGCGGGCGCTCTGCCGGAGCGGCGCTGCCTCGGTAACGGCTGCTGAGGCCGGCCGGACGGCGTGTCCGGGGCGGGCTGCTCCGACCGGGTGTACCGCCGTGTCAGACTGCCTGGCGATGCTCACCCCAGCCGATCTCGCCGACCTCCTCGAATGCGAACACCGCAGCCTGCTCGACCAGGCCTTGGCCGCCGGCCTGCCGGGTGCGCCGCGGCCCGTCGAGGATCCCGGTGCCGGCCGGCGGCGGCGGGCCGCCGCGCGGGCCATGCTCGCCCGGCTGCGCCGTGAGGGCCACGACGTCTTCGAGGTCGACGTCGAAGACCGCGTCGCCGCGGCCGAGACCACCGCGGCCGCGCTGTGGTCGGGGGCCGCTGTCATCCACCAGGCCGTTCTCCACGACCAGGACTTCTCCGGTGTCGCGGACTTCCTGATCCAGGACGCCGAAGGCCGCTACGAGGTCCACGACGCCGAGCCGGCCCGGCAGGTCAAGCCCGCGGCCGTCGTCCGGCTGGTCGCGTTCGCCGACGCGCTGCGCCGGGCCGGGTGGCCGACCGGCCCGCACGTCCACCTGCGCCTGGGGGACGGCGGTGTCCGGACGTTGCGGACCGAGGACTTCCGGCCGCTGGTGGACCGGCTGCGAGCCCGGCTGGACGGCCGCGCGCCGGTGCTTCCGACGCCGCTGTGGGCCGACGAACGCCCGGCCTGCTCCGGCTGCGGATACGCCCGCCACTGCGCGTCGGCCCGGGAAGCCGATCGGGACCTGCTGCTCGTCGCCGGGATGCGGGGCGACCAGCGCCGCAAGCTCGTGGCCGCCGGGCTGGGGTCCGTCGAGGCGCTCGCGGCGGCTGCGCCGGGCGACCGGCCGCGGGATCTGTCCGCCACCGCGTTCACCACCCTGCGCGCCCAGGCTGCACTCCAGGTGAAACAGGACGCCACCGGCGAAGTCAGCTACGAGGTCGTCGACCCCGAGGCCCTGGCCGCGTTGCCGGCGCCCGATCCCGGTGACGTCTTCGTGGACCTCGCGGGCGATCCGCACGCCTTGGCGGGCGAAGGGCTGGAGTTCCTCTTCGGCGCGCTCACCCCCGACGGCGAGCGGCGGTTCACCCCGTTCTGGGCGCACAGCCGGGCCCAGGAGAAGCGGGCCTTCGAGGAGTTCGTGGACTTCGCCGCCGCGCGGGTCGCCGAGCACCCCGGGGCGCACGTCTACCACTACGGGCCCTACGAGGTGACCGCCGTCAAGCGGCTCGCCGCCGTGCACGGGACGCGCGAGGAGACCGTCGACCAGCTGCTGCGCAGGGGCGCGCTGGTGGACCTGCACACCGTCGTCCGCAAGGCCCTGCGGGTCTCGCAGCGGTCCTACTCGCTCCGGCACCTCGAACCGCTCTACCGGCCCGGCACCCGCGAGGGTGACGTGAAGACCGCCATGTCGGACGTCGAGGCCTACGAGGAGTACCTCACGCTGTCCGCCGAGCCGGGCCGCGCGGAGGAGGTCCTGCGCGGCATCGCCGGGGACAGCGAGGAGGACTGCGTCTCGGCGCTGCGGCTGTTCGAGTTCCTCCACCAGGTCCGCGCCGGCTCCGGCATCGAGCTCGTGGCCCCGCCGGAGGAGTCGCCCGAGGACGCGCTGCTGCGCGCGGCGGAGGAGGACGTCGCCGCCGAACGGCGCGCCGAACGCGCCGCCCGGCTGGCCGCGCTCGTCGATCCGCTGCTCGACGGGCTGCCGGACGACCCGGGCGAGTTCACCGCCGACGAGCGGGCCCGCGCGCTGCTGGCCGCCGCGGTCGGCTACCACCGCCGCGAGACCAACCCCGCCTGGTGGGAGTACTTCCGCCAGCTCGCCGCGCCGCTCGGCGACCTCGAGGTCGACACCTCGTGCACCGTGCCGGTGTCGCTGGAGGCGGGGGAGTGGGTCCCGCCGGCCGGCCGCGTCCGCACCGCGAAGCGGACCCTCGTCCTGGCGTGCGACCCGGACCGGCCGCACCCGTTCGCGCCCGGCGACGAGGTGCGGCTGCGCTACGACGGCGGCACCCGCGACGCCAAGGTCGCGGCCGCGTCGGCGGTGGAGCTGACGCTGGAGGAGAGCTGCCCGCCCGACGCCACCAGCGCCGAACGGCCGTCCGCGGTGCTGCCCGGCAGCCCGGTGCGGCCCTCGCCCAAGGACGAGGCGGTCGCCGACCTCGCGCAGCTGGTGGTGGACGCGCTCCCGGCGCTGCCGCGGCACCCCGGCGTCGACCTGCTCCGGCGGACCCCGCCGCGGCTGCGCGGCGGAGCTTTGCCGGAGCCGGGCGCGGATCTGGTCGCCACCGTGATCGAGGCGGTGGAATCCCTCGACGGCTCGACACTCGCGGTCCAGGGACCGCCCGGTGCGGGCAAGACGTTCCTCGCCGGGAAGCTGATCGCCCGGCTCGTGCGGGCCGGGCGCACCGTCGCCGTCACCTCGACCAGCCACAAGGCCGTGGAGAACGTGCTGAGCGCGGCGAAGAAGAGCGCGCCCGAGCTGCCGTGCGCCAAGCGCGCCAAGCGGACCCCGGACCCGGCCGCGCCGTGGGAGCAGCCGAAGAGCAACCCGGCGCTGGTGAAGTGGCGCGACGAGCACGACACCGGGCACCTGGTCGGCGGCACGGCGTGGACGTTCGCCAACGCCGCCATCCGCGAGGAACCCTTCGACCTGCTGATCATCGACGAGGCCGGCCAGTTCGCCCTGGCCGACGCGCTGGCCGTGTCGATGTGCGCGAAGAACCTGCTGCTGCTGGGCGACCCGCAGCAGCTCCCGCAGGTCGTGCAGGGAACCCATCCCGCGGGCGCCGAGGCGTCGGCGCTGGGCCACCTGATCGGCGAGGCCGACATCATGCCGGCGGACCTCGGCTACTTCCTCGACGAGACGCGGCGCCTGCACCCCGCGGTGTGCGAGCCGGTGTCGAAGCTGTCCTACGCCGGACAGCTGCGCGCCCACCCGACGGCCGCCGAGCGCGCCCTCGAGGACGTCCCCGCCGGGCTGTACCTGGCCGAGGTCGACCACCACGGCAACACGACCCGCTCGGTCGAGGAGGCCGCGGCGGTCGTCGACGTCGTGACGGACCTGATCGGTCGCCTGTGGACGGACCACGGCCCGCCGCGGCCCCTGGCCGACACCGACATCGTCGTCGTGGCCCCGTACAACCTGCAGGCGCGCACGGTGACGCGGGCGTTGGCGGACGCCGGTTTCCCGGGCGTGCGGGTCGGCACGGTCGACCGCTTCCAGGGCCAGGAAGCCCCGGTGGTCATCACGACCATGACGTCGTCCTCGGCGGTCGACCTGCCCCGCGGCCTCGACTTCCTGTTGTCCCGCAACCGGTTGAACGTCGCCCTCTCGCGGGCGCAGGTCCTGGCGGTCCTGGTGTGCTCGGCCAAGCTGGTGGAGGCCGACATCCGCACGGTGGACCAGATGCGGCTGGTGGCGGGCATGATCGGCTTGCTGGGGGAGGCCCGGCCGTGGCCGCCGGTCACGGCCACAGCAGCGGGAACGCCTTGACCAGCGCCCAGCCGATCAGCGCGAGCCAGCCGGCGAACAGGAACAGCAACAGGCCGGCGGCGACCACGGTGAGGGCCAGCACGGCGGCGACGTGCCCGCGATGGAGCTGCACAGCCGCCCCGAGCCCGGCAGGCGAAGGCATCGCGTAGCCGGCCGCGAAGCGGGCGATCCTGCGTGCCACGACCGGCCCGCGGAGCCGAACCGACTGCCGCGAGGATCGGAAAACTCCGGACGTCCCGGTGGCCCGCCGTCCCAGTGGCGTCCCACGGGGACCGCGTTCCCGCTGGTCCGGCGGGTGGGATCGTCCCGGCGTCCCGAATCGGGCGGTGACCGGCGACCGGTGGAGTGGACCACTGCCAGCCTCCTCGCCATGCAAAGACTCGCTCTGGCCGTCGCGGTGCTGCTGGTGGTCCCCGCCGCGGCCGCAACCGCGGTCGCGGCCGAACCCGTCGCGGTGTGCGGGCACACCAGCTCCCAGCCCACCCTGGCCCAAGGGGCGACCGGCGCCGCCGTCGCCGAAGCCCAGTGCGAACTCAACCTGGCAACCAAGGCGAGCCGGTACCCGCCCATCGGCGCGGACGGCTCCTTCGGCCCGGCGACCGACGCCCGCGTGCGCGTGTTCCAGAAGTGCGCCGCCTTGAGCGTGGACGGCCGGATCGGGCCGAACACCTGGGCCGCGCTGAACTCGTGGTCCGCCCGGCCGCGCAAGTGCGCCACCCAGGGCACGGCGGGCACCGCGCAGAGCGTCGTGTGCGGCCTGTCCACCGCCCGCCCGACCCTGCAGAGCGGTTCGACCGGCACCGACGTCGAGGAACTCCAGTGCCGGCTGAACCTCGCCATGGAGCCGGGCCACTACCCGCCCCTGACGATCGACGGCAACTTCGGTGATGGCACCCGCAACCGGGTGATCGAGTTCCAGCACTGCGTCAACGCCAGTGCCGACGGGGTCGCCGGGCCCACCACCTGGGCGAAGGTCACCGACTGGTCCAGCCGCAACGCCTACTGCGTGCCGCCGAAACCCGCCGGGCACCCGATCGACGGCGTCGACACGGCGAAGTACCAGCACCCCGGCGGCGCGCCGATCGACTGGGGCGCGGTGAAGGCGTCCGGCGTCGAGTTCGCGACCGTCAAGGCGACCCGCGGCCTGAACGTCACCGACGACTACCTCGCCACCGACCTGCCCGCCGCGCGCAACGCCGGCCTGGCCGTCGGGCCGTACCACTTTTACACGGGCACGGCGGCCGGCACCGGGGGCGCGCAGGCGGACCGGTTCATCGCCGCCGTGAAGGCCACCGGCTACACCGGCAAGCGCGCCGGTGACCTGCCGCCCGTGTTCGACCTGGAGTGGAAGGACGACGGCTCCGGCGGCTGCCCGCCGTACGTCACCGTCGCCGACACCAAGGCGTGGCTGGACAAGGTGCAGGCCGCGTTCGGCCGGACCCCGATCATCTACACCCAGAAGTCGTTCCTGGACGCGTGCCTGGGCGGTACGACGGCGCTGTCCGCCTATCCGATGCAGCTCGCCGACTACCGGCAATCCGTCACGCAGCCGGCGCTTCCCGCCGGGTCGGCGACCTGGCTGATGTGGCAGTACACCGACGCGGCCATCCCCGACGGCATCCCCGCGCCGGCGACCGGCGACGTCTTCAACGGCACCCAGGCCGATCTCGACCAGCTCGCCAACCGGTGAACCTCCCTACAGGAAGGACGAGAATGACCCTCCCCATGAGCCGCCGCACGGTGTTGCGCGGCGCGGTGGTGCTCGGCGCGGCCGCGGCGGTCAGCCCGCTGCTGCTGACCGGCACCGCCCAGGCGTACCCGTGGTCCCGCACCCTCACCGAGGGCAGCACGGGCGCCGACGTCACCGAGCTCCAGATCCGCGTCGCGGGCTGGGCGGCCGACCACGCCGGCCAGAGCCGGGTCTCGATCGACGGCGAGTTCGGCCCCGGCACGGCGGCGGCCGTCCGCAGGTTCCAGAGCGCCTACGGGCTCGGCGCGGACGCGCAGGTCGGCCCGGCCACCCAGGCCGCGCTCAACGCGCTGGAGCAGAGCGACGGGTCCACCGCGCACTTCGACTTCAGCGAGTTCACCGACCGGGACAGCGGCACGTTCAACGGCGGCAAGGTCAGCGCGGCCACCGCCAAGGAGAACGCCCGGCGCTGCATGTACAAGCTGGAGGCGCTGCGCAAGAAGCTCGGGAACACGCCGATCACGGTGAACTCCGGGTTCCGCAGCATCGCGCACAACGCGGCGATCGGCGGCGCCAGCGACAGCATGCACCTGTACGGCACCGCGGCCGACCTGAACGTGCCGGGCGTGGCCAACAAGACCGTCTACCAGAAGGCCGAGACCTGCGGGTTCTCCGGCCTGGAGACGTACAACACCGACCACCAGCACGTGGACAGCCGCGCCGATCTCGGCCGCTCGTGGTGGTGGGAGAACGGCACGGTCTGATCCGGCCACTGGGGGTCTGACGCCGGGAACCCCGCCAGTCCGGGGTTTCCGGCGTCAGCATGCCGCGAAGCCCGCGCCCTCCAGGCCCTCTCCCAGGGGCCGCCCCTCGCGGAGGGCGCGGGCTTCGCCCTTTTCCGCGCTCAGTGCGGTGGCGGGGTCTGCAGCGCCGCCGAACAGGACGGCCAGTCGTGGAAGTCGTGGCGCGAGCTCCACAGGCGGTGCGCCGCGTCGATGTTCCAGGCCGGGTCGAACGCCTGGCGCGGCGTGCCACCGAGGTCCAGCAGGCGGGCGTCGGAGATCTGGAAGACCCCCCAGTTGCGGCTGCCGTTGGTGTTCGGCAGCACCCACAGCGGATCGAGGAACGAGGCGCAGCGGGCGATCGCGACGGCGGTGTCCGGCGCTTCGGTGAACACGGCCCGGATCCGCTGCTCCACCATGGCCGGCGACCAGCCCGCCAGGCTGGTCCGGTGGTCGTAGAGCGCGTTCTTGGTGGCGTCGTCGACCACGCCGCGGGGCGGAAGCCCGGCCAGCACCTGGAACGCGGTGACGCGGCGCAGGGTCTCCGGGCCGAACGAGCCGTCGACCGAGAGCCGTCCCTGGGCCGCGGCCAGCAGGTTCTGCACCTCGGTGACGCACTCGTCGTGCTGGCCCATGCTCACCGGCGGCTGGCAGCCGGGGGAGAACAGCACCCGGTCGGCGTACCGGCCGGGAGGCGCGCCCGACCCGTCGGCGGTGACCCAGAACAACCCGCCGGCGAGGAGGACGACGGCCGCGATGGCCACCGCGGCGTACCAGCGCCGGCGTCGCGGCGCGGGAGCCTCGACGGGCTCCGCCGGCACCTCGTCGACGCGGCCGGCGTCGGCGAGGGCCCAGAGCTGGTGCAGCTCACGGAGTTCGTCCGCGGAGGCGCCGCAGACCTTGGCGAAGGAGTGGACGACGCGGTAGTCGGCGGGGACGCTCTTGCCCGAGCAGTACCGGTGCAGGCTGGACCCGCTGGCCCCGGCCAGCCTGCCGAGCCGTTCGTAGCCCTGGCCACTGCGGTCCTTCAACATGCGCAGGTAGGCGGCGAACTTGTCCGTGTGCACTGTCACGGTGACGGGAACACCTCGCTCGGGGCAGCGGATGACGGACGGAAGTTAACACCGTCCCGCTGCCTTCCGGGCGGAAACCGGCGGATTGGGCCACTTGGCGGACCGGGGGAACGGACCGGCCCCAGCCGGTTCACCGCGGCAGAACGCACAACTCCCGGCAAAGGTTGCCGTACCGGTCCAGCGGAATGTTCCGGTCTCCCCGGACCCCGGGGGCGGTCCTAGGTTTCCCCTACAACCCAAAAGGGGGAAGAAAACCATGCCGACTGGCAGATTCACGCGGTCAGCTTCAGTGCTGGCCGCGGCACTCCTCATGACCGGGATGGCCGCCGCGCCGGCGCTGGCCGCCTCCGGGCCGAACCTCAAGGTCAGCGTCGTCGCCCAGCAGGGGCACTGGCTCCTGGGCGAGTACGTCGGGCTCGACGTGACCGTGAGCAACATCGGGGACTCCGCCGTCTCCGGTGCCTTCGGGACCGCCTTTTCGGAGTCCGGGACGGACTTCCGGGTCGACCAGCACCAGTGGGGCGACCTCGACGACAGCGGCAGCGGCGCCACCATCGCGCAGGGGGAGACCCGGACCCTCCACCTCACCGGGCAGCTCGGGTCGACGTACTACGGCGACTCCGTCGTGCACGTCGAGGTGTACGGCGCCGGCGACACCGACTACAGCGACAACGTCCAGCGGGTCACCGTGCCGCTCGCGACGGGCACCGAGCGGGTCGCCGGCGTGTTGTACGGGGACACCAACGGCGACGGCAAGCCGTCGCCCGGGGAAGCCCTGGCCGGGGCCCGGGTGCGCTTCTTCGGCGTCGGCACGACGCTCGAGATGTACACCACCACCGACGCGACCGGCCACTTCTCCTACGACGGCCTCCCGCTGACCCGGACCGCCTACCTGAGCTTCGACCAGCTGCCCGGCGGCTGGATCGCCCCGGCCCTGCCGGACCTGCGGCTGGACGGCCGGGGCGCCTACACGGCGTTGGAGGTCGCGGCCACCCGGCCGCTGTCCGACGTGCTGCACGAGACCCTCACGCTGGACAAGGCGAGCTACGCCGCCGGTGACACGGGCAAGGTGACGGTCACGCTCACCAACTCCGGCACCAAGCCGCTGACCGGTCTCTTCCTCACCTGCGACGCGGGTGGCTTCGGCTCGGCGCTGGCCGTGACCGACGACCAGTGGGGCGCGTTCGCCAACCAGCGCCGGGCGGGCTCGCTGGCCGCGGGGCAGCGGATCGTGCTGACCGCGACGGGCAACGTGCCCGACAAGGCGGCCTACACCGGCGTCACCGGGCTCGACTGCACCGCCCAGGACGGCCACACCGGCGGCGCGCCGTACGTGTCCGTCACCGCCAAGGTACCCGGCAAGGTGGCCGACTCCCACGGCCAGGTCTGGCTCGACAAGAACGGCAACAACGCGCCGGACGCCGGCGAGGGCATGGCGTACCGGAACCTGGTGCTGCTCGACAACGGCACCATCCGCGCGTACGCCCGGACCGACGCCGACGGCTACGCGACGTTCAAGGGCGTGCCGGTCGGCAACTACCAGCTGCGGGTGCTCGGCCCGTGGAAGGCGGCGGCCCCGGACAACGGCGAGCTGAACGTCGCCGCGCCGCCCTACGGTGGCGGTGACTGGGTCATGCAGTTCGTCGCCAGCTGAGCAGCGGGGTGGCCCGGGCGGTGGTGAGCCGCCCGGAACACCGCCGCGCGGCGGCTCGGGTTCGGTGGGAAGCTCGGTGCGCGACCACGTTCCGAGGAGAAAGCCCATGGATGACGCCGAACTGGCCATTGTGGACACGGTCCGCGACTTCGTCGACCGCGACGTCCGGCCGGTCGTGCGCGAGCTCGAACACGCCGACACCTACCCCGAAGAGCTCATCGAGCAGATGAAGCGGCTCGGCATCTACGGGCTGGCGATCCCCGAGCCGTACGGCGATGTGCGCGTCTCCACCGAGTGCTACGCGCTCGTGACCGAGGAACTCGCGCGCGGCTGGATGAGCCTCGCCGGGGCGATGGGCGGCCACACGGTCGTCGCGAAGCTGATCCTCACCTTCGGCACCGAAGAGCAGAAGCAGCGCTACCTGCCCCGGATGGCGACCGGCGAGCTGCGCGCGACCATGGCGCTGACCGAACCCGGCGGCGGCTCGGACCTGCAAGCGTTGCGCACGACCGCGCGCAAGGAAGGCGGCGGGTACGTCGTGGACGGCACCAAGACGTGGATCAGCAACGCCCGCCGCTCCGGCCTGGTCGCGTTGCTGTGCAAGACCGACCCGCGGGCGGAACCCGCGCACCGCGGCATCAGCATCCTGCTGGTCGAGAAGGGGCCCGGCTTCACCGTTTCCAAGGACCTGCCGAAGCTCGGCTACAAGGGCGTCGAGAGCTGTGAGATCGCCTTCGACGACTGCCGCGTGCCGGCCGACGCACTGCTCGGCGAGACCGAGGGCAAAGGGTTCGCGCAGATGATGCGGGGCCTGGAGGTCGGCCGCATCCAGGTCGCCGCGCGCGCCACCGGGGTCGCGCGCGCCGCGTTCGACGACGCCCTGAAGTACGCCCGGGAACGCGAGTCGTTCGGCAAGCCGATCTGGCAGCACCAGTCGGTCGGCAACCACCTCGCGACGATGGCGACCAAGCTGACCGCCGCCCGCCAGCTGCTGCTGCACGCCGCCCGCCGGTACGACTCCGGCGAACGCGCCGACCTGGAAGCGGGGATGGCGAAGCTGTTCTGCTCGGAGACGGCGATGGAGGTCGCTCTCGCCGCGATCCGCGTCCACGGCGGTTACGGCTACTCCACCGAGTTCGACGTCGAGCGGTACTTCCGGGACGCGCCGCTGATGATCGTCGGGGAAGGGACCAACGAGATCCAGCAGAACGTCATCGTCGGCCAGCTCGTCGCTCGCGGAGGCCTGCGGTGAACCTCCGGGACGCGGTCGCCGGCTGGCAACCTGACGCCGTCGAGACGTCCGAGGTAATCGGCGCGTGGCCGGCGACGGCGTTCGCGGCGCTGCTCGACGAACCCGCGCCGGCCGGACCGCTACCGCCGTTGTGGCACTGGTTCCACTTCCTCGAGCCGACGCCGCAGGCCGCGCTCGGCGAAGACGGTCATCCGGCGGAAGGGCGGTTCCTGCCGCCGATCCCGCACCGGCGCCGGATGATCGCCGGCGGCCGGCTGGAGGTCCGGTCGCCGATCGTCCTCGGCGACCGGATAGACCGCCGCAGCGAACTGGCCGACGTCGTGGTGAAGGAGGGCCGCAGCGGGCAGATGGCGTTCGTGACCGTGCGCCACGAATTCCGGCGCGGCGAGGAACTCCTGCTCACCGAGCACCAGGACGTCGTCTACCGGTCGCAGCCCGCCGGGCAGCGGCGGCAGCTCGCCGAGCCCGAGCCGGCCGGCGAGCCGCCGCACGAGTGGAAGATCAGCACGCCGACCGGGCCGCGGCTGCTGTTCCGGTTCAGCGCGCTGACCTACAACACCCACCGCATCCACTACGACGAGCCGTACGCGACCGGCGTCGAGGGTTACCCCGGGCTGGTCGTGCACGGCCCGCTGCTCGCCTTGCTGTTGCTGGAGATCCCGCGCCGGCACGGCGACCGCCCGGTGACGTCGTTCGAGTACCGGTTGTCCAGCCCGGTGTTCTCCGGCGCGACGGTGCTGACCCACGGGCGTCGCGAGGACGGCGGGTTCACGTTGTCCGCCATGGCCGTGGGCGGCGCCACCGCGATCACCGGCACCGCGACCTAGGTTCGGTTCCGCGCCATCCACTGCCAGACGTGGGTGCCGTGGTCGCTGGGGTCGTTGCGGGCCACGTAGATCCACGACCAGTGGCCCGGGAACTGGTGGCCGTTCCAGACGACGTGGTCGTAGAGCGTCAACGTCGAGCGCGGGATGAGGTCGTGCGCGTGGACGCTGTTGGCCTGCGGGTCCACCGTGTCGTCGTCCGCGGAGGCGACCAGCCAGGTCGGGGTGCGGATCGCGGTCAGCTCGCCGTCGGGGATCAGCGGTGGGTCGCCGGCCTTGCGGCCCGCGACGACGCCGCAGATCGGGACCGACGCGGCGAACGTGGCCGGGTAGACCGTGGTCATCTTCAGGCTCATGTAGCCGCCGTTGCTGCAGCCGACGACGTAGACGCGCCCGGGATCGACGGCTCGCGTGCGGAGCACGTCCCGGACGATCTCCTGGATGAGCGGGGCGAAGCGGGGGCCGTCGTCCATCCAGGCGGCGGTGCACTGCGGCGCGACCACGTACGCGCCCTCGAAGATCTTCTGCGCTTCCGGTGTGGCGAAGCCCAATGCGCCGCGGTTGGCGCGCAACGTCGTCTCGTTGTCGTAGTAGCCGTCGGGCAGGGACGCGCCTTCGCCGCCGCCATGCAGCCAGACGATCAGGGGACGGCGGCCGCGTCGGGGCGCGGGGGAGTACAGCCGGTACTTCATGCCGGACCGTGAGACGTGGTAGGTGAAAGCGTCGACCTCGGGGTTGGCCAGCCGGCCCTGGGTGAACCGGGTGAAGGTGACCGGCCGGCCGTGCCGCCGGAGCGGGGCGTTCTGCGTGATGGTGTAGACCAGGTCGAGCCGGACGTTGCGGCTTTTGCTGGTGATGTACCCGAGCGTGCCGCCGCCGGTCTGGCCTTCGCCGTGGCTCAGCGCGAGCACGATGTTCCCGCGGCGGTCGAGCCGCGCGGCCGTCACCGGCCGGTCGAGGTCGTAGCCGATGTCCTGCCCGCCGGTGTCGATCGGGCTGGTGGCCTTCGCGTGCACGCTGAACGTGGTGGTGGTCAGGCCCGCCGGGTCGATCGGCCCGAGCCGGGCGGTGTCGAGGGTGACGGAGGTGATCTGCTCGCCGCCGTCGAGCGTTTCGGCGTCGAGGGTGAACCCGACGCCGCTGTCCGGGGCGGCGTGGGCGACAGCGGGTAGTGCGAGGCCGGCGGTGACGCCCGCGCCGGTGATCAAGACGGTGCGACGGCTGAACGCGGTGACCATGCGAACTCCTTTGTCCGCGGGCCAGTCTATCGCCGGAAAGCGGTTTCCGGACCGTGTGTGCGCAGCGCCCGCACCGGCGGGAGCGGGCCTTCGACGCGTTCGACGTCCACCGCCGCGTGCTGACCCGCGCAGCCCTGCGACAACCGCGACGACGGGATGTCGGCGGTGAGGACGTTCGGGTTGCCGTGCGCGCACAGCGGCCCGGTGGGGTGGTCGTCGACCGGGTCGAACCACGCGCCGGTCGCGAGCTGGACCACCCCGGGCCGGAGCGCGTCGTCCAGGACCGCGCCGGCCAGGCAGGCGCCGCGGGCGTTGAACACCCGGACGACGTCGCCGGCCGCGATCCCGCGGGCCGCCGCGTCGGCCGGGTTCAGCCGGATCGGCTCGCGCCCGGCCACTTTGCCCGCCTGGCTGACCTCGCCGGCGTCGAGCTGGCTGTGCAGCCGAGTGTGCGGCTGGTTCGCGATCAGCCACAGCGGCCCGGTTTCGGTCGGTGGCAGCCAGACCGGATGGCCGGGGCAGTCCGGGTAGCCGAAGCCGGCGACGGTTGCCGAGGTGATCTCGATGCGGCCGCTGGGGGTTTTCAGCGGGTGGGCGTCGGGGTCGGCGCGGAAATCCTCGAACAGCGTGTGGTGTTCACGGCCGGGCGGCAAGCGCAGTTCGCCGTCGGTCCAGAACTGCTCGAATGTCGGTTCGTTGCGCCAGCCGTCGTAGAGGTGTTCCAGCCATTGCCGGGCGGTGCGGCCTTCGGTGAACTCCTTCTCCACCCCGAGACGGATAGCCAGCCCGGCGAAGATCGCGTAGTCGTCGCGTGCTTCGCCGGCGGGTTCGGCGATCCGGTGCATTGCGATCAGGTGGGTGTCGCGGCGGCCCGAGCCGAGGTCTTCGCGTTCCAGCGCCGTCGTCGCGGGCAGGACGATGTCGGCGTGGCGGGCCGTCGCCGTCCAGTGGGGTTCGTGGACGACCACCGTGTCCGGGCGGGTGAACGCGCGGCGCAGGCGGTTGAGGTCCTGGTGGTGGTGGAAGGGGTTGCCGCCGGCCCAGTAGACGAGCCGGGTGTCGGGGTAGCGGCGGACTTCGCCGTCGTAGTCGTAGGTCTCACCGGGGTGCAGCAACAGGTCCGCGATCCGGGCGACCGGGATGAACTCGGCGACCGGGTTGGTGCCCTGGGGGAGGTGGGGGATGCGTAGTTCGGGGCCGGTGTCGCCGACGTCGCCCATCGAGCCGTAGCCGTGCCCGAACCCGCCGCCGGGCAGGCCGATCTGGCCCAGCATCGCGGCCAGCGCGATGCCGGTCCACACGGGTTGTTCGCCGTGTTCGGTGCGTTGCAGCGACCACGTGACGGTGACCAGTGTGCGTTTCGCGGCCATTTCCCGGGCGAGCGCGACGATGTCGGGGGCCGGGATGCCGGTGATCCCGGCGGCCCATTCCGGTGTCTTGTCGTGCAGGTAGCGTTCGAACTCGGGGTAGCCGACGCAGTAGCGGTCCAGGAAACCTTTGTCGTGTAGGTCTTCTGTGGCAAGGGTGTGGGCGAGGGCGAGCATCAGGGCGGTGTCGGTGGCGGGCCGGATCGGGTACCACCGGGCGTCCACTGTGGACGGGACGTCGTCGCGTAGTGGGCTGACGAGCGCGACGCGGGCCCGCAGCCGCGCGAGGTGCCCGGGGGTGCCGTGGACGGTGACGCCGCCCGGGGTGACGAAGACGTTTTTCTCGGGCACTCCGCCGAACGCGACGATCAGTTCGGTGTGTGCGGCGATCGTCGGCCAGGTCGAGGCCTGCCGCAGCACCGCGTGGGTGTCGCCGACGACGTGTGGCAGCAGCACCGAGGAGGTGCCGTTGCTGTAGGTGTTGCGCGAGGAGGTGAAGCCGCCGATGGTGTTGAGGAACCGGTGCAGCTGGCTTTGGGCGTGGTGGAACCGGCCGGCGCTGGCCCAGCCGTAGGAGCCGCCGAAGATGGCTTGGTTGCCGTGCTCGGCTCGGACGCGGTCCAGCTCGGCGGCCAGCCGGTCGAGAACGTCGTCCCAGGGAACGTCGACGAACTCGTCGCGGCCCCGGCGATCGTCCGGACCGGGGCCGTCGTCGAGCCAGCCGCGGCGGACGGCCGGGCGCGCCACCCGGCTCGGGTGGTCCAGCGCGGCGGCCAGGTTCCCCAGCAGCGGCGACGGCGCCGGATCGGCCGCGTGCGGCTCGACCCGCAGCCGGCCATCGGGACCGACCTCGGCGGTGAAGGCGCCCCAGTGCGAAGTGCTCGGCTTCATGCCCCGACGGTAACCGTGCCGGCCGGACCCGGCGGACGAGTGGGAACTCCCGCGCCGGGCTTAGGCTGCCCCGCATGACGACGTCCGGCGCTCTGGTCGTGCTCGGCGGGCTGCCGGGCACCGGCAAGTCCACGATCGCGCGGCCGCTGGCCCGGACTCTCGGGGCCGCGTACCTGCGGATCGACACGATCGAGCAGGCCCTCGTCGACTCCGGGGAGCTGGCCGCGCGGCCGCGGGCCGCGGGGTACGTCGCCGGTTACGCGCTGGCCCGCGACCAGCTCGCCAACGGCGTCGACGTCGTCGCCGAGTGTGTGAACCCGTTGCGGCTCACCCGGGACGCCTGGCGCGCGGTCGGTCCGCGGGTGCTCGAAGTGGAGCTCGTCTGTTCCGATCCGCGCGAACACCGCGCCCGCGTCGAAGGGCGGACGGCCGACATCCCCGGCCTCGCGCTGCCGACGTGGCGGGACGTCGTCGAGCGGGAGTACGAGCCGTGGGACCGCGACCACCTCGTCCTCGACACCGCCGCGGCGTCCGCGGCCGAGTGCGTCGAGCAGGTCCTGCGGCACCTCGGCGGAAGCTGACCGGCGGGGAAACTCAGTCCAGGGCGGCCACCTTCCGCAGCAGCACCGAGCGTTCGCGCTGGTTGACGCACAGCCGGGCCGCCAGTTCCAGCTCGGCCCGCGCCTCCGGGAGCCGGCCGAGGCGGGTCAGCAGCTCGCCGCGGACCGTCGGGACCAGGTGCGACCCCGGCAGCCGGTCGGTCGCCACCAGCTCGTCCACGATCGCCAGGCCTTCCGCCGGACCCGACGCCATCGCCACCGCGACGGCCCGGTTGAGCTCCACCACCGGCGACGGCGCGACCCGGCCCAGTGCCTCGTACAGCACCACGATCCGGTCCCAGTCGGTCGCCTCGACCGACGCCGCCGTCGCGTGGGTGGCCGCGATCGCCGCCTGCAGGCCGTACGGGCCGAGGCCGCGGGCCGACGCCTTGGCCAGCTCGGCGAGCCCGCGGTGGATCGCCGAGAAGTCCCAGCGCCGGCGGTCCTGGTCCTCGAGCAGGATCGGCGCACCGTCCGCGCCCGTCCGGGCCGGGAAGCGCGCGGCCGTCAGCTCGCACAACGCGAGCAGGCCGTGCACCTCCGGCTCGTCCGGCAGCAGCGCGGCCAGCGTGCGCGCCAGGCGGATCGCCTCGTACGCGACGTCGGGCCGCAGCAGCCGGTCGCCCGAAGTGGCCGTCGAGCCCTCGGTGAAGATCACGTAGAGGACGCTGAGCACCCCGCCCAGCCGCTCCCGGCGTTCGGCCGGCGGCGGCAGCTCGAACGGCACCCCGGCCGCCGCGATCGTCTTCTTGCCGCGGGTGATGCGGGCCTGCACGGTCGGCACCGGGACGAGGAACGCGCGGGCGATCTCCTCGCTGGTCAGGCCGCCGACCACGCGCAGGGTCAGCGCCACCCGGGCCTCGGGGGAGAGCACCGGGTGGCAGCTGGTGAACATGAGCGCCAGGACGTCGTCGTCGATCCGGTCGGGGTCGACCTCGTCGTCGGTCTCCGGACCGGCCGCCAGCAGGGCGTACCGGTCCTGCAGTGCCGTCCGGCGGCGGATCGCGTCGATCGCGCGCCGCCGGGCCGTGGCCTTCAGCCAGCCGGCCGGGTTGGCCGGCGGGTCGAGCGGCCACGACACCAGTGCCTCCGCGACCGCTTCCTGGGCGGCGTCCTCGGCCAGCCCGAAGTCGCCGGTGAACCGGGTCAGCGCGGAGACGATCCGCGCCGACTCGATCCGCCAGACGGCCTCGACGTCGGCCGGTCCCATCAGTTCCGGCCGTCGGTGGCGCCGCCGGGGACCTCTTCGCTGCCGGGCACCCGCCGGACCTCGACCTTGGCGCCCGGGGCCGCCGGCACCCGCTTGGCCCATTCGACCGCCTCCTGCTTCGAGGCGACGTCGATGAGGAAGAAGCCGCCGAACAGTTCCTTGGTCTCGCCGTACGGCCCGTCGGTGACCACGGGGGTTTCGCCGCTGAAGTCGACCACGACGCCCTGGCCCGGGTCGTCCAGTCCCTCGGCCGCGACGTAGACACCGGCCTTGAACAGGTCTTCGATGAACTGGCGGCTGCTGACCATCATCTCGTCGATGTTGGCCATCATGGCGGCGTTCGACTCGTCGGTGCCCCGCATGATCAGCATGTACTGCGACATCGTGCTCTCCTCGTCCGCGGGGCCGCCTCTCGGCCCTCACCCCCTCTTGTCGAACGGGCGGCCCGCGGATCAACACGGCCCCGGAAAAACTTTTCGACGCCGGTGGCGGCGCCCGGTCCCGGGTGCGGATCGTATAGCGAGGAGGAGCCGGTACGGGTCATCTACCGGCTTGCGGTCCGATCATCGAGTTCACGTCGATCGGCTTCGGGATGACGCCGAGCTGCAGCAACAGGTCCGGCACCCGCTGCAGGCGCCGGGCGTCCAGGATCGAGCCGTAGCCCGGCAGGGTGAGCAGCTTGGCGGTGTCCTCGTCGATCTTGGCGAACCGCACGAGCAGCGGCTCGACCTTCGCGCGGTCGACCAGGGCCTCGTGGGTGGCCTTCTGCATCGCGCGCTGGAACGCGGCCAGCGTCTTCGGGTTCTCCCGGACCCACTTCCGCGTCGCTCCGTAACCGGTCAGCGGGAAGTCCTGGGTCGCGCCGGTGTTGATGTCGATCACCGGGATCGCGCCGGCCGTCTTGGCGGCCTGCGTGATGTACGGCTCCGGCAGGTACGCGGCGTCGGCCTGGCCCTGCTGCAGCGCGGCGGCGATGTTCGGCAGCGGGATCAGCACCCATTTCACCTTGCCGAAATCGACGTTGTGGTCTTGCATCACCGAGCGCGTGAGCAGATCCGACGCGGTGTTCTTGGCCGTGATGGCGATCTTGGCGCCCGCCAGGTCGGTGATTGTTTTCACCGGCGAATTCGGCACCGTGACGATCGCATTGCTCTTGGCGTTGACCGACGTCGCGTCGGCGACCAGCTGCATGTCCGCGGTGCCGGTGCCGGTCGCGGTGAAGAACGGCGGGTAGGTCGAGAACGCGATGTCGGCCTCGCCCGAGATCGCCTTCGTCAGCGAGGCCTGGCCGCTGGCGGCGATGACGGAGTCGACGTTGAGGCCCTCGGCCTTGAAGAAGCCCTCGTCCTGGGCCAGCCAGAACGGCCCGAGGTCGGTGGTGGGCAAGATCGACACCTTGAGCGTCGACTTCTCCAGGTCGCTGCTCGCCGCGGCGTTCGGCTCGGCCGCGCCGAGGGCGCCGCAGCCGGTGACGATCGTGACCGCGGCGAGGGCGAGCGCGGCGCGGCCGGCGCGAGCCCGGCCGCTGCTCCTGACGATTCCAAACAAGACCTGCTCCTCGAAGGAGGTGAGTTGATGTACCGAATCCAGCGGATTCGTGTGAAATATTCCCCGACGTCAGGCAGGCCACTGTAGGAGCCGGGACATCGCTTGACAACGCGGGATGCGCGCCGAAAACGCGAATTCACCAGAATGGCGGCACAAATTCTTGATCGACGATCTTGTTTTTGCGACCGGGCGGTCGCCGGATACTACGAATCAATGCGGCGAAATGGCGGTGGCGCCGCTGAATTCCCGGGCGGGAGGCTCTCGGGCGCGGGAATCCGGCGAGGTCGGGGGTCGGCCATTCGGCGCCCACCGGCACCGGTCGCCGATTACGGAAAGTGATGTCGGAGTGTCCGGCGGGGCTGGTCCGGCGATCTCCGGCGGCGACGCGAACCGGCTGCCCGGAGTTTACCGGCGAAGTGCGGAAAACGTGGTCCGGTGACCTCCGTCGGCGCGGAAAACAACAGGTCGGCGGCGTTCGGCGACGGCGAAACCCGGAGCGTTCACTTTTTGGAAACCGGCCGCCGCCGGCCGCCGTCGGTCCGCGTGTTCGGCGGCGTCTCGCTATTCGCGAGCGCTCGCGGGGAAAGATCGTGCGACGGAGTGTGGCCGTGTCGAAATCATCGAACGCCGCGCGCGGCCAAGAGGTCTCGGGTGCGTGCGAGAAAAGACGGAGGCGATGTCCGCCCGCGAAATACTCTCTCGATCGTCGGAGGAAACACTGTTTCCCCTTGCTTTGTCCGGATTCGCCGCGTTGTGCCGCCAAAGGCGTACACTGCGCAGGCACCCGGGACGCCCGCTGTGAGAATGGTCGACAACGCAGCATTCCTCGACGGCGGCCCGGCGGTTGGTGATCCTTCGATGCCCGGCCACGGGAATCACGCTCGGATCACGAGTCGGCGAATTTCTCGAAATTGATGTTTAACCGAGGAGAAGTCCCGGCGATCGGGGTTGGCCCGGTATACCTCTTGTTGGGGAACAACTTTTACTTCTATTATTCCGGTGTGCGGCCGCTCACGGACGGTACCGAACTGCTGGTCGGCCGGGACGGTGAGCTGTCCTGGCTGGTCGGCTGGATCCGTGATGTCGCCGCGGGCCGCGGCCACGCCGTGCTGGTGGACGGCGAGCCGGGCATCGGCAAGTCCGCGCTGGTGCGGGCCGCCTGCGCCGTCGCCGCCGATGCGGGGTGCCAGGTGTACTGGGGAGCCGGGGACGAGCTCGGGCAGGCCCTGCCGCTGCTCCCGCTCCTGGACGCCCTGGCGATCACGCCGGGCACGCGGGATCCCCGGCGGGCAGCCATCTCCAAGCTGCTGCGCGGCGGCGCCGTCGCGGGCGGAGGCGCCGACCTCGCCGCTGCCGCCTCCGAGCAGCTGATCACCCTGGTGGACCAGCTCTGCCAGGACGGGCCGGCCGTGCTGGTCGTCGACGAGCTGCAGTGGGCCGACCGCACGACGGTCGCGGTGTGGAGCCGGCTCGCCCGGTCGGTCCGGCAGCTGCCGCTGCTCCTGATCGGCGTGCTGCGCCCGGTGCCGCGCCGCGACGACCTGCGGTCGCTCTTCCGGCTCGTCGGGCCGGACGAGCGGCTGCGGCTGGGCCGCCTGGCCGACCCGGCGGTGCTCGAGCTGGTCGCGGCGCTGGCCGGCGGCAAACCGGGCGCCGAGCTGGCGCAGCTGGCCGACGGCGCGGCCGGGAACCCGTTGTACCTCACCGAACTGGTCGACGCCTTGAGCCGCAGCTCGTGCCTGGAGGTCGACACCGCGGGCGTCGTGGAGCTGACCGGCGCGGCCACGCCGGACTCCCTGCCGGAGGCGATCGCGGACCGGCTGGGTTTCCTGCCGGAGCAGGCGCAGGGCGTGCTGCGCGCGGCGGCGCTGCTGGGCGTGGGTTTCTCGGTCGCGGACCTGGTGACCGTGACCGACACCCCGCTCGCCGACCTGCTGCCCGCCCTCGACGAGGCCCGCGCCGCCGGGGTGCTCGTGGCGGCCGGGGACGACCTGGCCTTCCGGCACCCGCTGATCCGCGAAGCGTTGTACGACGAGATGCCGACGGCGGTCCGGGTCGCCTGGCACCAGGCCGCCGCCTTCGCGCTGGCCGAGGCCAGCGCCCCGGTCGAGCGGGTCGCGCGGCAGCTGCTGCCCATGGTGTCCACAACGGACAGCCGGGTGCCGGTGCCCGCCTGGGCCGTGCGGTGGCTGCTCGACGTGGCCACGCCGTTGATCGGGCAGGCGCCCGTGGTCGCGGTCGCGCTGCTGCGCCGGGCGGTGCGGGACGCGCCGCTCGACGACGCCGTGACCGGCGCGCTGGCCTGCCGGCTGGCCGACGCGTACTACCGGACCGACAACGTGGCCCAGGCCGAGCGGATCGCTTCCCGCGCCCTGGACCGCGTCCGCGACCCCGACGTGCGCGTCGACCTGCACACGACCGTCGTCCAGTGCCGCGGGTCCACCGGCCGCGCCGCCGAGTCCCTGGCCGCGCTGAACGAAGCCCTGACGCAACCCGGCCTGGAGCCGCGGCACCGGGCGAAGCTGCTGGTGCTCATCGCGCGCACGCACCGCGACCTCGGTGACGTGGAGACCGCGGGCGAGGTCGCCACCGCGGCGCTGGCGGAGCTCGGGCCGGCCGAAGACCGCTGGGCGACCGGGTGGGCGCTGCACCTGCTGAGCCTGGCCGCGATGTCCAGGGGCGACTGGGACGGTGCGTTGCCGCTGTTCGAACGCGCGATGGCGATCGTGCGGGGCGACCCCGGGCTGATCGACCTCACACTGCTGCTACGCATCAACCAGTCGGTCACCTTGGGTGCGCTCGACCGCTTCACCGACGCGCTCGCCGCCGCCGGGCAGGCGCGCGAGCTGGCCGACCGCACCGGCAGCGTCGGGCGGCTTTCGCAGGCCCAGAGCGCGATCGGGCAGATCCTGCTGGGGGCCGGCCGCTGGGACGACGCGCTGGCCGAGGTGGACGTCGTCGCGGACGACCGCAAGGAGCCGGCGGTGGTGTGCGCCGACCACGGGGTCGCCGCGATCATCCACTTCCACCGCGGCGAAACGGCCGACGCCCGCCGCCACCTCGACATCGCGGCGCTGCACGCGGAACGCATCGGCGACCAGGTCGTGGATCCGCTGGCGCGGGCCCGCGGCCTCGCGTTCGAGCACGCGAGCGCGCCCGAGCGGGCGCTGGCCGTGCTCACCGCCGCGTTCTCCAGCGAAGACGTGAGCCAGGAGCTGCTGGCCGACGCGGCCCGGCTCGCCGTGGTGACCGGCTACGAGCAGACCGTCGTGGAGATCGAGGCCCGGGTGCGCGCGCTCGCCGCCGAGTCCGCCATCCCGCACCGCCGCGCCCTGGCCATGTACTGCCGGGGCCTGCTGGAGCAGGACGGGACGATGCTGCTGCGCGCCGCGGACAGCTACCGCGACGCGGGCCGGCCGCTTTCCCGCGCCAGGGCACTGGAAGCCGCCGCGATCGCCTTCGCCACGTCCCAGGACGAAGACCGCGGTTCGGCGCGGGCCGCCTTCACCCACGCCACCGACCTGTACGCGGAGCTGGACGCGCAGTGGGACGTGGCGCGGCTGCGCGCGATCTTCCGGGCGTTCGGCATCCGCCGCGGCCCGACGGTGAAGCACCGCCAGACCACGCACGGGTGGGACAGCCTCACCCCGACCGAGGGCCGGATCGCCGCGCTCGTGGTCGAAGGCCTGTCGAACCCGCAGATCGCGGCCCGCCTCTACCTGTCCCCGCGCACGGTCGGCACGCACGTGTCGCACATCCTGACCAAGCTGGGCGTGCACTCGCGCATCGACATCGCCCGGGAAGCCGCCCGCCACCAGTCCGCGTCGGGCTGAGGGTGGGCGGCTTCCCGCGCGGTCGGCAGCCGCGCGGGAAGCCGGGCTCAGACCCCCACCTCCGGAGCGTTCCCCTGGGGCCGCACGGTGAGGGCGCGCGCCACCGGCGTCGCGGCGGTGCGGCGCGAGACGGAGATGTGCCCGCTGACCACCTGGCCGAGCAGGATCGCCAGGACCAGCACCAGCGGGGTCTGCCAGGTGCCGGTGCGCGTGTGCAGCCAGCCGCAGGCCAGTACGCCGAAGCCGGCGATGACGTACCCCACGCCTTGGACCACTGCGGACAGCGAGAGCGAGCTGCCCTTGCTGCGCAACGAGATGGTCGTCAGGACGAACGCGAGCGACCCCATGCCCGCGCCGGTGGCCACGGCCCACAGCCAAGGTGCCGCCGCCGGTGCGACGAGCAAGCCCGTCACCCCGATGACGTTGGGCGTGGCCAGGACGACGACGAGCAGGGTCTGGTTGCGCCACCGCCGGGTCCAGCCGGGGACCAGCAGCATCATGGGCAACCCCATGGCCATCGACACCGCGAGGCAGGTGCCCGCGGTCGTCGGCGAGACCCCCGCGTCGCGCAAGATTCCGGGGAGCCAGCCCATGACCAGGAACGTCACCGTCGAGATGAGTCCGAAGTGGATGGTCAGCGCGGCGGCCGGCGTCATCCCGGTGGCTTTCCGGGGGGCCACGAAGGACTCGTCGGGGGTGCGCTGCCACATCTGCATGGCCAGCAGCGCGACGATCGCCCACAGGCCGAGGGCGTAGCGCCACGAGGACGACATGACCACGGCGGGCGTGACCAGCGCGCCCGCCGTGCTGCCGAGCCCGAGCCCGAAGGTGAAGGCGGCGGAACCCTTGGCCAGCAGGGGCAACATGGTGCCGAGCACGGCGATGGACAGGCACGCCAGCGCCGTCCCGACCAGCAGTTGTGCCGAGCCCCCGAGAACCCGGCCGGCCAGCGACAACACCAGCCCGGCGAGACCCACTGAGACGGTCCGGTGGGTGCCGACCCGGCTGCACAGCCACGGTGTCGCCCAGCCGCCGAGCCCGATGGCCCACAGGGGAAGCGCGACGAGCACCGCGGCGACGAGGTTTCCGGCGACGGAGATGTCCGGCAGGGCCGCACCCAGGCTGGTCACGGCCGGGCGCAGGTTGATGGCCAGAAGGAAGATCACAACGGTGGAGGCGGTGGTGTTGGCACGAGTCATCGCTCCTCCTCGGTGTCGAGGTCGGAGCGGCGGGCCCCGTGGAACAATGCTTCGCGGAACGCGTGGATCAGACATCCGTCACCTGACGGATGCCCGGAAGGTTCGTTGCGCCTCAACGTTTCTACGTCGTTTCGCCGGACCTGCGAATGGGCGTGCATCGGCACGGCCGGGCGAAGTGGGGTGACGCTGGGGAGTCGGCGCCCGGGTAAGCGAGCTGTCAACGGCCATCCGGGCGACCGTGGACCGGCCGCGTGGTCTCAGTGCGTCAGCAGGTCGAGGACCAGCGCCAGCGGCGGCCACGCGGCGCGGCCCCGGCGGGTGCACGCGAAGGCCCGCTGCCGGACGGCCGGATCGGCCAGCGGCAGCAGGGCGACGCCCTCCCGGGTGGGCCGTCCCATCGGGAGCAGGCCGACGCCGCGGCCGAACGCCGTGATGAGGTCTTCGACGAGGTCGAGGCTGTCGGCGCGGTGCGTGACCCGGGGCGTGAACCCGGCCATGGACGCGAGCGTGCGCACCACGTCCTCGTCGGCGGTGTTGCGCGAGTTGCCGATCCAGTCGTGGTCGCGGAAGGCGTCGAAGACGGCGAGGGTGCCCGTCCCGCGCACCCGGCGCGCGTCGGCCGCCGGGACACCGAGGCCCCACGCCGTCGTCCACAGTGGACTGACGGCGACCGCGGGGTCCGTCGTTGCGGGTGCGAGGTCGTAGTCGTAGACGAGCGCGAGGTCGAGGTCGTCGGCGAGCAGCGCGGCCAGTGCTTCGGCGGGTTCGTACTCGCTGACCAGCACCCGCACGCCGGGGTGGTTCCGCGCGAGGTGGGCCACGGCCGGCAGCACCGCACGCCGGATCGCCGTGGCGAACCCGGCGACGCGGACGGTGCCCGCCGGTTCGGCGTGCGGGTCGAGGTCGGCCTGCGCGGCTTCGACGGCGGCCAGGATCGTCACGGCGTGGTCGGCCAGCCGCCGCCCGGCCGGGGTCAGGCGCACGCGGCGGCCGTCCGGTTCGAGCAGCGGCGTGCCGGCCTCCCGGGCCAGCACGGCGATCTGCTGGGAGACCGTCGACGTGGTGGTGCCGAGCACATCCGCCACGGCCCGCATCGACCCGTGGCGCGACAGCTCCAGGAGGTACCGCAGCCTGCGCGTGTCCATCCGCCGATTGTCCACGAATCCTGAATGGACTGTCCAGCATCGGCAAGTGGATGCGAACGGTGTCCGGGGTATTCCCTGGAGGCGTGCCCCCAGTGACCCGATCCGGAGCGACCCTCGCGGTCGCGGCCATGCTCTGCGTCCAGCTCGGTCTCGCCGTGTCCGTCGGCCTGTTCGACCGCGTCGGCCCCGAAGGAGCCGCGTGGCTGCGGCTGGCGTGGGCCGGCGTGCTGCTCCTCGTGGTGGTGCGGCCGCGGCCGTCGTCGTTCCGGCGGACGGCGTTCGCGGCCTGCGTGGCGCTGGGGGTGGTCACGGCCGGGATGACCATGCTGTTCATGGAGGCGGTGGCGCGGCTGCCCCTGGGCACGGCGAGCGCGCTGGAGTTCCTCGGGCCGCTGACCGTGGCGGTCACCCGCGGCCGCGGTGGCAAGAGGCTGTGGCCGGTCCTCGCCGCGGTCGGCGTGGTGCTGCTGACCGAGCCGTGGCGGGGCGGCGCGGACCTCGCGGGCGTGGGGTTCGCGCTGGCCGCGGCGGTGTGCTGGGCGGGCTACATCCTGCTGACGCAGCGGGTCGGCGACGAGGTGGCGGGCGTGCGCGGGCTGGCCGTGTCGATGCCGGTGGCCGGGATCGTGGCGACGCTCGTGTACGGGCCTTCGGTGGTCGGGCACCTGACGTGGCAGCTCCTGCTGACCGGGCTCGGCCTGGCGGTGCTGCTCCCGGTGGTGCCGTTCAGCCTGGAGATGCTCGCGCTGCGGCGCTTGACGACGGCGGCGTTCGGCACGCTCATGAGCCTCGAGCCGGCGATCGCGCTGGTGATCGGGCTGGTGGTGCTGCACCAGGTGCCGGACGTGGCCGCGGTGGCCGGGGTGGCGTTCGTCGTGGTGGCGGGGGTGGGTGCCGAGCGGACCGGCGCACGGGAGCTGGTGCGGCAGCCGGTTTGACGGCGCTGGGGTGGCGTTGGACGTGGTGGCGGGGATGCGCGCCGAGCGGACCGGTGTGTGGCAGCCGGTGCGGCGGTCGGCTTGATGGCGCTGGGGTGGCGTTCGTGGTGGTGGCGGGAGCCGGTGCGGCAGCCGGCCTGACCGCGCTGCGGCCGTGGCGCTCAGAGGGGGCTGAGCCGGTCACGCAGACGGCCTAAGTACCCTTTGCCGTCCTGCCGCTCCGACCGCGCTGAACGGACCGCTGGAAGCGTTTGCCGGGGTCCCTGAGCGCCCCCGGCTCACCGCAGGGTGTCGAGCAGCCGGCGGGCGGCCACCGTGGCTCCGTCGGTGCGCATCTCGGCACCCAAAGCCGCCGCCCGGGCCCGGGTCTCGGGCGCCAGTGCCGTGTCGAACGCGGTGCTCAGGGACTCGAACGTCGCCGTCGCGCCGTCCAGGGCCGCGCCGACCTCGTTGGCCGCCACCCGGCTCGCCCAATACGGGTTGTCCGCCAAGCGGATCGGCACCACCACCTGCGGCACGCCCGCCCGCGCGGCCGTCTGCGTCGTGCCCGCGCCGCCGTGGTGGACCACCGCCGCCAGCTCGCCGAACAGGCGCTGGTGGTTGACGTCGCCGATGGTGAAGCAGCCGGCCACGGCCAGGTCCGCCCAGCCGCGCGAAAGCAGCACGCGGTACCCCCGCGCACGGCTCAGCTCGACCGACCAGCGGGCGATGTCCGGCGCCGGGCTGATGCTGCCGAAGCCCACGTAGACCGGCGGCGGCCCGGCGTCCAGGAACGCCACCAGCTCGGGCGGCAGCGGGCGCTCGTCCACCCGCGTCCACGCCCCGGTCTGGACCACTTCGACGCCCGGGACCGCCGGTCCCAGGACCGGGTCCGCCGCCAGCCACGGCCGGTCCGAGTAGACGTGGTCGCGCACGTTGACCACCGGGGCCAGGCCGAGCGCGGCCCGGTGGCGGTTGAGCGCGTCGCGGAACTGCTCGTTCACCTTGTCGGCGTCCAGTTCCCACAACGCCGTGTTGGCCCCCTCCGGCTCCGGCCAGCCCGGCCGCGGCGGCGGCGCGTGGTGCGGCGACGGCAGGTTCACCACCGAATAAGTCACGTACACGTACGGGATGCCCGCGGCTTCGGCCACCGACCGCGCGGCGACCTGCGCCAGCCCGGCCGCGACCAGCGCGTCGCACCCTTCGGCCGCCGAAGGGAAAACTTCGAACTGCGTTTCGACGATTTCGGCCCGGTACCGGGACAGTTCGGCCGGGGTCGTCCCGCGCATCAGCGTCCGCACCGGCGGTCCGACCGGCACCGACTCGATCCCGAGGCCGGCCAGCCGGTCGGCGAACTCCTCGTCCGGCGGGACGCACATCCGCACGTCCGCGCCGAGGGCCCGCAGCTGCGTCGCGAGGGCCAGCAGCGGTTCGACGTCACCGAGCGTTCCGTATGTGGACAGCAGTACTCGCATCCGTGCGCCCTCTTCGCTTCCTCTTCGCCGACGTGATCAGTCTACGGCGCTCAAGTGAGCGCTTTCCCCTCGCGCGGAACGGTCCCCGGTGACTACTGTCGAGGCGGACAAGGGCTCCTGACCGTCAACAGAACTTGAGGGCCATTCGATGCCTGTTTCGTCCGTCCCCACCCCCGATGTTTCGATCATCCTGCCCTGCGCAGGATTCGGGACGCGCTTCGGAGCGCCGTACGCGAAGGAGCTGCACTGCCTGGCTCCCGGCGTCACCGTCCTGGACCGCAGCCTGGAGGCCGTCGTCGAGCTGGCGGCGAGCGGGCTCGCCGTCCGCGTGGTCGTCGTGTTCGGGACGCACAAGCTGGACACGGTGAAGTACCTGGCCCGCTACGCCGGGACCTTCCAGCTCGTCTTCGTCTACCAGGACGACGCGGCCGAGCCGGGGCTCGACGGCGCGATCCGCTGCGCCCTGCCGATGACGCGGGGACCGGTGGCCCTCGTATTGCCTGACATCGTTGTCAGCGGCCCCGGCAGCGCCGGGAGCCTGCGCACCGCCCTGCGGCGGACGGAGGTGGCGGGCTGGACGGTGGTCGCCGCCGAGGAGTCGGATCCGGGCACGCTGCGGCAGATGGGCGCGCTGACCGTGGTCGACGCGGGGGACGCCGTGACCGTCAAGGCGGCCGCGGAAAAGCCGGCGGATCCGTCGGGGTACAACGCGCTCTGGGGCATGGTGGCGGTCGCGGAGGACGAGGCGCACCGGCTGCCCGACGTCGTGGTGCGCGAGGCGGACAGCCCGTTGGCCGGCGCGGCCGCCCTCATGGTCGAGCGGATCGTCAACTACAACACCACCGAAGGCTGATCAGTCCAGTGTGGACGCAAGTGAGGAGGAGCATGCTCGACGACGTGATGGGGGCGCTCGACGCCGTCCTGCCCCGGCTGGCCGCGGTCACCGGCACCCCCGGCGTCGCCGTCGCGGTGGCGACGAGCGACGAGCTGCGCACGGCCGCGACCGGGTTCGCGGACCTGGCCGCGGGCACGCCGATGACCGCCGGCACCCCCGCACCGGCGGGTTCGCTCACCAAACCCGTCACCGGCTTGGCCTTCATGCAGCTGGCCGAGGCGGGCGCGGTCGGCCTCGACACGCCGGTCGACGACGTGCTGCCCGCGGGACTGCGCGGCCGGGACGCGCCGCCCGTCACCACCGCCATGCTGGCCTCCCACCAGGGCGGCTACTACAGCGACATCGTCACGGCCACGGCGTGCACGGCGCCGGCCGAGCCGATCCTCGGCTACGTCCGGCGCCGGCACGAGATCGGGCGCGCGGTGGAGTACGGCGGGGCACTGCCGCTGCTGACGGCGCCGGGGAAGTACTCCTACTCGAGCTTCGGCGTCGGCGTGCTGGGTGGCGTGGTCGAGCACCTGACCGGCGAACCGTACGGCGCCCGCGTCGGGCGGCAGGTGTTCGCCGCCACCGGGATGCCGGCGTCGAGCATCGACGACGGCACCGGCCCCACCGGCGGTGCCACCGGGTACCTGGCGTTCGGCGACTGGTGCCTGCCGAGCCCGCCCCTGCGCACCTCGGCGTACCCGGGCGTCGGGATGTACACCAGCGCCGCGGACTTCGCGCGGCTGCTGCAATCCCTGCTGCGCACCGCCCGCGGCGACCGCGGCCTGGTCGGGCCGGACTCGCTCGCGGCGATGGTGGCCCCGCGGGTGGCCCGCCCGAGCCCGCACGGCGTCCGCTCGTTCTCCGGCCTGACGCTCGAACTCGCCGACCCGGACCTGGGCGACGACTGGTGGTGGGGGCACACGGCGGCGTTCCCGTGGGGGTTCTGGTGGGAGGCGCGGGTCTGGCCGCACCGCGACCTGGCCGCGGTCGCCGTCGGCAACCGGTGGGACATGGCCCGGTTCCACAACCCGGCCACCCGCAGCGCGCCGGGGCTGGCCGTCGAGTGGGCCGGCCGCTGGGCGGTTTCCGGTGCCCCGCAGGAGTTCTCGGACCTGGACGCGCGTCCCCGGTGGACCGGGCCCCGGCCCACCCCGGAAAGCTCGCGCTGGATGGGAGTCCTGGTGGGGGAGCGCACGCACGGCCTGCTCGGCGTGCCGGAAGCGGTGCCGGCCCAGGCGATGACCGACGGCGCGCGTTCCCTCGGCGGCGCCGACACCGGCGGGTGGGACCCGGAGGCGTTCGCGAGCGGGATCGCGGAGGCGCGGGCGCTCGCGCCGGACCCGGAAGCGCTCGGGAAACTGGGGCAGAGCCTGGGACTCGGCGCGGCGCTGTGGATGCTGGAGTGCGGCGCGTCGAGCGCGGACCTGACGATGCCGGTCGGCTTCTACGCCGGCACCTCGTGAAGCCGCACCTCCAGCGCGACCCGGTGCCGGCCGCGGGGCAGCGGCACCCACGCCGGGTCGCCCACCGGCGTCACCTGCGGAAAGCGGTCGAACAAGCTCCGCAGCGCGACCTCGGCCTCCACCTTCGCCAAGGCGACGCCGAGGCAGAAGTGCGGCCCCCAGCCGAAGCCGACGCTGCCCTCGCGGCCGCCGTGCTCGGCTTGCCAGCGCACGTCGGCCGCGTGCGGGTGGGCGAACCGCGCCGGGTCGCGGTTGGCCGCGCCGAGCACCGCCTGCACCGCGTCGCCCGCGCTGATCCGGACCCCGCCCACCTCCAGATCGGTTGCGGCGTACCGCAACCGGGCCAGCTGGACCGGGCCGTCGGTGCGGACGAGCTCGCGCACCGCGGCCGGCCACAGCCCCGGCTCCGTGCGCAGCAGCTCCCGCTGGGCGGGGTCGCGCATCAACGCGAGCGCCGCGTTGGACAGCATGTGCGCCATCGTCTCGTGCCCGGCGAGCACCAGGAACACCACGAGCGCCACGATGTCGACGTCGGTCAGGTCGTCCTGGGCGACGACCTCGCTGAGCAGGTCGTCGCGCGGCTCGGCCCGGCGCCGGTCGACCAAGGCGTGGCAGTAGGCGAACATCTCGCCGAGCGTCGGCGTGATCCGCGCCGGGTCGCCGTCGACCAGCACCTTGCCCCAGCGCCACCAGTCCGCCCAGTCCGTCTCGGGGACGCCGACCAGTTCGCAGACCACGGCCATGGCCAGGGGGTACGCGTACTCGTCGAGCAGGTTCGCCGTCTCGCCCAGGCCGTCGAGCAGCTCGTCGACGATCTGCTGCACCCGTGGGCGCAGTGTGGCGACCCGCGCCGCGCTGAACGCGTGGCTGATGCTGCGCCGCAGCCGCGTGTGCTCGGCGCCGTCGAGGCTGAGCAGGCTCGCCCGGAGGTACGGCAGGTGCTCCGGGGGCGTGCCCAGCGCGAGGAACGCCTCCTCCTGCGTCTGCGCGCCCTGCCCCGGCAAGCCGGTGGGGTCGTTGCGCACGGCCGGATCCGACAGCACCGCGCGGACGGCGTCGCTGCCGGTGACCAGCCAGCCTTCCCCGCCGTTCGGCAGCCGGGCCCAGCACACCGGGGACTCGGCGAGCACGCGGTCGTACCCGCCCATCGGGTCGTCGAGGACGGCCGGATCGCGGACGTCCACCACGGGTTCGGACGACATGGGACTCCTGTCAGCCTTTGAGCGGGCCGCCGTTGATGGCGACGCGGTGTCCGAAGCGGGTGTGGGGGTAGTAGTCGTAGGTCGCGTGGTGCTGGACGCAGCGGTTGTCCCAGAACACCAGGGTGTTCGGCTCCCAGCGCACCCGGCACGCGAGCATCGGCCGGTTCGGCACGACCGAGAACAGCAGGTCGAGCACCGCCTGGCTCTCGTCGGCCGACAGCTGCGGGATGCGCGAGGTGTAGGCCGGGTTGACGTACAGCAGCGGCCGGTCGGTCTCCGGGTGCCGCACGACGACCGGGTGCTCGCTCACGGGGGGCTCGTAGCCTTCGGGGATCTTGTGGCCGCGGAAGGCGTGCGCGCCGTCGTGGATCGCGGTCAGCCCGGTCAGGAGCTCCTTCAGCTTGGGCGAAAGCATGTCGTACGCGAGGTGCATGTTCGCGAAGAGCGTGTCGCCGCCGCTGCCCGGCGCCGGCATCTCCGTGATGTGCAGCATCGAACCGAGCGACGGCTCCTCGTCGGCGGTGCCGTCGGCGTGCCAGCCGTTACCGAACACGGTGGCCGCCTCCGGGGCGGTCGCGACCTCGAGGATGTAGGGATTCCCGTGCTCGGGCGGCGGGTTGACCGGACGCAGCTCGCCGAAGTTCGCGGCCAGGCGCTGGTGGTCGTCCGGCGTGATGTCCTGGTCGCGGAACACCAGCACGTGGTGGTCCAGGAACGCCGTCTTCAGCTCGGTGAGCTGCTCGTCGGTCAGCTCCCGCGTCAGGTCGAGGCCGGTGACCTCGGCGCCGATCACCGGCGTCAGGCCCCGCACCGCCAGGGTCCGGTAGTCGCGCGCCGGCCGCGTCGTGATCCGCTTGACGGCGTCGAGTTCGTACTGCTCCATGGTTTCCTTTCCTCCGTGGGTCTCACAGTCCGAGGGCCGCGGCCACCGCGGTGACGTGCGGGGCGCGCACGATGCCGTAGTGGGTGGCGGGCAGTTCGTGCCAGTGGCTCGGTTCGGGCAGCAGGGTTCGCCAGCCGCCGCGGCCGGCCACCGGCAGGCCGGGTTCGGGTTCGGTGGCGAGCCAGACGTGGCTGGGGGTCGCGGTCAGGCGGGGCAGGGTGTGCCCGGCCATGCTCCGCAGGTTGGCCCGGCACGCGCGGGCGAGCTTCTGCGCGTGCTCGCCGGCGGTGCCGCCGGAGGCGCCCAGCTCGCGCTCGAAGACCGTCTCCAGTTGTGCGTCGTCGTAGTCGGCGGCGCTCGCGCCGGGCGGGGGCGGGTCGATGAGGTGCAGCGCCCGCACCGGCTGCCCGGCCGCCTCGGCTTCGGCGGCCATGCCGGCCGCGACCCAGGCGCCGAACGACCACCCGGCCAGCTGCTTTTCCTTGCCGGGGAACCGCTTCTCCAACGCCGCGAGGTAGCGACGGGCTCGGTCCGTTATGGACCACCCCGGCGGTTCCGGGCGGCTCAGCGCGGGGTCGGCGATCACGCAGACGCCGAGTTCGGGCGGCAGGGCTTCGACGAGCGGGCGGTAGGCGTGGACGTCCCCGCCGACCGGGTGCACGAGACAGACGACTTCCCGGGTCGTCCCTTCGCGCCAGACCTGCACTTCGACGTCGCCGGGGCCGGCGGCTTCGGAAAGCTTGGCCAGCAACGCGGTCATCGTCACCTCCGGGCCGAGCCAGGCGAGGTCGAGGTCGACGCCGTAGAGCCGTTTCACCGAGTCGACGACGTCCAGCAAGGTGAGGGAGTCGGCGCCGAGGTCGTAAAGCGGCACGTCCGGGTCGAGTTCGGCGACGCCCAGGAGCGCGCGGACTTCCTCGGTCAGGTCCGCTTCGGCCGGTTTCGCCACCGGCGGGGCTTCGCGTTCGTGGAACGTCCTGGCGGCGTCGAGGCCGGTCGTCGCGACCAGGAGCTGGGGGAGGCCCGTCGCCAGGGCGCGGGCGAAGGTGCGGCGGCCCTCGTCGTCGCTCAGGCCGACGCTCAGGTGGGCCTGGTGCCGGGCGTCGGTTTCCAGGGCCGTGACGGCCATGCCGCTGTCGCGCCAGACGTCCCAGCCGAGCGAGAGCCGGGCGGTCGGCCCGGCGCGGTGCGCGAGGGCGTCGAGGAACCCGTTGGCGGCGGCGTAGTCGAGCTGCCCGGTGCCGCCGAAGTGCGCCGACAGCGACGAGCAGTAAACGACGAACGCGGGCTGGTCGCGTTCGATGAGCCGCTCGGTGAGGAGGGCACCGGCGAGCTTGACGGACTGGGTGCCTTCGCCGCGGGTGGCGATCAGACCGCCGTCGGGGGTTCCGGCCGCGTGGACTATCCCGGTCAGCGGTGCGGTGATCTCGTCGGCGGTGACTTCCGCGAGGTCGGCGGCGAGCAGGTCGACGCGGTCCGCCCACGGTTCGAGGGCTTCGGGCAGGTGGGGGTGGCGCGCGAGCAGGATGACGCGGCCGGCGGTGTGGGTGAGCAGCTCTTCGGCGACGGCGGTGCCGATGCCGCCCGTGCCGCCGAGGACCAGGTACGTCCCGTCCGCCGGGGTTCCCGGCTCTCCGGTGGCGACGGGTGTCGTGCCTTGCGTCCACCAGAAACCGGCCCGCACCGCGACGCGCTCGGGTGGCGGCGGGCCGGTGAGCAGGTCGGCCGTCGCGTCGAGATCGGGGCTTTCGAGGTCGACCCAGTGGCCGGGCACGCCGGATTCCTGGGGACCGACGGCGGTGATCCCGGCGAGGAGCCCGGCCTCGGGGCGCGTGACGGCGGTGTTCGCGGGCGCGGCACCGGCGGAGACCCACCAAGTCCGGAGTGGACGGTCGTGGGCGGCCCGCAGGAGGGCGGCGGGGGTGTCGAGGCAGGCCCATTGCGCGTGGTTCAGGGACTCTTCGCCGACGGGTCCGGTGATGCCCAGGGGAAGGGTGTGGAGCCAGTCGATTCCGGTGTCCGGCAGGGTGTCGAGGATCTGGCGCAGGTGCGTGGTGTCGGCGGGGTCGGCTTCGAAGGCGTCGGGGCCGAGGCGGGCGAAGTGGTCTGCGGCGTGGACCCGGACGACGCGGGAGTAGGCGGCGTCGAGCGCCGGGGCGGTGAGCGGGCCTTCGCCGGAAATGACGAGGGTGCGGTCGGTCTTGGCGGCTGTGGCCGCCCGCCTCAGGCGGATCCAGGTGGGCTGGTGCAGCCACTCGCCTTCGGGCAGCCGCGCGACGGCGGACTTCCGGGGGAAGTCGAAGTCCCGGGAGTGGAAGGCAGGAGGCGGGAAGTCCCAGGGCGCGGGGGCGGGAGGCTGTCCCCAGTCGACGGAAGCGCCGGCCAGCCAAGCGGCCGCCAGTTCGGCGGCGGAGAGTCCGGAGCTTTCCTGTGAACGCTCGGCAGTCTCCTGGGGCTCGGCGGTGCGGAGCCACTCCACTGCCGCCGCCGCGTCCTCGCAAGCCGCCGCCAGGCGCCAACGAGCCTCCGGCCTGCCCGACTGCAGGTGCCGGAGAACGTCCACATAGGAATCCAGGTGGGCCGACAGGTACGAAGCCACCCGGTCCGCTTCCCGGCGCAACGCGGCCGCGCTGCGGGCCGAAAGCACCAGGCACCGCACCGGCTCCGGGCGCGACGGGGGCACCGGGCGGACCGACTCCAGCACCACGTGCGCGTTCGTCCCGCCGATGCCGAAGCTGCTCACCCCGGCCACCCGCGGTCCGGCCGGCCACGGCTCCGCCCGCGTCGGCACCCGGAACGGCCCCCACTCCACGGCCGGGTTCGGGGCGCGGAAGTCCACCGTCGGCGGGAGGACGCCGTGGTGCACCGCCAGCGAAGCGCGGATCAGCCCCACCACGCCCGCCGCCGCGCCGAGGTGGCCGAGCTGGCTCTTCACCGACGACAACGCGCAGCCCGCCGACTCCGGCATCGCCTCGCGCAGGGCCGCCACCTCGATCGGGTCGCCGAGGCGGGTGCCTGTTCCGTGCGTCTCCACGTACCCGACGTCCGCACCCGTGCGTCCGGCCCGGCGCAGCGCCGCCCGGATGGCCGCGCGCTGCCCGGCGGGGGAAGGTGCGCTGTAGCCCTGCTTCACCGCGCCGTCGTTGGTCAGCGCCGAGCCCGTGACGACCGAGTACACCGTGTCGCCGTCCCGGCGAGCCGCCGAAAGCGGCTTCAGCACCACCACGCCGACGCCGCTGCCGCCCACCGTGCCGCCGGCGTCGTCGCTGAACGGCCGGCAGTGCCCGTCCGCCGAAAAGATGTGCTGCGGCCGGTACCGGTACCCCTCGGCCAGGGTGACGTCGACGAGCACCCCGCCCGCCAGCATCACCTCCGCCTCGCCGCCGCGCAGCATCCCGGCGGCCTGGTGGACGGCGACCAGCGAGCTCGAGCACGCTGTCTGGGTCGTCAGCGCGGGCCCGGTCAGGTCGAGGTGGTACGCCACCTTCGTCGCCAGGAAGTCCTTCTCGTGGTGCAGGGCCAGCTGGAACCCGTCCGGCAGCGCGGTCGGGTCGCCTTCGCGCAGCATCTGCTGGAAGTACGTGTTCTCGCCGCAGCCCGCGATCAGCCCGACGCCGGCCCCCGAAGTGATCCCGGCGTGCGCCAGCGCCTCCACGCACGCCATCAGCAGCTGCCGCTGCTGCGGGTCCATCAGGCCTGCGTCGCGGTGGCTGATCCCGAAGTGCTCCGGGTCGAACGCCAAGGGATCGTCCAGGAGGCTGCGCGCACCGACCAGACCCTCGGCCGCCGGGAACTCCTCGATACCCCGACGACCCGAAACGACCAGGTCCCAGAACGCCGCCAGGTCCCGCGCGCCGGGCAGCCGCACCGCCATGCCGACGACCGCCACCGGCTCGTCGGCGACAGCGGCGGCGGAAGCCCGGGCCGGGGCCGGGCCGCTCTCCAGGTGCCGCGTCAGGTCCCGGAGGGTGACGTGCTCGAAGAGGTCGGCCGCGGTGAACCGGTAGCCGGCTTCCGCGCACCGCAGGTGGAACCGCATCAGCGAGAGCGAGCTGGCGCCGGCGGCGAAGAACGTCTCGTCCGGACCGATCGGCGCGCCGGTCACCTCCTCGAACAGCGCGGCCAGTTCGCTCGACGGACGCGGAGCCGTCCGCTGGAGGTCCGTCCCCGCGGTGCGGGAGGCGGCGTCCCGGTCGAGCTTCCCGCTCGGCGTGCGCGGCAGGGCGTCGACGACGCGGAAGCGGTCGACCCGCGCGTGCGGCGGCAGCAGCGGCACCAGGAAATCCGCCAGTTCCGCGGCCGACGGCGTCCGGCGGCACTCCAGGAACGCGGTCAGCCGGTCGTCTTCGGCCGCGACGACGGCGTTGACGACATCCGCGTGCCGCAGCAGCGCGGCTTCGACCTGCCCGAGCTCGAGCCGGTGCCCGCTGAGCTTGACCTGCCGGTCGGCGCGGCCGTCGAAGTGCAGCACCCCGGCGCGGTCGAAGTGCGCGAGGTCGCCGCTGCGGTAGTACAGCTCCGGCAGCTCGGCGAACTTCTCCGGCGCTGCTTCGCCGAGGTAGCAGCGGTTCGCCGCGAGGCCGCCGATGAGCAGCTCGCCCACCTGTCCCGGCGGCAGCGGCGCGCCCGCGGCGTCGGCGACCCGCAGGACCGCGTTCGCCACCGGGTGGCCGATCGCGGGCCGGTCGGGCCAGCGCGCGGGATCGCCGTCGAGGGTCAGCGCGCTGACGACGTGGGTCTCGGTCGGCCCGTAGTGGTTGTGCAGGCGCGCGCCGGGCAGCCCGGCGAACCAGCGGCGGATCGCCGGCGTGCACACCAGCTGCTCGCCGGCGGTGACGACGTCCCGCAGCCGCGCCGGGTACCGCCCGAGCCGGACGCCGTGCTCGGCCAGCAGCTGCAAAGCCACGTATGGCAGGAAGATCCGCTCGATCCCGGCCGTTTCGAGCTGCGCCAGCAGCGCCGGGACGTCGTGCCGCCACTCCGGGCGGATCAGGTGCAGCCGGCCGCCGCCGCACAGCGTCGTGAAGATCTCCTGGAACGACACGTCGAACGACAGCATCGAGAACTGCTGGGTCGCCGCGGGCGGCGCGTCCTGCCACTGCAGCAGGTTGGCCAGGGTGCGGTCCGGGACGCGCACGCCCTTCGGCACGCCGGTCGAGCCCGAGGTGAACAGCGTGTAGAGCGGCCGTCCGGCGTGCCGGGCCGGGACGTCCGGCACCGGCCCCTCGGTGAGCGTCACGAACCGCTGCTCGACGTCGGTCTCGAACGCTTCCCCCGGCGCGAGCAGGACGCACCGCGGCCGGACCCGGTCGAGCATGCCGCGCAGCAGCTCCGGCGGGTACGCGGGGTCCAGGGCCACGGCGGTGATGTTCAGCCGGGCCAGGGCGAGGAGCGCGACGACGTGCTCGGCCGACGGCCGGAAGTACAGCGCGATGTCGCTCGCGTCGGCGGGCAGGGTGGCCGCGAGCCGGGCCGCGTGCGCGTCCAGTTCGGCGTAGGTCAGCGTCGTGTCGCCGGTCAGCGCCGGGGCGTCGGGCGTCCGCGCGACCTGCCGCGCGAAGCCTTCGGCCACGGTTTCCCACGTCAGTTCGGCGGCGGCACCACGGCCGTGGTCGCGACGGTCCGGAGTCCGGGCGTCGCCGTGCAGGGCGCGGTCGAAGACTTCGCCGAGGGCCGTCGCCTCGGCTGCGGTGAAGTGGCCTTCGCCGTACTCCCACAGGCAGTCGAAGCCGTCGGGGCGTTCCACGACCGACAGCGTGAGCGCGCACTTGGCCTCGGCCGCTTCGATCCACTGTGGACTGACCGCGCAGCCGGGGAGCCGCAGCGCCGCGAAGTCGGTGTTCTCCAGGACGAACAGGTAGTCGAAGGCCGCGTACTCCGGATCGAGGTCGGCGAAAGCGATGTCCTGGCCGTCCAAGGCCGCACCGGACGCTTCGCCGAGCCGGCGGAGCTGGGTGTCCAGGTCTTCGTCCGGGGCGACGGTCAGCGGCAGCCGGACGGTGTTGGCGAACATCCCGACGCTGTCTTCGAACTCCCGCACCGGCCGGTTCGCGACCGGGGCGGCGATCCGAGGCCGGGTCCGCCCGGTCACCGCGTAGAGACTCCAGGCGAACACGCCGAGCAGGAGCTGAAACCGCGTCAGGCCCAGCTCGGCGGCCCACTCGTCGACGCGTTCGCGGTCGATGCGAGTCGTGTGCAGCCGGCCGGCCAGCGAGGCTTCGGCGAGGGGTTCGGCGTCGTCGGACCGCTCGGTCAGCTGGGCGCGGTAGCCGGGGGAGGCGAACCAGCGGGACTGCCAGGCGGCGAAGTCGAGTGGCGTGTGCGCGTCCCGCGGCGCGGCGCCGGACAGCTCCCGGAACAGGATGTTGAGCGACCAGCCGTCGACCGCGATGTGGTGCAGGCACAGCAGGAACGTGCCGTCGGGACGCCAGGCCGCGCGCAGCAGCCGGCCCGAGGCGAGGTCGAAGGGCGCGGTGAAGAAGTCCTCGCCGGGCTCGGTCCACGGGTCGTACGCCGGTTTCGCCACCTGACGCAGGCCGTCGGGGGTGGCCTCGAACGCCGTCCGCAGCGCGGGGTGCCGCTCCACGAGCGCCCGCACGTCCCGGCGCAGAGCGTCGACGTCGGGAGCGCCGGTGATCCGGAACGCGAGCGGCACGTGGTACGCCGTGGAGGCGGGATTTCGTTGCTGCACCAGCCAAAGCCGCTGCTGTTCACTCGTGGCGGGTGCGGCGGCCGCGGTGGTCGGGGCGCCCGCCTCCGGGTAGGCCGCGCGTCCCGCCCCCGAGATCGCCGCGGCGAGATCGGCGAAAGTACCGCGTTGCACGACCGACGGCGGCAGGTCCGCGCCCCAGCGTTCCCGGATCGCGAACCGCAGCCGCAGCGCCTTGAGCGAGTCGCCCCCGGACCGCAGCCACCGGTCGCCGGGACGCAGGTCCGGGACGTCGAGGGTCTCCGCGACGACGGCCAGGACTTCGCGCTCCCACGGGGTCGCGTCGCCGCCGGTGTCCGGCCGCCAGGACGAGAAGCCGCCGGCCAGCAGCGCGGCTTCGTCGACCTTCCCGTTCGCGTTCCGCGGCAGCTCGCCGAGGCGGAACACGTGGTGCGGCCGCATGTACGCCGGCACGGTCTCGGCCTGGTGCGCTTCGAACGCCTCGAAGGACAGGTCGCCGGCCACGACGAAGGCGAGCAGCTCGGCGGTGGCCGCGCGGCGCACGGCGACGTGGACCTGCCGGACCTCCGGGTGCGCGAGGAGCCGCTGCTCCAGCTCGCCCGGCTCGATCCGGAACCCGCGGACCTTGACCTGCCGGTCGGTCCGGCCGACGTAGGCGTACCGGCCGCCCGGGAGCACGCGGACCAGGTCGCCCGTGCGGTAGAAGCGCGCGCGGCCCTCGTCCAGCCACGGCAGCCGGACGAACCGCCGCCCGGTCTCCGCGGGCAGGCCGCGGTAGCCGAGCGCGACACCGGCGCCCGAGATGTACAGCTCGGCGACTTCGCCTTCCACGGCCACGCGTTCGTCCGCCGTCACCGCGACCGCGCCGGTGCCCGGCAGCGGACGGCCGATCGGCACGACGTCGCCGTCGAAGCCGCGCGGGATGGCGTAGCTGAGCGCGAAGGTCGTCGTCTCGGTCGGGCCGTAGCCGTTCTGCAGCCGCGTCGGCGAATCCGGGTTGGCCCGGTACCAGCGGCGGATCAGCGGGGCGTTGAGCTGTTCGCCGCCGATGACGACCCGGCGCACGGTCGCGAAGCTGCCCGGCACGGTCTCGGCGACCGCGTTGAACAGCGTCGCGGTGACGAACATCGTGTCGATGCGTTCCCGGACCAGGGCATCGGCGAACGCCTGGGGGTCGCGGACGGTGTCGTCGTCGAGGATCACGCAGGTGCCGCCGGTGAGCAGCGGCACCCACACCTCGAAGCTGAGCGCGTCGAACGCGGGGTTGGCCAGGCAGGCGAACCGCGTGCCGATGTCGAGCCAGCCGGGTTCGGCCAGCCGCAGGATCCCGGCGTCGCGCACCTCGACGCCCTTGGGCCGCCCGGTCGTGCCGGAGGTCGAGAAGAGGAACGACGCCGGCGCGGGCTCGGCGGGCACCCCTGCCTCGGCCGGAGTCAAGCCGGGCAGCTCGTCGCAGACGACGACCGCGCCGGCGTCGGCGAGGATGACGTCGCGGCGCGCGGGCGGGCTTTGCCGATCCAGCGGCACGACCTGAGCGCCCAAGCGCAGCACGCCCAGCATCACGAGGACGAGTTCCGCCGAACGCGGTAGGTCGACGGCGACCGCGTCACCCGGGCCGACTCCCTTGCGCACCAACGATTCCGCGACCGCCGCGGCACCGGAGTTCAGCTCGGCGTAGGTGAGCCGGCGGTCTCCGTCGGACACGGCGAGGGCGTCCGGGTGCCGCAGCGCGCGATCGTGGATGCGGCGCGCGATCGAGGTCATCGCGCCGCCAGCTCGGCCGAGATCAGCTTGGCGACCAGCGGCAGCGCGTCGCTTTCGAGCATGTCCCAGTGCCCGCAGTCCGCGGGGACCACCTCGAATTCGCCGCGGGCACGGCGGCGCCAGAACTCGGCGCTGCCGGGGATGGTGTCTTCGCCGACGGCCTGCACGAACACCACTCGCGCCGCGGTCTCGCCGGGGTCGTACTCGCGCGCGGTCAGCCGGTTGTGGTTGTACGTGCGGTGGTAACGCTCGATCTGCGCGTCCTCGATCCCGGGGTACATCCCGTTGAAGCGGACCAGTTTCTCGCGGAACTCGGCCGCGGGCACCGGTTCGATCGCCGCCTTCGCGGCGGGGTCGTCGGTGGCGTTCGTGTCGAGCAGGACGACGCTGGCGCGCTCGGCGAGCCGGCGTCCCATCTCGTAGGCGACCAGCCCGCCGTAGGAAAGTCCACAAAGGACCAGGGTTTCCCCCGGCTGCGGGTCGACGAGCCGCAGGTACTCCTCGGCCATCGCCTCGACGCTGGGCAGCGGCTCCTCACCGGCGTTGAGCCCGGGGGACTGGATCCCGAGCACCCCGGCCTCCTCGGGCAGGGCGGCGCTGAGCGGCAGGTAGCAGAACGCCGTGCCACCCGCCGGGTGCACGCAGACGACGCGGGCCGCGCCGTCGCCGCGGCGGAACTCGATCAGGCTGCCGGTCTCCGGTGGGCGGTCCGCGCGCAGCAGGGCGGCCTGCGCCTCGATGGTGGGGTGCAGGATGACGTCCCGGATCGGCAGCTCGCGGCCGAACTCCGCGCCGATGGCGTGGGCCAGCTTGATCGCCGAGATCGACGTCCCGCCGACGTCGAAGAAGCCGTCCGAGACACCGATCGCGGGGTGCAACAACAGGTCCCGCCAGATCTTCAGCAGCGCGAGCTCGACGTGGTCGCGCGGGGCGGCGGTGTTGACCGCGGCGGGCGCGCTCGTCCGAGCGCGCGCCAGCACGGCGTCGCGGTCGAGCTTGCCGCTGCGGCTCAGGGGCAGCCGCTCGAACTCGGCGAACACCGACGGGATCATGTAGTCCGGCAGCCGGTCGGCCAGCGCCGCGCGCCACTCGTGCGGGGTCCGGCCGCCGCCACCCGCGACACCGGCGACGAGCCGCGGCTCGCCTTCGCGATCGACCAGCACGGCGGCTTCCTTCACCCCGGGAACGGCCAGCAGCGCGGCCGTCACCTCGGCGGGCTCGATGCGGAACCCGCGCAGCTTGATCTGGTCGTCGCGGCGGCCCGCGTATTCGGCTTCCCCGCCGGGCAGCCACCGAGCCAGGTCTCCCGTGCGGTACATGCGTTCGCCGGGCACGAACGGGTCCGCAACGAACCGTTCGGCGGTCAGCCCCGGCCGGTGCAGGTACCCGCGGGCCAGGCAGTCGCCGGCCAGGAAGACCTCGCCCGCCACACCCGGCGGCACCGGGCGCAGCCGCTCGTCCAGGAGGTACAGCCGCGATCCGGGCAGCGGCCGCCCGATCGGCGCCGGCCGGTCCCGCGGCTGCGGGTCGAAGTGCGCGGTGGCGTAGAGCGTGGCTTCGGTCGGTCCGTAGCCGAAGCAGATCCGCAGGCCGGGCAGGGCGGCGGCGAACCGGGCGAGCGCGGCCTCCGGCAGCGGTTCGACGCCGGTCAGCAGCTGCCGCAACGCGAGCCCCTGGAGGCGCGCGGGGTCTTCGTCGACCCACCGGACGTAGGCGGGCGGCAGGAACGCCTGGACGACGCGGTGCTCCCGCAGCCACGCCATCAGCGCCGCCGGATCCGGCCGGACGTCTTCGGGCACGACGTGCAGCACCGCGCCGGTCGTGAGGGGCAGCAGCAGTTCGTGCACCGACGCGTCGAAGCCGATGCTCGACCACGCCGAGGTCGCCTCGCCGGGGGTCGCGCCGAAGCGGTCGAGCCACTGGTCGAACAGGGCGAGGACGCTGTGGTGGGTGACGGCGACCCCCTTCGGGCGCCCGGTCGACCCCGACGTGTAGATCACGTAGGCCGTGTCCGCGCGCTCGGCCGGGACCGGTCGGCGGGTCTCGTCGCCGTCGGCTTCCAGCGCCGTGACGTCGTCGTCGAGAACCAGCACCGGCCGGGCGTCCTCGACCATCGCGGCCCGGCGCGCGGCCGGCTGGGCCGGGTCGAGCGGGAGGTAGGCGGCGCCGGTCTTCAGCACGCCGAGCACGGCGACCACCAGCTCGGCCGACCGTCCACTGAGGACGGCCACGACCTGGCCCCGGCCGGCCCCGCGGGTCCGGAGAGCGTTCGCCAGCTTCGTGCTGCGGCGGTCCAGCTCGCCGTAGGTGAGGGTCTGGTCGTCGCAGACGAGCGCGGGGGCGTCCGGCGTGGTGTCGGCGTGGGTGGTGAACCGCTCGACCAGGCCACCGGGGCGCCGGCGCGGGGCCGGCCCGGTGCTCCAGGCGGTGAGGATCTCCCGGCGTTCGGCGTCGTCCAGCAGCTCGTAGCTCGCGATTCCCGCCTCGGGCCGCGTCGCCAACTGGTCCAGCAGCCGGACGAGGTAGCGGGCGTACCGCTCGGCGGTGGCGTGGTCGAAGAGCGCGACGGCGTAGTCGAGGTGCCCGGCGACGTCGCCGGGCACCTCGGCGAGGCCGAGCGCGAGGTCGAACTTCGCGGGCGCGTGCTCGACGTCGAGGGACTCGACGGTGACGCCCGGCAGCTCGAGGACGTCGTGCATGGTCGGCACCCAGGCGAACATCGTCTGGAACAGCGGGGTGTGCGCCGGGCTGCGCGGCGGGTTCACCAGCTCGACGACCCGCTCGAACGGCAGCTCGACGTGGTCGATCGCGCCCCGCAGGGCCGCGCGGACGTGCTTGAGCAGCGTGGCACCGGTGGGGGACCCGGTCAGGTCGGCGCGCACGGCCAGGGTGTTGACGAAGAAGCCGAGCGTGTCCGGGTACTCGCCGCCGGCGCCGCGGTTGGCGGTCGGGACGCCGACAACGATGTCAGCTTGCGCGGAAAGCCGGTGCAAGAGGATGAACCAGCAGGTCAGAATGGTGGAGTAGAGGGTGACGCCGTGCTCGCGTGCGACCGCCCTCAGCCGCGCGGTGAGGTCGGGCCCGAGGGAGATCGGCACCCGCGCGCCGCGGTAGTCCTGCCGGGCCGGCCGCGGCCGGTCGGCGGGCAGGTCGAGCACGGGCGGCACCCCGTCGAGCTGCTCGCGCCAGTACGCTTCGTGCGGCGCCGGGCCGGAGCCGGCCAGCCAGTCCTGCTGCGCGTTCGAGTGCTCCCGGTAGGGCCGCGCGGGCGGCAGCTCCGGCGCGGTACCGCTCAATTGAGCGGCGTAGAGAACACCGAGCTCGCGCAGCAGCAAGGTGCGCGACCACCCGTCGAAGACGACGTGGTGGACGGTGATCAGCAGGACGTGGAACTGTCGGTGGTCCCCGGTAGCGTGGCTGTCGGGGGGCGGCGCCCCAGCCCCGGCCAGCAGCCGGGCCCGAGCCAACGGCGCGCGCGTCAGGTCGAACGGCGCGAAGGGGTCGGTCCGCCGCAGTTCGGCTGCCTCGTCGGGCCGCCCGGCGACGTCCGTGACGGGGCAAGGAAAGCCGTGACCGGCGGGTTCGACGATTTGCACCGGCCTGCCGTCCTCGACGAGGATCCGGGTCCGCAGGCTTTCGTGCCGGTCGGCGAGGGCGTCGAAGGCCCGTTGCAGAGCTTCGCGGTCCAGGGGGCCGCGCAGGGCGAAGGCCATGGTCTCGTTGTAGGCCGGCCCGGCCCCGTCCAGCTGGGAGACGGTCCAAAGGCGCTGCTGGCCGGACGACAGCGGGGCGGACACTCGCATCGAGGACGGCCTTTCCGGGCGGGGCGGGCGAACCGGTACGGCATCGTGCCGTCGCGCCGAGGTCGGGTCGGGGAACGCTCTCTGTCTGCCCGGACAGTTAACACCACACCATCGGGTGATGACGAGGGGTGACCGAAGTTTGCCCGGAAGTCTCTTTTGCTGCGTCCCGGCCGGGCGGGGCCCGCGGCCGAGGCCGCGCACCGACCCCGCGGTTCGTTCGCGAGCCGGCCGAGCCGCGCGCGACGCCGCCCGAGCAGTCCACAATGGACACGATGCCGAGCGGATCACCCGCGTCCCGGGAAAGCCTCGAGGGGCACCTCCACGGACTTGAAGGTGCCCCTCGGAGAGCGGTCCGGGTGGCGAAAACGGCCTACAGTCCCGCGATCTCTCCCGCGGTCAGCACGCGGTTCCACACCACGACATCATCAACACTGCCCGGCCAGAAATCACTGTGCCCGCCACCGGACACCGCGCGCCCGATGGCGAGCGGCCCGGGCGCCGCGTCCCCGGCAGGCTGACTCCAGGTCTTGGCCTGCGCCACGCCATCCACGTACAGCACGTACGTTCCCGCGTCGGCGTCGTGCACGCCCACCAGGTGGTACCAGCGCCCGGTCTGCGGCGCCGCGTCCGACAACGCCCGCCCCGAACTCGTCGAGAACGCCAACCGGTTGTCGGCCGCCGAATACTGCAGGTAGAACCCGCTGCTCGGGTTGCCGTCCTGGCTCACCGCCGTCGCCCACGAACCCGTGCGGTCCAGCCGGACCCACGCGCTGACCGAATAGTTGCCCGTGGTGTCCAGCACCGGCCCGCTCGTCTGCGCGGACTGGCCCGCGCCGTCGAACTGCAGCGCCGTGCCGGTCACGCCGGGGACCCACGTACCGGTCGAGGTGGCGTCGTGCGATCCGGCGGTGTCGTGCGCGATCGTGCCGCCGCCCTCGTCGAGCGGCCACGTGCCGACCGGGTCGTGCTGGCCCGCCGCGTGGGCGACTTGGACGTTTCGGCGCTGATGCGTGGATGCAGGGCCGTCGGGACCTCGGTAGGACGCGGTCGCCGTCAGCGTCGCCGCGCTGCCCGGCTCGGCGTCCGCCGCGGCCGTCAGCGTGTAGGTCCACGTCCGGGACCCGCCGGGCGGGATCGCGGCGTTGGACTGCCCGGCGGCCGTGGCCGACCAGCCGGCCGGCACGGCGACAGCCACCCGCGGGGAGAGCAGCGGGCTCCGCGTCGTGTTCCGCACCGTGACGGTCACCGGCGTGCTCCCCTTGACCGTGAGGACCCCGTCGGCCGGCCCGACGGCGATCCGGGCGGCCGGGCTCGACGGCGTCCAGGACTCGAACTCGGTCACCCCGACGAACGCACCCGGCGGGTTGGTGAACACGAGCCGGACCTTGCTCGTCGTCAAGGTGGGGAACGTGACGCGGTTGACGCCGTTGCCCACCGGCGTCACCGGCGCGCGGACCTGGCCGGGAACCTCCTGCCACGCCGAGCCGGTCCAGTACTGCAGGCTGTACGCCACGGCCGGCTTGACTCCGCCGCCGTCGTCGTAGCCGTGCCAGCGGATGTCGGAAACCGGCGTGGGGGCACCGAAATCGACGCCGTAGAAGTCGTTCGCGTTCGGCGACGAATAGTTGGTCCACCGGGTGTTCTGCGGCACCTCGTTGTACCAGACCTTGCCGTCGAGGGCGTTCCACGCGTTGTCGTAGGTCCAGGTGTAGGACGTGATCGGCCGGGGATAGCCGGTGCGCAACGGGTTGGCGGCGTCGTTCACCAGGTCGTCGGACCGGGGGAGCAGCGTCGCGCCGACGTCGATGGTGGTGTTCCGCAGCGTCGCCGAGCGCTGGACGAGCCGGCCGTCGACGTAGAGCCGCATCCCGGCGCCCTGCCCGTAGTGCTTCCCGTCGCGGTCCCACAGCACGGTTACGTCGTGCCCGTGGTACGGCACGTTCTCGGCGGCGAAGTGGTCCCATGTGGACGGTGTGAGCGGCCGGACGTCCAGCGTGGTACCGGCTTGCGGACGCAGCCCCAGCAGACCGGACAGCACCAGGTCGGTGTAGGTCGAGTGGTTGTAGTCCTCGCTGTGGTTGCGGCCGTCGTAGATCCACGCGTCGCGGTCCGGGTCGTGGGCCTCGGCGACGTACGGCTTCCCGTTCTTGGTCTGGGTGCGGGCGTACGTGGCCAATGCCGCTGCGTAGTCCTCTTTGGACACCGCGGCCTGAGCCGGGTACTCGTCCAAGAGGTTCGCCATGCCGGTCAAGGTCTGCGAGGTGGCGAAGGGCCAGCTCGGGCCGTCCCAGCGGCAGCAGCCGCCGGCGTCCTTCATGAAGAACGGGCTGCGGCGCTCCGCCGTGGTCGGGCCGTAGGCGCTCGCGAACCCGGCGGGGTCGAGCAGCTGGGACCACGCCGCGCTGTCGGCCGGCTGGGCCGCGCCGAACATCCACGGGAGGAAGCCGATCTGCTCGCGGCTGCCGGACAGCCGGTGGGCCGGGTTGCCGTCGCGGGGCATCGCGTAGTAGAAGCCGCGAGCCGGGTCCCACAGCCACTTCTGCAGTGAAGCCTTCAGCCCGGCGGCGCGCTGGGCGTACTCGGCGGCGAGCCGGTGGTCGCCGACGGAGTCCGCGATGCGGCTGATCGCGACGGCGTCGCCGTACTGGTAGGAGTTCAGCGTCGGGCGGTACCCGGCGCCGCCGTGGTACGGCTCGGGCGACTCGTAGGAGGACGCGGAGAACTCCATGGCGTCCCAGACCGGCACCGACCAGTACAGGCCCAGCTCGGCGTTGAACTGCTTGTCCCAGCCCCGGTACTGGCGCACGAGGTCGGGCAGCAAGGTGCGCAGCGGCGCGAAGTCTCCGCTCACCTGCGCCTGCCCGTAGGCGGAGGTCGCCAGCCAGACGCTGTACTCGTGCGCCCAGTCGGTGGTGTCGGCGTTGACGTCGTCGGTGGCCGGCTTGGGACCGGCGCCGGGCCCGGTGAGCCAGAACCGGAGGTAGTCCTGGGTGTAGCCGGGGTCGCGCAGCCACCGCCCTTCGGTCAGCTGGTGCCCGGCGGCGGCGTTGATCGCCTGGTAGGGCGCCGCGTAGCCGCAGCAGTCGAGGAACTCCGTCGAGATCCAGCCGTCGGCGGGGTCGGTGTAGCGCAGGTGCTCCTTCCAGACCCGCCACCGGTAGTAGTAGACGCTCTGCATCGTCGCGTCCGGCAGGTCGACGAACGGGATGTTGGCTTCGTACCAGGCAGGATCGGCGTAGCCGGCGAGGGCGGCGGCGTGGTCGAGGAAGTGCGTCCCGCCACTGGGCGCGGGGACGCTCGCGCCCGCCACGCCGCTGAAGCCGAGCTGGGCGGCGAGTACGGCCGTGGCCACCCAGGCTCGAGTACGTCTCCAGGACCGCCGCATCACGCCTCCTGCACAGGTTTACAACGTTGTAAAACACAGACTCGACCACTATCGCTCAGGAGAACCCAAAAGGGAACACCTTCGCGGGACAAGGCCGGACCGGCTGCGACGCGAGGGAATGATCACTTCCGCGCCCGGGAGCGTGCCCCGGTCACGCATGATGGGCCGACATGGTCGACGACTTCCGCCTGCGCTCGGTCGCCGCGGCGGCGTACGGGCCGGCCGCCCTCTTCGGGCTGTCGGAAGGAGCCGTGCTGCCCGTCATCGCGCTCAGCGCGATCGAACGGGGCGCGAGCACCTCGACGGCCGCGCTGATCGCCGCGATGCTCGGCGTCGGGTCGCTCGCCGCCAACATCCCGGCCGGCGTCCTCGCGACGCGGATCGGGGAACGCCGGTCGATGCTGGTCGCCGCGGCCGTCATGGTCGCGGGGATCGTGACCTGCCTGGCCGACCTGGGCCGCGGGCCGGGGTCGCTGCTGCTCTACGGCGGCGGCGTCGTGCTGATCGGGGCGGCGAGCGCGGTCTACGGCCTGGCCCGCCAGTCGTACCTGACCGAGATCGTCCCGCCGCACCTGCGCGCGCGGGCGTTGTCGACGCTGGGCGGGAGCATGCGGATCGGCCTCTTCCTCGGGCCGTTCGCCGGGGCCGCGGCGATGCGGTTCGCCGGCCTGCCCGGCGCGTACTACGTGAGCCTGGCCGCGATCGCCGCCGCGGCCGCCCTGGTGCTGCGCGTGCCCGACCTCGAGGTCACCGCCGACGACCGGGCCGCCGCGTCCGCCGTCACGACGCGGAAGATGCTCCGGCGGCAGTGGCGGGTGTACGCGACCCTCGGCACCGGCGTCCTGCTGCTGTCGGCGATCCGGCAGACCCGCCAGACGGTCGTTCCGTTGTGGGCGGCGCACATCGGGCTGTCGCCGGCGACCAGTTCGATCATCTACGGCGTCGCCGGCGCCGTCGACGCGCTGACGTTCTACCCGGCGGGCAAGGTCATGGATCGCTACGGCCGGCGCTGGGTCGCGGTGCCGTCGACCCTCGTGCTCGGCACGGCCTTCCTCGTCATGCCGCTGACCGGCGGCGCGGTCCTGCTGACGGCCGCGGCCATGGTGCTGGGGTTCGGCAACGGCATCGGCTCGGGCATCGTCATGACGCTCGGCGCCGACGTCTCGCCGGCGGTGGGCCGCCCGACGCACCTCGGGATCTGGAACGAGCTCGCGGACATCGGCACCGGCGTGGGCCCGCTGATCCTGTCCGCGGTGACCGCGTTGGCGGGGCTCGGCGCGGGGATCGTGGCCAGCGGCCTGGTCGGTTTCCTCGCAGCCGGGGCGTTGTGGCGGTGGATCCCGCGCCGGGCGTGACGCTCCCCGAGACCGGGGAGCGCCACGCTTTCAGGCGCCGGGCCGGTTCCCCGTCGGGATCGTGATCGGCGTGCTCGTCGGCGAGGAGGCCTTGTTGAGGAACAGCATCGCGATCGCGCGGATGAACTGGTCGAACAGGTAGAACCCGGCCGGCGCGATGGGCAGCAGCCCCTCGCGGAACGCGATGTAGGCCGGCCAGCCGGTGCGGACCAGCGCGGCCGCCGCGTAGTCGCGGGGCAGGCCGAGCCAGTCACCGACCGCGTCGCTGAGCACGTACCGCACGAACTCGTCGAGGAACCCGCGCGTGACGCCGAGGTCGACCTGCGCGGTCAGCCCGAGCAGGTCCGCGGCCAGCTCCTTGCCTTCGGTCGTCGGGGCGAGCAGCGGGGTCAGCACCCGCGTCGACTGCGCGTCCGCCTCCGCCCACGTCTTGGGGATGAACTCGTCCCGCACGCCGAGCAGGTGGATGGCGACCTGCCACTGGTGCAGGAAGGCCTCTTCGTCGGCGGCCGACATCGGGACGCGCCATTCGAGCAGCTTCCGGTGCACGTAGGTGCCGAGGCTGTGGAACGTCACCAGGATGTCGCCGTTGCTGATCGGGACCTGCTCGTCGGAGACCGCGCGCCAGTGCGGCGACTGCGGCAGCAGGTGGCGCACGGCGGCGTGCACGAGCCGCGTCTTGTTGGCCGTGACCACGAACTGGCCCGAGGGCTCGAAGGCGTCGAGGTCGCTCAGGTCGTAGCCGAAGGTGAACGTCTTGGCCGCGCGGTCCTGCATGTTCGCGCCGCCCGCGGACCAGTAGACCGACTTGGCCTCCCGCGGGATGACGGTGCTCATGATGCCGCTGCCGAGGCCGTAGAGCATGAACAGGTAGGTGTCCTTGCGCCGGTTGAAGTCGGCGGCCCGGCGCAGCTTGGCGGGGTCGGCCCAGGAGGGCAGCCGGTTGGCCCCCTGGAGGTAGCCGGCGAGGTCGGCGGGCAGGCCGGTGGGCAGCGGGTCGCCGTTGTTGACCCACGGCCGCAGCGCGGTGTTGACCGCGGGCACCCCGCCGGTGTCGAGGATGCCCGCCATCAGGCGGTCGACCTCGTCGTCCCACGTCCACCACGGGTCGGTGCCCGCTGTGGCGGCGCCCGTCGAAGCCCAGGCCGGGACGACGCTCGTCGCGCTCGCCAAGCCCAGCGCGACGCCGAGCGAAAGGACGTTCCTCCTGCTGAGATCGCTCATTGACTTACCTAGCTTCCTTGGTAGGCAAATACCGCTTCGAGCACGTTTAGGTGAGAGATTCTTCATTAACATAGCGAGCCCGGTCGCCGGTCGGCAAGAGGCGTCCGGGGGTCGTCCGGTCCCCGCCGTGGTTGACTGGCACGCATGGTCCCGTCCGCCCAGCACCCCACCCGGTGACCGCCGAGCCGGCGGCGGCCGTCCGGCCGCGCAACCGCAAGCAGCTCATCGTCGAAGCGGGGGCCACGGTCTTCAGCGAGCGCGGCTACCACGCGGCGTCCATGGAGGAGATCGCGGCCGGCGTCGGGATCACCGCGGCCGCGCTGTACCGGCACTTCCCGAACAAGTACGCGCTGTTCGCCGAGTGCGCGAACGTCATGGTGGACCGGCTCGTCGCGGCGCTCGACGAGGTGCCCCCGGACGCGACGGCCGCGGACGTCCTCGCCGCCGTCGCCCGGATCACCGTCGCCCACCGGGCCGCGGGGGGCGTGTACCGCTGGGAGGCCCGGTACCTCAACCGCGACGACCGCCGGGTGCTGAAGGGCAAGTTCGCCCACGTCGTCGGGCGGGTGGCGGACGTGGTGCGGCGCGAGTACCCGCTGCCCGGCGAGCACCTGCGAGCGGTGGCGGCCCTGGGCGCGATCGGCTCGATCACCATGCACCACAACACGATCGGCCGCCGCCGGGTCGAAGACCTGCTGCAGGCGGCCGCGCTGCGCGTGGTCGCGACCGATCCGACGGTGGCGGTCGCGGACGTCGGTCCCGTCGAGCTGCCCGCCCGGCCCGTGCCACGCACCCGGCGGTCGGAGATCCTCGCGGCCGCGATCCCGCTGTTCGAACGGGACGGGTTCGCCGCCGTCACCAACGGCATGCTCGCCGAGGCCGTGGGGCTGGTGCCCTCCGGGCTGTACCGCTACTTCCCGGGCAAGGCAGACATCCTGGCCGCGGCGTGCCTGCAGGCCGCCGACCTGCTCGCCCAGGCGGTCGAACCCAACCTGCGCGGGCTGACCGGCGTCGACGCGCTGACCGCCCTGGCCGCGACCTACGTCGCCTACAGCTTCGAGTACAGCGCCCTCAACAGCGTGGCCAACGCCGAAGTCGTCGGCTTGCCCGCGGGCCTGCGCCGTCCGCTGGTCGCCGCGCAGCGCGAGCACATCGCGGTGTGGGAGGAACACCTGCGCGAGGCCCGTCCGGACCTCGACGCGCGCCAGGCCCGGGTGCTGGTGCACGCCGGTTTCGGCGTGGTCGTGGAAGCGGGGCGCCACCTGCGCTGGCAGGACACCCCCGAGCACCGGGCGGCCGTCGCCGCGTTGCTCATGGGCGCCTTGGCCCGCTGACCGGCGGAAGCCGAGCGGGGCGTCCGGGTCAGCGGTTGCGCCAGACGGGCCGCCGCTTCTGGGCGAAAGCCGTGATCCCTTCGATCGTGTCCTCGCTGACCAGGAGGTCGTCGAACGCCGTCGAGGGGTGGTCTACCGCGTCGACGGGATCGGGGATACCCCGCGTCTCGGCCATGATCCGCAGCGAGGCCCGGACCGACGTGGGGGAGCCGTCCAAGATCCGCGCGGCCAGCTCACGGGCGCCGGCCAGGGCCTGGCCCGCTTCGGTGACGCGGTTGACCAGCCCGTACGTCAGCGCTTCTTCCGCGTCGAGACGGCGTCCGGTGAGGATCATTTCGGTGGCGATCGCCGGCGGGACCGTGCGCGGGAGGCGGACCAGGCCGCCGGCGCCGGCGACCAGGCCGACCTTGACCTCCGGCAGGGCGAACCGCGCGGTCGCGTCCGCGACGACGAGGTGGCAGGCCAGCGCGATCTCGCAGCCGCCGCCGAGGGCGTACCCGTTGACCGCCGCGATCACCGGCTTGGCCATGTCCCGGCGGCTGGTGAGCCCGGCGAAGCCGTTCTTGGGCACCCACAGGGGTTTTCCGGAAGCCGAGTACACGAGGTCGTTGCCGGCCGAGAACGACTTCCCGCCCGCGCCGGTGAGGATCGCGACCCAGAGGTCGGGGTCGGCGAAGTAGGCGTCGAAGACCTCGTCGAGCTCCTCGTTGGCCGCCGGGTGCAGGCTGTTGCGCGACTCCGGGCGGTTGATCGTGACTTCCAGGAGGTGCCCGTCGCGGCGGACCAGGACGTGCTCGTAGCCGTCCCGCAGCACCTTCGGCCGCGGTGGGAACAGCGCGGCCATCCGGGCCGCGGTGGTGGTGACCCGGTTGCCGAACCCGAAGGAGCGCACGAACACCCGGCTGCCGATCGGCTCCCCGGTGGACAGCAGCGCGAGCGCGTCCTCGTCGCCGTCGTGGGTCTGGGCGAGGAAGCGCCGGTCGTCGGCTTCGAGCCGCCCGATGACGATGCCGGTGCGTTCGCCGCCGCGGCCGTGCTTCACGGTGTACGTCTCGATCGTGGCCCAGCCGTCGGCTTGCCGGGCCTCCGCCGGCGCCGGCCACGAGTCGATCTCCGCCTGCAGTGCGGCGCTGTCGTCCGGCCGCCACGCCACCGGCGTGGTCGAGTAGACGCCCGCGGAGTACTTGCTCATCAGGCCGCCGTTGGCGCCGACGAACCCGAACGTGCCGGGCGCGGCCCGCAGGCGCTGGACGGTCTCGGCGATGGCGTGCATGGCGTAGTTGTTGCCCGCGCCGCCGAAGAACGGCAGGCCGCCGGTGAGGGTGAGGCCCCGCGGGTCGCCGGGGTCGAGGCCGAGCCCTTCGCAGACGGTGAAGACGGGCACCGGGAAGCAGCTGTAGAGGTCCATTGTGGACAGATCGGCGACGTCGATGCCGGCGACGTCGAGGGCGTGCCGGGCGGCCAGCACCGACGCGGGACCCCTGCTGAAGTCCGCGCGCTGCATGAGGTCGCGTTCGCGCAGGTCCGCGTGCCCGTGCAGGAAAACCCGCTTCTCCCGCGGTATCCCGAGCCGGTCCGCGGCCGCGACCGACGTGACGACGACCGCGGCGCCCTGGTTCACCTTGTCCCGCGCGACGAGGTAGCGGGTGTAGGGATCGGCGATCGGCCGGTTCGCCTCGGACGGCGTCGCCAGCTCCTCGGCGGTCCGCTCGACGGGCGCGGCGGCGTAGGGGTTCGCGGCGGCGACCCGGGTGAACGGCGCGAACAGCTCGCCCATCGCGGCGGCGTAGTCCTCGCGCGACAGCTTGAGTCGCGCTCGCCGGGCGTTCTCGAACAGCGCGTAGTGGCTCGGGGCATCGGCCAGCTGGTGCATGACCTGGTGCCGGGAAGCGAGTCCCTTCAGGCCGTAGCCGCGGTCTTCGAGACTGCCTTCGACGTGCTCGGTGAAGTCGGGCTTGTCCGCCGCCCGCGCGAGGTGCTGGACGGTGGAGATGGCTTCCGAGCCGAAGGCGAGCGCGACCTCGATCTCGCCGGCGGCGATGGCGGCGGCGAACTCGGTGACCAGGTGCTGGGGGCCTTGGCCGCCGGCGACGTCGAGGATCGCGCGGGCCGGCGTCGCGCCGACGCGTGCGGCCACCGAGCGCGGGTAGTTGTCCGACCGGCCCAGCGGAGCGGACGCGACCGGCGTGGAGTTCTCGAACTGGCGGATGCCGCCGACGGTGTCGGCCGCCGCGGCGACGGCCGCCGGGTCGGCGCCGGTGTCCGCCAGCGCGGCCCGGACGGCTTCGGCCGCGAGGTCCACCGCGGACAGCCGCCGGTAGCCGGGGTCGTCGAGGCGTTCGGCGAACTGGCCGACGCCGACCAGGACCGGGGTGCGCGGGTCGAGGCCGGTCACCGGGCGCTCCTCGTCACGTGCGCCGGGACCGGGCCGTACCCCGGCCACGCGAGACGGCCCTGCCCGGCGAGGTGTTCGATGTGGGCGACGGTTTCGGCCACCGCGGACAGCCGCATGAAGCCGATCTCGGGCCACGGCCGCGACCACGTCAGCTGCGTGGCGATCTCCCACGGCGTCGGCTGCCCGAGCTCGGTGACGACGGCGACGATCTCCGCGCACCGCTGCTCGTGGTGCTCGCGCAGCAGCGCGCTGCGCGCGGCGAGCCCGCGGAAGCGGTACTCGTGCGCGGGCAGGGCGTCGTGGTCGTCGAAGGTCGCGGTGCGCTCCAGCGAGCGGAGGAACTGCCCGAGGGGCGGCTCGGCGGCGCCCGGCCACGAGCCGATCGCCGGGGTGATCCGCGGCAGCACGTGGTCGCCGGTGAGCAGCAGCTGCGCGTCCGGCTCCTGCAGGCACAGGTGCCCGGGGGTGTGCCCGGGCGTCCACACGGCCCGCAGCCGGCGGCCGCGCACCGGGACGAGGTCGCCGTCCTCGAGCAGGACGTCGGGGTCGGGCAGTTCGGCGGCCGGTCGCGGCGCGGCTTCGAGCGCGTCGAGGAGGCCGGTGATCTCCGGTTCCGGGGCGCCGCAACCGCGCAGCCACGTCGTGATCTCGGTGCGGGTGTCGCCGTGCTTGTCGCGGCGGCGCTGGGGGAGCGTGTCGCGTTCGGCCGGGTGCATGCCGATCCACGCGCCGGACTCGGCGCGCAGCCGGGCCGAGAGGCCGTGGTGGTCGGGGTGGACGTGGGTGGTGACGATCCCGGCGACGTCGGCGGTCGACGCGCCGGCGGTGGCGAGGCCGTCGAGCAGGGCCGTCCAGCCCGCGTCGGTGTCCCAGCCGGGGTCGACGACGACCAGGCCCTCGTCGGCGGGGACGAGGTAGGAGAGCGTGTAGCGCAGTGGGTTGTCCGGGATCGGGACCGGCACCGACCACAGCCCGCCCGGCAGCTTCTCGACCGGCGGCCGCTGCCGCGCCCGCCACGCTGCCTGCTGCTCGGTGCCGAGCACCTCGATTCCCGGCATGTGTGCACCTTCCGCGAGATACTGAACAAGGTGCGTCCAGTAATGGCCCGACTCTATAGTGGGCGGATTCCGTTCGGCAATGACCCCGATCACCGGGCGAGGTGAGGCGCATGACGGGCGAGGTCCCGGCCGGGCGGCCCCGCGACCCCGAGGTCGACCGGCGCGTGCTGAGCGCGGCCGCGGAGGTCTTCGGCGAGGACGGCTGGGGCCGGTTCACGGTCGACTCCGTCGCCCGGCGCGCGGGCGTCGGCAAGGCGTCGATCTACCTGCGCTGGCCGAACAAGAAGGAGCTGCTGGCCAGCTGCCTCGAAGCGCGGATCACCCCGGTGGCCGACATCGACACGGGCTCGGTGCGCGAAGACCTGGTCCGCCTGGCCGAGCAGATGCTGACGGCGTTCTTCGGCGAGTCGGGCCGCGCGACGACGAGGTTGCTGATGGACGCCGACCGCATCCCCGGCGTGGCGGAGCGGGTGGCGCAGCTGAGGCAGGCCCAGGTCCTGGCGGCGAGGGCGATCGTCCGCCGCGGCATCGCCCGGGGGGAGCTGCACGGCGGAACGAGCGTGACGCTGCTGCTGGACGCGGTCGTCGGCGGCTGCCTCAACCACGCTCTGGCGACCCCGGCGCACCTGCGGCCCCAGGTGGCGGCGGGGTTGACCGACTACGCCGGCGAGCTGGTCGACTTCGTCCTCGGCGCGGTGACCGCCGGCTAGCCGTAGACCTCGAACCGGGCCACCTGGCCGGCCGGCCACCCGGTGTTGCCGGTGCAGGTCACGCGCAGGAACCGCCGGGCCCCACCGGGGACGGCGATCGTGACGCTGTTGCCCCGCGCCGGATCGAACACATACCCCGTCGCCGGGACCAGCGTTTCGAACGTGGTGCCGTCGGCGGAACCGGACACGGTCAGCGTCTGCGTCCGGGTGCCCCACGCGCTCGACGGCGGGACCGCCAGCACGAGCCGCGTCACCGCGACCGCCGCGCCGAGGTCGGCCTGCAGCCACTGGGGGAACGCGTTGTTCGCGCTTTCCCAGTAGGTGTCCGGGTTTCCGTCGACGGCGTTGCCCCCGCCGTAGTTCTGCGTGTGGCTGCTTTCGCTCGTGGCGCGACCGCGCGCCAGGTCGGTCGCGCCGCCGGTGCTGAGCGTGGGCCGGGTCGGGCGGACCGGCGTCAGCGGGATCTCGCCCTTGAGCATGCGGCCACCGTCGGCCGTCAGCCGCAGGTAGTAGTCCGACGAACAGGCCGTCCCGTCTTCGTCGAGCGCGAGCAGGCTGGAGCCGACGGGGGTCATCGAAGCGTTTTCCGCCGTCTTCGCGATCTGGTTGCCCTCGCCGTACTCGTCGAACATCGAGATGTAGATGCCCGCCACGCCGGCGCGCACCACGTTGTAGAACTGGCGCCACATGAAGTCGCCGTGGGCGCGCTGCCGCCCGGAGACGTCGCCGGGCAGGACGCACGGCTGGTAGTCGATGCCGTGGGCGGCGCAGTCGGCCTGGTCGGGCACGGTCAGGTTCTGGTACGCCCAGTCCGAGCCCGCCGCGTCGCCGATGGCGCCGACCATCCACGGCGAAATCATGTCGAACGAGCGGTAGACGCCGCCGAAGCCGGGCCGCGACCCGCCGTCGCTCGTGCGCCATTCCCGTGGCACGCCGCCGATGACGTAGCAGCCTTGGGCCTTGAACCAGTTCACGACGTCGAGGCAGGTACCGGCGTCCCACGGGTGGTTGCCGTCGTTGTACCCGAAACCCCAGATGCAGACGACCGGTTTGCCGTTCTGGCGCGCGTACGCCGGCGACGCGGTGTGCGCGGACATCTTCGCCGTCCAGTCGGCCTTCAGTTCCGCCTGCATGGCCGCCCAGCCGGTGGCGTCGTACATGATGTAGAACTTCCGCCCCTGCGCCTCGGCGGCGGCGCGGACCTTGGCGGCCATGGCGTCGCGCGTCGGGCCTTCGCTGCTGTTGGGGTTGAAGCGCTGCAGAGCGGCGGTGTCGCAGCCGTTCTCGCGCATCCACCGGAAGTGCGTGTCGACGGTCTGCTGGTCGTAGGACGAGAAGAGCGTTGCGGCCTGGCCGTTTCCGAGGTTGCCGTAAGCGGTGGGGTAGGTGCGGGTGTACTCGCGCAGGTCCGGCCAGGCCTTGATGACGTTGTTGCCCGGCGACGGCGTCCGGCCCCAGTCCTGGCTCCAGTGCCACCAGCCGCCGATCGGCGCGCCGTCGCCTGCGCAGGCGAACCAGCCCTGGTACCCGACGGTGATCTTGCCGACGACGTCCCCGGCCGGGCTCGCCGAGGCGGCCCCCGGCGCACCGAGGGCGGACAGCGCGCCCCACGCCGCGGCCGAACCGAGGAAGACCCTGCGCGAGATCGCCATCCCAGTTCCTCTCGCCACGCCGCTCGAGTTACGTGACCGGACTGTAGGCGGCCGGACAGGAACTGGCAATAGTCGAACCGATTGCGGAAATTTTCGTACCGATGCTCGAAAAATATGACGTCAGTCGACGTCCGTCTGGTTCGCCAGGCCTTCCTGCTGACGCTGCTAAAGCCATCGGCGCGGTGACGGCCGTCACGACGACGAGCTGTCACAGGGTTCCCGCACCCGGTGTCTTGAGGTCGTTCACCCGCCACGACACGAGTGAGGACCAAGCCATGGAACCCCGGATCGACCTGTTCACCACCGAGATCGGCGCCCGGCTCGGCAAGCGGTTCGCGAACCTCGGGCTGGTGGTCGAGCGGTCGCCGCTGCCGAAGTCCACCCGGGAGCTGGTGAGCCTGCGGGCCAGCCAGATCAACGGGTGCGGTTGGTGCATCGACATGCACACCAAGGAAGCCGCGGCCGCCGGGGAGACGGCCGTCCGGCTGCACCTCGTCGCCGCCTGGCGGGAATCGACCGTGTTCACCGAGGCCGAGCGGGCCGCGCTCGCGCTGGCCGAGGAGGGCACCCGGCTCGCCGACCACCACGACGGCGTCTCCGACGCGACCTGGGCCCGGGTGCGCGAGCACTACGACGACGAGCAGGCCGCTGCCCTCGTCGCGCTGGTCGCCCTGATCAACGCCGCCAACCGGCTCGCCGTGATCGTGCACCAGAAGGGCGGTTCCTACGAGCCCGGGATGCTCGCCGAGTTCGCCTGAGCACGGGCGCGCCGGGTCACACTGTCGCTTGTGGACGCTTCAGCCCGGCCGCGAGCACCGTGCCGAGCACGACCACCGGGGTGATCGCCAGGAACGCCCCGCCGATGGTGTGCGCGACGTCCTCGCCGAGCAGGGTGCCGAAGACCGCCACCCCGAACGCGGCGCCGATCGACCGGGCGAACGTGACCACCGCGCTCGCCGCGCCGATGTCGGCCGGGGCCACCGCGTTCTGCGCCGCCGTCAGCGCCACCATCGGGACCATGCCGATGCCGACGCCCGCGACCAGGAAGTACGCGACCAGCGCGAGCTGGGCCGTTCCCGGGGCCAGCGTGCTCAGCAGCAGGAGCCCGGCGACGTTCAGGGCCATGCCGGTCACCAGGACCAGCCGCAGCCGCGCCGGGTCGGCGACCCACCGGCCGGCGAGCGATTGGCTGACCACCAGCCCGATCACCAGCGGCAGCAGGTGCACGCCGGACAGCGTGGCCGACACGCCGTCGGTGACCTGCAGGAACGTCGGCAGGTAGACCAGCGCGCTGAACATCGCGACGTTGGCGATGAACCCGACGAGCGAGGCGATGACGACCGTGCGCGAGGCGAACATCGACAGCGGCAGCACCGGCGCCGCGGCCCGGCGTTCGACCGGGATCACCAGTCCGATGTGGACGATCGCCGCGGCGGCGAGCGCCAGGGTGCCCGGGGACGTCCAGCCCCAGCGCGGCCCGAACGAGGTGATCAGGACCAGCGTGGTGGCCGCGCCGGCCAGGAGCAGCGCGCCGAGGTAGTCGACGCGCGCCGCCGGCCGCCGGACCGGGGCTGGCAAGGCGCGGGCCGCGAGGACGACCGCGACCAGCCCGACGGGCACGTTGATCAAGAACGCCCACCGCCACGACAGGTGGTCGGTGAACAGGCCGCCGAGCAGCGGCCCGGCGATGCTGGCGACGCCGTACACCGAGCCGAACCGGCCCTGGTGGCGCCCGCGCTCGGCGGGCTCGACGATGTCGCCGACGAGCGCGAACGTGAGGACGATCATGCCGCCGCCGGCCAGGCCCTGGACGGCGCGGGCGGCGATCAGCTGGGGGAGGTCCTGGGCCAGCCCGCAGAGCGCGGAGGCGACCAGGAACGCCGTCGTGGCGACGAGGTACAGGCGCTTGCGCCCGAGCATGTCGCCGAGCTTGCCCCACAACGGCGTGGCGGCGGTCGAAGCGAGCAGGTAGGAGGCGGTGATCCAGGCGATGTCGCGGAACCCGCCGAGGTCGGCGGCGATCTTCGGCAGGGCCGTGGAAACGATGGTCTGGTCCAGGGCGGCCAGCAGGACGGCGAGGATCAGCGCCGCCATCGCCGGGCGCACCGCGGGTCTGGCGGAGACGTCGAGGGTCATCGGTCTCGCTCTTCCGGGATCGTGATGGTCTGGTACTCGGTGTAGGTGCCGAGGCCGACGGCGCCGTACTCGCGGCCGAGGCCGCTGGCCTTGAAGCCGCCGAACGGGCCGTCGAAGCCGATCGGCGCGCCGTTGACGGTGACGGTGCCGGTCCGCACGCGGCGCGCGACGGCCAGCGCGTGCGCCGGGTCCGCCGACCACACCCCGCCGGAGAGGCCGTACTCGGAGTCGTTGGCGATGCGGACGGCGTCGTCCTCGTCGTCGTAGGCGATGACGACCAGGACCGGGCCGAAGATCTCCTCCTGGGCGATGCGCATCCCGTTGTCGACGTCGGCGAACAGCGTCGGAGTGACGTAGTTGCCCTTTTCCAGCCCTGCCGGGACTTCCGGGCCGCCGGTGACGAGCCGCGCGCCCTCGGCGACGCCGAGCCGGATGTAGTCGAGCACGCGTTGCTGCTGGTCTCGGCGGATCATCGGGCCGATGAAGGTCGCGTCGTCGGCCGGGTCGCCGACGCCGAGGGACTCGATCAGCTTCTTCAGCCCGGCGACGACCTCTTCGTACCGGCTGCGGGGCGCGAGGATGCGCGTCTGGGCGATGCAGGATTCGGCGTTGTTGAGCAGGGAACCGAACTTGAGGCCCTGGACGGCCGCGTCGACGTCGGCGTCGGGCAGGATGATCGCGGCGGACTTGCCGCCCAGTTCGAGGCTGACCCGCTTGAGCTGCTCGCCGGCCAGCGACGCGATGCGGCGCCCGGCGCGGGTCGACCCGGTGAAGGCGATCTTGTCGACGTCCGGGTGCTTGACGAGGTATTCGCTCGTCTCGCGGTCCGCGGGCAGGACGCTGATGACGCCGTCGGGCAGCCCGGTCTCCACGAGCAGGTCGGCGAGCAGGCTCATGCTCAGCGTGTTCTCGGGTGAGACCTTGAGGACGACGCTGTTTCCGGCGAGCAGCGCCGGGATGATCTTGGCCAAGGCCGAGGAGAACGGCGAGTTCCACGGGATGATCGCGGCGACCACGCCGATCGCCTCGCGGCGCACGACCGACCGGAACGGCAGCGCCGGGTCCGACGGCTCGAGGGTCTTCTCCCAGTCGAACTCCGCCGCGGCCTTGAGGTAGGCGTTGGCCTGCCGCCCCAGTCCGGGCTGGCCCGCCTTGGTGAACCACAGTGCCGAGCCGTTCTCCGCGGAGATGAGCGCGGCGATCTCGTCCGCGCGCTTCTCGCGGAGGGCGGCCAGCCGGCGGAGCACGGCGATCCGTTCCGCCGGTGTGGTGCGGGGCCACGGGCCTTCGTCGAAGGCCTTCCGCGCGGCCGCGACGGCGCGGTCGACGTCGGCGGGCACCGCCTGCGCGGCGCGGCCGATGACCGCGTTGTCGTGCGGGGAAACGATGTCCAGCAGCTCGGCGCTGCTCGGGCTGGTCCACGCGCCGCCGATGAAGAGCTGGGTCCGGGTGATCACGGCTGCCTCCTGGTCGTTCTCGATCTGCCACATCAAAGTAGCACTTAAGGTGACCAACTGGCTCACGTGTGAGGCGGTGCACAATTTGAGAACAGCCCCACTCGGGTGGCGGTTACGCCGGGGAAAGCGACAGTGAAGGGTAGGTTGGGACCGTGAGAGCCGACGCCGCGCGCAACCTCGAACTCCTGCTGACGACGGGCGCCCGCATGCTGGCCGAAGACCCGGCCACGAGCATCGCGGCGATCGCGGCCGAGGCCGGCGTGGACCGCCGGACCGTGTACCGCCGGTTCACCGGCCGCGAGGAGCTGCTGACGGCGGTCTACCAGGCCCGGCTCGACGCGATCGAGGCCGCGATCGAAGCCGCCCGGCTCCGCGAGGCGCCGGTGCCGGTCGCCCTGCACCGGTACGTGGAGGAGATCGTCGGGGTCAACCGCAAGTGGCCAACCGAGGTCAGCCGCATGCGCTCGGACCCGGAGATCTGGGCGCGCCGCCTGCGCGCGGTCGACGAGGTCGACGCCTTCCTCCAGCGGGCGACGGACGAAGGCTTCCTCCGGCCCGGGCTGCCGGCCCGCTGGCCGGGCAACGTGCTCGGCCAGCTGGTGCACCTGTCCACAAAGGACCTGCCAGACCTGAGCGACGCCCAGGCAGCCGACGTAATCGTCGACACGTTCTTGAGGGCGTTCGGCGCGAACTGAGGTTCCGGCCGCGGCGGCGGGCCGGATGTGCGGTGGCCGTGCGGGAGAACTGCGGCGGCCGGCAGGCGTTCGGTGCGAACTGAGCGGTCAGGCCTCCCACTCGGCGAAGACCGCATCACTGTCCGCGCCCGGGTGGGGTGGCGGGGCCGGATGCGCCGTGGCCGTGCGGGAGAACCTCGGTGCCGGGGCTGCCTGCTCGACGCCGTCCACCTCGATGATCGTCGCGCGGGCCGCGAGGTGCGGGTGGGCCGAAACCTCCTCGGGCGCCAGCACCGGCGTCACGCACGCGTCCGTGTCGGCGAACACCGCCGCCCACTCGTCACGCGTCCGGGTCAGGAACACCTCGGCGAACCGGGCGCGCAGGCGCGGCCAGCCGGTGCGGTCGAGCTGATCCGGCAGCTCAGCGGGGTCGAGACCCAGCCCGGCGAGGAGCGCGCGGTAGAACTGCGGCTCGATCGCCCCGACTGCCACCCACCCGCCGTCCCCGCAGACGTACGTGTCGTAGAACGGGGCGCCGCCGTCGAGCAGGTTCGCGCCGCGCTCGCCCGACCAGGTGCCCTGCCCGCGCATCGTCCACAGCATCTGCAGGAGCACGCTGGTGCCGTCGACCATGGCCGCGTCGACCACCTGGCCCTCGCCCGACCGCTCGCGCTCCCACAACGCCGCCAAAATGCCGGTGACGAGGAACATCGAGCCCCCGCCGAAGTCGCCGACCAGGTTCAGCGGCGGAACCGGACGCTCGCCCGCGCGGCCGATCGCGTGCAGGGCGCCGGTCAAGCCGATGTAGTTGATGTCGTGGCCGGCGCGCGCGGCCAGTGGCCCGTCCTGGCCCCAGCCGGTCATCCGCGCGTAGACGAGCCGCCGGTTCACCTCCCGGCAGGCGTCCGGGCCGACGCCGAGGCGTTCGGCGACACCCGGCCGGAACCCTTCGAGCAGCACGTCGGCCCGCGCGACCAGCCGCAGCACCCGGTCCCGCCCTTCGGGCGACTTCAGGTCCGCCGCTACGGACCGGCGGCCGCGCAGCAGGTGGTCGGGCTTGCCGCCGGTCAGGTCGAGCGTGCCCCGGGGACGCTCGACGCGCACGACGTCGGCGCCGAGGTCGGCGAGGATCATGGCCGCGTGCGGGCCCGGCCCGATGCCGGCCAGCTCGACGACGCGCAGCCCGGCGAGGGGTCCGGTCATGGTGGGTCCTCCGTCAGCGGAACTCCGGCGGGCGCTTGCCCAGGAAGGCCGCGACTCCTTCGCGGCCGTCCGGACCGGCGGCCCGGTCCCGGATGGACACGCTCTCACGCCGCAGCGCCGCTTCGGCCGCGGGGATGGCCGTCTCGCGCAGCAGGCGTTTCGTCGCCACCTGGGCGGCTCTCGACCCGGCAGCCAGCTGCCGCACGACCTCCTCGGCGGTGGCTTCGAGTTCGCCGTCCGGATGGACCTGGGCGACCAGCCCGAGCCGGTGCGCTTCCTCGGCGGTGACCACCGGGTTCAGCAGCGCGAGGTGCAGGGCCCGGTGCAGGCCGAGGGAGGCGGTCAGCAGCGAGCTGCCGCCGTCGGGGGAGAAGCCGAGTTTCGTGTACGCCAGGGTGAACCGCGCGGACGTCCCGGCGAGCACCAGGTCGGCCGCCGCGGCGAGCGCCAGCCCGGCACCGGCGGTGACACCCTGGACGACGGCGACCACGACGGCGTCCAGCCGGTGCAGGTCGCTGACGGCGCGGTGGAGGGTTTCGGCGAGGTCGTCGACCAGGGCGCCGACGTCCTCGGCCGCGGCGAAGGCCGCCACGTCGCCGCCGAAGCTGAAGGCGCGGCCCTCGGCGGACAGGACCACGACGTGCGCGTCGTCGGACCGGGCCCGGCGCACGGCCAGGCGTAGTTCGTCCACAGTGGACTGGTCGAGCGGGTTGCCGCGCTCGCCGTCCGCGAGCCGGATCCGGGCGACGCGCCCGTCGAGGGTGTAGGTGACGCTCATTCCTGGTCCCGGGTTCACTCGGCGAGGGCGGCGTGGCCGCGGTCGACGAGGGCCGGCACGAGGGCGCCGAGGCGGTCGAAGCCGTCGCCGACGGTCAGGCCCTGCCGGGCGCGGTAGTGGATGCCTTCGAAGATCGCCGCGATCTTGTAGCACGCGAACGCGAGGTACCACGGCAAGCCGGCGAGGTCCCGGCCGCTGTGCCGGGCGTAGGCCTCGACGAGGAAGTCGCCACCGGGGAAGCCGGGCACGGTCCCGGGCGTGGCGGCGACCGGGCTTTCCGGGCCGTCCCACCAGACGGCCGCGGACGCGAGGTCGGTGAGGGGATCGCCGAGCGTCGCCATTTCCCAGTCGAGGACGGCGACCACCCGCCCGCTCGCCGGGTCGACCACGAGGTTGTCCAGGCGGTAGTCCCCGTGCACGATTGCCGCCCCGCTCCGCTGCGGCACCCGCCCGGCCAGGCGGTCGCCCAGCGCGGTGAGCTCGGGCAGGTCGCGGCTGTGGGAGTCGCGCAGCTGCCGGGCCCAGCGCCGCAGCTGGCGTTCGAGGTAGCCGTCGGGGTGGCCCAGCTCGCCCAGCCCCACGGCGGCGGGGTCCGTGTCGTGCAGCCGGACGAGGGTCTCGACGAGGGCGTCGGCCAGCCGCGTAGCCCCTTCGCCGCCGAAAGGTTCGAGCTGGTGCCGTTCGCGCAGCACGCTGCCTTCGGCGAACTCCATGACGTAGAAGGGAACGTCGGCCACGCCCTGGACGATCGGCTCGGGCACGGGCACCCCGCTCGGGTGCAGGGCACGCAGGACGCGGAACTCGCGGTCCATGTCGTGCGCCGTCGCCAGGACGTGGCCCAGCGGCGGCCGGCGCAGCACCCACCGGCCGGTTCCGTCGCTCAGCAGGTAGGTCAGGTTGGACCGCCCGCCCGCCAGCAGTTCCACCCGCAGCGGGCCGGCCAGCAGCCCGTGCTCGCTCAGGAACGCCTCGAGGGCGGGGACGGACACCCCCGGTGGGCTCGCCGACATGACCGGACCCTTTCCGAAACCGAGCGTTTGCACGGTAAAACTGAACAGGATGTCGAGTACCATCCCCGAGGCGGCCGGAAGTTGTCAAGCGCCGAGAGGACGGACCGGTGGGAGTGCGTGGGATCGCCCCGGAGGAGATCGACGCCCGGAGGGAAGTGGGCGCCCGGTTGCGCGCGGCCCGCCGGACGGCCGGGCTGACCCTGCGGCACGTGGCCCAGGCCCTCGACGTCAGCGCCGGCACGTGGAGCGCGGTGGAGAACGGCGCGACGAAGATCGACGACGCCCGGCTCGCGCGGGCCGCCGGGATCCTGGGCATCGAGCCGGCGGCGCTGCGCGGCTCGGCGCCGGCCGCCGACTGGCGCGAATTCGGGCCCCTGCGGCTCGAACCGCCGCTGGCCGGCGCGCTCGCGGCCTTCGTCGAGCTCGGCTACCACGGCGCCACCATCCGCGACATCGCCCAGCGCGCCCGGCTGTCGGTGCCCGGCGTCTACCACCACTGGCCGGCCAAGCAGGACCTGCTGGTGGCGCTGCTCGACCTGACGATGGACGACCTGCTGACCCGGGCGCGCGCCGCGCGCGCCGAGGCGGACGGCCCGGTCGAGCGGTTCACCCGGCTGGTCGAGTGCCTGGCGCTGTTCCACACCCACCGGCGGGAGCTGGGGTTCATCGGCGCGAGCGAGATGCGCAGCCTCGACGAGCCGAACCGGATCCGCATCGCGGCCAGCCGCCAGGAGGTGCAGCACATGGTCGACGACGAGGTCCGGGAAGGCTGCCGGCGCGGGGAGATGGCCACGCCGCTGCCGAAGGAGGCCGCGCGGGCGGTCGTCACGATGTGCACCGCGCTGCCGCAGTGGTGGTCGCCCGGTGGGCCGTCGTCGCCGGAGACGGTCGCCCGCCAGTACGTCGGGTTCGCCCTGGACGTGGTCCGGCTCGCGCGTTGACACCCCGCTGCCCCGCTCGTACGGTCGAGCCGACCATCCGATCGGCGTTGTTCAGGAGTATCCCGTGGTGGCTTACGACCTCCCTGCCCCCTCTTCGCACGCCCGCGAGCTCCACGAACGGATGCTGGCGTTCATGCGTGACCAGGTGCTCCCGGCCGAGGCCGAGTACCTGGCCCACCGCCGGGCCGCGGGCCCGGACGACCACGTCGTCCCGCCGGTCGTCGAGCGGCTGAAGACGGCGGCGCGCGCCGAAGGGCTGTGGAACCTGTTCCTCCCGGCCGAGTCGGGGCTGACGCAGCTGGAGTACGCGCCGATCGCGGAGCTGTCGGGCTGGAGCCTCGACCTGGCGCCCGAAGCCATCAACGGCCAGGCGCCCGACACCGGGAACATGGAGCTGCTGCACCTGCTCGGCAGCGAAGCGCAGAAGCGGGAGTGGCTCGCGCCGCTGCTGGCGGGGGAGATCCGCTCCGCGTTCGCGATGACCGAGCCGGACGTCGCCAGCAGCGACGCCACGAACATCGCCACCCGCATCGTGCGCGACGGCGATACCTACGTCATCACCGGGCGCAAGTGGTGGACCAGCGGGGCGATGGACCCGCGGTGCGCGTTCTTCATCGTGATGGGCAAGACCGACCCCGGGGCGGCGACGCACCGGCAGCAGACCATGGTGCTCGTCCCGCGCGACACGCCGGGCGTCACGATCGTGCGCGACCTGCCGGTGTTCGGCCACCACGACCAGCACGGCCACGCCGAAGTCCGCTTCGACGACGTCCGGGTGCCGGTGGAGAACGTGATCGGCGAGGAGGGCGGCGGCTTCGCGGCCGCGCAGGCCCGGCTCGGGCCGGGCCGGATCCACCACTGCATGCGCGCGCTCGGAGCGGCCGAGCGCGCGCTCGCGCTCCTGGTGGCGCGGGCGCGCGACCGGGTCGCGTTCGGCGGGCCGCTGGCCGACCAGGGGGTGGTGCGGCAGCAGATCGCCGAGTCGCGGCTGGAGATCGAGCAGGCGCGGATGCTGTGCCAGCGGGCGAGTCACGTCATCGACATCGCGGGCAACAAGGCGGCTCGCGACCTGGTGGCGATGGCGAAGGTGGCGGTGCCCCGGGCGGCGACCCGCGTGATCGACCGGGCGATCCAGGTCCACGGCGGCGCGGGCGTCACGGACGTGACCCCGCTGGCGGCGATGTACGCCTGGCACCGCGCGATGCGGCTGTTCGACGGCCCGGACGAGGTGCACCTGCGGTCCATCGCGAAGGCCGAGCTGCGGCGGGACCCGGTGCTGCCCCCGGCCTGACGGCGGCTTCGGCTACGGTCGGCGGTTGTGCCGACCAAGGGAAAGCGCGGCCGGCGCCCGGCGCACGGCGAGCCGGTCGTCGACCGCGCGCTGGCGCTGCTGGCCGCGTTCGACGCCGAGCACCGCACGCTCTCGCTCGCGGAGCTGAGCCGCCGCTGCGAGATGCCGCCGAGCTCGGCGCTGCGGCTGGCGAACCGCCTGCGCGAGTGGGGCGCGCTCGAACGCGGCGACGACGGCCGCTTCTGCGTGGGCCTGCGCCTGCTGGAGGTGGCGACGCTCGCCCCGCGCGGGCACGGGCTGCGGCAGGTCGCGCTGCCCTTCATGAACGACCTCGCCGAGGTCACCCGCCAGCACGTCCAGCTCGCGGTCCGCGACGGCATGCAGGCCCTGCTGGTCGAGCGGCTTTCCGGACACCAGGCCGCGCCGGTCGACTACCGCACCGGCGGGCGGCTGCCGCTGCATTCGACCGGCGTCGGCTTGGCGCTGCTGGCGTTCGCGCCCCGGGAGGTCCAGGAGGAGCTGCTGGCCAAGCCGGTGTACAGCGAGCCGGACAACCGGCTCATCCCCGCCGACAAGCTGCGCCGCACCCTGGCCGAGGTCCGGCGGGAACGGCTCGCGATCTTCCGCCGCCAGGACGAGACCGTGGCGATCGTGTCGGTGGCAGCGCCGATCTTCGGCCGGGGTGAGGTTCTCGCCGGTGTGCTGGGGGTGCTGGTGCCGAAGCGGGTGGCCCAGCCGCGGCACCTGGGGCTGGCGGTCCAGACGGCGGCGCGGGGCATTTCGCGGGAGCTGGGCGCGCACTGACCCGCTCAGCGAGGCAGCGCGGCCCGCACGAACTCGACGGAGGTGGCCACGACGGCCGCGGGGTCGGCGCCCGTCCAGCGGTGGCGGGCGCCGGGGACCAGGTGCAGCTCCACCGGCGCGCCCGCGTCCCTCAGCGCCTCGGCCAGCCGGACGCTCTGCGTGGGCGGCACCAGATCGTCGTCCGAACCGTGCATCAGCAGGACCGGCGGCGCGCCGGCGTGGGCGTGCGTCAGCGGGCTCGCCGCGCGAGCGAGGTCCGGTACCGACTCCGGCGGCGCGCCCAGCAGGAGCGTCTCGCGGGAGACGTCCCCGGCCAGGCCGAGCAGGTCGGTCGGCGGGAACCACGCGACGACACCATCCACTGTGGACCCGTTCAACGCCGCCAGCAGGCCGAGGTGCGCACCGGCCGACTCGCCCCAGACGAACAGGGGTTTCCCGTCGCGGACAAAGGAGATGGCCGCCCGCACGTCGTCCAGGGGTGCCGGGAAGATCGCCTCCCCGCTGAGCCGGTAGTCGGCCGCCGCGACCCGGAACCCCTGCGCCACAAGCTCTTCGGTCAGGCGCTCGAACCCGGGCAGCGGTGTGAGCCGGGAGCCGCGCCGCCAGCCGCCGCCGTGCAGGTACACGATCGTGGCGATCGGATCGTCCGGTTCGGACAGCTCCAGTTCCAGCGGGCGGAACCCCGGCACCTCGCGGTAGATCACGCGGCCGCCTTGTGGAACCGCCCGCCCTGCATGATCACCGCCAGGTTGGCCGGGTCCTGCAGCAGCGTGACGTCCGTGGTCGGGTCGCCGCGGACGACGAGGACGTCGGCGAAGTAGCCTTCGGCGAGCAGCCCGACCGGCAGGTCCATCACCTGGCCGCCGTGGAAAGTCGTGGCACGCAGGGCTTCGGCGGGGGAGTAGCCGAAGAGCCGGACGAACAGCTCGAGGTCCCGCGCGTTGCGCCCGATGGGGTTGTTGGGGAACCCGTAGTCGCCGCCGGGCAGCACACGCAGGCCGCGTTTGCGCAGCTCGGGGTACAGCCGCTCCATCGCTTCGAGCGACTTCACCGAGCCGGTCTTCTCCGCGTCGATGCCGAACTCGGCGCCCTCGTGGACGTTGGCCCACATGATGCCGACGGCGGGGGACAGGAAGATCGAGTCCTTGTGCTCCTCCAGGAGATCGATGGCCTCGGGGTCGGCGTAGGAGCAGTGGTAGATCGAGCGGAACCCGGCCCGCACGGCCAGCTTGATCGACTCAGGCGCCTGGGCGTGGCAGTTGAGCCACACGCCGGACTCGCGGGCCTGCTCGCCGGCCGCGTTCGCCTCCTCGGCGGTGTACTGGGTGACCATCGAGCCGCCTTCGAAGAAGACGTCGTCGTTGCTCATCAACAGCTTCACGCTGTCGAAGCCGAGTTCGGCCTGCTCCCGCACGAACGCGCGCACGGCGGCCGGGCCGGTTTCCTGCGGGGCCGGGCCGATCTTGACCGGGTTGTTGTCCCGTTCGAACGACGCCGCCCGCAGCCGGGGCCCGGCGGCCAGGCCGGCGGCGATCCGGTCGCGCAGCCGGACCTCGGTCGGCACCGGCGTCAGCGATCCCGCGGAGTAGGCGCTGGTGAAGCCGTGGTCGAGGAGGATCCGGGCGTTGCGCTCGGCGAGCGCGAGGTGCTCGTCCGGGCTCGGCAGGTGGTGGAAGAAGCTGACGTCGACCGGCGGGTTGAACGACGGGTCGAGGTGCCCCACGGCCGAGGGGAACGTCAGGTGGCAGTGCGATTCGACCAGGCCGGGCATGACGGTCGCCCCGCGGCAGTCGACCACGCGGTCTCCGGGCCCGGTTTCCGTGCCGCCGGGCCGGACGCTCTCGATCCGGTCACCCCGGACGACGACGTCGGCCGGGACGGCGGGCGAGCCCGAGCCGTCGAAGACCCGGCCGCCGGTGAAGACCACTTTGGCGGCCATCATGCGCCCAGCATGGTGTAGCCGCCGTCGGCGACCAGGAAGCCGCCGGTGATGTGCCCCGCGTCCTCGGTGGCCAGGAACAGCGCGGTCCCGGCCAGCTCCTCGGGCTTCGGGATGCGGCCCATCGGGGTCGCGTCCCGCAGCTTCTCCGCGCGGCCGGTGCGCCAGTCTTCGCGGCCGAGCGTGGCTTCGGTCTCGATGAAGCCGGGCGCGAAGACGTTCACCCGCACGGTGGGGGCGAAGGCGTGCGCGTACGACTTGGTCAGGCCGATGATCCCGGCCTTCGCCGCCGCGTACTGCGGGGCGCGGGCGCTGCCGCGCGCGACGACGGTCGAGCCGATGTTCACGATCGCGCCGCCGCCCTGGGCGAGCATCCGGTCGCCGAACTCGTGCGTGCACAGCAGCGTGCCCTTGATGTCGACGGCGAGGACGTGGTCGACGGACTCCTCGGTGAGCTCCCGCCACGACATCTGGTCGCGGGCGACGTCGCCGACGTTGTTGATCGCCACGTCGATCCGGCCGAAGTGGTTCCACGCCTCGTCGGCCATCCGGCGGATCTGCGCGTGCTCGGAGATGTCCGCCTGGACGAGGAAAGCCTTGCGCCCCAGCTCTTCGACGCGGGCCGCGGTGCGCTCGGCACCGGCGCGCGAGCCGCGGTAGTGCACCACGACGTCGGCGCCCTCGCGGGCGGCGCGGACGGCGATCTCGGCACCGAACCCGGTGCCGGCGCCGGTGACGAGGACGGTCTTGCCGGTGAAGCGCACGAAGTTCTCCTTCAGACGAGGGTGCGGCCGCCGTCGGCGTACAGGACGTGCCCGGTGACGAAGGCGGCTTGGTCGGAGCAGAGGAACAGGATCGGGCCGGTCAGGTCGGCCGGGGTGCCGAGCCGTCCGGCCGGCACCAACGCGGTGAGGTTCGCGCGGACGCCGGGCTTTTCGAGGTGCTCGCGGGTCAGGCCGGTCTCGGTGTAGCCGGGCGCGACGGCGTTGACCGTGACCCCGGACGCGGCCCACTCGCGGGCCATCACCCGGCACAGCTGGTCGACCGCGCCCTTGCTGGCCGCGTAGGGCGCGTGGTGCGGGTGGGCGAGCAGCCCGGACACCGAGGACAGGTAGACGATCCGGCCGTACCCGCGGGCGACCATCAGCTCGCCCGCCGCCCGGCCGGTCCAAAAGGCGCTGTCGGCGTTGACCGAGAGGATCCGGCGCCAGACGTCGTCGGCGGTGTCGAGGACCGGCCGCCGGTCGTTGACGCCGACCGCGTGGACGAAGATGTCCAGCCGGCCCAGCAGTTCGTCGGCGCGGGCGACGCACTCGCGGGCGCTGCCGGCGTCGGTGAGATCGGCTTCGAGGGTCCGGAGTCCCAGTTCGCCGAGCCGCCGGCGGTCGCGGTCGGCGACGACGACGTCCGCACCCGCTTCGGCGAGCGCGCGGGCGGCCGCGGCACCGATCCCGCCCGCGCCCGCCACCAGCGCGCCCTTGCCCCGCAGACCCAGCCAGTCCACTCCCGCTCCTCGCTCCCGACCTGACGGCGACGCTAAGCGCGGGTCCGTTTCGCGGAAACGGATGTTCCAACCAATGGCAGGCCGGCGCTCGTCCCGGTGCGGCGCTGCTGGGATCGGGGCATGACGAGACTGCCCGGGCTGACCCCGGCCGACCTGTCCGACGACCAGCGCGCCCTCCGCGAGACCATCACCGGCGGCCCGCGCGCGGGCGGCCCGTTCCCGCTGACCGACGCCGCGGGCCTGCTGACCGGGCCGTTCAACGCGATGCTGTTCGCGCCGGAGGTGGGGCAGGCCCTGCAGGGGCTGGGCGCGGCCGTGCGGTACGGGACCACGCTGGGCGACCGGGTGCGGGAGCTGACGATCCTCGCGGTCGCGGCGCGGTGGGACTGCGCGTTCGAGCGGTACGCGCACGAGCCCGCCGCGCGCGCCGCCGGCGTGACGAACGCCCAGCTCGCGGCGGTCGCGGCGGGGACGGTGCCGGACGGCCTCACCGACCTCGAAGGGGCCGCGCTGCGGTTCGCGCTGGCCCTGCTGGACGGCGACGTCGACAACGTGACCTACGCCGAGACCGTGCCAACCATTGGCAACCGCGTGGCCGTCGAGCTGACCACGCTGGTGGGCTACTACGCGACGCTGGCCCTCCAGCTGCGCGTCTTCCGAGTCACCGTCCCCGTGGAGCAGCAGTGAAGCTCGTGACCTTCGACGACGGCCTGGTCGGCCGCCTCGCCAACGACCTCGTCCTGGAACTCGACACCGCGTCGGCGCGCGAGTTCTTCGAACGCGGCGGGAGCGTGCCCGAGACCGGGCGCCGCTTCCCCGCGTCCGAGGTGCGCCTGCGCGCGCCGATCGTGCCGAAGAAGTTCTTCCACACGGCGGGGAACTTCCGGGAGCACCACGAGGACCTCGCCCGCGTCAACTGGTCGCACCCGGTCAACAAGGGCATCGTGTTCTTCCAGAACGTCGACGCGATCATCGGTCCCGGCGACCCGGTCGTGTACCCGTCGCACCTGACGAACGAGCTGGACTACGAGCTCGAAATGGCCGTCGTGATCGGGAAACCCGGCAAGTTCTTCTCCGCCGGGCAGGCGGCCGAGCACATCGCCGGGTACCTCGTGTTCAACGACATCACCGCCCGCGACATCCAGCGCCGCGAGATGGAGTCCGGGGTGTTCTCGTTCTCCAAGGCGATCGACACGTTCTGCCCGATCGGCCCGTACATCGTCACCGCCGACGAGGTCGGCGACCCGCACGACCTGGACATGGAGCTGCGGGTGAACGGCCAGGTGCGGCAGAAGTCGAACACCCGCCGGATGTCGGTGACGATCCCGGAGCTGGTCGCATACCACTCGCCGCAGGTCTACAGCGCGGGCGACCTGATCACGACGGGCACGGTGGCCGGCGTCGCCGCGAGCACCGAAAACCCGTTCGAGAACTACCTGAAACCCGGGGACGTCGTCGAAGCCGAGATCGAGAAGCTCGGGGTGCTGCGCAACCGGGTCGTCTCGTGGGAAGACGCGTACGGCAAGCCGTGGGCGCAGTGATGCGCCTGGCGAACCTCGACGGCCGCGCCGCCCTGGTCTTCGGGGACCGCGCGCTGGACGTCTTCGAGGCCGGCGGGTTCGGCCCGGACCCGCCGGCCGTCCTGGAGAACTGGCCGGCGTTCACGGAGTGGGCGCGGTCGGTGGCCCCGGCGGGCCGCCCGTACGACCCGGCGCGGCTGGGTCCGCCGGTGCCGCGGCCCCGGCAGGTCTTCGCGGTGGCGCTGAACTACCCGCCGCACGCGGCCGAAGCGGGGTTCGAACCGCCGGCGGACCCGTTGGTGTTCACCAAGTTCCCGACGTGCGTCGCGGGGCCGTACGAGACGGTCGAGCTGCCCGGCGACCGCGTCGACTGGGAGGTCGAGCTGGTGGCCGTGATCGGCCGCGGCGGTCACCGGGTGCCGGCGGAGCGCGCCCTCGACCACATCGCGGGGTACACGATCGGCCAGGACCTGTCGGAGCGGCGGGTCCAGGCGCTGGGGAAGCCACCGCAGTTCTCGCTGGCGAAGTCGTTCCCCGGCTTCGGCCCGACCGGCCCGCACCTGGTGACCGAGCTCGCGCCGGACGCGGAGATCTCCTGCCTGCTCGGCGACGAAGTCGTGCAGAAGGCGTCGATCGCGGACCTGATCTTCGGCGTCCCGGAGCTGGTGGCCCGGCTGTCGGCGGTCTGCCCGCTCCTGCCGGGCGACCTGATCTTCACGGGCACCCCGGCGGGGGTGGGCAACCGCCGGACGCCGCCGCGCTACCTGACCGCGGACGACGTGCTGACCAGCCGCATCGACGGCCTCGGCGAGCTGCGGACCCGCTTCCGCCGGCGCCTGGCTACTTCGTGAGTTCCCCGCGGACGTAGAGCACGTCACCCATGCGCAGGTCGTCCTCCTCGAGCGGGGGCAGGCCGTGTGCCGCGAGCAGTTCGCGGACCGTCCGGCCCGCCACCGCCCACCCGAGCCCGGCCAGGTAGGGCGCCGCTTCGTTGCGCTCACCGAAGTAGCGCAGCTTCGCCATGTCCGAATCGAACTCCGCCGACCGGAACAGCTCGGAGATGCGGTTCAGGCGCCGCTTCGTCCGGTCCTCGTCACCGGGACGCGGGTTGGGCCGGCTTTCGGTGGCCACCCGGCTGCCCGGCGCGCTGAGCTCGGTGATGGTGTCCAGCAACCGGTCCTGCGCCTCGGGCGGCAGGTAGCCCAGCAGGCCTTCGGCGCTCCACGCCGTCGGCCGCGCCGGGTCGAAGCCGGCCGCGCGCAGGGCCGCGGGCCAGTCGTCGCGCAGGTCGGCCGCCACCACCCGCCGGTCCGCGGTGGGCTCCGCACCCAGCGCGGCCAGCGTGCGCGTCTTGAACTCGACGACGTCGGGCTGGTCCAGCTCGTACACCACCGTCCCGGCCGGCCAGGGCAACCGGTACGCGCGGGAGTCCAGGCCCGAAGCCAGGATCACGACCTGCTCGAGGCCGGCGTCGAGGAAGAACTCGTCGTAGAACCGGGTGCGCACCTTCGCGCCGTCGATCGCCGCCCGCGCGACGAGGTCGCCGGGCGGCTGCTCGCCCGTCGCGAGCCGGGTGAGCAGGTCGACGCCGACCGCGCGGACGAGCGGCTCGGCGAACGGGTCGGCGATGAGCGAATCGTCCGCGCGGGTCGCGATCGCCCGGGTCATCGCGGCCATGGTCGCGGTCGCGCCGACACTGGACGCGAGGTCCCACGTGTCGCCGTCACGGCGAGGGGAAGTCATGGTGCGATCATGCCCCTGATCGGCACCTGGCCGAAGTCGACTGGAAGGAAGCGCCCGACGAGATCGCGGGTACGAGTTCCTCGTGACGGCGGGGGAGCGCTTGCTCGGCACCGGAACCGCGCTCGCGGTCCTCGACATCGAGTCCGACTGCTACCCGCTCGTGCTGCTGCCGGCCGCCCGCGCGGGCGATCTCGTGGCGTCCGCTTCGACGGCGGGGTTCGCGGCCGAGGTGTTCGGGCGCTGGCCCGGTGGAGGGCGCGACCCCCAACGACGCGCCCGCCACCGGGTCGCCCCGGCATTCCCCCTCTTTCGCCGTGCCCCTAGGGTTCCCGACGCCGTCCTCGTTTCGTCCTCGCGCCGGCATCCGGGGTGCGACCTGCGCGTTTCCGAGGGGGACGCGCGGCACTAGCGTTGGGGGGAGAGGGGGATGCGATGAGGTTCCGGGTGCTCGGGACGCTGGAAGTGCGCGTGTCCGGGGACCGGGTCACCCTGGCGAGCCCGCGCCAGCAGCGCGCGCTCGCCGCTCTGCTGCTCAGCCCGAACTCCGTCGTCCCGGTGGAGCGCATGATCGACGCGCTCTGGGAGGACGAACCGCCCGCGACCGCCGTCAAGCAGGTGCGCAACTGCGTTTCCGCGCTGCGGGCCCGGCTCGGCGAAGCCGGCGCGCTGATCGTCACCGACGGCCCGGGGTACCGCCTGCGGACCGACGCCGACGACCTCGACTCGCTGCGCTTCCGCCGGCACGTCTCGGCCGCGCGGGCGCTGTCCGGGCAGGCGAAGCTCGTCGACGCCGTCGAAGAAATCCAGGCCGCGCTCGCGTTGTGGCGCGGTCCGGCGCTCGACGGGCTGCGGACGACGACGCTGGCCGGCCGGGCCGCGGTGCTCGACGAGCAGCGCGCCGACGCCGTGGAGCTCTGCGCCGAATGGCGGCTGCGGCTGGGCGAAACGGGCGAGGTCGTCCGCGAGCTGACCGAGTTCTGCGGCGAGCACCCGACGCGCGAACTGTCCCACCTGCTCCTGATGCGCGCCCTCGCGAAGGAGGGCCGCTACGCCGAAGCTTCGACTCTGTTCCACGGCCTGCGCCGGCGGCTGGCCGACGAGCTCGGCGTCGACCCGAACCCCGAGCTGCGGCGGCTGCACGACCAGATCCTCGCCGAGGCCACCCCGGGTGAACCCGATCCCGAACCCGCGCCGGAGCACCATTCCCTCGACCGCGCGGTCACCGAACTGGCCGAAGCCGTCACGTGGCAGTGGCGGGCGGAAGCCGAGCTGCGTTCGTTGCACCGGCCGCAGCCGATCGTCCTGCGCTGGTCGGCCCTTCGCGGAAAGCCGCGCGGCGATCTCGACGACATTGCGGACACGTTCACGGCGTTGCCCGTGCCGCAGCTGGTCGTACTCGGCGAACCGGGCTCGGGGAAGTCGGTGCTCGCCCTGATGCTGACGCTGGAGCTGCTGCGCGCCCGCGCTCCGGGCGGTCCGGTGCCGGTCCTGCTTTCGCTGGCGTCGTGGGATCCGCGGCGCGACCACCTGGACCGCTGGCTGGCGGCCCGGCTCGCCGACGACCACCCGGCCCTGCTCAACGCCGGCGAGTACGGGCGCGACGCACCCACCCGGCTCGTCCTCGGCGGCCACGTCCTGCCGGTGCTCGACGGCCTCGACGAGATGCCGGCCGACCTGCGCGTCGCGGCCCTCGACGCACTGGACCAGACCATGGGCGCGGGCCGCGCGCTGGTGCTGACGTGCCGCTCCGCCGAGTACGACCAGGTCGTGCGCGAAGCCGGCGCGGTGCTGAACGCCGCCACGGTGGTGCGGCTCGAACCGGTCGCCCGGCAGGAAGCGATCACGTACCTGTCCGCGCGGGACGGCCAGGACCGCTGGCGTCCGGTCGCCGACCGGCTGCGCCGCGAGCCGGACGCGGCCCTGGCCCGGGTGCTGCGCACGCCGTTGATGGTCGACCTCGCGCGGATCGGCTACGGCCGGCCGAACGCGGATCCCGCCGAGCTGCTCGGCGTTGCGGACGCCGAGGCCCTCGAAGGGCAGCTGCTCGATTCGTTCGTCCCCAACGCCTACGCGCAGGTGCCGCAGCCGCCGGGGCGGAACCCGAAGACGAGCCCGTCCGGGCGGTACTCCGCGGCGCAGGCGACGCGCTGGCTGGGCTTCCTGGCCCGGCACCTCGACCAGGCGCGCAGCCGCGACCTGGCGTGGTGGCAGCTGTACCGGGCGGTGCCGGCGAGCACGCGGTCCGGCCTGATCGGCGTGCTGGTCGCGGTGCTCTTCGTCATCACCGGCTGGGTCGACGACGGCCCGGCGCTGGCGGCGATCTACGGCGTCTCGTTCGGCGGCGCCGCGTACCTGACCCACCGCTTCGGGCGCGCGCCGGAGCCGTTGCGCACCGAAGTGCGGTTCGCCGGGGCGGCCCGGAAGTTCGCCGGCCGGTTCGCGATCGGGGCCGTCGTGGGCGCGCTGCTCGGCCTGGGCTGGTCGCTGGCCACCGGCCTGGTCGTGTTCCTGGCGCTGGCGTTCGGCCTGGTGTTCGCGGTGCACGTGTGGCTCGCCAAACCGGTCGACGCCAGCCGGGTGTCCAGCCCGCGGACGATCCTGCGCAACGAACGCACGGGGGCGGTCGCGTTGTCGGTGTCGTTCCTGGTGTCGCTGGGGTTGTTCGACGGGATGGCCTTCGCGTTCACCGCGCAGACGCGGTTCCTGCCGGTGCTCGGCGGCCGGTACGACCTGGCGCTGGCGATCGCCGGCGGCCTGGCGGGGGTGTCGTTCGGGTGGTTCATGGGCCGCGGCGTCGCGGCGGTGTGCTACGGCCTCGCGGGCGCGATCGTGGGCGGCCAGGTGTTCCCGGCGGCGACGAACCCGGTGCTGCCGTTCATCACCGGCATCTGCTTCGGCGGCGGAATCGGCCTCGCGGTCCTGGTGACGCGGGCGTGGGGCAACTACTTCGTCCACCACGTCTGGCTGGCGGCGACGGGCCGCCTGCCGTGGCGCCTGATGCACTTCCTCGACGACGCCCACCGCCGCGGCGTGCTCCGCCAAGCGGGCGGCGTCTACCAGTTCCGCCACGCCCGCGTCCAGGAGCGGCTGGCCGAGGCCCACCAGGAGGAGTCTCAATGAGCGTGTCAAGCGGCAGCTGTGGCCGTGCCCGGTGGTGAAGGATGGAATTCACGGCCGTCGCGCAGCAACGCCCAGACGACGTCGACCAGCCGGCGGCCCAGGGCGATCAACGCCTGGGTATGCCCTTTCCCCTCACCACGTTTACGCAGGTAGAAAACCCGAGAGGGACCGTCGAGGCGTTTGATGGCCGACAACGCGGCCAGGTAGAACACCCGGCGCAGACCGCGGTGGTAACGCTGCGGACGGTGCAGGTTGCCCCGCACCCGCCCCGAATCACGCGGCACCGGCGCCAGACCGGCGTAGGCCGCCAGGTGCGCCGAGCTCCGGAAAGCCGTCTGCAGGTCCCCACCGGTCCCAGCCAGCAGCTGAGCACCCAGGACCGGGCCGAACCCGTCGAGGCTGGTGATAGGCCCGGCGCCCGGGTGCTCGGCGAACCGGTCGCC
>NZ_JBVKDO010000008.1:0-379455 GCF_055633805.1 Amycolatopsis sp. NPDC114478 | reverse complement strand
AACTCGTCCGGCACCAGCCGCTGCGACAACTCGTCCATCACAGGCCAAGATCATGCCCGCACCTCAACCAACATCCAAGTGAGACACGCTCTAAAGATACGGCTTCGCCGGGCGTGGGAAATCGGCGCTTCCTGTGGTTGCTTTCTTGCTGTGGTCGGGAGCGCCGATTCCCCACGCAACGGTGCCCCTGCGGGGCTCTGTTCGGCACCTGTTCGTGTGATGATCGTGCGTTCGGAGTCGGGTAACCTTGTTGTATGGCAACGGAAGCAGTGTGGAAGACGGATGCGACGGCCCTGGCCGATCGCATCTCCACCCTGCTCACCGTGGTGCGTAGCGCCGAGGCCGAGATCGGTGCGCTGCTGGTGGAAATCGAGTCCCGCGGGGTGACGGAACTCTTCGGTTACCGCTCGGTGGCCCGTCTCCTCGAGCATTTGGCGGACATCCCGAAGTCGGCGGCGGAGACGGTGGTCAAGCGAGCGAGGTTTGTGAACCACGGCCACCACGTCGACAGCACCCCCGCCGTGGCGCCCTTGACTGGCGCTGCCGCGGCGGAGGGTCGTCTGAGCAACCCGATGATCGACACGATCGTCGGCACCCTCACGCAGATCCCACCGGAGCAACGCGAGGACGCCGAGGGGCACCTGCTGGCCCTGGCCGAGAACGCAGGCCACAAACAGGTCGCTGCCTTGGGAGCCCGCATCGTGGCGCACCTGGACCCCGACGGCCCGGAACCAGACACCACCGAACCGGCGGTCCCCAGCCGCGAACTCTCGTTACGCCGCAAAAGAACCGGAGTATGGGAGCTGCACGGCCGTCTCGACGACGAAACGGGAACCCGAGCCAGCGCACTGCTCGACGCCCTAGCCGAACGCCGCACAGGCACCGACGAGGGCGGCGACCACCGTTCCCCGCAGGAACGCTACGGCGACGCGTTCTCCGACACGATCGACCTGGCCCTGAACTCCCCGACTTTGCCGATGCAGGCGGGCGAGCGAGCCCACGTGATGGTCGCAGTGTCCCTAAACGATCTCAAGACGGGCGTGGGCGAGGCAACCCTGGGCGACACCGGCACGATGACGGCGGCGGAGACCAGGATCCACGCGTGCGACAGCATGATCATCCCCGCGGTGCTGGGTGAGAAGAGCGAGCCGCTGAACCTGGGCCGCCTCCGCCGCCTGATCTCGGCCGGCCTGCGCCGAGCGTTGTACCTCCGCGACCGCGGCTGCGCCTTCCCGGGCTGCCACCGCCCGCCAAGGCATTGCCAGGGTCACCACATCCACCATTGGTCCGAAGGCGGCCGAACAGACCTGAACAACCTGGTCCTGATGTGCGCCCACCACCACCGGCTACTGCACCGTTCCGGCTGGGAAGTCCGCATAGCCGCCGACGGCCTCCCGGAGTTTCTCCCACCAACATTCCTGGACAAACACCGAAAACCCAGGCGCAACAACCTGCACCAACCGCTGCCATTCGCAGCCTGAGACAACCAAAGACGGGAAAGGCCCGCAGCCAACGGCTCCGGGCCTACCCGCACGTCCGCACCTGTGAGGCATAGCATCGCCCACCCAGCACTTCGCAGACCCGCACCAGGCCAACTGAAGTTCCAATTACCGACGCCAGCCACCAACCCCGGCGACAGACCCGCCCCTAACTGTCCCAGGCGGATTCGCCCTCAGCTCAGTACTTCGCCCACTGCAATCCCGTCCCGGCGCGTGTCGTGTACAACCGCCCGCGACCGTCGTTACCGTCTCAGACTGCTGCGCCCAGCCTCAGTACTTCGCTCCCGGTCGTAGTCGTCCAGGCGGATGCGCCCTGCCGCAGGACCTCGTCCACCGGAATCCCCGCCCGGCCCGTGTCCTGCGCAACCACCCGCCCGCCACCTCGCCGTTCAGACTGCTGCGCCCTGTCAGTGCCTCGCCCCACATTCCGGCCCGCGCGTCTTCTGCGCACCGTGCCCTGCCTCAGTGCCTCGACCGTCGCGAGCCCACCCGGCGGGTGTCCTGCGCAACCGCTTGCGATCGCGCCCCAACCGTCCCAGATGGATGTGCCGTACCTCAGCGCCTTCCGGCCCGCGCATGTTCGGCGCACCGCGTGCGCCCAGACCCTGGCTGTCCGGGCGGATGGGCCCGGCCTCGGCCTCGACTTTCGCGATGTCCGCCCGGCGCAATCACCTGCGCTCGCGTGCTAGCCGTCGATGCACCCGGCCTCTGCGCCTTGCCCGCCGCAATCAGCCCCGGGCGGCGTCTCCTGCGCAACCGCGTGCCCTAACCGTCCCAGACCGCTGCGCCCTGCCTCAACACCTCGACCCCCGACTCAGACGACACCGGCCACATCTCCACCACGTACCGGTAATGCTCCCCATACTCATGGTCGTTCCAGTCCACCGGGGGCGGCCCGGCCGGCACATACGACACCCGCGCCCTATACAACCCCGGCAACACCGAAAAGAACTTCTCCTGCGACGGATAGTCCGCGGGCCCGGAAATCACCAACCGACCACTCGGAACCGGAAGATCTGCTTCCACGACGTGCTCGGCGGAAGCCGACAACCCAGGCGGCCTGGGCAGCAGCGTCACTGAAGACTCCACCAGGTCCGACCGCGCCGTGGCGATCGCGATGCCGCCCGGCTCTGCCCCGATCCGGTGGGATTCGACCGCCGCTGCCGTCCAGCCGCTGCCGTCCAGGTGGGAACCCGAGTCGCGCAATGAGAACTGGCGCTGGTCGGCGTGGACTACCAAATGCACACCGATCACCCTAGCCAGGACCCGCCCCGAAATGGTATCGACGCCGGGTTTAGCGTTGACGGCATGACCACTGCTTCCGTCGACGTCGACACGGCCCGCCGCGACTACGCGGCCCTGGTCGACCGCGGCCTCTCCCTCGACATCACCCGCGGCAAGCCCTCCCCGGAGCAGCTCGATCTCGCGAACGGCCTGCTGACCCTCCCCGGTGACGGCTCCTTCAAGGCCGAGGACGGCACCGACGTGCGCAACTACGGCGGCCTCAAGGGCCTGCCCGAGCTGCGCCGCATCTTCGCCGGCGCGCTGCAGGTCCCGGCCGACCAGCTGCTCGCCGCGGGCAACTCCAGCCTCGAGCTGATGCACGACGCCGTCGTCCAGGCGCTGCTGTCGAAGCTGCCCGGGGCCGAGCGCCGCTGGGCCGACGAGCCCACCCTGAAGTTCCTCGCCCCCGTCCCGGGCTACGACCGCCACTTCGCGCTCACCGAGCGCTTCGGCATCGAGCTGGTCCCCGTCGCCATGACCGCCCAGGGGCCGGACATGGACGCCGTCGAGACGCTGGTCGCCGAGGACCCGGCCGTCAAGGGCATCTGGTGCGTCCCCAAGTACAGCAACCCCACCGGGGTCACGTTCAGTGACGACGTCGTCCGGCGGCTCGCCACCATGACCACCGCGGCGCCCGACTTCCGGATCTTCTGGGACAACGCCTACGCCGTGCACCACCTGACCGACGACGAGCCGGAGCTGGCCGACCTCCTGGCCCTGGCCACCGAGGCCGGGAACGCCGACCGCGTCTTCGTCTTCGGCTCCACCTCGAAGATCACCCACGCCGGTGCCGGCGTCGGCTTCTTCGGCGCCTCCGAGGCCAACCTCGCCTGGTGGGTCGGCAACATCGGCAAGCGCACCATCGGCCCGGACAAGGTCAACCAGCTGCGCCACGCCCTCTTCCTCGAGGACGAGGCCGGCGTCCGCGCCCACATGCGCAAGCACGCCGAGATCATCGGCCCGAAGTTCGAGGCCGTCGACCGCATCCTCACCGAGGAGCTGTCGGACCTCGCGTCCTGGACCAAGCCGACCGGTGGCTACTTCGTGTCGCTCACCGTGCCCGAGGGCACCGCGAAGGAGGTCGTGCGGCTGGCGAAGGAGGCCGGTGTCGCGCTGACCCCCGCCGGGGCGACCCACCCGCACGGGAACGACCCGGCCGACGCCGTGATCCGGATCGCGCCGACGTTCCCGAAGCTCGCCGACGTCGAGGAGGCCGTCCGCGCGCTTGCCGTGTGCGTCCGGCTCGCCGCCGCGCAACGGGCCTGACCTGCGAGAACGGAATCGGGAAGAACTTTTTCCCGATTTGACCGAGCCGGGGGCCGTCCAGGTACGTATCACCGTTGGGTGAGGTGGACGAACTCGTCACGAGAGGACGTCCCCCGGTGTTCGGAAAACGCTACACAGAGCAGCTGATCGAGCGCAGCGCGGAGAACGCGACCGACCGCCGCCGCTTCCTCAAGGCTGCGGGAGCGGCGGGACTCGGCGTCGCGGGAGCCGGTGCGCTCGGTACCGCGCTGTCGCTGGGCCTCGGCTCGGCAGGCGCGACTTCGCAGTACCCGCAGCAGAACGCGAAGGACGCCGCCGCCAGCGACGCCGCGGTGCTGAACTTCGCGCTCAACCTGGAGTACCTCGAGGCGAACCTGTACTCGTTCGCCGTCTACGGCTACGGGCTGAACGAGAAGTACGTCAACGGCGTCGGCAACCTCGGCAAGGTCTCCGGCGGGCACGCCGTGAAGTTCAAGAGCGAGCAGACCAAGCAGATCGTCCAGGAGATCGCCGGCGACGAGGTCGCCCACGTCACCTTCCTGCGCAAGGCGCTCGACAAAGCCGCCGTCGCGCAGCCCGAGATCGACTTCCAGAACAGCTTCACCGCCGCCATGCAGGCCGCGGGCGTGATCAAGGAAGGCCAGACCTTCGACCCGTTCGCGAGCGAGAACAACTTCCTGCTCGCCGCGTTCCTCTTCGAAGACGTCGGCGTGTCCGCCTACAAGGGCGCGGCGCCGCTGGTCAACAACAAGACGTTCCTCGACGCGGCGGCGGGCATCCTCGCGGTCGAGGCCTACCACGCCGGCATCGTGCGCGGACAGCTGTTCGAACGCGGCCTCGGCGACATCACGAACAAGATCTCCGACGCCCGCGACAGCCTCGACGGCAAGGCCGACGACGACGAAGGCGTGCTCAAGGACGGCAAGGCGAACCTCGTCCCCGCGGACGCGAACGGCATCGCGTTCGGCCGCTCCGCCGACCGCGTGCTCAACATCGCCTACCTCAACCCGGACAAGGTCTCCTCGGGCGGCTTCTACCCGCGCGGCCTCAACGGCGACATCGCGGCCAGTGGCGCCAAGGAGAAGTGAGCGCCGCGTGCCGCCGTCGCGGTAGGGTCGCGAACGGCGGCACGCGGAGTTCACAGGGGGCGCGGAGTGCGGGTACTGGTCGCGGGTGGCGGGATTTCCGGCACGGCCACGGCGATGGCGCTGAAACTGGCCGGGCACGACCCGGTCGTCTTCGAGGCCTACCCGGCTGGCGGGGACGACGTCGGCGCGTTCCTCACGATCATGCACAACGGCATGGACGCCCTGCGCGCGATCGGCGCCGACCAGCCGGTGATCGACAGTTCGTTCACCGCGCACGGCGTCGAGCTGGTCGCCCCGAACGGCGAGACGGTCGGCCGCCGCGAGTTCGGCACCGAAGGCCTCGACGAGCCGCGCACGCTCACCCGCGCGACGCTCTACCGCGTCCTGCAAGAGGAAGCCGCGCGCCGGGGCGTGCCGCTCGAGCGCGGCAAGCGCCTGGTGAGCGCGAAACCGGGCCCGGACGGCGTCACGGCGGAGTTCGCCGACGGCACCACCGAAACGGGTGACGTGGTGGTCGGCGCGGACGGGTTGCGCTCGGTCGTCCGGCGGCTGATCGACCCGGCCGCGGACGAGCCGCGCTACACCGGACAGACCATCGTCTACGGCTGCACGCGCGCGCCCGGCTTGCCGGAAGCGCCCGGGATCTACCGGATGGTCCGCGGCAGCAAGGCGGCCTTCGGGTTCACGACCGACCCGGACGGCGCCACGTTCTGGTTCGCCCGCATCCCCGACGCCGAGCGCTCCCGCGAGGAGATCGCGGCCGTCACCCCGGCGGGGTGGCGCGAGTTCGCGCACGCGGCGTTCGCCGGGGAACCGTTGCCCTGCGCGGACATCATCGCCGCGACGGGCGACGAGGTGTTCGGCGGGCATTCCTACGACGTCCCGGAGACGCGGATCTGGTCGACGCCCGAGATGGTGCTCGTCGGCGACGCCGCCCACGCCGCGGCCCCGGCCGACGCGCAGGGGGCGTCGATGGCGCTCGAGGACAGCGTGGTCCTCGCGCAATGCCTGCGTGACCTGCCGGACCCGGCGTCGGCGTTCGCGGCGTACGAAGGACTTCGCCGCGAGCGCGTCGAGAAGCTGGTCGCGTCGAGCGCGGGGCAGGACGTCGGCGAAAAGCCGGGCTGGGTCTACGAGCACCACATCGACTGGAGCGCGAAGATCCAGTGAGCCTCGGTCCGCCACCGCAGCGCATCACCGTCACCGCGGACCAGGTGCGTCGGCTCGTCGCCGGGCAGTTCCCGCGGTGGGCGGACCTCCCGGTGCGGCCGGTCGCGAACGGCGGCTGGGACAACCGGACCTTCCACCTCGGCGACGCGATGACCGTCCGGCTGCCCAGCGCGGCCGAATACGCCTTGGCGGTCGAAAAGGAGCAGCGCTGGCTGCCCGTGCTCGCGCCCCGGCTGCCGTTGCCGATCCCGGTCCCGCTGGCGGAAGGCCGCCCCGGCGCGGAGTACCCCTTCGCGTGGTCGATCTACCCGTGGCTGGACGGCGAGCCCGCGCGGAGTGACGCCATCGCCGACCCCGTCGGGTTCGCGGCCGACCTGGCCGGGTTCCTGGCGGCACTGCAAAGCGTCGACAGCGCCGACGCCCCTCGGCCGGGCAAGCACAACTGGTTCCGCGGCGGCACGCTGCGCACCTTCGACGACCTGGTCCAGCGCTCACTCGACGGCCACGACCTGGACGCCGAGATCTGGCGAACCGCGCTGGCCGCACCCTGGGACGGCGTCGAGCGCTGGTTCCACGGCGACGTCGCCGAGAGCAACCTCCTGCTCGCCGACGGGGAACTGGCGGCGGTCATCGACTTCGGGACGTGCGGAGTGGGCGATCCGGCCTGCGACCTGGCCATCGCGTGGACGCTGCTGACCGGCGACGGCCGGCGGACGTTCCGCGAACGGCTGTCGGTCGACGACGCGACCTGGGCCCGCGGCCGCGGCTGGGCGTTCTGGAAGACGCTGGTCACGTGCGCCCGCACCCGGGGCCGCGACGACCGCGAGGCCACGGAAGCCCGGCGCGTCCTCGACGAAATCCGCGCGGAGTACCTCGAGAGCTGACTCACGCCCCGCAGGAGTCGCGGACCACCAGTTTCGTCGGCAGCCGCACCGGGTCCGGGGCGACGCCCGTGTCGATCATCGTCAGCAGCGCGCCCGCGGCCGCCGTGCCGAAGCCCGGTTTGTCCTGGGCCACCGTCGTCAGCGCCGGGTCCACCAAGGACGCCACTTCGATGTCGTCGAACCCCACCACGGCCAGGTCGTCCGGCACCCGCAATCCCGCCGCGCGGGCCGCCAGCAGCGCGCCCACCGCCATCTCGTCGCTCGCCGCGAACACGGCCGTCGGCGGGTCCTTGCGGGCCAGCAGCCGGCGCATCCCGACGAACCCGCTCTCGCGGTAGAAGTCCCCGGTGACCACGTAGTCCTCGCGCGCCGGCAGCCCGGCCTCGGCCAGTCCGCGCAGGTAGCCGTCGGTGCGGGCCGCGGCCGGCGAATTGCCGCGCGGGCCGGTGATCGTCGCGATCCGCCGGTGCCCGAGCGCGGCCAGGTGCCGGACGGCCTCCGCCGCGCCCGCGGCGTTGTCGGACGTCACGTAGGTCGCCCGCGGTCCGGACAGCGCCACGTCCACCGCGACGCACGGCAGCCCGGACTGGGCGAACGTGCCGAACGCGTCGGCGTCCGTCCCGCTGTCGATCAGCACCAGCCCGGCCAGGTGGTGCCGGCGGGTCATGCTCACGTACGCGATCGGGTCGGCCAGCGACACGCCGGGGTTGCGGTCGCGGGCGTCGTCGCTCGTGGCGAGCAGCAGCAGGTGGTAGCCGTGCGAGCTGAGCGCGGATTTGAGGCCCAGCAACAGGTCCTGCAGAAAAGGGTGCCGCCAGCCGGGCCGCCGGTGGTCGGTGTCCCAGACCAGCCCGACCATCGCCGAGCGCTGCCGCGACAGCGCCCGCGCCGACTCGTTCGGCGAGAAGTCGAGCTCCCTGGCGACGCGTTCGACGTGCTCGCGCGTCGTCGCGCTCACCGTGGCGGGGCGGTTGAACACCCGCGACACGGTCGCGACCGAAACCCCGCAGAGCTGGGCGATCTCGCGGGCGGTGACCATGCTGACCTCCTGTGCTGTAACCGGTTACATTCGTAGCACATGATCTCTGGCTGGGTAAATGCCGAGCCGAGTTATCATTTCGTTACTTGACGGATGACCACTGGGAGCGCTCTCATGGGTCCCGCGTTTTCCGACCGGCCCGCAGAACAACGGAGATCTCATGCGCCCGAAAACGACACCCCGACGACCCCGCCTGATCGCCGTGGCGGGCGCTGTCCTGGCCGCGGTCACCGCGTTGAGCGCCTGCGGGAGCAGCGACGCCGGCGGCGGCGGGAAGGTCAAGCTCAGCCTCGGCCTCTTCGGCAACTTCGGCTACACCGACCTGATCAAGGAGTACCAGGCCGCGCACCCGGACATCGAGATCACCGAGCGGACCGCGTCCTACTCCGACCACCACAAGAACCTCGCCGCGCACCTGGCCACCGGCGGCGGCGCCGCGGACATCGAGGCGATCGACACCGGGTACGTCGCGCAGTTCAAGGCGACGCCGGACAAGTTCGTCGACCTCAACACCGTCGGCGGCGACAAGCTCAAGGACCGCTGGCTGGGCTGGAAGTGGTCGGCCTCGCTCGCCAAGGGCGGCCAGCAGATCGGCTACGGCACCGACGTCGGCGGCCTGGCGATCTGCTACCGCCGCGACCTGTTCGAGAAGGCCCAGCTGCCCGCCGACCGCGACGCCGTCTCCGCGCTCTGGCCGACCTGGCAGGCGTTCTTCGAAACCGGCAAGCGCTTCCAGGCCAAGGCGCCGAACGGCGTCAAGTTCATGGACGGCGGCCCGACCGTGCTCAACGCGATCTTCGGCCAGGCGCCGGTCGGCTACTACGACCGGAACGACCAGCTCGTCGTCGACAGCAACCCGGCCCTGCGGACCGGCTGGGACCAGGTCGTCGACGCCGTCAAGGCGAACCTCTCCGCCGGCCTGCTCTACAGCACGCCGACCTGGAACACCGGGTTCACCCAGGGCCAGTTCGCCACCGTCACCTGCCCGGCCTGGATGATGACCAAGATCAAGGACCAGGCGCCGGACACCTCCGGCAAGTGGGACGTCGCGACCGTGCCCGGCGGGGGCGGCAACTGGGGTGGGTCGTACCTGACCGTGCCGAAGCAGGGCAAGCACACCAAGGAAGCCGCCGAGCTCGCCGCCTGGCTGACCGCGCCCGAGCAGCAGGCGAAGGTGTTCACCAGCCAGGGCCTGCTGCCCTCGACGCCGTCGCTGTACGACGACCCGAAGATCACCGGCTACACCAACCCGTTCTTCAACAACGCCCCCGTGGGCAAGCTCTTCACCGACGCGGCGAAGAAGCTGAACCCCCAGTACCAGGGCCCCAAGGCCGGGGACGTGCAGACGGAGTTCGGCAACGCGATGCAGCGCGTCGAGCAGGGCAAGCAGGACGGCGCGGCGGCGTGGCAGCAGCTGGTCGGTGACGTGAAGAAGATCAAGTAATGGCGCTGACCTGGGCCGACCGGCGGCACAAGTGGGACGTCAAGCTGTCGCCGTTCGGCTTCATCAGCCCGTACTTCCTCATCTTCGGCGTCTTCGGGCTGTTCCCGCTGCTGTACACGGCTTTCGTGTCGCTGCAGGACCGGAACCTGCTCGACGCCGAGGGCGCGAAGTTCATCGGGTTCGGCAACTACGAGCAGCTGCTGTTCCACGACCCGTACTTCTGGAACGCGATGGGGAACACGGTCAGCCTGTGGCTGCTGACCACGATCCCGCAGATCCTGTTCGCGCTCGGCATCGCGCACCTGCTCAACCGCAGGCTGCGCGGGCGGACGCTGTTCCGGATGGGCATGATCCTGCCGAACATCACCTCGGTGGCGGCGGTGACGATCATCTTCGCGCAGCTGTTCGGCCGGGACTTCGGCCTGGTCAACTGGGTGCTGAGCTGGTTCGGCGGCGGGCACGTCGACTGGCAGGCCGGCACGGCCAGCTCGCACACCGCCATCGCGTCGATGGTGGTGTGGCGCTGGACCGGCTACCACGCGCTGATCTTCCTCGCGTCGATGCAGGCGATCCCGTCGACCATGTACGAGGCGGCCACCCTCGACGGCGCCAAGGGGTGGCAGCAGTTCTGGCGGATCACCGTCCCGCTGCTGCGGCCGCAGATCATCTTCTCCACGGTGATCGCGACGACCGGGAACATGCGGCTGCTGGCCGAGCCGCTGCTGTTCAACCCCGGCACGGCGGCCGCCACCGGCGGGTCGGACCGGCAGTTCCAGACCGCCGCGCTCTACCTCTACGAGCAGGGCTTCACCAAGTACGACTTCGGCTACAGCTCGGCGATCGCGCTGATCCTGGCCGTCGCCACGATGCTCGTCGCGGGCCTGTCGTACCTGGTGACCCGGCGCATCCAAACGGACTGAGGAGCGGACATGACCACCGTGCTGACCCCGGCGGCACCCGCGCCGCCGGCGGCCCCCGGACGGACCCGGCGGCTCGTGCGCCGGGTCGCGAGCCCGTGGACCTACGCCGCGCTGATCGCGATCCTGGCCGGCTCGGCGTTCCCCGTGTACTGGTCGTTCGTCGTCTCCTCGCAGACGACGGAAGCCGTCGGCAGCGTGCCGCCGGTGCTCGTCCCCGGCGGGCACCTGTTCGAGAACATCGCCCGCGTCTTCGACGAGACGGACTTCGCGCTGGCGCTGGGGAACTCGCTGATCGTCGCGGGCACGATCACCGTGTCGGTGGTGCTGTTCTCGACGCTCGCCGGGTTCGCCTTCGCCAAGCTGAAGTTCCGCGGCCGGACCGTGCTGCTGCTCATCGTGGTCGCCACCCAGGCGATCCCGACCGAGCTGGGCGTCGTGCCGCTGTACATGATGATGGCCGACTTCGGCTGGGCCGGGCAGCTGCAGGCGGTCATCGTGCCCGGCCTGGTCACCGCGTTCGGCGTGTTCTTCATGCGCCAGTACTTCGAACGCGCGCTGCCGCTGGAACTGCTCGAAGCCGGGCGGATGGACGGCTGCGGCTCGCTGCGGCTGTTCTGGCACGTGGCCCTGCCGGCCGCCCGTCCGGCCGCGGCCGTGCTCGGGCTGTTCACGTTCATGCAGGCGTGGAACGACTTCTTCTGGCCGCTGGTGGTGCTGGTGCCGGAGAACCCGACCGTCCAAACGGCACTGTCCACTCTGGCCAGTGGCTACACCACCGACTACACGCTCGTGCTCACCGCCGCGACCATCGGCACCGTCCCCGTCCTGCTCGTGTTCCTGCTGTTCGGCCGCCAGATCGTCGGCGGCATCATGCAGGGCGCGCTCAAGGGCTGACCTCCCGGAGCTCACTGTGACTTCCAGCTTCCCGCCCGGCTTCCGCTGGGGCGTCGCGACCTCGGCGTTCCAGATCGAGGGCGCCACCGCCGCGGACGGCCGCGGACCGTCCATCTGGGACACCTTCGCCGCGGTACCCGGCGCGGTGGCCGGCGGCGACACCGGCGAGCCGGCGGCGGACCACTACCACCGCTGGCGCGACGACCTCGCCCTGCTCCGCGAACTGGGCGTCGACTCCTACCGGTTTTCGGTGTCCTGGCCGCGGGTGCAGCCGGACGGGCGCCGCTTCGAGCGCCGCGGCCTCGGCTTCTACCGGCGGCTCGCGGAGGCGTTGCGGGAGCAGGGGGCCGAGCCGTTCCTGACGCTGTACCACTGGGACCTGCCGCAGGCGCTGGAGGAGGAAGGGGGCTGGCGGTCCCGCGACACGGCGCACCGGTTCGCCGAGTACGCGTCGCTGGTGCACGAGGAGCTGGGCGACGTCGTCGACCACTGGACGACGCTGAACGAGCCGTACCCGTGCGCGGTCGCGGGCTACGGCGAGGGGCGTCACGCGCCGGGCGCGCGCGAGGGGCACGGCGCGCTCGCGGCCGCGCACCACCTGCTGCTCGGGCACGGCTTGGCCGTGCAGGCGATGCGGGCGCAGGCGACGCCGCAGCACCAGTTCGGGATCGTGCTCAACCAGTCGCCCGTGGTCCCGGTGACGGACTCGGCCGCCGACGCCGCGGCGGCCGCGCGGCAGGACACGCTGCTGCGCCGCCAGTTCACCGACCCACTGTTCGGCGGCCGGTACGCCCCGGGCCTGGCGGCGATGTTCAGCGGCGTCTCGGACTTCTCGTTCCGCCTCGACGGCGACCTGGAGACGATCGGCGCGCCGCTGGACTACCTGGGCGTCAACTACTACTACCGGCTGCACGTGGCGGACGCGCCGCACCGCGAGCCCGACCCGGCGCTGCGCACGGTGGCCGACATCGGCGTGGACACGACGCAGGTGCCGGACGTCCCGCGCACGGGCATGGGCTGGCCGGTGGAGCCGGAGGGGCTGACGGAAGCGTTGGTGGGCTTGCACAATCGCTACCCGGAGCTGCCACCGATGTACGTGACGGAGAACGGCTGCGTGTACGCGGACCGAAGTGATTTCGCCGACTACGAGCGCATCACGTTCCTGAACGAGCACATCGAGGCGGCCCACACGGCCGCGGCGGCGGGGGTCGACCTGCGGGGGTACTTCTGCTGGTCCCTGCTGGACAACTTCGAGTGGGCCCACGGGTACAAGCACCGGTTCGGCCTGGTGCACGTGGACTACGCGACGCAGGCCCGCACGCCGCGGGCGAGTTTCCGCTGGTACCGCGACTTCGTCGCGGCCCAGCGGCTCGAGTGACGCTTACTTCTTGTACAGACCTTCGATGTCGTTCGCGTAGTTCTTCGTGACCACGTTGCGCTTCAGCTTCAAGCTCGGCGTGATCTCGCCGCCGGCCTCGGTGAAGTCGTTGGCCAGCACCGTGAACTTCTTGATCGCCTCGGCCTTGGACACCGACTTGTTCGCCTCGTCGACCGCGGCCTGGATCTCCGCGAGGAGGTCCGGGTCGGCGGCGAGGTCCGCCACCGTGGCCGAAGCGGGCTTGCCGTGCTGGGACTTCCACGACGGGAAGTACTCCTCGTCCACCGTCACCAGCGCCGCGATGAACGGGCGCTGGTCGCCGACCACCATCGCCTGGCTGACCAGCGGGGCCGCCTTGATCGTGTCCTCGAGGCCGGACGGGGCGACGTTCTTGCCGCCCGCCGTGACGATGATCTCCTTCTTGCGGCCGGTGATCTTCAGGAATCCTTCGGAGTCCAGCTCGCCCAGGTCGCCGGTGTGGAACCAGCCGTCGGTCAACGCCTCGGAAGTCGCCTGCGGGTTGTTGTAGTACGCCCGGAACACGACGTCGCCCTTGAGCATCACTTCACCGTCGTCGGCGATGCGGACCGACGTGCCGTTGACCGGCTTGCCGACCGTGCCGACGCGGAACGCCGTCTGGGTGTTGACGTTCGCCGCCGCGGAGGTCTCGGTGAGGCCGTAGCCCTCGAACACCGGGACGCCGATGCCGCGGAAGAAGTGCGCCAGCCGCGCGCCCAAAGGCGCGCCGCCCGAAACCGCCGCGACGCAGCGGCCGCCGAGGGCCGCGCGCAGCTTGCCGTAGACGAGCTTGTCGAACGCCAGGTGCTTGAGCTTCAGCGCGAAGCCGGCGCCGCCGGCGTCCTGCGCCTGGCTGTACTCGACCGCGACCGCCTCGGCGGCGTCGAAGATCTTGCCCTTGCCGTCGCCGTGGGCCTTCTGCTTCGCCGAGTTGTAGACCTTCTCGAACACGCGCGGCACCGCGACGACGAACGTCGGGCGGAACGTGCCCAGGTCGGCGACCAGGTTCTTGACGTCCGGGGTGTGCCCGAGGGTGACGCGGGCGGTGAGTGCGGTCACGGCGATCGCGCGGGCCAGCACGTGCGCCAGCGGCAGGAAGCACAGCAGCGAGTTGCCCTGCTCCATCAGCTGCGGGAACGCCTCGATGTCGGCGCGGATCTCGGCCAGCAGGTTGCGGTGGGTCAGCTCGACGCCCTTGGGGCGGCCGGTGGTGCCCGAGGTGTAGACGATGGTGGCGAGCTCGTCGGCGGTGACCTCGCGGCGGCGCTCGTGCAGCTCGTCGTCGGAGAGCGACGCGCCCAGCGCGGCCAGCTCTTCGACGGCGGGGGAGTCGCCCTCGATCTGCCACGTGTTGTCCAGCTCGGTGAGCCGGTCGCGGATCTCCTCGACGGCGCCGCGGTGGCCGTTCGTCTCGACGAACACGCCCTTGGCGGCCGAGTCGGAGAGGATCCAGTACACCTGCTCGGGCGACGACGTGTCGTAGATCGGCACCGTCACCGCGCCCGCCGCCCAGATCGCGAAGTCGATCAGCGTCCACTCGTACCGGGTCTTCGACATGATCGCGACGCGGTCGCCGCGGCCGATCCCGGCCTTCGCCATGCCCTTGGCCACGGCCAGCACCTGGCCGGCGAACTCCTTGGCCGTGACGTCCAGCCAGGTCCCGTCGACCTGGCGGCGGAAGCTCACCACGTCCGAGAACCGCTCGGCGTTCGCCCAGACGACGTCGGACATGTTCTCGTCGTCGGCCACCGGCTTCCCGGCGGGAGCGCTGTATTCGCGCACGTGGACCTCCGTGTTCAACGCGTGCGGTGGGCGACACCGCTGTTACCCGCCAGTCAACTTAGCGTGGTGAGCACCTTAAGACCATGCTGATCGACCCCGCACAGCGAGGGCGTGACATTCTTCGCACGTGAACGCACCGCCCGCCATCGACGTCGTCGACGAGACGTTTCTCGCGGTCCCGCCGTCCACCGTGGCCGCCGTTTTCGCCGATCCCAAGTCGTGGACGCGGTACTGGCCCGACCTGGTCCTGGAGGTCTACACCGACCGGGGGGACAAGGGCCTGCGCTGGACCGTGCGCGGCGCGCTCGTCGGTACGATGGAGGTCTGGCTCGAGCCGGTGCTCGACGGCACCCTGCTGCACTACTTCCTGCGGGCGACCCCCGCCGACGCGGCCGGGACGCCCCGGGCACTGGCGCCGCGCGACCTGCGCCGGGAGTTCGACCGGCGGGCCCGCGCGGCGAAGGGGATCGCACTCGGGCTCAAGGAGATCCTGGAGGACGGGCGCGAGCCCGGCGTTCCTCCGCGAACGGACAGCTAGGGGGCCAGGGGTGCGGGTACACGTCGTCTCGGACGTGCACGGCAACGCGGACGCGTTGAAGCGGGCGGGGGACGGGGCCGACGCCCTGGTCGTGCTCGGCGACCTGATCGACTTCGTCGACTACCGCGACCACGAGAAGGGCATCATGGGTGCCCTGTTCGGCGCGGAGAAGGTCGGCGAGTTCGCCCGCCTGCGCCGCGAGGGCACCCGTGACGAAACCGTTGCCTACTCCCGGACGCTCTGGGCGAGCCTCGACGACCCGGCGAGCGCCGTCGACGAGGCCATCCGCACCCAGTACGCGGCCCTCTTCGCGGCGATGACCGCGCCCACCTACGCCACCCCCGGCAACGTCGACACCCCGGCGCTGTGGCCCGAGTTCGCCGGCGAGGGCATCCGCGTCCTCGACGGCGAGGTGGCCGAGCTCGGCGGCCTGCGGTTCGGGTTCGTCGGCGGCGCGCTGCTGCCCGACGGCGTCGTCCCGCGCCGCCGCAAGGGCGCCGCCTGGCGTCCCTACCTGCGGGATCGCGAGGACTACGACGCGAGTGTGGCCGCGCTCACCGACGTCGACGTGCTCTGCACCCACGGCCCGCCGGCCCTGCCCGAGCTGACCTACGACGTCGTCGCGCGCCGCAGCGAGATCGGCTCGACGGCGCTGCTGGAGCTGATCCGCACCCAGCGGCCGCGCTGGTCGGTGTTCGGCCACGTCCACCAGCCCCTGTCCTCGCGCGCCCGGGTCGGCCTGACCGAGTGCCGCAACGTGGGTCACTTCAAGGAGACCGGGCAGCCCTACGTGCTGCGTTGGTGACGGGCCGCGGCGGCTACGCTTCGTCCCATGGCCGAGCAGTCCACACAGTCCATCGAGGTCGACGCCGAGCCCACCCGGGTGATGGCCGTGATCGCCGACTTCCCCGCGTACCCGGAATGGGCCAAGGCCGTCCGGCAGACCGAGGTCCTCGACACCGACGGTGAGGGGCGCGCCAAGCAGGTCAAGCTCACGCTCGACGCGGGCCCGATCAAGGACGTCTACACCCTCGAGTACGACTGGGACGGTGACGGCCTCGGCGTCAGCTGGCACCTGGTCAAGGGCCAGATGCAGAAGGCGCAGAACGGCCGGTACGCGCTGGAGGACCTCGGCGGCCGCACGCGCGTGACGTACACGCTGTCGGTCGAGCTGGCGCTGCCGATGATCGGGCTGCTGCGCCGCAAGGCCGAGAAGATGGTCATGGACACCGCGCTCAAGGAGCTGAAGAAGCGGGCCGAGGGGTAGCCGCGTGCGGATCCTGCTGTTCACCGGCAAGGGGGGTGTCGGGAAGACCACGCTGGCCGCGGCCACCGGCGCCGCGCTCGCCGCCCGCGGCAGGAAGACCCTCGTCGTGTCCACCGACCCGGCGCACTCGCTCGGCGACGCCTTCGGTCACACCCTCGGCGCCGAACCGTCCGAAGTGGACGCCCTGCTGTCGGCCGTGCAGATCGATTCGCGGACGCTGGTGGACACGACCTGGCACCGGCTGCGCGCCGAGCTGCAGTCGGCGTTGTCCGGCGCGGGCCTGGACACCCTGGACGCCGAAGAGCTCACCGTGCTGCCCGGCGTCGACGAGCTGCTCGCCCTCACCGAGGTCCGCCGGCTGGCCGAAGAAGGGCCGTGGGAGACCATCGTCGTCGACTGCGGGCCGACGGCGGAGACGCTGCGGCTGCTTTCCCTGCCCGAAGCCGTGTCGGGCTACCTGACCCGCGTGTTCGGCCGCCGGGTCACGGACTCCGTGCGCCGGCTGGGCGCCCACCTCGACGGACTGCGCGCGCTGCTGACCGAGCCGTCGGTGACGACGGTCCGGCTGGTGCTGACGCCGGAGCGGGTGGTCGTCGCCGAGGCACGCCGGACGCTCAGCTCCCTGGCCCTGCGCGGCATCGCCGTCGACGGGCTGATCGCCAACCGGCTCATGCCCGCGCCCGGGTTCTGGCGCGGCGGCGCCGCGTCGTGGCTGCGCACGCGCCGGATCCAGCAGGACGCCGTGCTGGCCGAGCTCTCCGAAGCCGGGTTCGAGACGGTGTCGCGCGTCGAGCACCGGGCAGTCGAACCGGTCGGGCTGCCCGCGCTGCTGGAGATCGCCGCCGAGCTCTACCGCGGCGGCGACCCCCTGGCCGGCGACGGCACCCCCGTCACCCCGCTGCTGCGCGTGCGGCCGGCGCCGGACGGGTACACGCTGCGCATCGCGATCCCGCTCCGGCGGGACGCCGAGGTCGACCTCGCCCGCGTCGACGACGACCTGGCGATCACCGTGGACGGCTTCCGCAGGCTCATCGCCCTGCCGGAGTCGCTGCGGCCGTGCCGGATCACCGGCGCGGAATCCGACGCCGACGGCCTGGTCGTGTACCTGGCCGGGAACCGGGGACGCGGGTGAGCGAAGAGACGGGGGCCGACGGGCCGAAGCTGGCCGAGGAGATCCGCCTGCTCGTCGAGATGGTCGTGGAGAAGGCGGCGCCGTGGCTGGAGGGCGTCGTCGCCGCCGGGCACGGGGACCCTGACCAGGCGAAACCGGACGGCTCGGCGTGCGGCTGGTGCCCGCTGTGTGCGATCGTCGCCGTGGTGCGGGGTGAGCGTCCGGAGTTCGCGGCTCGCTTGCTGGAACAGCTGGCCCAGCTGGTGGCGTTGCTCCGGGCGGTGCTCGCGGACCGCTGGGAGCCGGACGAGGGCGTGCACATGCCCGGGTTCCGGCCGGCGCCGCGGCCCCCGGCGGACGCCGCGGTCTCGGTGCGGGTGCAGCACATCACCGTCCGCAGGCGCGACGAGTGGGAGAGCTGAGTGCGGACGATAGGGGTGGACGTCGGCGGGACGAGCGTCCGGGCCGGCGTGGTGGACGAGCGCGGCTCCCTGCTGGACACGGCGCGCGTCGCGACGCCGAGCGAGGAAGGCGTGCTCGAGGACGCCATCGCGGGCGTGGTCGAGGACCTGCGCAACCGGCACGAGGTGGCCGGTGTCGGCTTGGCCGTGGCCGGGTTCGTGGCCCGCGACCGCCGCTCGGTGATGTTCGCGCCGCACCTGGCCTGGCGCGGCGCGCCGGTCGCGGACCGGATCGAGAAGCGCGTCGGCCTGCCGGTACTGCTGGAGCACGACGTCAACGCGGCGATGGTGGGCGAGCACCGCTTCGGCGCGGCCCGCGGCGCCCACGTGGCGGCGCTGGTGGCGCTGGGCACGGGCATCGGCGCGGGCCTGCTGCTGGACGGCAAGCTGTTCCGTGGCGCGTACGGCGTGGCGCCCGAGCTGGGCCACCTGACGGTGGTCCGCGGCGGCCGGCCGTGCCCGTGCGGCAAGTACGGCTGCTGGGAGCGCTACTGCAGCGGAACGGCCCTGGCGGCGACGGCGGTGGAGCTCCTGGCGCGGCACCCGGGCCGGTCGACGGTGCTGGCCCCGCAGGTGGCGGGCGACCCGGGCTCGGTGACGGGCCGGCGAGTGGCCGGCGCGGCTCGTGACGGTGACCCGATCGCCCAGCTGGCGATGGCGGAGCTGGCCAAGTGGCTGGGCGAGGGCCTGGCCCTCGTGGCGGACGTGTTCGACCCGGAGATCATCGTGATCGGCGGGGGAGTGTCGGAGTCGGCCCCGCTGTTCCTGGACGAGGCCCGCGAGCACTACGCGGGCGCGATCACGGGGGCGAGGCACCGGCCGCTGGCCCGCATCCGCACGGCCCACCTGGGCGACGACACAGCGATCGTGGGCGCGGCGGCGCTGGCTCTGGAAGCGGCCAAGACCCCGGTCTGACCCGGCCGAGGCGTGTGGGCGGCCGCCCCGATGCGGCGACCTGCGCGTTCGTCGGAGTTGTGGATGGTGCCCCGGCGCCGCGGTCCGCTCGAGCGGAACTGTCGGTGCCTCCCGGTAGCGTGGAAATCGGGGGCTGCTCGGAACGGGCGCCCACGTTCGGCGATCGTCACCTGGTCCCGTGGCCTGCGGGGGGTGTGGGCTCCGTCCACGTTCCGGTCCGTCTGCTGCCGTGGCCTTTCCCGTGAGCTCTTCGCCCGCGGCCGCCGGGAGCGAGTCCGGCTTCCGCTGACCGGCGATCCGCGGCCGACCTGTGACAGGCTGGACCGGTGAGTGCCCCGTCCGCGAGCGTCTTCGTCAAGTGTTCCTGCGGGCACCTGCACTGGGGCCGCTACGGGGCCGCCGGCCTGCTGCTCGTCGATCCCGCGCGGGGCGTTCTCCTGCAGCGCCGGGCCTGGTGGGTGCACCACGGCCGCACCTGGGCACTGCCCGGCGGTGCCATCGAAGCCGGCGAGACCGCCGTGACCGCCGCCGCCCGCGAAGCCTTCGAAGAAGCCTCCGTTCCCGCCGATGCCTTCCGAGCGGTGTCGGCCTCCGTGGTGGACCATGGGGACTGGAGCTACACCACCGTGCTCGCCCTCGCCGACGGCGCCGAGGCGCGAGTCGCCAACACCGAAAGTGCGGAGGTGCGCTGGGTGGACCCCGACGACGTGCCCGGCTACCGGCTGCACCGCGACTTCGCGGCCGCCTGGCCGGCCCTGCGCGACCGCGTCGGGCAGGAGCTCGTCCTCGTCGTCGACGGCGCCAACGTCGTCGGCTCGCGGCCGGACGGCTGGTGGCGCGACCGCCACGGCGCCGCCGAGCGCCTGCGCGACCAGCTCGCGAAACTCGCCGAAGCCGGCGTGCCCGACCCCGCCGACGCCACCGTGTCCTGGTGGCCCCGGATCATCCTGGTCGTCGAAGGCAAGGCCAAGCACGTCACCAGCACGCCAGGTGTCGAGGTCGTCGCCGCGGACACCGACGGCGACTCGAAGATCGTCGAGGTCGTCGCGCAGCAGAAGGGCAAGACCCTCGTCGCGACGGCCGACCGGGAGCTGAAAGGACGCGTCGAAGCCCTCGGCGCGTCGATCCTCGGCCCCGGCACGCTCCGCAGTCAGCTCGACAAGCTCTAATCCTTCGGGATGCCGTCGCGCATCTCGGCGACCAGCGACGCCATCACGGCCTTGAGGCTGCCCTTGTGCGCCTCGGCGACCGCCCGCTGCCGCCGGTAGCTCGGCCCGTACTTCAAGATCGTCTCGACGTCCCGAAGCTCGGCCACGCAGTCGAGCCGCCGCGCCACCGGCTCCAGCCGGTCCAGCAGGTCGGCGACGTCGTCGGTGACCAGCCGCTCGCGCCCGGCCGCGTCGAGGACGACGATCGCGTCGGTGCCGTAGCGGGCCGCGCGCCACTTGTTCTCCTGGACGTGCCACGGCGGCAGCGTGGGCAGGATCTCGCCGTCGTCGAGGCGCTCGCTGAAGTCGTCGACCAGGCACTGCGTCAGCGCCGCGATCGCGCCGACCTCCTCCAGCGTCGGCAGCCCGTCGCAGACGCGCATCTCGATCGTGCCCAGGTGCGGCGCCGGCCGGATGTCCCAGCGGATCTCGGAGAAGTGGTCGATCACGCCGGTGGTGAACATGTCCTCGACGTAGCTCTCCAGCTCCGCCCACTTCCGGAACTGGAACGGCAGCCCGGCCGTCGGCAGCTGCTGGAACATCAGCGCGCGGTTCGACGCGTACCCGGTGTCCTCGGCGCCCCAGTACGGCGACGACGCCGACAGCGCCTGCAGGTGCGGCGCGTAGTTCAGCAGCGCGTCCAGGATCGGCAGGACCTTGTCGCGGTGGTCGACCCCGACGTGGATGTGCACGCCGTAGATCAGCATCTGCCGGCCCCACCACTGGGTCCGGTCGATCAGCTTCGCGTACCGCTCCTTGTCGGTGACCTTCTGCTGGTACCAGTTCGAGAACGGGTGCGTCCCGGCCGAGAACATCTCGACGCCGAGCGGGTCGGCGACGCCGTGCAGCACGTCGAGCGATCCGGCGAGGTCGGCCTTGGCCTCGGCGATCGTGTCGCAGACGCCGGTGATGACCTCGATGGTGTTGAGCAGCAGCTCCTGCTTGATCTTCGGGTGCTCGGCCCGCCCGTCGGGCCGGACGGCCTCGAGGATCTGCTCGGCGACCGAGGACAGCTCACCGCTGCGCCGGTCCACCAGGCCGAGCTCCCATTCCGCGCCGACGGTCGATCGCCGCGAAGGGCTGAACTCGATGCGCATCGTTTCGGCGGGTCAGACCTGGGCGCCGTTGCTGGGGTCGGCGCCGGGCGGCGGACCCTGCCGGACGCGCAGCAGCAGCAACGCGATCGACGTCGCGAGCGCGAGGATGCCCAGCGGCGTCGCCACCGTCGGGCCCACGCCGATCGCGCCGGGCAGGATCAGCAGGAACAGCCCGGACAGGAAGAGCAGCAGGATGAGGAACGCGCCCATCTTCGGCCGCGGCAGGGGCGGCGGCTCCGGCGGGACGTAGTGCTCGTCGTCGCCGGCCGGGTCGTCGGAGAACATCGTGGTGTCCCACGTCGTGCCCCCGGACCGCCAGCCGGGTTCCGGCGGGGTGTCCGCGGCCGGCGGCTCCACCGGCCGCTCCGGCGTCTTGCGCTGCTCGGGCTCCGTGCTCACCGCGGTGTCGGCGGTGTCGTCCTCTTCGGGGAGCCCGAACCCATCGGCCCGCAGGTCGGCGACGATCTCGGCGAACGTCGCGTCGACGTCCTCCGGCCCGTCCTTCCCCCGGCTCATGCGGTCTCCTCGGGTTGTGCGGCGTGCGCCTTCGCGAACTCGACGCTACGCGTGAAGATGACCTCGGCGTCGTTGTCCTGCGTCGCGACGTGGTAGCTGTTCTCCAGCACCACCTCGGTGACGTCGGTGCTCGACACCCCCTGCAGCACCAGCTGCGAGTTCACCGGCTCGACGACGTGGTCCACCGACGAGTGCAGCAGCAGCACCGGCTGCGTGACCTTGCCCAGGTCCGCGCGCACGACCGCCCACAGCTTCGCCAGGCTCGCCGCGGCCCGCACGGGCGTGCGCGGGTAGGCCAGCTCCGTCTCGCCCGGCTTCTTGATGTCGTTCGCGATCGCCGGCACCGACGGCACGATCCGGCCCAGCACCGGCAGCAGCTTCGTGTCCCACTTCAGCCGCGTCACCGACGGGTTGACCAGGACGATCCCGGCGATCCGATCGCCGAACTCCTCGGCCAGGCGCAGGGTCAGCGTGCCGCCCATCGACAGGCCGCCGACGAACACGGTCTTGCACGTCGACAGCAGCGCGAGCAGCGCCTCGCGGACGGCGCCGTACCAGTCTTCCCACGTCGTGCGGTTGAGGTCGGGCCAGCGGGTGCCGTGCCCCGGCAGCAGCGGGCAGCGCACCGTGAACCCGGCCCCGGCCAGGTGGTCACCCCAGGCCCGCATACTCGCCGGGGTACCGGTGAACCCGTGGCAGAGCAGGAACCCGGTCTCGGCCGAACCGGTGTGGCCGAACGGTTCCGCGCCGGCGAGCACGCCCATGCGATCGCCTTCCGTGTGAGCGGTGGATTCGTCCATGCTCTCACGGCTCGCGCGCGTTGTGGGGCTCCGCCCGGGCCCGGAATTCCCTGTGAGATCGATCGCTGCCCGGTGGTAACCGGGTGGTCTCCGTTGTGCGGCGGCCACCGGGCTTCGTAGGCTGTTCGGCGCGGGTGACAGGGGTCGGGCTGTGATGGAGGACTGAGGTACCGGTGCTGTACTGGCTCATGAAGTGGGTATTCATCGGACCGCTGCTCAAGACGCTGTGGCCGACCAAGGTCGTCGGCGCGGAGAACATCCCCGAGACCGGGGGTGCGATCCTGGCGGGCAACCACCTGGCGGTCGCGGACTCGTTCTTCATGCCGCTGCGGGTCAAGCGCAAGGTGACCTTCCCGGCCAAGTCCGAGTACTTCACCGAGCCCGGCTTCAAGGGCCTGCTCAAGAAGTGGTTCTTCACCGGCGTCGGCCAGTTCCCGATCGACCGGTCCGGCGGCAACGCGGCGCAGGCCGCGCTCGACACCGCGACCCGGCTGGTCAAGGACGGGCACCTGCTCGGCATCTACCCCGAGGGCACCCGCTCCCCGGACGGCCGCCTGTACAAGGGCAAGACCGGCGTCGCCCGGATCGCCCTGGAGTCCGGCGGCGTCGTGGTCCCGGTGGCGATGATCGGCACGGACAAGGTCAACCCCATCGGCTCCAAGATGTGGTGGCCACGCCGTCTCGAGGTCCGCTTCGGCAAACCCCTGGACTTCTCGCGGTACGAGGGCCTCGCGGGCGACCGCTTCATCGAGCGGTCGATCACCGACGAGATCATGTACGCGCTGATGGAGCTGTCCGGCCAGGAGTACGTCGACATCTACGCGGCGAAGGCCAAGGAACTGCTGGCCGCCGAGGCGGCCGGGGTGAAGCCGGACGTGCCGGCCCAGCCGGCGGCCCGCGACGCGGCCCGGGTGCCCGAATCCAAGGTCGGCTGACCCACTACTGTTCACCAGTGCGTTTTTTCTACGACACCGAGTTCATCGAAGACGGCGTGACGATCGACCTGGTCTCCATCGGTGTCGTCGACGAGCGGGGCCGCGAGTTCTACGCGGTGTCGACGGAGTTCGACCCGTCGAAGGCCGGCCAGTGGGTCCGCGACAACGTCCTGGACAAGCTGCCGTCGCCGGCGGACCGGGCGTGGCGCAGCCGCGAGAAGATCCGCACCGACCTGCTGGAGTTCTTCGGCAAGCCCCCGGGCGGCATCGAGCTGTGGGCGTGGTTCGCCGCGTACGACCACGTGGCGCTGGCCCAGCTGTGGGGCCCGATGCCGGCGCTGCCCCGCCAGCTGCCGAGGTTCACTCGCGATCTGCGCCAGCGGTGGGAGGACGCCGGCAAGCCGAAGCTCCCGGCGGCCCCCACCGACCAGCACGACGCCCTGGCGGACGCGAAGCACAACTTGGCGCGGTGGGAAGTCATCGAGGAGTACTTCCACCGCCGCTGACGGCGGTCCGGTGCGCAGGGCCCGGAATTGTCGGGGGTCCCCGGTAACGTGAAAACCGGGGGACCCCCAGGCCGGGGACCTCTCAGCGGCGCGCCCGCACCGCCGTGGCCAGCTCGTCGAGCAGCGGGGCCGTGTCGTCCCACGCCAGGCACGCGTCCGTGATCGACTGCCCGTACGTCAGCTCGTCCGCGTGCCCCAGCGAGAGGTCCTGCCGCCCCGCCGCCAGGAAGCTCTCCATCATCAGCCCCGAGATCCCGCGCTCACCCGACGAGATCCGCTCGGCCAGCTCGCGCACCACGGCGGCCTGCCGCACGTGGTCCTTGCCGCTGTTGCCGTGCGAAGCGTCGATGATCACCCGCTCCGGCAGCCCCGACTTCGCCAGCCGGGCCAGGGTGTTCGCCACCGTCGCGGCGTCGTAGTTCGGGCCGCCGCTGTGGCCGCGCAGGATCACGTGGCAGTCCGGGTTGCCCGCCGTCGTCAGCAGGGCCGCGAGGCCGTCGGTGTTGATGCCCGGGAACACGTGGCTCGCCGCCGCCGCGCGGGTCGCGTCGACCGCCACCTGGACGTCGCCCTCGGTCGAGTTCTTGATGCCCACCGGCATCGACAGCGCGCTGCACAGCTGGCGGTGCACCTGGCTCGCCGCCGTCCGCGCTCCGATCGAGCCCCACGTCACGATGTCGCTGATGAACTGCGGCGTGATCGGGTCGAGGAACTCGCACCCGACCGGCAGGCCCAGCTCGGAGACGTCGAGCAGCAGCTTGCGCGCCAGCCGCAGGCCCTTGTTGACGGCGAACGTGCCGTCGAGGTCCGGGTCGTTGATCAGGCCCTTCCAGCCCAGCGTGGTGCGCGGCTTCTCGAAGTACACGCGCATCACGATGTGCAGGTCGTCGCGGAGTTCGTCGGCCTTCGCGGCCAGCCGGCGGGCGTAGTCGAGCGCGGCTTCCGGGTCGTGCACCGAGCACGGGCCGACGACCACGAGGAGCCGGTCGTCCCGGCCGTCGAGGATGTCGACCGTCTCGGCGCGGCCCTGCCGCACGACTTTGGCGACGGCGGCGCCGACGGGATGGTCCTCACGCAGCAGCGCGGGCGAAATGAGCGGACTGATCGACGTGGTGCGCGCGGCGTCGAGGTCGCCGATGGCGGCGGGTCCGGCGGAGAGCGTCATCGCGGGGGTGTTCCTTCCTGGTGGACACCGACCCGCGGAGGATTCGCCGAGCCGGTTCGGAAATCCGGCTCGGGGTGGGAGTCAGCGCAGGTTCACGCCGCCGTGCCCACCCGGGGCCGGCTTCGTAAACCAGAAATAGCGCTGCACGTGGTCAACGTAGCACACAGCGGAGCCGGACCGATTCTCCAGGTGGTCCGGGCTGCACCGATCAAGACGTTTGCCGCTACGCTGGCTCTCGACGAAATGTGACTGTCATCTCCAGAGAACAGACGGAGGCTTCTCATGCGTGTCGGTGTGCTGACCGGCGGCGGCGACTGCCCGGGGCTCAACGCGGTGATCCGCGCGGTGGTGCGTAAGGGCATCGAGGTGCACGGCTGGGACTTCGTGGGCTTCCGCAACGGCTGGAACGGCCCGCTCACCGGGGACAGCCGTCCGCTCGGCCTCAACGACGTCGAGGACATCCTGACCCGCGGCGGGACCATCCTGCGCTCGTCGCGCACCAACCCGTACAAGGTCGACGGCGGTGTCGACAAGATCAAGCAGGTCCTGGCCGACCAGGGCGTCGACGCGCTGATCGCGATCGGCGGCGAGGACACCCTCGGCGTCGCGAAGCGGCTGACCGACGACGGCATCGGCGTCGTGGGCGTGCCCAAGACGATCGACAACGACCTCGGCGCCACCGACTACACCTTCGGCTTCGACACCGCGGTCTCCATCGCGACCGAGGCGATCGACCGGCTGCACACCACGGCCGAGTCGCACCACCGCGCCCTGGTCGTCGAGGTCATGGGCCGCCACGCCGGCTGGATCGCGCTGCACTCCGGCCTCGCCGGCGGCGCCAGCGTGATCCTGGTGCCGGAGCGGCACTTCAACGTCGACCAGGTCGTCTCGTGGGTCGAGCGCCGGTTCGAGAAGGAGTTCGCGCCGATCATCGTCGTCGCCGAGGGCGCGCTGCCCGAGGGCGGCGAGGAGAAGCTGCTTACCGGCGAGAAGGACGCCTTCGGGCACGTCCGCCTCGGCGGCATCGGCACCTGGCTGGCCGACGAGATCGCCCACCGCACCGGCAAGGAGTCCCGCGCGGTGGTCCTGGGCCACGTCCAGCGCGGCGGCACCCCGACGGCGTACGACCGCGTCCTGGCGACCCGCTTCGGCCTGAACGCGGTCGACGCGGTGGCCGACGGCGACTTCGGCGTGATGGTGGCGCTGAAGGGCACGGACATCGTCCGCGTGAAGCTGTCCGAGGCGACGGCCGAGCTGAAGACGGTCCCGGCCGAGCGCTACCAGGAAGCCGAAGTCTTCTTCGGCTGAGGTTCTGCCGCGAAGGGCCGCTCCGGGGTTCCGGGGCGGCCCTTCGCTAGATCCGGGCGAGGGTCTCCAGGACGCCGACCGCGGCGGCGATGTCGTCGGTGAGCGGCCGGTCGTCGACGCTCTCGTCCAACACCGCGGACGCCGCTTCGAACGCGTCCCGCACCGGCAAATCCACCAAGTCGGCGTCGCGCATCCGCAGCGCGCGGACCGCCGCCACCAGCTCGCACGCCAGCACCTGCTGGTAGGCCCCGCAGGCCGCCGTCGCCGCGCGAGCCGCCTGCGTCGAGAAGCTCGCGTGGTCCTCGATCCCGCGCGAGACCACCGCTGTGCCGAGCGTCGCCGGGAGCGCCGCTTGCCGCAGCTCCGTGAGCGCGTCGTGCGCCACGTACTCCAGGATCATCACGCCGGAGCTGCCCGGCGGCCCGGCCGCGAGGAACGGCCGCAGCCCGGTGAACTCCGGCTCGACGAGGTCGCCGAGCCGCGCCACCGACAGCTCCGCCACCTGGTGCACGGTCGCGCGCGCCTGGTCCAGGGCCGTCGACACGTACGCCGTGTGGAAGTGCGCGTGGTGGTAGGCGTCGCCGTGGACGGTCGAGATCATCGGGTTTTCGGTGCTGGCGTTGATTTCCACGGCGAGGACGTCCCGCAGGTAGTGGATCGCGTCCAGTGCCGGGCCCTGCACCTGCGGGAACGCCCGCAGCCCGAACGGGTCCTGGATCCGCCGTCCCGGTTTCGGCGTCTGGTGCATGCCCAGCAGCCGCCGCATCTCCGCGGCGCACGCGACCTGCCCGGCGTGCGGCCGCGCTTCGTGCACCGGCGTCGCGTACGCCTCGGGGTTGCCTTCGAGCGCGACGTACGTCAGCGCCGCGATGGCGTGGCTCGCGCGCGTCAGCGTGTCCAGCCGCATCGCGGCGAGGGTCGCTTCGGCGAGCGTCGCGGCGTTGCTGCTCATGAACGCCAGCGCGTCGCCCGCGTGCACCGGTACCGGCGGGACGTGCCCGTCGACCCAGCCGCGTTCCCCGGTGAGCGCCAGCGCGGTCTCGGCCAGCGGCGCGAGGTCGCCGGTGCCGATCGCGCCCAGCCGGTGCACCAGCGGCCGCGCGCCGGTGCGGACGGCGTCGGCCAGCGCGCCGATCAGCTCGGGACTGATCCCCGAGCGCCCGGTGAGGAGCTGGTTGAGGCGGATCAGCATCATCGCGCGCACCTGGGCGGGCGGCATCTCGTCGCCGCTGCCGCCCGCGTGGCTGCGCAGCAGGCGCAGGCCGTGCTCGCGCGAGCTTTCGACGGTGTCGTCCTTGTTGGCCCCGACGCCGGTCGTGCGGCCGTAGACCACCCGCCGCGTGCTCAGGTCCTCGGCGAGCTTCCACGCGTGCTCGGCGGCGCGCAACGCGGCGATCGAAACGTCGATACCCAGCGGCCCGTCGGTGCGCGCCGCGGTCACGACGTCGGCGCACCTGAGGGTCCGGCCGTCCACCCGGATCAAGGGCAGCCTCCTTTCCGGCTGCCCTCACTATGCGGCTAGGACGCGGGTGGCTGCCAGGGAGGCATCGGCCACTCCCAGTGCGGGACGGGTTCGTGCGGGTTCGGTTCGGCACCCGGCGCCGAGAAGATGACGGCCAGGCGGCTGCCCCACTCGAGGTAGCCGGCGAAGGCGGCGCGGAACTCGGGGTCGGCGGGCAGGCCCGCCTCGTCGGCGGCGTCGAGCAGCAGGTTCACCCACCGGCGGCGCTGCTCTTCGGTGATGCCGCGCCCCAGGTGGCGCCCGACCATGTGGGCGTGGCCGCCGCGGCTCGCGGAGTACTCGGCCGGCCCGCCGAAGACCTCGCCGAGCCACACCGCGACGTGCCTCGGGTGGTCCGGGTCCATGCCGCGGAAGACGGGCTCGAGCAAGGGGTCTTCCAGGACGTGGCCGTAGAAGATCGTCAGCAGCTTGACGAGGGCCTCATGGCCGCCCGCCCAGTCGTAGAGGGTGGGGGTCGGCGGGGTTTCTGGCACGATCACCCGGTCAGGCAACCAGGGGCGGCCCGGCCGGGCAACCACGTACTTTCCGGTGCGTAGGGGAGAGCGGATGAAGCGGTACCACTGCGCGGTGGAGCTGGCGGTCGACCTGATCGGCGGCAAGTGGAAGCCGGTGATCCTGGCGCACCTGAAGGAGGGCGCGCACCGGTACGGCGAACTCCGCCGGCTGATGCCGGGGGTGAGCGAGAAGATGCTGACCCAGCAGCTGCGCGAGCTGGCGGCGGACGGGATCGTCCGCCGGGTGGAGTTCGACGGCCGGGTGCCGCACGTGGAGTACCACCTGACGGAGGTGGGGGAGGAGCTCCGCCCGGCGCTGACGGCGCTGTACGAGTGGGGCGAGCGCCGGGCGGCGGACCGCGGGATCGCCTTCGGCCCGGCGCCGGAGGCCTAGCCCGTCCCGGTCAGCGGGGATCGGTCTCGTCCAGCCGGCGTTCCAGGGCGTCGAGCCGGTCCGACCAGAAGGCGCGGTAGGGCGCCAGCCACGCGTCGACCTCGGCCAGGGGCTCCGGCCGCAGCGCGTAGCACCTTCGCTGGGCTGCCACCCGCACCGTCACGAGCCCGGCTTCGCGCAGCACCCGGAGGTGCTTGGACACCGCCGGCTGGCTGAGGGAGAGCTCGTCGACCAGCTCGCCGACCGACCGCTCGCCGTCGCGGAGCAGGTCCAGGATCGTGCGGCGGCGGGGCTCGGCCAGCACCTCGAACGTCTGCATCACCCCCGAAATGTGCTCCGCCGGGCATATTCCTGTCAAGGAATGCACGGGCCGACCACCGGGCTGCTTGGTCTGAACCATTGACCTAGTGGTCTAGTCCACTTACGGTGGTGTGGTCCCCACCACTCCGGCACCGTCGCCGTGAGTAATTCTCCGGAGGGAGAACGCATGTCCCGTTTCCGCAGGAAGAGCTTCTCGGCGCTGCTGACCGTGGCGGCCGCCGTGGGCCTGGTCGCGGGCGCCGCGACCGTCCCGGAGGCCACGGCCGCCACCGCGGCGACCGAGGCGTCCGTCGGCAAGGTGGTCGGCTACTTCACCGAGTGGGGTGTCTACGACCGCAACTACCACGTCAAGAACATCGAGACGTCGGGTTCGGCGAGCAAGCTGACCCACATCAACTACGCGTTCGGCAACGTGACGAACGGCGGCTGCGCGATCGGCGACGCCTACGCCGACTACCAGAAGACCTACGACGCCGCGGGCAGCGTCGACGGCGTCGCCGACACCTGGGACCAGCCCCTCGCCGGCAGCTTCAACCAGCTCAAGAAGCTCAAGGCCAAGCACCCCGGGCTGAAGGTGCTGTGGTCGTTCGGCGGCTGGACCTGGTCCGGTGGCTTCGGGCAGGCCGCGCAGAACCCCACGGCGTTCGCGAACTCCTGCTACAACCTCGTCAACGACCCGCGCTGGGCCGGCGTCTTCGACGGCATCGACATCGACTGGGAGTACCCCAACTCCTGCGGCCTGTCGTGCGACACCAGCGGCGCGGCGGCGTACAAGAACCTGATGGCCGCGCTGCGCGCCAAGTTCGGTTCCAAGCTCGTCACCTCGGCGATCACCGCGGACGGCACCAGTGGCGGCAAGATCGACGCGGCCGACTACGGCGGCGCGGCCCAGTACGTCAATTGGTACAACGTGATGACGTACGACTACTTCGGCGCCTGGGCGGCGCAGGGCCCGACGGCCCCGCACTCGCCGCTGACGTCGTACTCCGGCATCCCGACCGCCGGCTTCTACTCCGACGCGGCGATCCAGAAGCTGAAGGGCAAGGGCGTCCCGTCGAGCAAGCTGTTGCTGGGCATCGGGTTCTACGGCCGCGGCTGGACCGGCGTCACGCAGAGCGCCCCGGGCGGCACGGCGACCGGCCCGGCGCCCGGCAAGTACGAGCAGGGCATCGAGGACTACAAGGTGCTCAAGACGTCGTGCCCGTCGACCGGCACGGTCGCCGGCACGGCGTACGCCAAGTGCGGCAGCAACTGGTGGAGCTACGACACCCCGTCGACGATCGCGGGCAAGATCTCCTACGCGAAGACGCAGGGCCTCGGCGGCGCGATGTTCTGGGAGCTGTCCGGCGACACCACGAACGGCGAGCTGATCACGGCGGTCGCCAAGTAGCACCCCGGGGGCACCGGCGCGAAAACCGTCGGTGCCCCCGATTATCGTTCCTCCCCGTGAAGTTCAGCGGATTCGGCGAGTACGCCGTCGACTTCTACGACGGCCTCGTGGAGGACAACTCGAAGCCCTACTGGGACGACCACGTCGAGACCTACAAGTCCGACGTCCGGGCCCCGATGGAGGCGCTGCTCGCCGAGCTGGCCCCGGAGTTCTCCGACGGCTTCGGCGAGCCCAAGGTGTTCCGCCCCTACCGGGACGTCCGGTTCGCCAAGGACAAGACGCCCTACAAGACCCACTGCGGCGCGGTGATCGAACAGGGCCGCGGCGGCGGTGCCTACTACGTCGAGGTCGGGCCCGAGGGCCTGCGCGTCGGCGGCGGCTGCTTCCACCTCGCGTCCGACCAGATCGCGCGGTTCCGGAAGGCCGTCGACACCGACCTGCACGGCGAGGCGCTCGAGAAGATCCTGAAGAAGCTCGAGAAGGCCGGCTGGGAGATCCGCGGCGACCGGCTGAAGTCGAAACCCCGCGGGTTCGACGTCGACCACCCCCGCCTCGACCTGCTGCGCTACCGCTCGGTCTACGCCGTCCGCGTCTGGGAGCCGGACGACGTCCTGCACGAGCGGGGCGCCCTCGAGCGGGTGAAGAAGGCGTGGCGGCAGGTCCGCGAGTTCAACGAATGGGCCCGCGACCGCGTCGGCCCCAGCGAGCTGCCGCGCCGGTAGCCGTGGTGTCCAGGGACCTGCGCAGCAGCAGCGAAGATGTTCACGGTCGCCACGAAAACCGCCGCGAAATGGGCTCGCCGTTACCGCGCCGAAGGCGCAGCCGGGATGGCTGACCGCAGCTCGCGTCCGTATCACCGCCCCGCCCGCACGTCCGAACACCTGGTCCGGGCGATCATGCGGCTACGTTGGCGGCACCGACTCGGCCTACCGATCTCACGCCTGGCGTGAGACCGGCGCCGAGCTGGGGATCACCCCGAAAACGGACCCGGCCTTACCGGCCCAGACCAATGGCCAGATCGAGCGGTTCCACCGCACGTTGGCCGAGGGCTGGGCCTACGACCCCACAGCTCCACCGGCGGCAAGCCACCGGTCACCCGGCTGACCAACCTCCCCGGACATCACAGGCAGCCGTCGACCCCGACTGCGCAACGCAGGAGATGCCCCCTGGACGGGACGGGTTTCTGAACAGTTTCTCTGAACTTTTCGGGATCGGTACAGACGAACGAGCGAAGAGGGACTACGCTGTGCGAACGTGAGCCGACGCGCGAAGATCGTTTGTACCATGGGCCCCGCCACCGCTACGCCGGAGAAGATGCGGGCCCTCGTCGACGCTGGCATGGACGTGGCCAGGATGAACTTCAGCCACGGCAGCCACGGCGACCACAAGGAGGTCTACGACCTCATCCGGGCCGCCGCCGCCGAGAGCGGCCGGGCGGTCGGCATCCTCGCCGACCTGCAGGGCCCGAAGATCCGCCTGGGCACGTTCGCCGGCGGGCCGGTCGAGTGGCACAACGGCGATGTCGTCCGGATCACCGTCGAGGACGTCGCCGGCACCCACGACCGCGTCTCGACCACCTACAAGGGCCTGGCGAAGGACGCCAAGCCCGGTGACCGCCTGCTCGTCGACGACGGCAAGGTCGGCCTGGTGGTCAAGGGCGTCGAGGGCCCGGACGTCGTGTGCGAGGTCACCGAAGGCGGCCCGGTCAGCAACAACAAGGGCGTCTCGCTGCCCGGCATGGACGTCTCCGTGCCGGCGCTGTCCGAGAAGGACATCGAGGACCTCGAGTTCGCGCTCGAGCTGGGCGTCGACTTCATCGCCCTCTCGTTCGTCCGCTCGCCCGCCGACATCGACCTCGTCCACCAGGTGATGGACCGGGTCGGCAAGGGCCGGCTGCCGGTCGTCGCCAAGATCGAGAAGCCCGAGGCCGTCTACAACCTCGAGGCCATCGTGCTGGCCTTCGACGCGGTGATGGTCGCCCGCGGCGACCTCGGCGTCGAGCTGCCGCTGGAGCAGGTCCCGCTGGTGCAGAAGCGCGCCATCCAGATCTGCCGCGAGAACGCGAAGCCGGTCATCGTCGCGACGCAGATGCTCGAGTCGATGATCAACAACTCCCGGCCGACCCGCGCCGAGGCCTCCGACGTCGCGAACGCGGTGCTCGACGGCACCGACGCGGTGATGCTGTCCGGCGAGACCAGCGTCGGCCGGTACCCGATCGAGACCGTGCAGACCATGGCCCGGATCGTCGAAGCGGTCGAGACCGACTCGCCGATCGTGCCGCCGCTGACGCACGTCCCGCGCACCAAGCGCGGCGTGATCTCCTACGCCGCCCGCGACATCGGCGAGCGCCTCAACGCCAAGGCGCTGGTCGCCTTCACGCAGTCCGGCGACACCGTGCGCCGCCTCGCGCGGCTGCACACGCGGCTGCCGCTGCTGGCGTTCACGCCGGAAGACTGCGTGCGCAGCCAGCTGTCGATGACCTGGGGCACCAACACCCACATCGTGCCGCGCGTGGAGTCCACCGACCAGATGATCCAGCAGGTCGACCACGCGATGCTCGACATGGGCAAGTACCAGAAGGGCGACCTGGTCGTCATCGTCGCCGGCTCCCCGCCGGGCACCGTGGGCTCGACCAACCTGATCCACGTGCACCGCCTCGGTGAAGACGACCACGCATAAGGGACGTCCCACCCCCGCAGCACATAGGGTCTGGCCATGACTGAAATGGCCAGGACGGCCGCCACCGAACTGGAGATCCCGGGTGGCGGCCAGCCGGTGCTGGACCGCCTGATCGCGCTGCTCGACCTCGAGAAGATCGAGGAGAACATCTTCCGCGGCGTCTCGCCCGCCCACTCGCCGGTGCGGGTGTTCGGCGGGCAGGTCGCCGGCCAGGCGCTGGTCGCGGCCGGGCGGACGGTCCCCGAGGAGCGCCGGGTCCACTCGCTGCACGCGTACTTCATCCGCGGCGGCGACCCGAGCGTCCCGATCATCTACGAGGTCGACCGCATCCGGGACGGCCGGTCGTTCACCACTCGCCGGGTCGTCGCGATCCAGCACGGCAAGGCGATCTTCTCGCTCTCGGCGTCGTTCCAGAAGGACGAACCGGGCATCGAGCACGCCGAGGCGATGCCGGAGGGCGTGCCCGCGCCCGAAACGCTGCCGACGCTGATGGAACGCGCCGAGGGCTACGCGATCGGCGCGCACAGCCGGCCGCGCCCGATCGACCTGCGCTACGTCAACGAGCCGCCGTGGGTCACCCGGGAGACCGGGGAGCTGCCCGCGCGCAACCAGGTCTGGATGCGCGCCGACGGCAAGCTGCCCGACCAGCAGCTGCTGCACGTCTGCGTGCTGACCTACGCCTCGGACATGACGCTGCTGGACTCGGTGCTCGCGCGCCACGGCGTCTACTGGGACACCGACAAGGTGCTCGGCGCGAGCCTCGACCACGCGCTCTGGTTCCACCGGCCCTTCCGCGCCGACGAGTGGTTCCTCTACGACAGCGTCTCGCCGACGGCGTCCGGCGCCCGGGGCCTCGCCACGGGCCGGTTCTTCGCCGAGGACGGCACGCTCATCGCGACGGTCGTCCAAGAAGGACTCTTGCGCGTCCTCTGACGCCGGTCGGGAAATCACCCTTACGGGCGACAAATGGGCGGAATAATCATTCTGCCAATAGGGCATCAAGGCCGAGAAGAGGTCCGGGGCCGATCGGGGGACGGCCCCGGGCCTCTTCCGCCGTTGACCGCGCGGCGTACCGCTCGGTCATCGTCTACGCTGATCACAGGCTCAGCGAGGGGCTGGGGGAGAAGCCCGCCGGGCCCTTGTTGCGTCCTGTCGTCGCGCAGGGTGCGAGCATACAGAAGCATTTTGCAAATTGCAGAGAAGACGCGGGACCGGGTCCGGTAATCGGTGCCGTGCGATTACTCGACCGTTCATGTTGGATACTGGCAGCGAGCGTTCGGCTACGACGCCGACGACATCCCGGAGGTGCGCCATGGCAAGGGGACAGAGCCCCACGGTTCGCCGCCGGAGGCTCGCGGGCGAGCTGCGCCGCCTGCGCGAAGCCGCCGACCTCACGATCGACGAGGTGGGCGAAAAGCTCGAGTGTTCGGCGTCGAAGATCAGCCGCATCGAGACCGGCCACGTCGGGGTGACCCCGCGCGACGCCCGCGACATGCTGGCCCTCTACGGCATCACCGGCGACGAGCAGGAAGCGCTCGTCCAGCTGGCCAGGGAGGCCCGCAAGCGCGGCTGGTGGCACGCCTACAACGAGGTCTTCACCGGGACGTTCGTCGGGCTCGAGGCCGACGCCAGCTCGCTGCGCGCGTTCCAGGCGCTGCTGGTGCCCGGCCTGCTGCAGACCGAGCGCTACGCCCGGGCGGTGATCCGGGCGCTGCGGCCGGACGCCGAGGACGCCGAGATCCGCCGCCGCGTCGCCGCCCGGATGGCCCGCCAGGAGCTGCTCTCCGACACACCGCCGCCGGAGTACTGGGCGGTGATGGACGAAGCCGTGCTGCGCCGGGTCGTCGACGGTCCCGAGGTGATGGCCGAGCAGCTCTACCGCATGGTCGCCGTCGCCGAGAAGCCGAACGTGACCATCCAGGTGGTGCCGTTCGGGGCGGGCGCGCACCCGGGTATGGAAGGCCCCTTCCTGATCATGGGTTTCCCCGAGCAGGCCGACCCGGACGTCGTCTACGTCGACGACAGCACGTCCAGCGGCCTCTACCTGGAGGAACCCACAGACGTCCGGCGCTACGGGCTGATGTTCGACCATCTGCGCGCGGCCGCACTGAAGCCGGACGACTCGGTGGACCTGATCGCCGAGGCCGCCGGACGGTTCGCCGAACAGGCGGCCGTACCGGCTCCGGTGCAGCAACTGGAACCGAGGACACAGTAAGGAGTGGGGACGATGGAAGACGGATTCTCCGGGGCGCGGTGGCGCAAGAGCAGCCACAGCGGTGGCGGGAACGACTGCGTCGAGGTCGCGTTCGTCGACGGCGGCGCCGCGCTGCGCGACTCGAAGGACCCCGAAGGTGGTGCGTTCCGCCTGCCCGCGTCGGGCTGGCGGGGGCTGCTGGCCGCGGTGCGGACCGGCGGCCCGGCGCACGACTGAGGCGTTTCGAAGACCCCTTACCCCCGTCGAGCTGGGCTCGGCCGGGAGTAAGGGGTCTTTTCGCGACCAGGGCTGCGTGATCACCCGATGCCTGAGGTGCCCCCTCAGGACGAACCTGAGTACTACCAAACCGGAGAACTCAGGGACAGGGGAACACGATGCACAGCGATCTGCTTCTGGACGCGGTCCGAGCCGAAGCCGCCTACCGGGCCGAGGAACTGCGGAAGGCCGGGCGCAGCGCCTGGGCCGCCCGCGCCCGTCGCGCCGCCCGGCACTTCAGGGCCGCGAGGACGGATGTCGAGGTACCGGCGCAGGAGCGCCGCGAGGCCGCGCGGGAGACCGCCGGCGTCGAAACCGCCCGGTAAGGGGCGGCGAGATGGTGTCGAAGGCGATAAGCGGTCGGAAACTGTCGGTGGGGTAGGCAAGAATGCTCCTCGTGCCCCGACTCGGCTCCGGAATCCCGCTCGTCGCCCGTACCCACGAGATGCGGCGGCTCCGCGCCGCCTTCGCCCGTGCTGAACGCGGCGAAGCCGGTGCGGTGCTGCTCTCGGGGGACGCCGGGGTCGGCAAGACCCGGCTGCTGACCGCGCTCGCCGAGCACGTCGAGGCGTGCGGTGGGCTGGTGCTCACCGGCCGCTGCATCGACGTCCGCGAAGGCGGTCTTCCTTATCTTCCGTTCGCCGAAGCGCTCGCCCCGCTGGGCAGCTCGGCGGACCAGGCGGTGGCCGCCGCGGTGCGCCTGCGCCCCGCGCTCGGGCGGCTCCTGCCGCAGGGCCAGGGCGTGGAGGAACCGCGCCCGGCCGAACACTCGCCGATGACCTCGACCGACCGGGAGACGATGGTGCGTCCCCGGCCCGAGCAGGATCTCGGTCAGCTGCAGTTGTTCGACGCGGTACTGGGGGTGCTGACCGAGATCTCGGAGTCGCGCCCGGTGGTGATCCTGCTCGAGGATCTCCACTGGGCCGACGCCTCGACCCGCAACCTGCTGTCCTTCCTGCTCAGCCGGCTGCGGGCGCAGCGGCTGCTGGTCGTGGGCAGCTACCGCGAGGAGGACGTGCACCGGCGCCACCCGCTGCGCGGCCTGCTGTCCGAACTGTTCCGGCTCGCCACCGTCGAACGCGTCGACCTGCACCCGTTCGGGGCCGCCGACGCGCGCAAGTTCGTCGAAGCGCTGGCCGACGAGCCGCTGTCCACCGACGTCGTGGCCGACATCGTCGCCCGCTCCGAGGGCAACCCGTTCTTCGCCGAGGAGCTGCTAGCCACCCAGACCGAGTGCAGCGACCTGCCCGCCGGGCTGGCCGAGGTGCTGCTGTCCCGGCTCGAGCGGCTGTCGCCGGACACCCGGCGGGTCGCCCGGGCTATCTCGGTGGCCAACGAGCCGGTGATGCACGCGGCGCTCGCCGAGGTCTCCGGGCTGGGGGAGCTGGAACTCGACGAGGCCCTGCGCGAAGCCGTCCAGCACCACGTCCTGGTGGTCCTCGCCGACGGCTCGTACACGTTCCGGCACGCGTTGCTGCAGGAAGCGGTGTACGGCGACCTGCTGCCGGGGGAGCGGTCGCGCACGCACGCCGCGTACGCCGCCCGGATCGCGGCGCGCCCGCAGGGCCGCGGGCACGACGCGAAGCTGGCCTACCACTCGATGCAGAGCAGCGATCTCGTCACCGCGCTGCCGGCGTTGCTGCGCGCGATGGACGAGGCCGAGAAGCTCGGCGCGCCCGGGTCGGCGCTGCGGCACGTCGAGCAGGCACTGTCCATCTGGGACGCCGTGCCGGCCGCCGACCGGCCCGAGGGTTTCGACGAGCTGCGGCTGCTGCACGAGGCGTCCTACTTCGCGGGCACGTCCGGCGAACCCGAGCGGGCGGCCGCGTTCGCGCGCTCGGCCACCCAGGCGCTGACCCCGGAGACCTCGGCCGACCGCGCCGCGAAGACGTGGCGGCGGCTGGCGGAAGCGCTGCTGGCGCTGGAAGGCACCCTGGACGAGGCGGTCGCGGCGATCGACCGGGCGTGGGACCTGGTGAAGGACACCGAGCCGAGCGGGACGCGCGCCTGGGTGCTGGCCAGCCGGGCCGGGTTCCTCCGGATCCTCGAACAGCCGGAGGCGGCGCTGGACAGCGCGCGCACCGCGGTCGCCGACGCGCAGGCGGTGGGGGCGGCTGGCGCGGAAGCGTCGGCGCTGGTCACGCTGGGCACGTTGGCCGATTCACGCGGCGACGCCGCCGAGGCCCGCGAGTGGCTGCGCAAGGCCGAGCGGAAGGCCCGCGACGCCGGAGCCCCGAACACCGAGATCCGCGCGACCTACTTCCACGCGTTGAGCTACCTCGACCAGGCCGAGTTCGCCGAAGCGCTGGAGCACTCCTCGCGCGGCGTCGCGCGGGCGGAGGAAGCCGGGCTGAGCTGGAGCACCTTCGGGCTCGAACTGCGGGCGGGGCAGCTGGTCCTGCGGTACGTCATGGGTGACTGGCCGGACGAGAGCGCCGGCCGGGCCGGGCGCGGGGTGTCCAGCGCGGTCGCCGCGCGGATCCAGGCCATCTGGGCCCAGTTCGTCGTGGCCCGCGGCCGGTTCGACGTCGCCGCGAAGCTGATCACCGGGCTGCGGCAGCACTGGACCGCGGACATCCAGATCCCGCTGTCGGCCGGCGGCGCCGGGATCGAGCTGGCGTACTGGCGCGGCGACTATGCCGAGGCGATGCGCCAGGCCGAGGACACCGTCGGCTGGCTGGAGCGGATCGAACCCGGCCTGCTCGCGGGCATCCGGATGGCCGCCCTCGGCGTGTCCGCCGCGGCCGCGCAGGCCGCCGCCGCCCGGGTCCACGGCGACCAGGCCGCGGCCGGCGCCGCGGTGGCGGCGGGCGAGCGGCTGCTGGCGCACGGCCGGATGTGCTCGGTCGTCGGGCAGCCGCGGTCGGGGACGCTCGGGCCGGAGGGCCGGGCCTGGCTGGCCCGGCTGGAGGCCGCGGCGACCTGCCTGACCGGCCGGGGCGACGCCCGGAAGTGGGCGGCCGCGGCGGAGGCGTTCGGCTACGGCGCCGTCTACGAGCAGGCGGTCTGCCGCTGGCACGAAGCGGAAGCGCTGCTGGCGGCGGACGGCGACGCGGGCCCTTCGCTCGAAGCGGCCCACGCGGTCGCGGTCCGCCTCGGCGCGATCCCGCTGCGCGACGCGGTCCGCGACCTGGCCCACCGCGCCCGCGTCGAGCTGGCCGGCGCCGAACCCCTGGCACCGGCGCGCACGGTGGCGGACCCGCTGACCGACCGCGAGCGCGACGTCCTGGAGCGGGTGGCCCTCGGCCGCACGAACCGCCAGGTCGGCGAAGAGCTGTACATCAGCGAGAAGACGGTCAGCGTCCACCTGTCCCGCGTGATGGCGAAACTCGGCGCGAGCCGCCGCGCCGAGGCGGTGGCGATCGCATACGACCGTGGGCTCCTCACGGCGCCCACGGCCGAACACGCGTGAGGGGCGTCAGCGCGGCAGGCGGCGCAGGGCCTTGAGGCCGACCGTCATGCCGCGCGACCACAGCGAACCCGGAACCCGCTTCGGCGGTCGCAGCGCCAGCCCGCGCTGCAGCGCGATGGACTGGGACTCGGTGTACTTCAGCAGGCCTTCGGCACCGTTGCGGCGGCCGACGCCCGAGTCCTTCATGCCGCCCATCGGCACGCCGACGCTGCCGAACGTCGCCGCGTAGCCCTCGTTGACGTTGACCGTCCCCGCCTTCAGCCGCGCCGCGACCTCCCAGCCCGCGCGGCCGTTGCGCGACCAGACGCTGGCGTTGAGCCCGAACGGCGTGTCGTTGGCGCGGTCGATGGCGTCGGTGACGTCGGTGTAGCCGTAGATCGAGACGACCGGCCCGAACGTCTCCTCCGCGAACGGCAGCATGTCCGGGGTGACGCCGGAAAGCACGGTCGGCTCGTAGAACAGCGGGCCGAGGTCCGGCCGCGCGCGGCCGCCGGTGAGCACCGATGCGCCCTTCGCGCGGGCGTCCTCGACGTGCGCCGACACCGCGGCGAGCTGCTCTTCCGACGTCAGCGACCCCATCTGGGCGTGGTAGTCCAGCGCGCCGCCGAGCTTGAGGGCGGCGGTCCGCGCGACGAACGCGCGGGTGAACTCGTCGCGGATGTCCTCGTGGACGTAGATCCGCTCGACCGACACGCACAGCTGGCCCGCCGAGGAGAAGCACGCGGTCACCGCGCCCGTCGCGGCCTTCGCGACGTCGGCGTCGGGCAGCACTACCATCGGGTTCTTGCCGCCGAGCTCCAGCGAGTACGACGTCAGCCGCTTCGCCACCTGCCCGGCCAGCTCCTTGCCGGTGGGCGTGGAGCCGGTGAAGCACAGGTAGTCCGACTCCTCGACCAGCGCGGTGCCGATCTTCGAGCCGCGGCCGAGCACGATCTGCCACGTCCCGGCCGGCAGCCCGGCCTCCTCGGCGAGCTCGTGCAGCCACAGCGCCGAGAGCGCGGTCTGGTTGTCCGGCTTCTGCACCACGGCGTTGCCCGCGGCCAGCGCCGGCAGGACGTCCATCGCGGTGAGCGCCAGGGGGTAGTTCCACGGCGAGATGACGCCGACGACGCCCTTGGGGTGGCGGATCTCGCCGGCGCGGGTCAGGCCGGGGATGACGCCCGCGACCCGGCGCGGGGCGAGGATCTTCGCCGCGTGCTTGCCGTAGTAGGCCGCGACCAGCGCCGTCGCGCTGACCTCGTCGAACGCGTCGAGTCGCGCCTTGCCCGCTTCGACCTGGACCAGGTCGAGGACCTCGTCCTGCCGGGCGAGCACGAGGTCGTGCAGCCGGGTGAGGACGCGGGCGCGCTCGGCGGGGGAGCGGTCCGCCCAGGCGCGCTGGGCGGTGCGGGCGCTGCCGAACACCGCGCGGACGTCGGCGTCGGTGGCCTGGGGCAGCGTCGCGATCGGCAGCCCGGTGAAGGGCGCGTTCATGCGGATCGGCGCCGAGTCGGCGCCCCCGGCCACGCGGGCGACGAGCTGCGCGGCCCGCGCCGAGCCGGGCGCCCCGGCGACCCCGCCGACGGTCGCCGGCAGGGTGGTGTCTTCGAGCGCGTTCGCGGGGGTCGTGCTGGTCATGACGTCTCCGTTCCGCGGCGTCCGGAGGTCCGGGCGCGACGCCGCGCAGGGGTTACCGACGAGTACACCATACCGTCGGTACGTCAGATGTCCAGCCTGATATGAATATCTTTCACGTATTGGGCGGGTTGAGCGGCGGGAGCTGGTAGTTCGGTTGGGTCGGCTCCTGCTTGGGCGGTGGGTGGGCCTGCGTCGCGCCGCCGTAGGGGTCTTCGAGCCGTGCCGACAGCCCGCCGGACTGCGCGGGGAACGGCGGCGACGCCTCCCCGGACTGCGCGGGGAAGGGCTGTGAAGTCGGTCCGCTCTGCGCGGGAAAAGGCTGTGACGACGGCCCGCTCTGCGCCGGGAACGGCTGCGACGACGGCGTGCCGGGGTAGGGCTGCTGCGGTGGGGGCGGCGGCTGCGCGCCGGGGTAGGGCTGCCCGAACTGCTGCGGCGGCCCCGGGTACGGCCTCGCCTGCTGCTGGTACGGCCCGCCGTACGGCCCCGGCGGCGGTCCACCCGGTCCACCCGGTCCGGTCGGCGCGGTGGCCGGCGCCTGCCGGCCGGCCAGCACCGCGAGGACCAGCGTCACCGCGGCCAGCGCGCCGCCGCCGAGCAGGACCCAGAACCCGAGGCCGGTCGAGTAGACCGACTTGATCGTCTGGTCGTCGGACCCGTAGCTCAACGTCGCCGAGACGTCCATGCCGAGCATCCACACCGCCGCGGCCACGCCCGCGCCGCCCGCGACCAGCGCCGTCCGCGCGCCCGAGCGCACGCCGTTGCCCGCCGAGCGCCGCGCGCCCGCGAACGCCAGGCCGGCTCCGGCCAGCAGCACCAGCGCGCCGGCCGAGAGCGGGATCCCGTAGCGCGCGACGTGGGTGCTCTCGTAGAACTTCTTCGCCTCGTCGCTGGGCTCGACGTCGAACGAGCGCGTCCAGGCGCTGACCGTCTGGCTGCCCTCGGTCTTGCCGCTGACGATCTGCTCGAACTTGGTCTGGGGCAGGAACGACCCGGCCAGCACGACCACCGCGGCGACGGCGCCGACGATCGCGGCGACCAGCCGCAGGCGCGCGCCGGGGTCTGCGGCCGACCGCGGCGGCTGCGGTGGCTGGCCTGGGGGAGGGCCGTAGGGGTTCTGGTACGGCGTGGCGGTCATGGAAGCTCCCCTCTTTCGGGGGGATTGGACCACGAATCCGCCGGGCGGATAAGGGGTATTCCAGCCCTTGCGGTGCCCCGCTGGTCAGCTTGGCCCAGTGGCTGCGTCCTCGTAGAGCAGGACCGCGATCCGCTTCCACTCCGCCAGCAGCTGCCGCCGCCGGGTCGGGTCGCCGCCGAGCTCGGCGTCCAGCGCCAGCCCGCGGGTCAGGTTCACGGTGAGCCAGAACAGCATTTCCGCGCGTTCGGGCGGTAGTTCGCCGGCGACCTGGGTGACGTGCTCGAGCGTCGCGCGCCCGAGCGCGCGGTCGACCGGGCGGATGGCCGCGCGCAGCTCGGGGTCGGTGCGGGCGGCGACCCACAGCTCGGTGACGGCGGTCGAGAGCGTGCCCGAGTAGCCGGTCCAGAGCAGGTCGATCGCCGCGGCGACCCCGGTGCCACCGCCGGGCAGCTCGTCCAACGAGGTCGCGAGCCGGCGCCGCAGCTTCGTCGTCAGGTGCTCGACGGCGGCCGCCATCAGCTCGGCCTTCGCGGTGAAGTGGTGCTGCACGGCACCCTTCGACACGCCCGCCCGGGCGCAGATCTCCTGCACCGATGTCCGCGCGTAGCCGAGGTCGACCAGGCAGTCGATGGTCGCGTCGAGCAGCGCGGTGCGGGTCTGTTCGCGCCGCTGCGCCTGGGTCCGGTGCGCCGTCTCGGTCACCACGGCCTCCCTGCTTTACCTACAGGCCGGTACGGATGTACATTCCGCAGAGAACTTACATGCTGATCGTCATGTTTTCCAGCAGGAGGGTCCCGTGCCGCTTCAACTCCCGAAGAGCTCCTGGAGCACCACCGAGCTCGAAGACCTCCGCGAGCTGTCGCGGTCGTTCCTGCAGAAGGAGGCCGTGCCGCACCAGGAGCGCTGGGCGGCCGAGAAGAAGGTCGACCGCGAGTTCTGGACCAAGGCCGGTGAGGTCGGGCTGCTCTGCCTGTCCATCCCCGAGGAGTACGGCGGGGGCGGCGGCACGTTCGCCCACGAGACCGTGCTCTACGAAGAGCAGGCCCGGGCCGGCGACAGCGCGTGGGGCGTGACCGTCCACAACGGAATCGTCGCCCACTACCTGCTCGCCTACGCCTCGGAAGAGAAGAAGCGCGAGTGGCTGCCGAAGCTGGCCACCGGCGAGTTCGTCGGCGCGATCGCGATGACCGAACCGGGCACCGGCTCCGACCTGCAGGGCATCAAGACCCGGGCGGTGCGCGATGGCGACCACTACGTCATCAACGGCGCCAAGACGTTCATCACCAACGGTTTCCACGCCGACCTGGTCGTCGTCGCGGTGAAGACCGACCCGGACGCGGGCGCGCAGGGCGTCTCGCTGATCGTGGTCGAGACGGACACGCCGGGCTTCCGCCGCGGCCGCGTCCTCGACAAGGTCGGCCTCAAGGGCCAGGACACCGCCGAGCTGTTCTTCGACGACGTCCGCGTGCCCGCCGCCAACCTCCTCGGCGACGCCGAAGGCCAGGGCTTCTTCCAGCTGATGCTGCAGCTGCCGCAGGAACGGCTGATCATCGCCGTCACCGCGGTGGCCGGGCTGGAGGCCGCCGTCGACCTGACGCTCGAGTACACCAAGGAGCGCACGGCGTTCGGCCGTCCCCTGTTCTCCTTCCAGAACACCAAGTTCAAGCTCGCCGAGGCGGCCACCGAGGCCGCAGTGGCGCGGGCGTTCCTCGACCAGTGCGTCGAACGCCACCTCAAGGGCGAGCTCGACGTGCAGGGCGCGGCGATGGCGAAGCTGTGGACGACCGAGCGCGTCAACAAGGTGATCGACGACTGCGTGCAGCTCTTCGGCGGCTACGGCTACATGACCGAGTACCCGATCGCGCGCGCCTGGGCCGACGTCCGCATCTCCCGGATCTTCGGCGGCACCAGCGAGATCATGAAGGAAATCATCTCCCGCTCGCTCTGAAAGGACCCGACATGAAGGCAGGTCCGCTCAGCGGCCTGAAGGTGGTGGAGCTCGCCGGCCTCGCGCCCGGGCCGTTCGCCACGATGATCCTCTCCGACCTCGGCGCCGACGTCGTCCGCGTCGACCGCGCGCGGCCGGGGGAGGACGTGCTCGGCATCCCGACCGACCCGCTCGCCCGCGGCCGCCGGACGGTCGGCATCAACACCAAGACGCCCGAAGGCGTCGAACTCGTGCTGAAGCTGTGCGACACCGCCGACGTCCTCATCGAGCCCTTCCGCCCCGGCGTCGCCGAGCGGATCGGCCTCGGCCCGGACGTCGTGCACGCCCGCAACCCGCGGCTGGTCTACGGCCGGATGACCGGCTGGGGCCAGGACGGCCCGCTGGCCACGGCGGCCGGCCACGACATCAACTACATCGGCATCGCCGGCGCGCTCGAGCCGATCGGGCGCGCGGGCGAGCGGCCGGTGCCGCCGCTCAACCTCGTCGGCGACTTCGGCGGCGGCGGGCTGCTGCTGGCCATGGGCATCCTGGCCGCGCTGTACGAACGGAACACGTCCGGTCGCGGGCAGGTCGTCGACGCGTCGATGGTCGACGGCGCGGCACTGCTCACCACGAGCCTGCACGGCATGGCCGCCGCCGGGCTCTGGGGTGGCGAACGCGGCGACAACATGCTCGACGGCGGGGCCCCGTTCTACGACACCTACGAGACCGCGGACGGCAAGTACGTCGCCGTCGGCGCGATCGAGATGCGGTTCTGGGGTGACCTGGTGAAGGTCCTCGAACTGGACCCGGATTCGCTGCCCCTGCACGTGGACAAGACGCAGTGGCCCCGTCTCCGGGAGATCCTCGCGGCGGCGATCGGCAAGTACGCGCGCGACGACCTCGTCGCGCGCGCCGAAGGCACCGACGCGTGCCTGACGCCGGTCCTCGCCCCGGGCGAAGCCGCGTCGCACCCGCACAACGCGGCGCGCGGGACGTTCGTCGAGATCGGCGGGATGGTCCAGCCGGCCCCGGCGCCGCGGTTCGACCGCACCCCGCCGTCGACGCCGGAAGCACCGCGTGCCAAGGGATCCGACACCGAAGCCGTGCTCGCCGAACTGGGCGTCACGGACCTGGACGCCCTGCGTTCGGCGGGCGCGATCGCCTAGCTCTTCTCGAGGTCGGAGCGCACGACCGAGTAGATGACGTGGTCGCGCCACTCGCCGTCCCGGAAGTCGAAGCCGCGAAGGACTCCTTCGCGGGTGAAGCCGGCTTTCTCGAGCGAGCGCTGTTCGGCGCGGTTGCCGACCTCGGTCGTCGCTTCGACCCGGTTGAGCTGGGTGTGGGCGAAGAGGTATTCGACGAGCAGGCGCTGGGCTTGGGTGCCGTAGCCGTGGCCGCGTGCTTCCGGCGCCAGTACGAGGCCGGCGTTCCAGCAGTAGGCCGCGGGCCCGGTCCGGCTGCGGTGCCAGGAGACGAGCCCGAGGACGCGGCCGCCGAGCGTCGGCACGAGCATGCCGGTCTCGGCGGTGAGCATCCCGGTCTCCAGCCACCGGCGGCGCAGGTAGCCGGGATCGTGCCAGCCGAACCACTGGTGCTCCCCGGCGCTGACGGGATCGTTGGTCAGACGTTCCAGGAGGTCGAGATCGCCTTCGGCCACGGGCCGGAGCACGACTCTGTCGACATCGTCGTCCATCGGGCGACCTTATCGGCCGCTTGACCGGAACCGCGGGGACGGCGCGCGATCCAGCCGGTCCGGTGAACCGGGGTTGCGGACGGTGGTCGGCGCGCTTTGGCCTCGCCTGGGCTGCGCCCGGTGTGAGCCGAGCGCGCCTTTCGGCTCGGCCGAAGCTGCCGTGGCGGGCGTGGCCGACCGGCGTGAGCCGAGCGCGCCCTGCGGCTCAGCCGAAGTTGCCGTGGCGGGCGTGGCCGAGCGGGCGTGAGCCGAGCGCCCCTTCGGCTCAGCTGAAGCTGCCGTGGCGCCCCTCGCCGCCCGTGAAGCGGGCCGCGCCGTCGACCGCTTCGGCCGCCAGTACCCCCGCGCCCATCGCCGCGCCGAACTCCGCCGTCAAAGCGTCCTCTTCGGACTTCCCCCACTGCGCCAGCGCCGACGACCGGTCACCCCGCAGGCACGCCTGCGGGAACGCCGCGAGCTGCCGCGCCAGCTCCTGCGCCGCCGAGACCGCTTCGCCCGCCGGCACCAAGCGGTTCGCCAAGCCGATCGAAAACGCCTCCTCCGCCGAGACCGCCCGGCCCGTCAGGATCAGGTCCATCGCCCGGGACTGGCCGATCAGCCGCGGCAGCCGCACCGTCCCGCCGTCGATCAGCGGCACGCCCCAGCGGCGGCAGAACACCCCGAACACCGCCGTCGCGTCCGCGACCCGCAGGTCGCACCACAGCGCCAGCTCCAGCCCGCCCGCAACGGCGTGCCCGTGCACCGCCGCGATCACCGGCTTGCCGAGCCGCAGCCGGGTCGGGCCCATCGGGCCGTCCCCGTCCGGGTGAGTGCGGTTCATCCGGTCGGTGCCGATCGCCTTCAGGTCCGCGCCCGCGCAGAACGCGCCACCCGATCCGGTGAGCACCGCGACCGCCGCGCCGGGGTCCGCGTCGAACTCGCGGAACGCTTCGGCCAGCTCGGCCGCGGTCGGCCCGTCGACGGCGTTGCGGGCGGCCGGGCGGTCGATGGTGACTGTCGTCACTTCGCCGTCGCGCTCGACCAGCACGTTCCGCGTCATCGCCGCTCCTCGGGGGTCGTCGGGGGTTGCTCGGGGTGTCTTCGGGGCACGCCTTGCCTAGAGTATTGGCGTGGCCACTCCCAGGACGGGCGCGGCGAGCCGGGGAGGAAGCCCATGTCGAGCGGCATGAAGAAGGTTCTCATCGTGGGCGTCGTCGCGCTCGTGCTCTTCTTCCTGATCACCCAGCCCAACCAGTCCGCCGACTTCGTGCACCGCGTCCTCGGCTGGCTGAAGGACGGCGCCGAAGCCATCGTCACGTTCTTCAGGTCGCTCTTCTCCTGATCTCCGCGCACCGCTCACCGGCCCCGCGAACCGCGGCGCCGGTCGTCACCCTGTGTGTTAGCGGACGGTAAATCACTGAGTGTCACCAATCTCGGATTTCGGACCCCAGCGCTCGACCATCCGGGTGGATTGCGGCCGAAAACGCGCAGGTCGGCGAATTCGTCCCTGCCGGGGTCTGGCGAAGGAGACCACCCCGGCCCTACGGTGCTCACATTGCGTGATCGGGTGGTTCGCCCTCCCCCCGGAGACCCCCGGTACGCAGGCAGTTTCCACTCAGCAAGGTGCAGGTTGGTGCGTGCGGCGCCACCGCGTGGGACAGGCGTCAGGGCCTGTCCGTCGGGGACCTACAAGGAGGCAGGGATGACCGGAGATCCCGGAGTGGACGCGCTGATCCGGCAGTGGGCCGCCGAGCGCGAGCAGACCCCCGAAGAGCAGGAGGTCGACCGCATCGCGTCCGCGTGGCTGGCCGACGCGCCGGCGCAGGCTCCGGGCATCCCCGGCCAGCGCGCCCGGACCGGGCAGTCCCGGTTCGTCCCCGTCGAGTCGGCCGACCCCGGCTACCTCGCGGCGATGCGCAGCCGCCTGCCCGACGTGCCCGAAGAGCTCCTCACCGCCGCCGCGGGCTGGTGGCAGATGGTCGGCGGCGTCGCCGAGGCCGAGGAGTGGTGGGACGCCGGGCTCAGCCCGCTCGACCAGCGGGCCCTCGACTACCGGGCGGCCGGGCTCGCGCCGTCCGACCTGAGCCGCCGGCTCGGGCCGATGACCGTCCTGCAGCACCTGCGCCGCGGCAGCGCCCCGGCCTGGTGCGTCGCGCGGCTCGCGCGGCAGCAGAAGTCCGCCTGACGAGACGCTCTCCACACGGCCGGGTGAACCGGTGCGGTGAGACGATGGCGACGACCCGCGTAACGCTAACCTGCGCGGGCTCGTTGACACTTCGTCGACACCACGCTGGAGGACCGGAGTTTCGTGCGCACCAGGACCGGAAAGAACGAGGCCGACCCGATCGACGCGAGCGTCGAGGAAGCCGCCCCCGCCGCACCGGCACCGGCGCCGCGCTCCTCCGGGGTGGCCGTGCTCACCCGGCTGGTCGTGGTCCTCGCCGTGCTGGCCGTGGCCGGCGGCGGGGTCTGGCTGGTCACCCGCGCGTCGACGCCGGAAGCCAGCCCCCTCACCACCGAAATCCCCGCCCTGCAGGTCAAGGCGGCCGACGTTCGCCCGGGGTCGGTCGCGCCGGCCGGCGGCGTGGCCGCGGGCGGGGCCGACCAGCAGACGTCACCCCAGCAGGCCCGCAGCACCGGCCCGGCGACGCTGTCGCAGTGGGCGAGCCAGGTCGCGGCGGTGTCCGGCGTCCCGGCGCGGGCGTTGCAGGCGTACGGCAACGCCGAGCTGGCGATGCGCGCGGACCAGCCCAAGTGCCGGATCTCCTGGGCGACCCTGGCCGGCATCGGCCGCATCGAGTCCAACCACGGCCAGTACGGGGGCGCGGTGCTGGGCGCCGACGGCCGCCCGTCCAAGCCGATCATCGGTGTCCCGCTCGACGGCTCGTCGGGCGTCCAGGCGATCGGCGACACCGACGGCGGCCGCTACGACGGCGACCCGACCGTCGACCGCGCGGTCGGCCCGATGCAGTTCATCCCGAGCACGTGGCGCAAGTGGGCTTCGGACGGCAACGGCGACGGCCTCGGCGACCCCCAGCAGATCGACGACGCGGCCCTGGCGGCGGCGCGGTACCTGTGCGCGGGCGGGCGGGACATGGCGAGCCCGAGCGGGTGGTGGGCCGGGATCCTGTCGTACAACAACTCGACGGAGTACGCGCAGAAGGTGTTCGGCTTGGCGGACGGGTACGCGAAGGCGGCCCAGTCGGTGCGCAAGCAGGGCTGAGAGCCGGGCCACCCCGGTCGCGGTCGGCCGTCACCCCTCAGCCGCCCAGTGCTACTTTCGAACCGTGCCAGCTTCCCCGCCACCGGCCGCGTCCCCCTGGGGGCGGCGGATCGCGATCGTCGCGACCTGCCTGGTGAGCCTGCTCGTCTGCTGCGGGCTCGCCTGGTGGCAGTGGGACCGCTTCACCTCCGCGAACGGCACCTTCCAGAACCTCGGCTACGTCCTGCAGTGGCCGTTGTTCGGGCTGTTCCCGGCCTTCATGTTCTGGCGGATCCGCAAGCTCCGGCAGAGGGCCGAAGTCGACGGCACGGCGGACGAGCAGCCGAAGCCGGCCCCCGTCGCCGAGGTGCCCGCTCCCCGTCCCCGTCCCGACGTGCGGCCGACGGACGAGGACGAAGAGCTGGCCGCGTACAACCGGTACCTACGCGAGCTGAACGCCCGCGACCAGCAGGCCGCAGAGTGAGGCCCGCACAGTGAGGACGACCCGATGACCACCAGCACCGAAGGTGCCGCGCAGACCGCGGTGCCGCTCTCCGGCCCCCTGGTCCGGTTCCGCACCGCCGCCTACGTCACCGGCGTCGGCCTGCTCGGCCTGTGCTTCGTGATGGTGCTGCGGTACGGCTTCGACAACCCGACGCCGTCCGCGGTGTACTCGCCGATCCACGGCGTCCTCTACATGATCTACCTGGTGCTGACCATCGACCTGGCGATCAAGGCCCGCTGGTCGATCAAGGGCACCGTGCTGGTGCTGCTCGCCGGGTGCGTCCCGTTCGTCTCGTTCCTCGTCGAGCGCCGGGTGACGCACAAGGTCAAGGCCGGGCAGAAGCTGTAGCCCGCCGGAACGTCAGCGCCACCGCGAAGGTGCACGCCGCGAACACCGCGGCCGTCGCGAACGCCGACGTCATGCCGTCGACCACCAGCTGAGGTCCCGTCGCGGTCGACGAGCGGGTCACCGACCCGAACACCGTGATCAGGACGCCCAGCCCGAGCGTGCTGCCGACCTGCTGCATCGTCTGCAGCACGCCGCCCGCCGCGCCCGCGTCCTCGGTGGGCACCGTCGCCATCACGATCACGTTGAGCGGCGCGAACGCGAGCCCGCCGCCGAGGCCCATCAGCAGCAGCGGCCCCAGCAACGCCGGGAAGTACGTGCTGTCCGTGGTGAGCTGGGCGAGCCAGAGGACGCCGGAAACCATGAGCAGCGACCCCGTGATCGCCAGCGGCTTCGGGCCGTAGCGCGGGAGCAGCCGCGGCACGAGCCTGCTCATCGTGAAGATCAGCGCCGCCATCGGCAGGAACGCGAAGCCGGTGGCCAGCGCGGCGAAGTGCCGGATGTCCTGCATGAACTGGGTCAGGAAGAAGAACATCGACATCATCGCCATCGGCCCGAGGAAGAAGTTGACGTAGGCCGCGCTGCGGTTGCGGTCGGCGAACAGCCGCAGCGGGACCAGCGGCATCGCCGTGCGGGCCTCGATCGCGACGAAGCCGGCCAGCAGCGCGAGGCCGCCGGTGAGCGAGCCGAGCGTCACCGGATTGCCCCAGCCGTCGGACGCGGCGTGGGTGAAGGCGAACACGAGCGAGCCGACGCCGAGGGTGCCGGTGATCGCGCCGGGCAGGTCGAGGTGGGCCCGCCGGCGTTCGGGCTCCGGCACGAACCGCGGGGCCAGCAGGACGATCGCCAGGCCGAACGGGACGTTGATGAACAGGGCCGCGCGCCAGGAGATCCATTCGGTGAGCAGGCCGCCGACGATCAGGCCGATGGCGAAGCCGCCGCTGGACATGGCGGAGAACAGGGACAGGGCGCGGACGCGGGCCTTGGCTTCGGTGAACGTCGTCGTGACCAGCGCCAAGGTGCTCGGACCCGCCATCGCGGCGCCGACGCCCTGCAGGACGCGGGCGGCGATGAGCAGCGCGGCCGAGCCGGCGAGGCCGCCGGCCAGCGAGGCGACGGTGAACAAGGCGGTGCCCGCGACGAACATCCGCCGCCGGCCGAACAGGTCGCCCGCCCGGCCGCCGAGCAGCAGCAGGCCGCCGAAGACGAGGCTGTAGGCCGTCATCACCCAGGACAGGCCGGTGGGGGTGAACCCGAGGTCGGCCTGGATGCGCGGGAGCGCGACGTTCATGACGGTCGCGTCGAGGATGAGCATGAGCTGGCAGGTCAGGATGATGGCCAGGACCAGCCCGCTGCGGCGGGCCGGGGCAGGCTCGACCGCACGGTGGATCGTCTGCTGGGACAAGGGATACTCCCCCGAGGAGTAAGAGAAGAAGCGGAGATGTTCTCCACTTGCGTGCGATCCGATAATATGGAGAGCGTCTCCGGATGCGCAAGTGAATTCGGAGAATCTCTCCGGTTGAGTGGCGAGGAGGCCGGGATGCCGGGTGCGGACTCGGAGCGTCCGATGCGGGCGGACGCGCGGCGCAACTACGAGCGCATCGTCGCGACGGCGAAGGACCTCTTCACCGCGCAGGGCGCCGACGTGCCGCTCGACGACGTCGCGAAGAAGGCGGGCGTCGGCGCGGGCACCCTGTACCGGCACTTCCCGACGCGGGAGAAGCTGTTCGAAGCGGTCTACCGCGACGAGATCGAGGTGCTCGCCGACCGCGCGTACGTCCTGCACGACGAGCTGCCGCCGTGGGAGGCCCTCGAGGCCTGGCTGGGGGAGCAGGTCACGTGGGTTGTGGAGCGGCACAAGCTCGCCACGATCCTCAAGGAGTCGATCGACGCGGGGTCGGAGACGTTCCGGTACTGCCAGGTCCGGCTGCGCGAGGCGGTCGGGGTGCTGGTCGACGCGGCCGAGGGGCTGATCCGGCCCGACGTCGGGGGGCCCGACGTGCTCCGGCTGGCGCACGGCGCCGGGATGGCGGTGCGCAACTGCAGCCCGGAGGAGGGCAAGCGCGTGCTGACGGTGATCCTGGACGGCCTGCGCGCGTGACGCAGGCCGTCCGGGGGACTAGCTGCCGATCCCGGTGAGGGACCTGACCTCCATCTCGGCGTGCTTGTCCGCGTCCGCCTTCGGCTTGCCGACGAGGGTGCCGACGAAGCCGCAGAGGAACGAGAACGGGATCGACACCAGGCCCGGGTTCTTCAGCGGGAACCAGGCGAAGTCGATGCCCTTGAAGATCGAGTCCGGCGAGCCGGAGACGACCGGCGAGAACAGCACCAGTACCAGGCACGCGATCAGGCCGCCGTAGATGCCCCACAGCGTGCCGGTGGTGTTGAACCGCTTCCAGAACAGCGAGTACAGCAGCGTCGAGAGGTTCGCCGACGCCGCCACCGCGAACGCCAGCGCCACCAGGAACGCGATGTTCTGCCCGTTGGCCAGCACGCCACCGACGATGGCCAGCGCCCCGACCACGATCGCGGTCAGCCGCGCCACCCGGACCTCGTCGGCCGGTTCCGCCTTGCCCTGCTTGAAGATGTTCGCGTAGACGTCGTGGGCGAAGGACGCCGACGCGGTGATCGTCAGCCCGGCGACGACCGCGAGGATCGTCGCGAACGCCACCGCGGCGATGATGCCGAGCAGCAGCGTCCCGCCGACGTGCAGGGCCAGCAGCGGCGCCGCCGAGTTCTCCCCGCCCGGCGCGGCCTTGATCTCGTCCGCGCCGACCAGTGCGGCCGCGCCGAAGCCGATCACCAGCGTGCAAAGGTAGAAGAGGAACATGCACGCCGTCGCCCAGACGACGCTTCGCCGCGCCTCGCGGGAGTTCGGCACCGTGTAGAAGCGCATCAGCACGTGCGGCAGCGCCGCCGCGCCGAGCACCAGCGCCAGGGCCAGCGACACGAAGTCGAGCTTGGTGGTGCCGTTCTTGCCGTACGAGCCGCCCGGCTCGAGGAGCTTGTCGCCCAGCGGGCTGTTCTCGGCCGCCGCGGAGAGCAGGTTCGAGAACGAGAAGCCGAACTTGCCGAACAGGAACACCGTCAGCAGCGCGCCGCACAGCAGCAGGATGGTCGCCTTGATGATCTGCACCCAGGTGGTGCCCTTCATCCCGCCGACCAGCACGTACAGCACCATGACCAGCCCGACGACGCCGATCACCAGCGCCTGGCCGAGCTTGGAGTGGACGTTCAGCAGCAGCGCGACCAGGCCGCCGGCGCCGGCCATCTGCGCCAGCATGTAGAAGAAGGAGATGACCAGCGTCGACGTCGCCGCCGCCGCGCGGACCGGGCGCTGCTTCATCCGGAAGCTCAGGACGTCGCCCATCGTGAAGCGGCCGGTGTTGCGCAGCAGCTCGGCGATCAGCAGCAGGTCGACCAGCCAGGCGACGAGGAAGCCGATCGAGTATAGGAAGCCGTCGTAGCCGTGCATCGCGATGGCGCCGGCGATGCCGAGGAACGACGCGGCCGACAGGAAGTCGCCGGAGAGCGCGATGCCGTTCTGGCGGCCGGTGAACGCGCTGCCCGCGGCGTAGTAGTCGGCCGTCGAGGAGTTCCGGGAGCTGGCCCGGTAGACGACGTAGAGCGTGATCGCCACGAACAGGGCGAACACGACCGTGTTGACGAGGGGGTTGCTGGCCGGCGTGCCTTCGGCGGCGAGCGCGGTCATCGGCGGGTCCCTTCCGGCAGGCCCGCGCGGGCCCGCAGCTCGGCTACGCGCGGGTCGACGTGGCGGCGCGCGTAGCGGAGGTAGAGCCACGTGACCAGCGCCGTGCTGGCGAACTGGCCGATGCCGAGCACGATGCCGACGTTGACCTGGCCGAACACCTTGCGGCTCATGAAGTCGTGGGCGTACGCGGCCAGCAGCACGTACGTCATGTACCAGGCGAAGAAGGCGAAGCTCATCGGGAAGACGAAGGCCCGGAACCGCCGCCGCAGCGTGACGAACTCGGGGCTGGCCTGGATCCCGGGGTAGTCGGGACCGGTCGGGGGAGCGGGCCGTCGGTGCTGGGCGCCGGGCGGGCGGTCTCCGGTGAACAGGGCCGGCATCTGGCCGGTCTCCTCCATCGGGTTGCCCGCCGCGGGACGCGCGACGTCGTACATGGGTGCCTCCGGCAGAGTGCCTCCGTGGCGGCGGGCCCGGCGGACGCCCTGCGGGCGGGGTTGCCGGGCCGCCCTTGCGGACTGCGAGGCGAACATCGTAACTAGGCCGTCCGGCGGACACGGGAGGCGGCCGGTCGATCTCCGGGTCCGGAAGGCGGGGTATTCGTTTTCCCGTCGAAAGCGTCGAATACCCGTTCGCCGCAAGATCACGGGCAGATCACCCGTCAGAATGAAAAGAATTGTGACTCGACGTTGTCGCGTCCGGCCCAGGCTGCGGCGAACGGGGTAATCGTCCTGGACGATCGTCCAAATTGACCACGCAGAGTGGCGAAAGGGGGCGCCGTCGTGCCGGAGAGTGTCGCCCGCGGGTGGGCGTGGCGGCGAAGATCCACAGGTCAGCCCGCAGTCTCGAAAGAAATCACCAGGTCGGGGTACGGGAGCGCGGAACGCCACAACATCGGGCACATCTTCAGACTTGACCCACCCGATGGGGGTACTGAGTGTAGATCGTCCGAGGTACTATGCTGCTCTGCATGGGCTAATCGGGTGACGGCCGGATGCCTGGGTGAGACGCTTCCGGTAACCGGAATTCCCTCTTCGGGGGCAGTGAGGCCGAATGTCGAGGGCGGTTCCCGGTCCGGAAAGCACTTTTCGCAGGTCAGCGCCCGAGTGGGGAACAAAATTGACCGGCCGGGCATCGGGGGTACGATTCTTTGGCCCAGCTGACCACAGCGATCGATTGGCACCGATAAAGTTGATCTCGACGACCGTGCAGAACGCAACTTGCGGCGTGCACGTGCACAGTCCCTTGCACGGGACATCGGGGCGGTGCCTGCCCGGCGACGGGCGCGCGGGTGGCCGGGCGGCCGGGGACGAGCGAGGGTACCGGGGACGCGGCAGGGCGCGGGCGGCACGGCCGTCCGGACGCACGCCGCGAGCCGGGACGCCGCGCCGCCGACGCGGATCCATGACGCCGGACAGGGAGTCACTCACGTGACCGTTGCAGGAGAAGGTCAGGTGCCCGTGGGGGAGCTGCTCGGCCGAGCACCCCGGCGGTCCAAGGGGAAGGACGCGTGGCGCGCCCTCGTGCGCTGGCGCGATTGGAGCCTGCCCGTCAAGCTGTCGGCCGTCACCGTGGTCCCCATCGTCCTCGCGCTGGTCCTCGGCGTCACGACGATCGCGGCCCAGGTCGGCCGCTCGGACGAGTACCAGCGGCTCGACCGGCTCGTCGCGCTCGGCGGCCAGACGCGGGCGCTCACCGGCGCGCTGCAGCAGGAGCGCACGGTCACCGCGGCGATGCTGACCGAGGGCACCGTCGGCGGCACGCCCGAGCTGGCCGCGGCCCGCAAGGCCACCGACGCCGCGACCGGGCCGTTCACCGCGGCGCAGGCCCGCGCGTCCGAGATCGAGCCCGGTGTGGCCGGCGCCGCCGGCGCGGCCACCGCGCAGGTCAACAACCTCGGCTTCCTCCGCCGCCAAGTCGACGGCGGCCAGCTCGACCCGGCCCAGGCCGTCACCGCCTACTCCGGCATCACCGGATCGCTGATCAGCCTCGACACCGCGGCCACCGCGGGGGAGGGCGACGGCACCCTCGGCGGCACGCCCGCCGGGCTGCACGAGCTGCTCGTCGCGGGCGAGCAGGTGTCGCTCAGCCAGGCACTGGTCTCCTACGGCATCGCCCGCGCTTCGCTGTCGCCGAGCGAGCTGGCCACGCTGCGCGCCGCCGAGCTGCGGCTCGCCGACCGGCTCGTCGACTTCCGGTCCGCCGCGGGCGACACGCTGCAGCGCGACTTCGCGGCGATCGCCGAGGGCAAGCAGGCGCAGAGCCGGGCCCGGATGGTCGAGACCGTGCTGAACGCACAGCCCAACACGGTCGACAACGCCTTCCGCGCCCTGTCGGCGGCCGACTGGAACGCCGCGTCCACGGCGATGCGGACGGAGATCAGCCAGGTCGCCGACCGCCTCGGCGCGTCGGCGTCGGCGACGTCGGCGCAGCTGGTCGACGACGCCAGCAGCGGCGCGGGCCTGCTCGCGGTGCTGCTGTTCGCCGCCATGGTGCTCGCCGTCGCGGTCGTCTTCCTCATCACCCGCCAGCTGCTGCGGTCGCTGAAAGCGTTGCGGCGCAGCGCCCTCGACGTCGCCGAGACGGCGCTGCCCGAAGCGGTCCGCAACATCCAGGAGGGCCGCGCCCAGGGCACGGACATCGTGCCGGTGCCGGTGCGGACCGACGACGAGGTCGGCGAGGTGGCGCGGGCCTTCGACAAGGTGCACCACCAGGCGCTGCGGCTGGCGACCGAGCAGGCCGCGATGCGCACCGGCTTCGGCAGCGTCTTCGTCAACCTGTCGCGGCGCAGCCAGAGCCTGGTGCAGCGGCAGCTGCAGCTGATCGAGCAGCTCGAGCGCGACGAGGAGGACGCCGACCAGCTGGCCACGCTGTTCCAGCTCGACCACCTCGCCACCCGGATGCGGCGCAACAACGAGAACCTGATGGTGCTCTCCGGCGCCGAGCCGGGCCGCCGGTCCGGCAAGCCGGTCGGCACCACCGACATGCTCCGCGCCGCGGTCTCGGAAATCGAGCAGTACCAGCGGGTCCAGGTGCAGCCGCCGCCCCCGGCCCGGATCGTCGGGTACGCCGCGAGCGACCTGATGCGCCTGGTCGCCGAGCTGCTGGACAACGCGACGGCGTTCTCCGCGCCGGAGACGTCGGTGACCGTCGCTTCGCGGCTGGGCGAGGACGGCTCGCTCAACGTCGACATCCTCGACAAGGGCATCGGCATGAACGAGGCCGAGGTCGCCGAGGCCAACACCCGGCTGACCGAGGCCGGTTCGGTCGACCTGGCCACGTCGCGCCGGATGGGCCTGTTCGTCGTCGGCCGGCTGGCCAGCCGGCACCGGATCGGGGTGTCGCTGCACGGCGGCAAGGACATCGTCGGCGTCCGCGCGACGGTCGTCGTCCCGCCGGATCTGGTGATGCCGGTGACCGACGGTCCGCTGACCGGCCCGATCGGCTCCCTGCAGCAGCACCCGGCGAGCCCCGCGGCGGGCAACCAGCTGCCGCGCCGCCAGGTCAACGGCCACTCCCGGCCGCGGCCGGTGGTCCCGCAGCAGCCGGCGATGGGGGAGGAGCGCTGGCCGTCGGCGAGCGACCTCGCCGGGCTGACGAACGGCCACGGGCCCACGGCCCCGCGCCCGCCGTCCGACCTGGAGATCTCCGGGACCGACCTGTTCGCCCCGCTGCCGAAGGACGACGACGTCCCGCCGCCGCGTCCGACGCTGCCGGAGGTTCCGGCGGTGCTGCCGGTGGACCCGCCGCGGGCCGGTGACCTGCCGTCGGGCAAGGACCTGTTCTCCGCCAACGAAACGACGCTCAGCGACTGGTGGCGCCAGGCGACCGCGAAGCCGGAGCCCGCCCCGGCGCCGGACCTCTCGGAGACGACGCCGATCTTCGACGAGATGCTGTCGGCGTGGTTCCGCGAGGACAAGCCGGCCGCCGCTGCCGAAGAGCCGGCCGCGGAGGAAGCGGCGCCGGAGAAGCCCGCCGCCGCGGAAGAGGTGCGCAGCTGGGACTTCGCGAGCGACGAGAACTTCCGCACGGTCCAGGCGGTCACGAAGTCGGAACCGACGGCGTTCACCGAGAAGGGGCTGCCCCGCCGCAGGCGCGGCGAGCAGCTGCTGCCGGGCAGCGCGACGCCGGCCCGGGCGGTGCCCGCCCCGGCCCCGGCGCGGCCGGACCTCCCGGTCCGCGACCCGGCGGACGTCCGCGGGCGGCTGAGCAGCTTCCAGCAGGGCGTGACGCGAGGGCGTCAGCAGGCCCGCCAGGCGGCGCAAGCGGCCGGGCAGCCGGAAGCCGCGACCGCACCGCGGCAGGAGCCGTTCGCGCAGGGCTCCCACTCGGGCGCCTTGCCGCAGCCGGGCCGGCCGCCGGCCGCCGGGCTCCCGCAGCGGGGACAGCAGGGTGCCGCGGCCCAGCCGAACGCCCTCCACCAGCCGGGACAGCCGGCCTCGCCTGAGGCGGACGAGGCTGCTCAGGAAGCCGGTCGGCTGCCGAGCCGCCAGCCGCGATCGACGCTCGGCGAGCAGGCGGCTTTCCAGGAGCCGGCTCCGCAGCAGTCGGTGGCGTCTCGTGAGCAGGGGGACCAGCGCTCGGCGTTCCAGGAGGCGGCTCCGCAGCAGCCGGCGGCGTCCCCTGAGCAGGCCGACCAGCGCACGGTCTTCCAGGAGGCGCCTTCGCAGCAGCCGGCGGCGTCCCCTGAGCAGGCCGACCAGCGCACGGCCTTCCAAGAAGCGCCTTCGCAGCAGTTGCCGGTGTCTCGTGAGCAGGGGGACCAGCGCTCGGCTTTCCAGGAGGCGCCTTCGCAGCAGCCGGTGGCGTCGCGCGAGCAGGCGGACCAGCCCACGGTCTTCCAGGAGGCCGCTTCGCAGCAGCCGATCGCGTCGCGGTTGGCGCCCGGCGAGCAGGTGGACCAGCGCACGGCCTTCCAAGAGCCGGCGTCCCCCGAGCAGGCCACCGCCTTCCAGGCGGCTCCGCAGCCAGCGGACCATCAGCCACCCGCTGCCGAGGTCGCCGGGCGGCCCGCCGCGGCGCCGTCGGCCCTGCCCTCCCGCCGGGGCGCCGCGCCCGCACCCGAAACCCCGGCTCCGCGCCGGGAAGAGAGCGCCGTCGAGGCCACCGCCGAGTGGAACTTCGGGACCGATGACGGCTGGCGGGCGGTGCAAGCGGTGTCCCAGTCGACACCCGCCACGTTCACTTCGGCAGGATTGCCCCGGCGCCGTCGCGGGGAGCAGCTGCTCCCGGGCAGCGCCGGACCGCCCACCGGGGCCACGGCCCCCCGACCACAACGGGACGCACACGACGTGCGCGGCCGCCTGCGCAGCTTCCAGCAGGGCATCGAGCGCGGGCGCCACCGCACCGCTCGGGCGACCGAGACCAACCACGAGACACTGGAGGGTGAATGACCTCGCCGAGTAGCGCGCAGCCGACGCAGAATCAGTTCGGCTGGCTGGTGAACGACTTCGCGGAGCGGGTGCCCGGCGTGGCGCACGCCGTGGTCGTCTCGGCGGACGGCCTGCTGCTGACCGCGTCGAACCGGCTCCCGCTCGACCGGGCCGACCAGCTCGCCGCGGTCGCCTCCGGCCTGGTCAGCCTCACCCAGGGCGCCGCCCGGTGCTTCGAGGCCGGGGCGGTCAACGAGACCGTCGTCGAGATGGAGCTGGGGATCATGGTGCTGATGTCGATCAGCGACGGGTCCTGCCTTGCCGTCCTCGCCGCCCCCAACTGCGACATCGGGCAGGTCGCCTACGAAATGACCATGCTCGTCGACCGCGTCGGTCAGATCCTCACCCCGGAACTGCGCGCCCAGCTCCAGGGCTCCGGGGGGTCGCTGATCGGCGAACCGGTGGGATGATGGCGCGATGAGCACGGGGTCCGGATTCGACGGCGAACCTCCCGACGGGCGCTACCCCGCCGGGCGACAGGACGACGGCACGTTCGCCGACGTCCTGAACGGGTTCACCCTGGATTCCGGCCGTGCCCGCCGGAAGCGCAAGAAGAGCAAGGAGTCCCCACCACCCCCGGCCGCCGGTGCGCACGCGGCCGCGGATCCGCCGGCGCCCGCGCCGTCGGCCGACCAAGGAGATCGTGTGACCTCTTTAGTCTCGCCCCCCGGCAGTACCGACGGGGACAGTCCCAGGCCGGGTGGGCTGTTCGACCCGGGCCCGCCCAGCGGCGAGTTCATCATGCCCGCGGTGTTCGAGCAGCCTTCCGCGCCCGAGGACATGACGGCGATCGTCCGGCCCTACGCTTTGACCGGCGGCCGCACCCGGGCGAACTACGCCCTGGAGCTGGAGACACTGATCTCCGCGAAGGACTACGCTGCCACCGGTGGCTTCCCCGAGGTGGCCGCGGAGCAGATCGAGTGCATCTCGATCATGGAAGAGTGCCGGACCCCCCGTTCGGTCGCCGAGATCGTGTCGGCCTTGCGGGTGCCTCTGGGCGTGGCCCGGGTGCTGATCAGCGACGCGGCGGACGCTGGGCTGGTCACGGTGCACAAGACGATAACGGGCAATGACGGCGCCGAGGCACATCTGGTGTTGATGGAAAGGGTTTTGAGTGGACTCCGTCGGCTTTAAGGCACCGCGGGACACCGCGCCCCCGACCATGACATCCGCCAAGATCGTGGTGGCGGGCGGCTTCGGTGCGGGGAAGACGACCTTCGTCGGGTCGGTGTCGGAGATCGTGCCGCTCACCACCGAGGCGATGATGACCGACGCCAGCGTCGGCGTCGACAACCTCGACCACACCCCGAGCAAGTCGACGACCACGGTGGCGATGGACTTCGGCCGGGTGTCGCTGGACGCGGACCTGATCCTCTACCTGTTCGGCACGCCCGGGCAGCAGCGGTTCTGGTTCATGTGGGACGACCTGGTCCGCGGCGCGATCGGCGCGGTCGTGCTGGCCGACACGCGCCGGCTGGCTGACTCGTTCGCCCCGATCGACTTCTTCGAAGACCGCGGCCTGCCGTACATCGTCGGCGTCAACACGTTCGACGGCGTGCTGGAGCACGACATCAACGACGTGCGCGAGGCCCTGTCGATCGACCCGAACATCCCGATCGTCCGCTGCGACGCCCGGGACCGCGAGTCGACGAAGCAGACGCTGATCACGCTGGTCGAGTACGCCATGCGCCAGTGGATCGCGCTGCGGGCGGCCAAGTCCCGCTGACCAGCCGCCTCAGGCGAGCACCGAGGCGATCGCGCGTGGGGAAGCGCGGGATCGCCCGGTGCCGGTCGAGAACGCCGGAACGCCGTCGCGAGGCGGTCAGTACTCGTCGTGGCGGCGCCACCAGGAGCTCGGCGCGTCGTCGCCGCGGCTCTCCTCTTCCCACGCCTCCTGACGCCCCAGCGGCGTGATGTCGAGGTAGCGGTGCGAGGCCAGGAACGCCTCGCCGCCGCGGCCGGAGGTGAAGTACGTCCGGTAGACGTCCTCGCCGTCGCGGAGGAAGACGCTGACGCCGAAGCCCATCCCGACGCCGCAGTCCTCGGTGAAGCCGGTGCCGTGCGCGGACACCCACGGCACGTCCCAGCCCATCCGCGTCCGGTACCGCTCGATCTCCGGCAGCGTCGCCGGCGCGACGATCTTCAGGGTGACGTCGCGGGCGTGCAGGTGGGCCAGGTGCGGCATGTTGTCGACGAGCAGGGAGCAGCCGGGGCAGCCCGCCTCGTCGCCGGGGTGCAGCATGAAGTGGTAGACGATCAGCTGGCGGCGCCCGTCGAACAGGTCGAGCAGGCTCACCGGCCCGTCGGCGCTCTCGAACTGGTACTTCGCGTCGAACCGGACCATCGGCAGCCGGCGGCGCTCGGCGGCGAGGTGGTCGCCCGCCTTCATGTGGGCCTTCTCCCGGGCCAGCAGCGCGTCGCGCGCGGCCTGCCATTCCTCCGGCGAGACGATCTCGGGCAGGGTGGCGGTCATCGGGCGTCCTTTCCTCGGATGAAGCGGGTCAGGTCCTCGAAGCTGGAGCTCCAGCCGTCCTGGTGGCTGTCGCGCGTGGCGGGGGTCGAGAAGCCGGACTGGGTGAACGTCATCTCGGTCTTGCCGCCGAGGTCGGCGAAGTCGATCGCCACCAGCGTCTCGCGGACGTCGTCCTCCCACGCGAAGGTGAAAACCAGCCGCCCGGGGGCGCTCAGCTCGCGGTAGACGCCGTGCATCCACTCCACCTCGCCGTCGGGGGAGCGGATGCCGGCCCGCCAGCGGCCGCCGGGCCGCGGGTCGAGGGTGACGCCGCAGGCGGTGCAGCCGTGCGGTCCGAGCCAGCTCGCCAGGTGGTCCGGGTCGGTCCAGGCGGCGAAGACCAGCTCGCGGGGCGCGTCGAAGACGCGGGTGATGGTGAGGTCAGGCATCTCCGGTCAACCTCCGCAAGTGGTCCTCGAGGCGGTCGAAGCCGCCCTCCCAGAACTGCCGGTAGGTCGCGACCCAGTCGGCGACGTCTTCCAGGGGTTTCGCCTCCAGCCGGCAGGGCCGCCACTGGCGCGTGCGGCCGCGGGTGATCAGCCCGGCCTGTTCGAGCACCTTCAGGTGCCGCGAAACGGCGGGCAGGCTCATCGTGAACGGTTCGGCGAGCTCGTTCACCGTCGCTTCGCCCGCCGAAAGCCGGGCGAGGATGGCGCGCCGGGTCGGGTCGGCGAGGGCGGAGAACGTGCGGCTCAGCTGGTCAGTCGTCATTTCAGCACCTTGTTAATTAACGGACTCGTTAAACATAGCGCCGAACAGGGGACTGCCAAGTTCTCCTGGGGAGCCCTGAGATCCGTGTCACGGGTCCTCGGGTTTCCAATAGTAGGAAGCCAAAGTATTTTGGAGGGATGAGCAGCGAGCTGTACCGCCCCGTGCACCCCGTCCGGTTCGTCACGGCGTCGAGCCTCTTCGACGGTCACGACGCGTCGATCAACATCATGCGGCGGATCCTGCAGTCGCAGGGCGCGGAGGTCGTCCACCTCGGCCACAACCGGTCGGTCGACGAGGTCGCCACCGCGGCCATCGCCGAGGACGTCCAGGGTGTCGCCATCTCTGCTTACCAGGGCGGGCACGTCGAGTACTTCTCCTACCTGGTGGAGCTGCTGCGCGAGCGCGGCGCCGGGCACATCAAGGTCTTCGGCGGCGGGGGCGGGGTGATCGTGCGCGAGGAGATCGAGCTGCTGCACTCGCGCGGCGTCGCCCGCATATTCTCGCCCGAAGACGGCTACGAGATGGGCCTGCCGGGCATGATCAACATGATGATCAAGGCCTGCGACGTCGACCTCGCGGCCGAGGCGCCTTCGCTGGACAAGGTGCTCTCCGGCGACGTCGCTTCGCTGTCGCGGGTCATCACCCAGCTGCAGGCTTCGAAGCTGCCCGACGACCTGCTGAGCGGCATCTCCGAGGCCGGGGGCAAGCGGGAGGTGCCGGTGCTCGGCATCACCGGCACCGGCGGCTCGGGCAAGTCGTCGCTCACCGACGAGCTGATCCGCCGCTTCCGCCTCGACCAGGAGGACAAGCTGCGGATCGCGGTGCTCGCCGTCGACCCGTCGCGGCGCAAGGGCGGCGGCGCGCTGCTCGGCGACCGCATCCGGATGAACTGCCTCGACGGCTCGCCGGTCTACTTCCGCTCGCTGGCGACGCGCACGACGTCCGGCGAGATCCCGGCCGGGCTGAGCGAGTCGATCCTCGCGTGCAAGGCCGCCGGGTACGACCTGGTGATCGTCGAGACGCCGGGCATCGGCCAGGGCGACGCCGGCATTGTCGACTTCGTGGACGAGTCGCTGTACGTGATGACGCCGGAGTTCGGCGCCGCGTCGCAGCTGGAGAAGATCGACATGCTCGACTTCGCCGACGTCGTCGCGATCAACAAGTTCGAGCGCCGCGGCGCCGAGGACGCCCGCCGCGACGTCGCGCGCCAGCTGGTGCGCAACCGCGAGGCCTTCTCGTCGGGCCCGGAGGACATGCCGGTGTACGGCACGAGTGCGGCGAAGTTCAACGACGACGGCGTCACCGCGTTGTACCAGCACCTGCGCGGGATGCTCGCCGAGCGCGGCCTGACCGTCTCGGCCGGCACGCTGCCGAAGGTCGAGGGCAAGGTGTCGACGGACGCGTCGACGATCATCCCGGGCAACCGGTCCCGCTACCTGGCGGAGATCTCCGAGACCGTCCGCGGTTACCACGCGAAGACGCAAGCGCAGGTCGCCGCGATCCGCAAGCGCGAGGCACTGGCGCTGGCGCGCGCCGAACTGTCCAAGGTGGACGCTTCCACCGACGCGCTCGATGGACTGCTCGCCGCCGCCGAGTCCGATGTGGACGGCGAGTCGACAAAGCTCCTCGAGCGGTTCCGCGAGCTGGCCGCGGAGTACCGCCAGGACGAGCTGGTCGTCAAGATCCGCGACAAGGAGCTGCGCACGCAGCTGTGGCGCGACACGCTCTCCGGCAACCGGATCCCGCGCGTCGCCCTGCCGCGCTACGCCGAGTCCGGTGAGCTGCTGTCGTTCCTGCGCCGCGAGAACCTGCCGGGCTACTTCCCTTACACCGCGGGCGTCTTCCCCTTCAAGCGCGAGGGCGAGGACCCGGCGCGGATGTTCGCCGGCGAGGGCGACGCGTTCCGCACCAACCGCCGGTTCAAGCTGCTCTCGGCCGACTCCGAGGCCAAGCGGCTCTCGACGGCGTTCGACTCCGTGACGCTCTACGGCCACGACCCCGACACGCGCCCGGACATCTACGGCAAGGTCGGCACGTCCGGCGTCTCGATCGCGTCGCTCGAGGACATGAAGGTCCTCTACGACGGCTTCGACCTGACCGCGCCGAACACCTCGGTGTCGATGACGATCAACGGCCCGGCGCCGACGATCCTGGCCTTCTTCCTCAACACCGCGATCGACCAGAAGCTGACGGAGTTCCGCGAGGAGCACGGCCGCGAGCCGTCCGACGCCGAGGCCGCCGAGCTGCGCGAGTGGGCGTTGAAGAACGTCCGCGGCACGGTGCAGGCCGACATCCTCAAGGAGGACCAGGGCCAGAACACCTGCATCTTCTCCACCGAGTTCAGCCTCCGGATGATGGCCGACATCCAGGAGTGGTTCATCGAGCACGGCGTCCGCAACTTCTACTCGGTGTCCATCTCGGGCTACCACATCGCCGAAGCCGGGGCGAACCCGATCTCGCAGCTGGCTTTCACGCTGTCGAACGGCTTCACCTACGTCGAGTCGTACCTCGCGCGCGGCATGGACATCGACGACTTCGCGCCGAACCTGTCGTTCTTCTTCTCCAACGGCATGGACGCCGAGTACTCGGTGCTCGGCCGGGTCGCGCGGCGGATCTGGGCCGTGGCCATGCGCGAGCGCTACGGCGCGAACGAGCGGTCGCAGAAGCTCAAGTACCACGTGCAGACGTCCGGGCGGTCGCTGCACGCGCAGGAGATGAGCTTCAACGACATCCGCACGACGCTGCAGGCGCTGTGCGCGCTGTACGACAACGCGAACTCCTTGCACACCAACGCGTTCGACGAGGCGATCACGACGCCGTCGGAGTCGTCGGTGCGCCGCGCGATGGCCATCCAGATGATCATCAACAAGGAGTGGGGCCTGTCGAAGAACGAGAACCCGCTGCAGGGCTCGTTCGTCATCGACGAGCTGACCGACCTGGTCGAGGAGGCCGTCCTGGCCGAGTTCGACCGGATCAGCGAGCGCGGCGGCGTGCTCGGCGCGATGGAGACGGGCTACCAGCGCGGCAAGATCCAGGACGAGTCGATCCTGTACGAGCGCAAGAAGCACGACGGCTCGCTGCCGATCATCGGCGTCAACACCTTCCGCAACCCGCGCGCGGGGGAGGACGAGGTCGAGGTCGAGCTGGCCCGGGCGACGGAGGACGAGAAGAAGTCCCAGCTGGACCGGCTCGCGGACTTCCAGCACCGCCACCACGAGGAGGCCCAGCAGGCCCTGAAGGCGTTGCGCGAGGCGGCCACCCGCGGCGGCAACCTGTTCGGGGTGCTGATGGACGCCGCACGGGTGTGCACGCTGGGCCAGATCACGGAGGCGTTCTTCGAGGTCGGCGGCCAGTACCGGCGCAACGTCTAGAGCCGCACGCGCAGGTACGCCCGGTCGTCGAAGGAGTTCGCGGCCGGGCGCAGGCCTTTCGTCTCCGGCGGGTCGAGCATCAGCGGGTCGCGTGCCAGCCGCGCCGCCAGCAGGCGTTCGGCTTCGGCGAGCGTCGGGGCCGGCTCGGGGTAGCCGTCGGTGGTGATGACGACCTCCCGCACGCCCGTGGGCACGGGGATGACTTCGACGAACAGGTCCGGGATCTCCTGGCCGTCGACAGCCGCGCAGCCGTAGCGCGGGTCTGGCCGGTTGCGGAGGCCGACCAGCGCGCGCAGCAGCTCCCGCACGGCCGCCCGGCCCGGGTCGCCGCCCAGCAGTTCCGCTTCCGGCACGCCGTCGGCCAGGTGCTTCCGCAGCACGAGGGCTCGTGCCTCGGCCACGACGCGCTCCCCGGACGGGCGCGGCGGCACCGGCGTCCCGTCGAACAGGACGCGGCCTTCGCCCACGCGCCAGATCTCGCGGCGCGGCCAGTGCAGGACGCAGAACGACACCGCCGAGCCCGCTCCGGGCGCGGTGCCCGCCAGCAGGTCCCGGACCAGCGCGGTGGCGCCGTCGGTGGCCTCGCGGGCCAGGCACCCGACCGCGGTGGTGGCCAGGTACCCGGCGACGGCTCCGGCGAGTTCGGCGCCGTCCGGGCCGGTGTCCCACGGCTTCTTCGTCGCGCCGTCGGCGACGCCGAGCACGTGCTCACCCAGGACCAGCCGGTCGGCGCACGGCTCGGCGGCGGTGCGCGCGACCACCGACGTCTCGACGATCACCCCGCCGAACGTACGGCCTTCAGCTGCCAGACCGGCACCAGCACCCGGCCGTCGGCGTCGGTGTCCAGGCGGTCCAGCTCGGCCGGGTCGTGGTCCAGGATCGCGCGGACGCTCTGCCGCAGCTCCTCCGCCGTCATCGACGTCGTGTAGACCGTCGGCTCGAGGCGCTCGATCGTCCAGTCCTTGCCGACCGTCTCGCGCAGGTTCGCCTCGCTGATCAGGTACGGCGCCGGGAACGCGTCCGGCACCTCCGGTGAGAACGCGAACAGGTGCAGCGTCGCGCCCGGGCGTGCCGCGCGGGTCAGGGCCGCGAGGTACTCACGCCGCTGGTCCTCGCTCAGGCAGTGGTACAGCGCGCTGTCGAGGACCGTGTCGAAACGTCCTTCGTAGCCTTCGAGCTTGGTCGCGTCCGCCACCGCGAAGGTGACGCCCGGCGCGCGCGTCCGGGCCTGCTCGATCGCCGACGGCGCGCCGTCCAGCCCCGTGACCCGCAGGCCGCGCGAGGCGAGGAACGCGCTGTTGTCGCCGAGGCCGCAGCCGATGTCGAGCACGTCGCCGGTGAACTCGCCGGCGTCGGCCAGCGCGACGACCGCGGGCTGCGGCGCGCCGAGGTCCCACGGCATCTTGCGGCCCATCGGGGTGGTGCCCTGGTAGAGCTCTTCGAAGTCGATGTCCCGGACGTCCATGACTACCCCCTTATTCAACGTGCGATGAGATCACTTCATCCTGCACCCGCTGTCAACCCGGTGGTAGTCGTTGAGTATGAAATTCGGGATTTCGACGTTCGTGACCGACGAAGGCATCCGGCCGGACGTGCTGGGCGCGGCCCTGGAGGAGCGCGGCTTCGACTCGCTGTTCCTGGCCGAGCACTCGCACATCCCCGTCAGCCGGGAAAGCCCCTACCCCGGCGGGGGCGACCTGCCGCGCGTGTACTACCGCACGCTCGACCCGTTCGTGGCGCTCAGCGCGGCGGCCGTGGCGACGTCCGAGCTGCTGCTCGGCACCGGGATCGCGCTGCTGCCCCAGCGCGACCTGATCCACACCGCCAAGGAGGTCGCGTCGCTGGACGTCATCTCCGACGGCCGCGCGCTGTTCGGCGTGGGGGTCGGCTGGAACCGCGAGGAGATGCGCAACCACGGCACCGACCCGAAGACCCGCGGCGCGCTGATCGACGAGCAGCTGGCCGCGCTCAAGGAGATCTGGACGAAGGACGAGGCCGAGTTCCACGGCGAGCACATCGACCTCGACCCGATCTTCAGCTGGCCGAAGCCGGTGCAGAAGCCGCACGTGCCGATCTACATCGGCGGCGAGAGCGAAGCGGCGCTCAAGCGGCTCGCCAAGTACGGCGACGGCTGGCTGCTCCGGGGCCACACGAAGTACCAGGAGGCGCAGCGCGTCCGCGGCTGGCTGGCCGATCAGGGCCGCGACGACGTCCAGTTCGCGGTGTTCGGCGGACCGACCACGCCGAAGGTGATCGACGGCTTCCGCGAGGCCGGCGTCGAGCGGTACACGTTCCTGCTGGACACGCTGCCGGAGGCGGAGACGCTCAAGGCGCTCGACGAGCTGGCGGGGGTGGCCGCCGCGCACCGCTGACCGGCGGCTACTTGTCGAGCAGCAGGTGGACCGACAGCTCGAGGCGGTTGGCGACGTCGGCGGCCGACGCGCGGCGCGTCACCCAGGCCACCAGGTTCGCCATCCAGACGTCCGCGACGACGTGGAAGATGTCGCGGTCGGCCTCGGTCGGCTCGGAGATGCCCATGGCCTGGGCGAACATGTTCTCCATCAGCCGCCCGACCTGCTCGACCTCGGCCGCGGCGGAGGTGTCGGCGAACATGAACGCCCGCACCATCGCCTCGGTCAGGTGCGGGTCGCGCTGCATCAGCCGGGTGTTGCGGCCGAGCACGAACATCAGCCGCTCGGCCGGCGTCTCGCCGGGGATCGCCTGCCGCTCCAGCTTCTCCTGCGCGCGCTCGAACTCGCGGGCGAGGCCGGAGACGAGCAGGTGGATCTTCGACGGGAAGTACCGGTACAGCGTGCCGAGCGCGACGTCGGCCTTCTCGGCGACGGCCCGCATCTGGACGGCGTCGTAGCCGCCCTTGGAGGCGAGGGCGAGGGTGGCGTCGATGATCCGGCGACGGCGGTCGCGCTGGGCGGCCGAGCCGAGCTCGTCGGCCCCGATCGCGCTCAGGCCGTTGCCGCGCGCCTTGGTCTTGCCGGGCATCGGAGTTCCCCCGTCCTTCGGAACTTGTTCCAGTTCACGACGTAGCGTACCTCGCCTGGCGAAACGTTCAACAATTGACCCACTGGCCGAAAAACTGTAACACGTTCTACACTCGCGAGTAGCCTTGCCGATCCGGTCGGAAGCAGGCGGAGACGGTGCCGGAGCCCACCCGCTCACCGGCACCCGTTCCGCCGTGACTGCCGTCCGGATCGGCAACAGCCGACACAGTCCCGTCCCGCGAGGAGGCCCCATGCCGGTCGCGCTCACCGAGGAACAGGCCGCGCTGGCCGAGGCGATCCACGCCTGGTCCGCCGCGCACCACCCGCGAGAGGCGGTGCGCGCGGCGGAAACTCCGCCGGCGGCCGGGGTTCCGGCGGGCTTCGCCGGGCTCGGCCTGTTCGGCGTCGCCCTGCCGGCGGCGGTCGGCGGCGCCGAGGGCAGTATCGCCGATCTGGCCGCCGGGCTGGCCGCGGCGGCGGAAGAACTCGTTCCCGGTCCGGTGCTCGGTACCGCGTTGGGCGGCCTCCTGCTCGCGGAGATCCCGTCGGCGAAGGAACTGCTCGAAGCGGTCGCCGAGGGGGAGGCCACGATCGCCGTGGTGCTGGACCCGCTCGAGGACGGCGTCAGCGGGCCCGTCCCCGGCGCCGGTCCGGAGTCCTGGCTGCTCGTGCCGGTCGACGGCGGGCACGTGCTGCTCGCGCCGGGGACGCCCGGGGTGACTGTCGAGCCGCTGCCGCCGTTCGACTTCTCCCGTCCGCTCGCGCGGATCCGGCTCTCCGGGATCCACGGCGACGTCCTGACGCTGCCGCCAGTGCGTCCGCTGGCGGCCACGGTGGCTGCGGCCGAGGCCGCGGGGGTGGCGCGGCGGTGCCTGACCATCGCCGTCGAGTACGCGAAGGTCCGGGAGCAGTTCGGCCGGCCGATCGGCGGGTTCCAGGCGGTCAAGCACCTGTGCGCGGAGATGCTGTGCCGCGCCGAAGCGGCCGAAGCGCTGGCCTGGGACGCGGCCTCCGGGCAGCACCCGCTTTCGGTCGCCAGTGCGGCCGCCGTCGCCCTCGACGCGGCCGTCGCCAACGCCAAGGACTGCGTCCAGGTGCTCGGCGGGATCGGGTTCACCTGGGAGCACGACGCGCACCTCTACCTGCGCCGGGCCGTGGCGCTGCGGCAGTGGCTCGGCGGCTCGGGTCCGTGGCGCCGTCAGGCGGCTTCGCTGGCTTTGGCCGGGACCGAACGGACTTTGGGCGTCGACGTCGGAGAAGACCCCGCGCTGGCGGAGGAAGTGGCGCGGATCGCGGCGCTGCCCGAGTCGTCGCAACGGGTTGCCTTGGCCGACGCCGGGCTGCTGACGCCGCACTGGCCCGCCCCCTACGGCCGGGGCGCCGACGCCGCGGAGCAGCTGCGGATCGACGGCGCGCTCGCCGCGGCCGGGGTGCGCCGCCCGGACCTGGTGATCGGGGCGTGGGCGGTGCCCACGATCCTCGAGCACGGCAGCGACGAGCAGCGCGCGCGGTTCGCCCGGCCGACCCTGCGGGGCGAGCTCACGTGGTGCCAGCTGTTCAGCGAGCCCGGCGCGGGGTCGGACCTGGCGTCGCTGCGGACGGCGGCGCGGCGCGTCGACGGCGGCTGGCGGCTGACCGGGCAGAAGGTGTGGACGTCGTTGGCGCGCGAAGCCGACTGGGGGATCTGCCTGGCGCGGACCGACCCGGACGCGCCCAAGCACCACGGGATCACGTACTTCCTGGTCGACATGCGCGCCGAGGGCATCACGACGCGGCCGCTGCGGGAGATCACCGGGGAGTCCGTGTTCAACGAGGTCTTCCTCGACGACGTGTTCGTCCCGGACTCCGACGTGGTCGGCACGCCGGGCGGCGGCTGGCGGCTGGCGCGCACGACGCTGGCGAACGAGCGGGTGGCCATCGGGAGCGGCTCTGCGGTGGGGGAGAGCGTCCAGTCGTTGGTGTCCACAGTGGACGCGTCGGCGTTGGACGATGTCGCCCTGGACCGGCTCGGCTCCTTGGTGGCCGACGGGGTCGCCGGATCCGTGCTCGACCTGCGGGCGGCCCTGCGGCGGCTGGAGGGGCAGGACCCGGGCGCGGAGTCGAGCGTGCGGAAGCTGCTCGGGGTGTCGCACCGGCAGGACGTCGCGGAGTTCGCGCTGGAGCTGGCGGGGACGGGGGCGCTGGTCGCGGACGGCCCGGCGCAGCACGAGTTCCTGCTGACGCGGTGCCTGTCCATCGCGGGCGGCACGACGCAGGTGCTGCGGTCGTTGACGGCGGAACGGCTCCTGGGGCTGCCGCGGTGATCTCGGGGTGATCTCCGGGTGAGCTTCGGAGGGCGCGAAAGGACCGTTCGCGCCGTCGGTCCCGAAACTGTCGGGGGCGTGTTCTAGCGTTGCCGTCGTGGAGTTCAGCGCAGACACCCGGGCCACCTACCTTCCCGCGGATCCCCCGCGGGACGGTGTGCTGGCCCTGTGGGGCGACGACGTGGTCGGCGGGACCACGATCGAGCTCGTGCTGCCCCGGGGCGCCAAGTTCGCGCGGACGAAGGTCGAGGCGGAGCTGGTGCCGCTCGAACGCGCCCTGCCCCGGCTCCTGTCCGTGGGGGAGGAGGCGAGCCCGGCCGTCGCGGCGTGGTCGGCGGCGGTCAACGCGGGGGTGAACCTCGTCGCGCGTGGGCGGCTGCGGCCCGCCGTCTCCCCGGCCGGGGCGGCGGCGTGGCGGATCGGGCCGCTGGACGCGGCCGACGAAGAGCTGTTGCGCGGTCTCGCCGGTGCGTTGCCGCCGGAGGCGTACGCGCTGCCGTTGACCGGGCTGAAACGCATCCGCCTGCACTCGCCGGACTCCCTGGTCCGCGCGCTCTGGGACGCGACGGCCGACCTGCTGGCGCGCAGCCCGGCGGCGCCGGTCGGCGCGGGCGACCCGGCGTTCGCGGCGCGCGAACCGGCGCTGCTCGGCCCGGACGGCGCGGCTTGGCTGGCGGAGCTGGAGGCCCGAGAACCCCGCGGCGTCCAGGTGCTGCTGCGCGTCGAGGGGCTGGACGACGACTCGTTCGCCGGGGTACTGGCGGTGCGGAGCATGGCGGAGCCGAGCCTGGTGGTGGAGGCGTCGACGCTGTGGGACGCGCCGGACGCGGTGCTGAGCCGCCTCGGCGACCAGGTGGAGACGCAGCTGCTGCTCGGCCTCCGCCGCGGCGCGCGGGCGTGGCCGCCGTTGGAGCGCGTGCTGGCCCAGCCGGCGCCGGCGTCGCTGGCGCTGTCCGACGACGAGGTCGTCGACCTCCTCACCGACGGCGCGCGCGAGCTGGGCGGCGCCGGGATCGAGGTGCTGTGGTCGAAGGGTCTGTTCGCGGGCGAGGTGAAGGCGAAGGCGAGCGCGACCCAGGCGCCGGCGAGCGTGACGGAGGCGGAGTTCGCGCTGCGGAGCCTGCTGGAGTTCCGCTGGCAGCTCAGCCTGGGTGGCGAGCAGCTGACGCCGTCGGAGGTCGCGGCGCTGGCCGAAGCGAAGCGGCCGTTGGTCCGGCTGCGTGGCCAGTGGGTGCGGGTGGACCCGCAGCTGCTGGCTCGCGTGCGCGGCCGGACCCGGAAGCTGGAGGCGGGCGAGGCCCTGGCGGCGGCGTTGACGGGCGAGCTGGAGCTCGACGGCGAGCGGGTGGAGTTCACGGCCCCGCCGGTGTTGGGGGACCTGGTCGCGCGGATCCGTGACCGGGCGTCGGAGGAGGTCGCGCCACCGGCCGGGCTGAGGGCGACGTTGCGGCCGTACCAGCAGGCGGGGGTGGCGTGGCTGGCCACAATGACGGGGCTCGGGCTGGGCGCATGCCTGGCCGACGACATGGGGCTGGGCAAGACGATCCAGCTGATCGCGCTGCACCTGCACCGCCGGCAGCTGGCGTCCGGGCCGGGCATAGGTGCCCACCCCGACCAGGCCGAGCCGGCTGACAGCCACCTCAGGTTGGCGGGCGCCTCGGCGGAGTCTGTCGAGCCGCGCGCCGGCAGTCTCCCCGGCTCCGCTGAAGTCCTCGCGGAGGTCGATCCCATCGCCGAGCCGACCACGGCCGGTCCCACCCTTGTCCTCTGCCCGACCTCACTCCTCGGCAACTGGGAACGCGAGTTCGCCCGCTTCGCCCCCGGCATCCCCGTCCGGCGGTTCCACGGCGGCAGCCGCCACCTCGACGACCTCGCCCCCGACGAGGTCGTCCTCGCCACCTACGGCGTCCTCCGTCGCGACCGCGAAACACTGTCCGAAGTGGACTGGGGGCTCGTCGCCGCCGATGAGGCGCAGCACGTCAAGAACCCGCTCTCCGCCACGGCCAAGGAACTGCGCAAGATTCCCGCCCGCGCCAAGGTCGCCCTCACCGGCACCCCCGTCGAGAACCGGCTCACCGAGCTGTGGTCCATTGTGGACTGGACCACCCCCGGCCTGCTCGGCCCGCTCGACCGCTTCCGCCGCACGGTCGCGCGCCCGATCGAACGCGACCGCGACAAGGCCGTCACCGAACGGCTGGCCACCACCGTGCGGCCGTTCCTGCTGCGGCGGCGCAAGTCCGACCCGGACATCGCCCCGGAGCTGCCGCCCAAGACGGAGACCGACCGGTTCGTCCCGCTCACCGCCGAGCAGACCACGCTCTACGAAGCCGTCGTGCGCGAGAACCTGGCCGAGATCCGCGAGAAGCAGGGCGTCGAACGGCGCGGGCAGGTCCTGCGGCTGCTCACCGAGCTCAAGCAGATCTGCAACCACCCGGCCCAGTTCCTCAAGGAACCGCACGGCGCGCTCACCGGCCGGTCCGGCAAGCTCGCCGCGTTCGAAGAGCTGGTGGACGTCATCCTCGACGAGGGCGAGAGCGTGCTCGTCTTCAGCCAGTACGTCCAGCTCTGCCGGCTGCTCGAACGACGCCTCACCGAGCGCGGCCTGCCCACCGAGCTGCTCTCCGGGGAAAGCTCGCCCGCGAAACGCCAAGACATGGTCGACCGGTTCCAGGCCGGCGAGATCCCCGTCTTCCTGCTCTCGCTCAAGGCGGGCGGCGTCGGGCTCAACCTGACCCGCGCCACCCACGTCATCCACTACGACCGCTGGTGGAACCCGGCCGTCGAAGACCAGGCCACCGACCGCGCCTACCGCATCGGGCAGGACCGGCCGGTCCAGGTCCACCGGCTCATCGCCGAGGGCACGCTCGAAGAGCGGATCGCGCAGGTCCTCGAAAAGAAGCGCGGGCTGGCGGAGTCGATCGTCGGCGCGGGGGAGGACTGGATCACCGAGCTCTCCGACGACGAGCTCGCCGACCTCGTCCGCCTCGGGAGCGGGTGATGCCGCCGAGGCGCACCTTCGGCGCGACGTGGTGGGGCCGCGCCTGGGTCGACGCCCTGGAGCAGCGCGCCAAGCTCGACCCGAACCGGCTGCCGCGCGGGCGGACGTACGCCCGCAAGGGCACGGTCAGCGAGCTGCACTTCGGCGCCGGGGAGATGACGGCGCGGGTGCGCGGCAGCCGGCCGCAGCCGTACAAGGTGACCATCACCATGCGCACCTTCACCGACGGCGAGTGGGACACCCTGCTCGGCGTGGTCGGCACGCAGCTCGGCCACGCGGCCGCCCTGCTCGACGGCGAACTGCCCGCCGCCCTGGCCGAGCAGGCCCGCGAGGCGGGCGCCGACCTGCTGCCCGGCCCCGGCGACCTGCGGCCGCGGTGCTCGTGCCCGGACTCGGCGAACCCGTGCAAGCACGTCGCCGCGGTGTACTACCTGGTCGCCGACGAGGTGGACCGCGACCCGTTCACGCTGTTCCTGCTGCGCGGACGCCCCCGGGCCGACGTCCTGGCCGAGCTGCGGGCCCGCCGCTCCCCAGCGCGCGGCGAGAAACCGAAGCTGCCGAAGCGCGTCGACGAGGGGCTCACGCCTCGCGCGGCCTACGCACGCCGTCCGGCCGCGATCCCGGCGCTGCCCCCGCCGCCGCGGGTGGCCGGGCCCCCGGCGGTCCTGGACCTGGATCCCCCACCGAGCACGGGCTGGACGGCGGCAGCACTGGCCGGCCTGGCGGCAGACGCGGCATCGTTGGCCCGAGACCTCCTGGTCGCCGGCGCGGCGGCGGCCGAGCTGACGTTCGAGGAGGACTTGGCCCGCCGCGCCTCGACGCGCCCGGTCGTGGAGGCGGCCGCCTTGGCAACGGCGGCGGGAGTGCCACCGCGCGACTTGACGAGGTGGGCGGAAGCCTGGCGCGAAGCAGGCCGCGACGGCTTGGCGGCGGTGCGGGAGACGTGGCAGCCGGGCCCAGGACCCTTGGCAGAGGCCGAAGCCATCCTGGCCGAGGCCGGACTGCCGGGAACACCCAAGGTCTGGCGAAATCGCCTGACTCAAGGGGACTTGCAGCTGCGCTACGGCCGCGACGCCCGCTGGTACCGCTTCATCCGCGCAGGCACGGAGTGGCGCTTGGACGGGCCACCGTCAGCAAGCCCGGTCGACCTGGCCTACTGATGGGGACCCATCGGTCGAAGCGTGACCGACCGCCGGACCAGGGCGGCTAGCGGTTCTCGGCTTTCCAAGCGTTGTAAGTGAAGTCCAAGAACCGCGCCACCCCGCGTACCACGTGCGCACTTCGCACCGACGTGAAAACATCGAACGCGTGCTGTGCCCCGGCCAGCTCGGCGTAAGCCACCGGCTGGCGCGACTTCTCGCGCAACCGCCGCACGAACTCCCTCGCCTCGCGCACCGGCACCAGCGAGTCGTCCCGTCCGTGGATCACGAAAAACGGGGGTGCCTCCGACGAAATCCGGTCCAACGGGGACGCCGCGATGTAGTCGTCGAGATGCTGCGCCGGGTCGCGGTCCGCCGCGAACACCCGTCGCGCGATCAAGCTCTCCAGCCGGTACTGGCTCGCCCGTGACCCCGTCGTCGCCGCGAAGTCGTACACCCCGTAGTGCGGCACGCACGCCTGCACGCTCGTGTCCACGTCCTCGAACTCGGGCTGCAGCGCCGGGTCGTTCTGGGACAACGCCAGCAGCGCCGACAAGTGGCCGCCCGCCGAACCGCCCGTCACCGCCACGAAATCCGGGTCGCCGCCGTACGAAGAAATCGAAGAACGGATCCACGCCAGTGCCTGCTTGGCCGCCACGATGTGCGCCGGCCAGCGGTGGGTCGGGGACAGCGGGTAGTTGATCGCCACGCACACCCAGCCTCGGCGCGCCAGGTAGCGCATCAGCGGCCGGCCCTGCTCCTCCTTGTTGCCGATCACCCACGCGCCGCCGTGGACCTGCAGCAGTACCGGCGCGCCCGTGACCGGCGAAGACGGGCGGTACACGTCCAGCAGGAACCGCTTCCCGCCCGGGGCGTAGGCGATGTTGCGGTCGACCCGCACGTCCGGCGCGCCCATCCGGAACGGCAGTGCCAGCTCACCCCACGGCAGCCCGAGGTCGGAGCGGCCCAGCTCGGCCGCGTAGTCCTCGCCCAGCGCCTCGGTCAGCGCGTTCTCGATCTCTTCGCGAGCGCCGTGTCCCGTCCGGACCAGCGCCGCCAGCCCGGCCGCGGACGCCGCGGCCATCGCCAGCCCCGCCTGCGTCGACCGGTCGCGGACGCCGTGGCGGGCCACGTGGACCAGGGAGTCCGCCGCCGTCAGCGCCAGGAACTGGGGTGCCAGCTCGCTGGTCAGCCAGCCCGCGAAGAACGCCGGGATCGTCGTCGAGCGGGCTCGCAGGGGCCGGAGCGCGTTCGCCGTGAGACCGAGCTGGACCGCGCGACGGATCAGGAAGTTCGGCTGCACCAGCGTGATGATACCGGCGAGTAGGGTGACGCGCCGCTCGCGGGAAGTGGCTTACCCTGATCGCCATGCAGAGACTGAGCGGCCTCGACGCGAGCTTCCTCTACCTCGAGACGTCGTCCCAGGTCCTGCACGTCTGCGGGCTGCTCGTCCTCGACGGCTCGACTGTCCCCGGCGGCTACAGCTTCGCCAAGCTCAAGGACGAGCTCGACCGGCGGGTCCGGGTGATCCCGGCGTTCCGCCGCAAACTGCACAATCCGGTCTGGAACATCGGGCATCCCGTGTGGATCGAGGACGAGGACTTCGACCTCGACCACCACGTGCACCGCATCGGCGTCCCGGCCCCGGGCGACCGCGCCGAGCTGGCCGAGCTCTGCGCGCACATCGCCGGCCAGCAGCTCGACCGCGCGTACCCGCTCTGGCAGCTCTACGTCATCGAAGGCCTGGCCGACGGTCAGCTGGCGGTGCTGCTGAAGATGCACCACGCGAGCGTCGACGGCGTGAGCGGCGCCAGCCTGATCACCTACCTGGCCGGGCTCGAGCCGGACGCGCCGATGCCGGAGGTCGAGGCGCCCCGCAACCCCGCGCTGCCGTCGCCGGCGCAGCTGCTGCGCACCGGCGTCGAGAGCATCGCCCGACGCCCCGCCGAGGTCGCCCGGCTGCTGCCCGACCTGCTCGGGCTCGTCCCGCGGTGGCTCGGCAAAGCCTTGCGCGGCAAGGGGATGCCGGTCCCGTTCACCGCGCCGCGGACGTCGCTGAACGGCACGATCACCGGCCACCGCAGCGTCGCCTTCGCCCAGCTCGACCTCGACGACGTCAAGGCGGTCAAGAACGCCTTCGGCGTCACGGTGAACGACGTCGTGCTCGCGCTCGTCGCCGGCGCGCTGCGGAACTTCCTCGAAGCGCGCGGCGAACTGCCGGAAGACCCGCTGGTGGCGACCGTCCCGGTCTCGGTGCACGACCGGACCGAACGCGACCACGGCAGCAACAAGGTGTCCGCGTTCTTCGCCTCGCTGCCGACGCACCTCGACGACCCGGCCGCGCGCGTGTTCTTCCTCGCCGAGGCCAACCGGCTGTCCAAGGACCACCACTACGACATCGACGCCGACATGCTGCAGGACTGGGCGCAGTTCTCCGCGGCCACGATGTTCGGCCTCGCCGTGCGCGCGTACTCGGCGCTGCGCCTGGCCGAAAAGCATCCGGTGGTGCACAACCTGGTCGTCTCCAACGTGCCCGGCCCGCCGATGCCGCTCTACCTGCTCGGCGCGCGGATCACCGGCTTCTACCCGCTTGGCCCGGTCTTCCACGGCGCCGGACTGAACGTCACGGTGCTGTCCAACGCCGGCAAGGTGCACGTCGGCCTGCTCGGCGCGCGGGAGCTCGTCAAGGACCTCTGGCCGCTGGCCGACGCGCTCCCGGAGGCGCTGGCCGAGCTGCTCAAGGCCGCGGGCTGAGCACCACGACCGGGATCTCGCGGTCGGTCCACGCCTGGTACTTCGCGAAGTCGGCGTAGAGCTCGACCAGCCGCGGCCACAGGTCCGCGCGTTCGTCCGGACCGGCCACGTGCGCCGTGACGTCGACGTTCCGCCGTCCCTTGAGGTGGATGCGGGTCTCGGGGTGCGCCAGCAGGTTGCGGTACCACTGCGGGTGCTTCGGCAGCCCACCCTGCGAGCCGACGATGACGACGTCCTCGCCGGAGCGCAGGTACAGCAGCGGCGTGGTGAACAGCCGGCCGGACTTGCGCCCGCGGTGCTCCAGCAGCAGCGTCGGCACCGGCTTGCGGAACCCCGCGCCGATCCGCCACGTGCTGCCGACGCGCCCGCCGGTCAGCCGGAAGACCGCGACCTGGGCTTTCGCGCCGTACTTCATGACCTTCGCCGTCACGGGCGAGTCGAGGCCGCCGGGTTTCTCGTCGGGCAGGCTGAAGCGTCCCATCGATGTTCCTTCCTCACAGGGAGTGGACGGCGGCGAGCAGCGCGGGCACCCAGCGGTCGGCGGCCAGGACGCAGGCGGCGTGCCCGGCCGCGACCTCGTACGTCGCCGCGCCCGGGATCCGGCGGCCCAGCGACCGCTGGTGGTCGGGGGAGATGAACCGGTCCTTCGTGGTCACGACGACCGCCGCGGGCAGGCGCAGCGTCGGGAGCCACGGCGTCGAGTCGAACCGGCCGATCTCGTCGACGGCGACCGCGATCCCCCACGGCGTGGTCGACCGGAACTCGCGCAGCCCCCATCGGTAGTCCTCGACGCGCCGCGGCGGTGCCCCGGGCGCCACCGGGAGCCTCACGCGCTCGCGCAGCTGCCGCAGCGTCCGGCCGAACACGTCGAGCGCGACGCGCTGGCGCAGCCCGCGGCGGAAGTTGCTCGCGGTCGAGCAGAGGACCAGTCCGGTAACACGTTCTGGTTCCGCGCGGGCGACCAGCTGGGCCACCATCCCGCCCATCGAGTACCCGGCGAGCGCGAACCGGCCGATGCCGAGCGCGTCCGCGACGGCGGTGACGTCCTCGGCGCAGTCGGCGAGCCGGAACTCCGGCGACCGGATGCCGCGGCCGTGCCAGCGCTGGTCGAACACGACGACGCGGTGGTCGCGCGCCAGCCGGTCGAGGGCGGGGTACCAGGTCAGCAGGCCCGTGCAGGCCACCGAATGCAGCAGCACGAGCGCGGGCGCGTCCCGCGGGCCGACGTCGGTGACGACGGTCCGGCCGCGCCCGGGCAGGTCGAGGGGGACCGGGTCGGGCACGCCGGCGGTCGGCGGCACGGTGATCAGCCGGCGGCGCGCGCCGCCGCGTTCGGTCACCGCCATCCAGGTCCTCCGCCGGGGGTTGCCGTACCGACCTTTTCCGGTTAAGACTAGAACAGGTTTCAGTATTGCGCCGAACCCGGAGGGACGGGCGTGGACTTCACCCTTGACGATACGCAGACGGAGATCGCCGCCCTCGCCGCCAAAGTCCTGGGCACCGAGGACGATCCGTGGCGTGCCCTGGCGTCTTCGGGCCTGCTGGCCCTCGCGCTCCCGCCCGACCTCGAAGGCGACGGCCTGGGCGTCGCCGAGGTCGCGCAGGTCCTCACGGAGGTCGGCCGCGCCGCCGCGCCGGTGCCCGCCTACGCCACGCTCGCCCTGGGCGTCCTGCCGATCGAGACGCTCGGCACCCCGGCGCAGCGCGCGGAGCTCCTCCCGCCGGTCGCCGCGGGGGAGGCGCTGCTCACCGCGGCGCTGAACGAGCCGTCCGCCCCGCTCGCCGGCGAACCCGCCACGACCGCGCGGGCGGCCGACGGGAAGTGGCTGCTCAACGGCGTCAAGACCGCCGTCCCGTACGCCGCCGAAGCCGGCCGGATCCTCACGCCCGTGTCGACCCCGCACGGCACCGCCGTCTACCTCGTCGACCCGCACGCCGACGGCGTCACGCTCGTCCCGACGCCCACCTCGGCGGGGACGCCGGAGTGCACCGTGCGCCTGGACGACGTCGCCGTCGAGGAGACCGACCTGCTGTTCGACCGCGGCGCCGTCGCGGCGCTGCACCGGTTCGCGCTCGCGGGCGCGCTCGCGGTCGGGGACGGGCTCTTGGCCGGCGCGCTGGCCCTGACCGTCAAGCACGTGGGCGAACGCACCCAGTTCGGCCGGCCGCTGGCGACCTTCCAGGCGGTGGCGGGCCAGATCGCCGACGTCTACGTGGCCGCCCGGACCGTCCACCTGGCCGTGACGTCCGCGGTGTGGCGGCTGGCGTCCGGCCTCGACGCGGACGCCGAACTCGACGTCGCCGCGTACTGGTTCGCGACCCAGGCGCCGGTGGCGCTGGCCACCTGCCACCACCTGCACGGCGGCGTCGGCGTCGACGAAACCTATCCACTGCACCGGTATTCGTCGCAGGTCAAGGATCTCGGCCGGGCGCTCGGCGGCGCCGCGCACCGGCTCGGCAGGCTCGGCGAACGAGTGGCGGGGTGAGCGGATGCACGTCGAACTGACCGCGGCGCAGAAAGAACTGCGCGCCGAACTGCGCGCGTACTTCGCCGGGCTGATCAGCCCCGAAGAACGGCAGGCGATGCGGCGCGAGCGGCACGGGCCGGTGTTCCGCGAGATCGTCCGCCGGATGGGGCGCGACGGGCGGCTCGGCGTCGGCTGGCCGGTCGAATACGGCGGGCAGGGCTTCGGCGAGATCGAACAGCACCTGTTCGTCGACGAGGCCGTGCGCGCCGACGTCCAGCTGCCGTCGGTGACCCTGCAGACGGTCGGGCCGACGCTGCAGCAGTTCGGCACCGACGAGCAGAAGGCGTTCTTCCTCCCGAAGATCCTCGCGGGCGAGATCCACTTCGCGATCGGCTACACCGAGCCGGAGGCGGGCACAGACCTCGCGGCGCTGCGGACGACCGCGGTGCGCGACGGCGACGAATACGTCGTCAACGGCCAGAAGATCTTCACCACCGGCGGCCACGACGCCGACTACATCTGGCTCGCCGTCCGGACCGCGCCCGACGCGCCGCGGCACAAGGGCATCTCGATCCTCATCATGGACACGAGCGACCCCGGCTACTCGTGGACGCCGATCATCACGTGCGACGGCGCACACCACGTCAACGCGACGTACTATTCGGACGTCCGCGTGCCGGTGAACCGCTTGGTGGGCAAGGAGAACGAGGGCTGGCGGCTGATCACGACGCAGCTCAACCACGAGCGCGTCATGCTCGGCCCGGCCGGGCGGATCGGCGGCCTGTACGACCGCGTGCGCGCCTGGGCCACCGCCCACGGCCTGCTCGACCTCGCCGACGTCCGGGCCGTGCTGGCCGACGCCCTGGCGGTGACGCGGGTCAACGAGCTGCTGAACTGGCAGGTCGCGGTGTCCTCGGCGAGCGCGCCGGTGGCCGTCGCGGACGCGTCGGCGACCAAGGTGTTCAGCTCCGAGGTCATCCAGCGGATCGGCCGGAACCTCGAAGAACTGGTCGCCCGCCACGGTGATCCGGCCGATCCGGACACCGCCGAGCTGGCGGAGTGGCTGGACGTCTCCGCCAAGCGCAACATCGTGCTGACGTTCGGCGGCGGGGTCAGCGAAATCCAACGGGAGCTGATCGCCTCGATCGGCCTGGGCCTGCCGAGGGTGCCGCGATGACCGACATCTTGACGACCGCCGGGGAGATCGCCGCCCGCGGGGAGTGCGCGCCACGGCTCGCGCGCGATCCCGTCAACCAGGCCATGGTGAACAACTGGGTCGAGGCGATCGGGGACACCAACCCCGTCTACACCGATGCGGAGTTCGCCGCGCGGAGCGTCCACAAGGGACTGGTCGCGCCGCCGGCGATGGCGCAGGTGTGGACCATGGGCGGGCTCAACGTCCCGCGGGGGAGCGACGATCCGCTCGGTCTGATGATGGAACTCCTCGACGACGCCGGGTTCACCTCCGTCGTCGCGACGAACTCGGAGCAGACGTACCACCGCTACCTGCGGCCGGGCGAGCAGGTCGAGGCGCGGACCCGGCTGGAGAACGTCGTCGGTCCGAAGAGGACCGCGCTCGGCGAGGGCTGGTTCGTCACCACGCGGATGACCTGGTACGTCGGCGAGGAAGCCGTCGCGGAGATGATGTTCCGGGTGCTGAAGTTCCGCCCGCCGGCGCCGAAGCCGCCGTCCGCGCCGGTGCTGCGGCCGGTGATCAGCAAGGACACCGAGTTCTTCTGGGAAGGCCTTCGCCAGGGCGAACTGCGCATCCAGCGCTGGGGCGAGACGCTGCGGCACCCGCCGGGGCCGATGCCGCCGGACGGCGCGCTCGACGCGAAGCCGGACTACGTCGTCGCGAGCGGCCGCGGGACCGTGTTCTCGTACGTCGTGCACCACCACCCGCCCGTGCCGGGCAAGGAGCTGCCGTTCGTCGTGGCCCTGGTGGAGCTGGAAGAAGGGGTCCGGGTGATGGCCGAGCTGCTGGACGCGGCGCCGGAGGAGGTCCACATCGGACTGCCGGTTGTGGCGGCGTTCGTCCGCGTCGACGACGACCTGACGCTGCCCGCGTGGAAGGTGGCCCGATGACCGTCACCGAAGGGACTGAGCTACCGCCGCTGACGATCGAGGCGACGCCGACGTTCGTCGTCAGCACGGCGCTGGCGACCCGCGACTTCCAGGACGTGCACCACGACCGCGACGCCGCGGTGGCGCGCGGCTCGAAGGACATCTTCCTCAACATCCTCACCGACACCGGCCTGGTGCAGCGGTTCGTGTCGGACTGGGCCGGGCCGGAGGCGCTGATCCGGTCGATCAAGATCCGGCTCGGCGTGCCCTGCTACGCCTACGACACGCTGACGTTCACCGGCCGCGTGGTGTCGGCTTCGGGGCGTGACGTCGTCGTCTCGGTATCCGGAGTGGACAGTCTCGGCGAGCACGTCGCCGGGACCGTGGAGGTGACGCTGCCGTGACGCTCTCGGGTCAGGCGGCCATCGTGGGGATCGGCGCGACGGAGTTCTCGAAGGACTCCGGGCGCAGCGAACTGCGGCTGGCGGCCGAATGCATCTCGCACGCACTGGCGGACGCGGGGCTGACGCCGTCCGATGTGGACGGACTGGTGTCGTTCACCATGGACGGCAACGCGGAGATCGCGGTGGCGCGGGAACTCGGTATTCCCGAACTGAAGTTCTTCAGCCGCATCCACTACGGCGGCGGCGCGGCGGCGGCCACGGTGCAGCAGGCCGCGATGGCGGTGGCGACCGGCGTCGCGGACGTCGTCGTCGCCTACCGGGCCTTCAACGAACGCTCGGGGATGCGGTTCGGGCAGGTGTCCTCGGCCGCGGCCGGGCAGGTGAACTCGTCCGGGGTGGACAACGCGTTCCACTACCCGATGGGCATCGCGACCCCGGCGGCCACCGTCGCCATGGTCGCCCAGCGGTACCTGCACGACTACGGCGCGACGAGCGAGGACTTCGGCCGCATCGCGGTGATCGACCGCAAGCACGCGGCGACCAACCCGAACGCGTGGTTCCACGAACGGCCGATCACCCTCGACGAGCACCAGGCGTCGCGCTGGGTGGCCGAGCCGCTGCACCTGCTCGACTGCTGCCAGGAGAGCGACGGCGGGGTGGCGCTGGTCGTGACGAGTGCCGCCCGGGCGCGGGACCTCGCTCGGCCGCCGGCGGTGATCGCCGCGGCGGCGCAGGGGAGCGGGCCGGACCAGTACGTGATGACCAGCTACTACCGCGACGACCTGGCCGCGCTGCCGGAGATGGGCGTCGTCGGGCGGCAGCTGTGGGGGCAGTCGGGCCTCGGGCCGTCCGATGTGGACGTCGCGGTGCTGTACGACCACTTCACGCCGTACGTGTTGATGCAGCTGGAGGAGCTGGGTTTCTGCGGGCGCGGCGAGGCGAAGGACTTCATCGCCGGCGGCACGCTGGAGCTCGACGGCGCGTTGCCGCTCAACCCGCACGGCGGGCAGCTCGGCGAGGCCTACATCCACGGCATGAACGGCATCGCCGAGGGCGTCCGGCAGCTGCGCGGCACGGCGGCCAACCAGGTCGCCGGCGCGGCGCGGGTGCTGGTCACGGCCGGTACCGGGGTGCCGACGAGCGGGCTGGTCTTGACGAGCGGGGCGTAGCCGGCCGTCGCTCTTGTGGGTCAACGGGCTTCACCTCATTGACGGCTGGTGCGCGCCCGGTCGGGGTGTCACGGTGGACTGACCAGCCCGCGACGCAGAGTGAGGCCCGAGATGTGTGACTTGCGGATTCCCGGCGCACGGTTCGCCGGTTGACGATGGGCTGGGCGCTGACGGCGGCCTTCGCGGCGCTGGCGTTGCCGTGCGTGCTGCGGCTGGTCCGCCTCGACTACACGAGGCTGGGCGCGGCGGTCCGCCACGGCGACCTGGCGGAGCTGCTGCTGGTGGTCGCGATGGTGGCGATGCTGTCCCCGGTGGGCGGCCCGATCCCGGCGGCGGGCTGGCAGGCGGTGCTGGCGTTGACGGCGGGCTGGTTCGCGGCGGCGTGGTGGCGAGGGGGCCGGGGGTGCGCCCACCACGCGCTGTCCGCGGCGGCGATGTTCTACATGGTGACGGCGATGCCCCACGGCGGGATGGACCACGGCCCGTGGCTGACGATGTCCACAATGGACTCCCGGCTGGCGTTGCCGGTGGTCGCGGTGGTGGCGGCGGGGTATTTCGTGGTGGACGCGGCTTGGTCGGGGGTGGGGGTGCTCCGCGGCGCGGCGGGGACCGCGCCCGGAGAGGTGGCCAGTGTGGGAGTTGTGACCAGTGCCGCCGGTGCCGCGCCGGTGCGGGCCGGGCAGGCTTCGCGCGCGGTGTGCCGGGCGGCGATGGGGGCCGGGATGGGCTACCTGCTGCTGGCCGCGGCTCTCTGACCGGCCGCGCGCTCAGCCTTCGACCCGCCGGACCTCGCCCAGCGGGCTCTCACCCGCCGCCGGGAGGGAAGCCGCCGGGTGGTCGGCCGTCCACTGGGTTGCCGCCGCGATGTCGGCCTTCAGAGCCGTGATCAAGTCCTCCGCCGACGAGTACTTCTGCTGCTCCCGCAGGTGCGACCCCAGCCACACCACGAGCGTCTCGTCGTACAAGTCGCCCTTGAAGTCCAGTATGTGGGCCTCCAGCAGCCGGTAGCCGTCCGCTCCGTAGTACGTCGGGCGGCGGCCGACCGAGATCGCCGCCGGGAGGTGCGTCCCGTCCTCGCGGCGGACCCAGCCCGCCCACACGCCGTCGCCGATCGAGCCGGCTTGGTCGCGCAGGGCGATGTTCGCCGTGGGAAAGCCCAGCTCACGGCCTCGCTCGTCGCCGTGCTCGACCGTTCCCCGCACCACGAAGTATTCGGAAGTCACCCCTCCACGGTAGCGGGCGACGGCCGGGACGGTCTCACGAAGTGGGCACCAGCACCGTGTCCGCCAGCACCGGCGCGTCGTCGCGCGCAGGAGCCGTCGTCGTCACCAGCAGCCGATCGGCCGAGCGCCACACCCGCGTCCGGAGCGTCTCGCCCGGGAACACCACGCCGGCGAACTTCGTCGAGAACGACGCCACCCGCGCCGGGTCGCCGTCCAGGAGCTCGTTGACCAGCACCCGCGCCACGACCCCGTACGTGCACAGCCCGTGCAGGATCGGCCGGTCGAACCCGGCCGCCCGGGCGAACGCCGGGTCGGCGTGCAACGGGTTCCGGTCGCCGCACAGCCGGTACAGCAGCGCCTGCTGCGGCAGCGTCGGCGTCTCGAACACGAAGTCCGGCTCGGCCGTGGGCCACTCGATGCGGTCCGACGGACCCCGCGAGCTGCCGAACCCGCCCTCGCCGCGGGCGAAGATGCTCGACCGGGCCGTCCACAGTGGATCGCCCGACGACGACGTGACCGCCACCTCCTGGATCACCACCGCGGCCTTGCCCTTGTCGTACACGTCCGCGATCCGCGAGCGGGCCACCGCCTTGCCCGACGTCGGGATCGGCCGGTGCAGGGTGATCTCCTGCTTGCCGTGCAGCACCTTCGCCAGGTCGATCTCGACACCGGGGAACGACACCGCCGGCGGGTCGAAGACACGCAGGTTCGCCGCGACCGTCGCGAACGTCGGCAGCACCACCAGGTCCTGCTCGTAGGTGTAGCGCAGCTCGTCCGGGCCGGCCCCCAGCGCGAGGTGGTAGAGCAGCACGTCCGACGACGTCCAGGCGAAGTTCACCTCGCCGATCTCGGCGCCGATCGCGACCGCGGGATCGATGGGCACGCGGGAGCTCCTATTCGTAGCTGATCGAGACGTCGTCGGTGACCGGCAGCGACTGGCAGGCCAGCACGATGCCGTCCGCGATGTCCTCGGCGTCCAGGACCTCGTTGTGCAGCATCTTCACCTCACCCGACACGATCCGGCACGCGCACGCACTGCATTGTCCCTCGCGGCACGAGTACGGCGCGTCGAGACCCGCGTCCAGCAGGTGGTCCAGCAGCTTCCGCTGCCGCGGCCACGCCATCGACCGCGTCTCGCCGTCGAGAGTCACGGTCAGTCCCGCCGGAGCCGAATCGGACTCCGGAACGGGCTCCTCGGCGACGGCTTCGAACGGGTTCCCGGTCAGCGACGTGAACTTCTCGACGTGCACCCGGTCGCGCGGCACGCCGAGCTGCCCGAGCGCCTCGCGCACGGCGGCCATGAACGGCGCCGGGCCGCACAGGAAAGCCTCATGAGACGTGTACGCCGAAGCCAGCCCGCGCAGCTGCGCGACGTCCGGCAGCCCCTGGACGCTCTCCAGCCAGTGCACGACGACCAGGCGGTCGCCGTACCGCTTGGCCAGCGACGCCAGCTCGCCCGCGAAGATCACCGAGTTCTCGTCGCGGTTCGCGTAGACCAGCACGACCCGGCCGGACCCGGTTTCCAGCGCCGTCTTGAGGATCGCCATCACCGGCGTGATGCCGCTGCCGCCCGCGAAGAGCAGGAAGTCCTCGTCCACCGACTTCGGGCAGAACACGCCCGCCGGCGCGAGCACGTCGACCCGCATCCCGGGCTTCAAGGACGAGCACACCCAGCTCGACCCGTACCCGCCGTCGGTGCGCTTGACCGTCACCTGCACGCGGTTCTCGTGCGGCGCGCTCGACAGCGAGTAGCACCGCGCGACCGAACCGGTCCGGTCGCTGGGGATCTTCAACGTCAAGAACTGCCCGGCCGTGTAGGAGAACGCCGAAGCGTGCTCGGGCGGGATCTCGAAGACCACCGACCGCGCGTCCGGCGTCTCGACGACGACGTCGGCGACCGTCAGTGTGTAGACCCGCTCACCCATCGGCCACCGCCAGCGAGCCCTCGCGCACCGCGTCGCCGATGCTGTCCGCCAGCTTCGGGCAGGTGTCGAGCAGCGCCGACGGGCCGTCCGCGTCCGCGAACACCGGGCACGTCTCGGCGGGCCGCGACGTCCACTGGATGCTCGTGTGCTGGATGCTGTTCTTCTTCACCAGCACGCACGTCCCGCAGCTGCGGCACTCGTGCGGCCGCAGCCCGCCCGACAGGAACTCGGTCTGCTCGGCGGTGGTCACACTTCCGCCTCGGTCTTCTGGCGGGCCAGGTTCTCCGCCACCTCGGCCGCCCACGCCTCGTTGGCCTTCGAAGTGTCCACTTCGAACTCGAAGCGCCGGGTCATGTCCTCGGTGACGTCGGCCGCGTCGACGTAGAACTGCTGGTACCACCGGCGAAGCTGGTAGACGGGACCGTCCTCTTCGCACAGCAGCGGGTTGTCGATCTGCGTCTTGTGCTTCCAGATCTCGACGTCCTGCAGGAACCCCGCGCCGATCCCGCGGGCCAGCTTCGCCGCGATCTTGTCCGCGTGCTCGTCGGTCAGCCCGTGCTGCTTCTTGACCTTCATGCCGTACTGCAGCACGAACGACGTCGGCGTCACGGGGTAGTGGCAGTTGATGAGCACGCTCTCGATCTCGTAGCCCTGGAACGAGTTCACCAGCTTGTTGATCATGTAGGACGGCCCGAAGTACGACGCCTCCGAGCGCAGCAGGTTGTCCTCGCCGCCGTAGTTCGACGCCATGCCCATGTCCGGGCGGCCCTTGGTGTTGAGGTACTGCGTCGCGATGTGGCCTTCGAAGACGTTCTTGAAGTACGTCGGGTAGGCGTAGTGGATGTAGAAGAAGTGGGCCATGTCGACGACGTTGTCGATGATCTCCCGGCAGTTCGAGCCGTCGATGAAGATCTCGTCCCAGGTCCAGTTGCTCCACTCGGCGCTGTCGGCGGCCTCGATCCGCGGGATGGCCAGCTCGTCCGGCGGCGGGTTGCCTTCCGGGTCGTGCCAGACCATCAGCTGACCGTTCTGCTCCGACACCGTCCACGACCGCGTCCGCGCGCGCAGCGGAACCCGCTTGGCGTAGGGGATCGAGACGCACTTGCCCTTGCCGTTCCAGCGCCAGTCGTGGAACGGGCACGCGACTTCGTCGCCCTTGACGCTGCCCTGGGTGAGGTCCCCGCCCATGTGCCGGCAGTAGCCGTCGAGGACGTTCAGCTCGCCCTTCGAGTCGGCGAACACGACGAGCTTCGTGCCGAACGCCGTGATGGCGTGGGGTTTCCCGTCGCGGAAGCGCTCGGCCAGGCCGAGGCAGTGCCAGCCGCGCGCGAACCGGGTCGGCGGCTCACCGGCGTAGATCGTGCGTACTGACTCCTGCGTCATCGCTCGCCTCCCGTGGTCCCTTGATCTTCGTGCGCCAGCCGCGTCGCCGCAAGGTAGCCGAACACCATGGCCGGGCCGATGGTCGCGCCCGGCCCGGCGTACGTCCGGCCCATCACGGCCGCGCTGACGTTGCCCGCGGCGTAGAGGCCCGGTACGACCGAGCCGTCCTCGCGCAGGACTCGTGCTTGTTCGTCGGTCCGCAGCCCGCCCTTGGTGCCGAGGTCGCCCGGCACGATCTTCACCGCGTAGTACGGCGCTTTGTCGAGCGGGCCGAGGCTGGGGTTGGGCTTGTTGCGCGGGTCGCCGTAGTAGTGGTCGTACTTGCTGACGCCGCGCTGGAAGTCTTCGTCGACGCCGTTGCGCGCGAAGCCGTTGAAGCGCTCGACCGTCGCGGCGAGACCTTCCGGTGGAACGTCCATCTTCGCGGCCAGGCCTTCCAGGGAGCCCGACTTCACCGCGATCCCGGCCTTGAACCAGCGCCCGGGCAGCGGCTGGCGCGGCCCGACGCCGGTGAACATGTACCGGTCCTTGTAGCGCTGGTCGAACACCAGCCAGGTCGGGATGTGCTCGCCCGGGCCGTCGCCGGAGCCGTACATCGCGTGCACGGCCTCGACGTAGGGCGCCGACTCGTTGACGAACCGCTCGCCGCGCGCGTCGACCATGATGCAGCGCGGCCGCGACCGCTCGGCCAGGGCGAACCACGGGCCGCCGGTGAGCGGCAGCGACGGGCCCCACCAGGCGTCGTCCATCAGGTCGAGGGCGGCGCCGAGCTTGAGGCCGGCGGTGATGCCGTCGCCGGTGTTGGCGGCCGCGCCGACGGTCCAGTCGATGCCGATGGGCGCGCGCTGGTATTTCTCGCGCATCTCGAGGTTCTGCTCGAAGCCGCCGCTGGCGAGGATGACCCCGCGCCGGGCGCCGACGACCCCGTCCGCGGTGACGACGCCGGTGACGCGGTCGCCTTCGACCCGCAGGTCGACCAGCGGCGTGTTCAGCCGCACGTCGACACCCGCCCTGGTCAAGCCCACCCGCAGCCCGGCCGCAAGCGCTTGCCCCATGCTCAGCAGCCGCTGCCCGCGCAGGCGTCCGACCAGCCACTGGACGCCCAGCGACAGCATCCGGACGGCGCCGCGCGGATGCCGCGCGAGGAGGCTCAGCCAGCGGTAGTCGGCCTGGGTGATCGGCACGCCGAGCGGGGGAGCGCTGTAGGGCGGTTCGAGGTGGGCCAGCTCGTCGCCGAGCAGCTTGCCGTCGAAGGCCGTCGGCTCGACCGACCGGCCGCCGGGCCGCCCGCCGGGGGCTTCGGGGTGGTAGTCGCTGTAGTCGCGGACCCACCGGAACTTCAGCGGCGTGTGGTCGCAGACGAACTTCAGGACTTCGGGGCCGTGGTCGAGGAACGTGTCGCGCCGGACGGCCGGGACGACGTCGCCGACGATCGAGGCCAGGTACTCGCGCGCCCGCTCGGGCGGTTCGTCGATCCCGGCGGCGCGCAGCGCGTGATTGCCCGGCAGCCAGACCCCGCCGCCGGAGCGGGCGGTCGAGCCGCCGAAGCAGGCCGCCTTCTCCAGGACGACGACGCTCAGGCCGGCTTTCGCCGCGGCCAGCGCGGCGGTCATCCCGGCGGCGCCGCTGCCGACCACGACGACGTCGAACTGCTCCGTCATGCCACCTCACTTGGTCCGCGACCTGTAACGTGTTCCATGAAATGAGTATCCAGTTGGGAGCCGCTTCGGCAACCATAGACGAGAACGTGTTTCAGTTCTAGGGTACCGACCATGGACGAGCTCTTCGCGGACGTGGTCATCGTGGGGTTCGGGGCGGCCGGCGCCTGCGCCGCCCTCGAAGCGGCCGACGCGGGCGCCGAGGTCATCATCGTCGAACGGTTCGCCGGCGGCGGCGCGAGCGCGGTCAGCGGCGGCGTGGTCTACGCGGGCGGCGGCACCGCCCAGCAGCGCGACGCGGGCGTCGACGACTCCGTCGACGCGATGTACGCCTACCTGCGACTCGAGGCCGGCGACGTCGTCTCGGAACGGACGCTCCGCCGGTTCTGTGAGGGCAGCCGCGAGATGATCACCTGGCTGGAGAGCAACGGCGTGCCGTTCGAAGGCAGCCTCTGCCCGTACAAGACGTCGTACCCCAGCGACGCCCACTACCTGTACTACTCCGGCAGTGAGGCCGCGGGCGGGTTCCGCGACGCGGCGAAGCCCGCCCCGCGCGGTCACCGGGTCAAGGGGCCCGGGACCTCGGGGAAGACGCTGATGATCCGCCTCAAAGAGGCCGTGCGCGAACGCGGGATCCGGGTGCTGACGCAGACGCGCGCCCGGAGCCTGGTGCAAGAGGACGGCCGCGTCACCGGGCTCGTCGCCGACTCGCTGAGCGACGCGCCCGCGCGGGTGCGGGCCCGGCACCAGCGGCTAGCCCGGTACGCCGCGAAACCCGGGATCTACGTGCCTTCGCTGCGCAAGTCGCTGCACCGGCGCGTCGAACGCTTCGAGCGCGCGCACGGCCGTGAGCTGCGGATCATCGCCCGGCGCGGGGTCGTGCTCGCCGCGGGCGGCTTCATTGCGAACCGCGAGATGGTGCGCGAGCACGCGCCGAAGTACCGCGGCGGGCTCGCGCTCGGCACGTCCGCCGACGACGGGTCGGGCATCCGGCTCGGCGTCGAGGCCGGGGGCGCGACCGGCGAGCTGGGCCGGATCTCGGCCTGGCGGTTCGTCACACCGCCCAGCGCGTTCCTCGGCGGGATCATCGTCGACGCGGGTGGCCGGCGGGTCATCGACGAGTCCCGGTACGGGGCCGCCGTCGGCGAAAAGCTGATCGAAGAGCACGAGAGCAAGGGCTGGCTGCTCGTCGACGCGCCGATCGTCGCGGAGGCGCGGCGGGACGGCCGGAAGCAAAGCCAGTGGTTCCAATGGCTTCAGCTGCGCTACCTGCTGCGCCGCGGCCGGGTGATCGGCGCGACGGTCGAGGAGGCGGCGCGCAAGGCCGGCGTCGACCCGCAGGGGCTGCGCGCGAGCGTCGAGGCATATCACGGTGCCGAGGATCCGATGGGCAAGCCGGCCGAGTTCGCGCGGCGGCTCGAGAACCCGCCGTTCTCGCTCATCGACATCTCGGTCCGGCCCAACCTGGGGTACCCCACGCCGATGCTGACCCTCGGCGGCTTGGTCGTCGACGAGGACACCGGCGCGGTGCGGAACCCCGCGGGGGAGTCGATCGCCGGGCTGTACGCGGCCGGGCGCACCGCGGTGGGAATCTGTTCCAGGTCCTACGTGAGCGGCCTCTCGCTGGCCGACTGCGTGTTTTCCGGCCGCAGGGCGGGGATCAACAGTGCCCTGGCGCAGGGTGTTCTCGACAAAAACGAGAACGTGTTCTAGTCTTGGCGCAGCGAGCAAGAGAGAGGAACTACGCATGAGCGAGCAGGTGATCGCCGGGGTCCGGGACCTCCTGCCGGTCCTGCGGGAACGGGCCCAGGACACCGAGGACGCGCGGAACGTGCCCGAGGAGTCCGTCAAGGCCCTGCAGGAGACCGGGTTCTTCAAGATGCTGCAGCCGAAGCCGTTCGGCGGGCTCGAAACCGACCCGGTGAGCTTCTACACCGCGGTCAAGCTGATCGCGAGCGCGTGCGGGTCCACCGGCTGGGTCGCCTCCATCCTCGGCGTCCACCCGTGGCACGTGGCGCTGTTCGACCAGCAGGCGCAGCAGGAGGTCTGGGGCGAGGACGAGGACGTCCGGATCTCCTCGTCGTACGCGCCGATGGGCAAGGCGGAGGTCGTCGACGGCGGCTACCGGTTGTCCGGCCGCTGGAGCTTCTCCTCCGGCTCCGGCCACTGCACGTGGGTGCTGCTCGGGGGACCCGCGTTCAAGGACGGGAAACCGGTCGACTTCTGCACGTACCTGCTGCCCATCGCGGACTACACCATCGTCGACGTCTGGGACACCGTGGGCCTGCGCGGCACCGGCTCGAACGACATCGTCGTCGAGGACGTCTTCATCCCGCAGCACCGGGCGCTGAGCTTCATCGCGACGTCGAAGTGCAAGGTGCCGGGCCAGGCGATCAACCCCGGTCCGCTGTACCGGCTGCCGTACGGCTCGGTGCACCCGTCCACGATCACCGCGCCGATCATCGGCATGGCCCAGGGTGCCTACGACGCGCACGTCGAGCACCAGCGCAAGCGCGTGCGGGCGGCGTACGCCGGTGAACAGTCCAAAGAGGACCCGTTCGCCAAGGTGCGGATCGCCGAGGCGGCCAGCGAGATCGACGCCGCCTGGCTGCAGCTGACCCGCAACATCGACGAGCTGTACGAACTCGCCAAGCGCGAGGAACGGCTGCCCGCGGACCTGCGGCTGCGCGTCCGGCGCGACCAGGTGCGCGGCACCGAACGCGCGATCTCCGCGATCGACCGGCTCTTCGAGAACTCCGGCGGCCGCGCGATCCAGCGCGGCACGCCCATCCAGCGCTTCTGGCGCGACGCGCACGCCGGCCGCGTCCACGCGGCCAACGACGCCGAGCGCGCGTACGTCATGTTCGGCACCGGCGCCTTCGGGCTCCCCGTCGAGAACGCGATGTACTGATGGCCGCACCGGAAGGCAAGTACGTCCAGGCCGGGTCGCTGAACCTGCACTACCACGAAGCCGGCGCGGAACACGCCGAGACGGTCATCCTGCTGCACGGCGGCGGGCCCGGCGCGTCGGCGTGGAGCAACTTCGGGCGCAACCTGCCCGAGTTCGCCAAGCACTACCGCACGATCGCCGTCGACCAGCCCGGGTTCGGCCGGTCGGACAAGCCGACCGAGCACCCGCAGTACTTCCGCCACAGCGCGGACGCCGTCGCCGGCCTGATGGACGCCCTCGGCATCGAACGCGCGCACTTCGTCGGCAACTCCCTGGGCGGTGGAGCCGCGGTGCGGTTCGCGCTCAACCACGGCAAACGCGCCGGGCGCCTGGTGCTGATGGGCCCGGGCGGGCTGAGCGTCAACCTCTTCGCGCCCGACCCGACCGAAGGCGTCAAGAACCTCGGTCGCTTCGGCGCCAAGCCTTCGCGCGAGCGCATGGAGGCCTTCCTGCGCATCATGGTCCACGACCAGGCGCTGATCACCGACGAGCTGATCGACGAACGCTTCGCCGCGGCGAACACCCCGGAGTCCCTGGCCGCGATGCGCGCGATGGGGAAGTCGTTCGCCCACCCCGAAACCTACGAAGAAGGCATGCTCTGGCGCGAAGCCCACCGGCTGCGCCAGCGCGTGCTCCTGATCTGGGGCCGCGAGGACCGCGTCAATCCGCTGGACGGCGCCTTGGTGGCCTTGAAGACGATTCCGCGCGCGCAGCTGCACGTCTTCGGCGGCTGCGGGCACTGGGCCCAGCTGGAGAAGTTCGACGAGTTCAACCGGCTGGCCCTCGACTTCCTCGGGAGTTCCTGATGGGCATCCGGTCACTGGGCTACCTCCGCGTCGAAGCCACCGACATGGCCGCGTGGCGCGAGTACGGGCTCAAGGTGCTCGGCATGGTCGAAGGCAGCGGCACCAACCCGGACGCGCTCTACCTGCGCATGGACGACTTCCCGGCGCGCCTGGTCATCTCACCCGGGTCCGCGGACCGGCTGGTCGTCACCGGCTGGGAGGCGGCCAACGCCGCCGAGCTCGCCGAGATCCGGTCGCGTTTGGACAGTGCCTCCGTGCCGTACAAGGAGGGTACGCCGGAGGAGCTGGCCGACCGCCGCGTCGACGAGCTGATCAGCTTCGACGACCCGTCCGGGAACACCCAAGAGGTGTTCCACGGCGTCGCGCTGCAGCACCGGCGGGTGGTGAGCCCGTACGGCCACAAGTTCGTCACCGGCGAGCAGGGCCTCGGCCACGTCGTTTTGTCCACAAAGGACGACGAGGCGTCGCTGCGATTCTACCGGGACGTCCTCGGTTTCCGGCTGCGCGACTCGATGCGGCTGCCGCCGCAGATGCTCGGCCGTCCCGCCGACGGCCCGCCCGCGTGGCTGCGGTTCTTCGGCTGCAATCCCCGCCACCACAGCCTGGCGTTCCTGCCGATGCCGACGCCGTCCGGGATCGTGCACCTGATGGTCGAGGTCGAGAACACCGACGACGTCGGCCTGTGCCTCGACCGCGCGATCCGGCGGAAGGTGCCGATGTCGGCCACCCTCGGCCGGCACGTCAACGACCTGATGCTGTCGTTCTACATGAAGACCCCCGGCGGCTTCGACGTCGAGTTCGGCTGTGAGGGCCGGCAGGTCGACGACGACAACTGGATCGCCCGCGAAAGCACCGCGGTTTCCCTGTGGGGCCACGACTTCTCGGTCGGCGCGCGGCCTCCGGGCTCATGACGTCCGTGGCGGTCGACCAGACCGAGTTCCGCAGTGTGCTCGGGCACTTCTGCACGGGCGTCACCGTGGTCACCGGCCGCGACGGCGACACCCTCGCCGGGTTCGCCTGCCAGTCGTTCGCGGCGCTCTCGCTGGACCCGCCGCTGGTGCTGTTCTGCCCGGGCCGGACCTCGCGGACGTGGCCGGTGCTCGCGGCGGCGGGCCGGTTCGCGGTCAACGTGCTGGCCGAGGACCAGCAGGAGGTCAGCGCGGTGTTCGGCGCCCGCGGCGAGGACAAGTTCGCCCGCGTCGGCTGGACGCCCGCGCCGTCCGGGGCGCCGCTGCTCGACGGCGCGCTGACGTGGATCGACTGCGCGCTGGAAGCGGTCCACGAGGCCGGCGACCACTACGTCGTGATCGGCCGCGTGACCGCGCTGGGCGCGCCGTCGGACGCCCGGCCGCTGCTGTTCCACCGCGGCCGGTACTCGGTCACCGAACCGGTGCGGGACCCGCTGTCGGCGCTGATGCCCTGGCCGCGGCCGGACGACTGGCTCTGACGTAACGGCTGCGGGGCCGCGGGCGACTTCCCGGGAAGTCGTCGCCCGAGGAGGACTTCCGTGCAGCTGTCCGGTTTCCCGGCCGCCGAGGTGGAGTTCGACCGGACCGGCGAGCTCGTCGGCGACCGGGGTGAAGCCGTCCGGGCGCTCGCGGCCGATCCGGCGGTCACCGACCTCGTCGTCCTGACCCACGGCTGGAACGACGACCACCTCGTCGCGCGGCTGCTGTATTCGGCGCTGGCGGGGTCGCTGCGCGCGGTTTCGGGCGATCCGCCGGGCCGCCGGCTCGCGTTCGCGTGCGTGCTGTGGCCGTCGCGCAAGCTCGCCGAGGGCGGTTTGGCGGAGCGGCTGGACCTGCTGCGGGACCTGGTGCCCGGACAACGGCTCACCATCGACGCCGCGGCCGACCTCCTCCCGGCGCTGGCCGCCCGCGCGACCGCGCGCACGGCGTTCGCCGCTGCCCTGCTTTCGGCCGCGACCCGCGGCGCGGACGACCACGAAGACGCGTCGACGCAGCTGTTCACCCTCCCCGGCGGAACGGTGATGGACCGCCTCGGCGCGACGAACTTGCTGGACTTCCTCGCGTACTACGAGCTGAAGGCACGCGCGGGTGCGGTGGGCGTCCGCGGCCTCGCGCCGCTGCTGGCCGGTCTCATCGGGACGAAGGTCCACCTCGTCGGCCACGGCTTCGGCGGCCGGTTGGTGACGGCGGCGGCCAACGCGGCCGCGTCCGTGAGGACCCTGACCCTGCTGCAGGCGACCCTCTCGCACCACGCCTTCACCGGCACATTCCGCCGGATCGTGGCCGACGGCGTCGTGACCGGGTCGATCATCGTCACGCACTCCGCGCACGACGACGTCGTCGGCGTTCCGTTCGCGATCGCGTCCCGGATCGTCGAAGCCGCGCCCGGCCACTTCGGCGCACTCGGGCGCACCGGCGCGCAGGGGATCGCCGACGCCGGAGAGCTGGTGCCGGTGGGCGGCACCTACCACTGGAAGCCGGGGGTGCCGCACAACCTGCGGGCGGACCGGTTCGTCCGCAGCCACACCGATGTCTGCGGGCCGCAGATCGCTCACGCGCTGTCGTCGGCGATCGCGGCGAGTTAATCGATCGGGTGGTTGTGCAGGGGTTCACAGGTGGGCCGCGTCCCATTCACGAGAGTAAGCCGAGCCTTCGCGGGCACACTGGTACCCAGTTGATGCTTTTCCTGGGAGGAGTGTGTCGCGCATGCGTGGGCCCAGCGGACGGATTGCCCGGTTCCGGCGCCGGTTGCACCCCGGCCGCAACCCGCTGACCAGGTTCGGTGACCGCCTCGAGGCCGCGCTGCTGGTGCTGGTCTTCGCGGGCGCTCTGCTGGCGCTGCCGTTCGCGGCGGCGTTCGGCTCCGAGACCTACGCCGCGCAGACGGCCCGCGCCGAGCAGGAACGCACGACCCGCCACCCGGCGACGGCGGTGTCCCTGGCCGCGGCGCCCAACCAGACGTACAGCACCGACGGCGCGGGCGCCCCGGCCGACCAGACGACGGTCCAGGCGGCCTGGTTCGACACGCGCGGAGCCCGCCACACGGGCGACGTCCTGGCCGACGCGGGCAGCCCGGCGGGCACGCACGTATCGGTGTGGCTGGACCAGCGCGGCGAGCTGACGAACGAGCCGCTGTCGCCGTCGACGTCGGCGGCCGACGGCATCTTCGCGGCGATCCTCCTGTGGGTGGCGATCACAGGCACGCTGGCCGGTTTGTACGGAATCGGCAGGTTCGCGGTGAGCCGCCTCCACGCATCGGCGTGGGACCGCGCGTGGGCCGAAGCCCGCCACGACAGCCGGTTCTGACGAATCCGTCCTGATGCGCTGAGCGTCCGACTTCCGTAACGAACGCCCGCTGATCCTCACGGCCCTCTTGTTCGTGCTCACCATTCGAGGCCACCCGCAAGGCCACCGAAAGCGTCCGGCGGCGGATCTACGTCACCTACTTCCGGTCGACGAGCCCGACCGCCCTCGACGCCGCGGCGCGGCGGCACTTTTTCGGCGAGTCCTGCTCAATTCGGACAACCCGTCGATGATCGACCACCTTCGGCAGGAGCTCTCGATGTGGGTGCGATCAGCGCCGGGATCTTCGACGATGAGCGGGTCCTCATCTCCTACACCGGCGGACCGACCGGATCGTCGGCATCGGAATCCGCAGCCGTGAGGTCGTCCGCGACTGCGAGTGCCTCGCGGCGCAGCACGAGGGCGGCTGACCTCACTTCCAGCGGAAGTGCACGAACACCCGGCCGAAGTTGTCCTTGTCCTTCTCGACCCGGTGGTAGAGCGCCTTCACGTCCTTGCGCTCGAGGAACCGCAGTACGTGCTTCTTCAGCTGGCCCGACCCCTTCCCGGGGATGATCTCGACCAGCGGTGCCTTCTTGGCGACGGCTTCGTCGATGATCGCGCGCAGCGCGCGGTCGATCTCGCCGCCTCGGTTGTAGATGTCGTGGAGGTCCAGCTTGAGTTTCACAGCGCCTGCCACCAGCCGTCGACCGGCGGGGGCTCGCTCACGTCGATGCGCTCGCCCGGGCGGGGGATCGCCAGCGGCAGGTCCGCCGCCTTCGCCTCGCGCCACACCCGGTCCGCCGGCTCGCCCCACGGGTGCATCGCCAGCTGGAACGTTGCCCAATGGACCGGGACCAGCAGCTTCGCGCGGACGTCGATGCCCGCCGCGACGCCTTCCTCCGGGGTCATGTGGATGTCCGGCCACTGCGGGGCGTACGCGCCGATCTGGATCAGGGCCGCGTCGAACGGGCCGTGCGCCTCCCCGATCGCGGCGAACCCGTCGAAGTAGCCCGTGTCACCGCTGTAGAACACCCGGTGCGCCGGCCCGAGGAGCGCCCACGACGTCCACAGCGTGTCGTCGTTGGTGATGCCGCGGCCGGAGAAGTGCTGGGCCGGGGTCGCCACGAACCGGACGCCCGCGACCGTCGCCTCGTCGTGCCAGTCCAGCTCGATGATCCGGGACGCCGGGACGTGCCAGCGTTCCAGGTGCGCGCCCACCCCGAGCGGGACCAGGAACGGCGCTTCCGACGCCGCCACCAGCTCGCGGACGGTGGCCAGGTCCAGGTGGTCGTAGTGGTCGTGCGAGATCACCACCGCGTCGACCCGGCCGAGGCCGGACAGCGGCACCGGCGGCTCGTGCAGCCGCCGGGGGCCGGCGAACGCCGCGGGCGACACGCGGTCGCTCCACACCGGGTCGAGCAGGATGCGCGCGCCGTCCAGCTCGATCAGCGCCGACGCGTGGCCGTACCAGGTCAGGTGCAGGCCGTCGGTCGCGTCGACCGCCGCCGACGCGACCAGCGGTACCGCCCCGGCGGGTTTGCGCAGCTCGCGGTGCTCGCCGAAGAACATCTCGCGGAAGATGGTCCGCATCGACGCCGCGGTCATCGGGTGCCGCGGCGCGGCGTTGCGGAACACCTTGCCGTCGAACTGCGGCGACGCGCGGACCCGCTCGGCCCGCGCGCCGGTGGCTTTCGCGCCGAACGCCGCCGGCAGGTCCCGCAGTGCCGCGATCGTCTTCCTCATGCCCCGAGTCTACGAACGGTTCCTGAGAGGCGCCCCAGCTTCATGCAGGTGGGTGAGGGCCTGCCGGTAGGACTCGACCAGGCTCGTCTGCAGGTAGGGGATGCCCAGCTCGGCGCAGTAGCCCTGGACGATCGGCTGCGCCAGCCGCAGGTGCCGCGACGGCATGCTCGGGAACAGGTGGTGCTCGATCTGGTAGTTGAGGCCGCCGAGGGCGACATCGGTGACGACGCCGCCGCGGACGTTGCGGGACGTGAGGACCTGCTTGCGGAGGAAGTCCAGCTCGGGGCGCCCGGTCAGCGTCGGCATGCCCTTGTGGTTGGGCGCGAAGATCGATCCCATGTAGACACCCCAGAGTCCTTGGTGGACGGCGAAGAACAGCAGTGCCATGCCGGGGGAGAGCACCGTGAACAACGCCGTGAGGTAGACGACGAAGTGCGTGGCGAGCAGCGCGGCTTCGACGCCGCGGCGGCGCAGGCCCGGCTTGCGCACCGCGCGGATGCCCGAAACGTGCAGGTTCAGGCCTTCGAGCGTCAGCAGCGGGAAGAACAGGAAAGCCTGGTACCGCCCGATGAACTTCGCGACGCCGCTCGCGTTGCGCGCCTGGTCCTTCGACCACACGAGGATGTCGGGATCGACGTCCGGGTCGAGCTCCTCGTGGTTGGGGTTGGCGTGGTGGCGGGTGTGCTTGTCCATCCACCAGCCGTAGCTCATCCCGATGCCGAGGTTGCCGGCGAGCATCCCGGCGATCTCCGTGGGTCGCCGGCGCCGGAACACCTGCTTGTGCGCGAGGTCGTGCGAGAGCAGGGCGATCTGCGCGAACATGACCGCCTGGAAAGCGGCGACGGCCAGCTGCCACCACGAGTTCCCGAGCAGCGCGAAGGCGACCCAGCCGGCCGCGAACAGCCCGCCGACGACGGTGAACCGGGCGGTGTAGTAGCCGGGCCGCCGCACCATCAGGCCGGCGGCGGAGATGCGGTGGCTCAGCCGGGCGAAGTCGCTGCCGGTGCTGATCTCTGTCGTGGTCACGCCCCCGAGTTTCGCGGTAGGGGGGCCCGGCCGGAACCCGGAGCGCCCCCGGCACATTCCGGGGGCCCGCCCTACCGAGATGTCTGGTATGGGCGCCGGTGCGTCAGCCGACGTACTCCGCGAGGTGCTCGCCGGTCAGCGTCTTCTTCCTCGCCTTCACCAGCTCCGCCGGTGTCCCCTCGAACACCACCCGGCCGCCGTCGTGGCCCGCTCCCGGGCCCAGGTCGATGATCCAGTCCGCGTGGGCCATCACCGCCTGGTGGTGCTCGATGACGATCACCGACTTGCCCGCCTCCACCAGCCGGTCCAGCAGGCCCAGCAGCTGCTCCACGTCGGCGAGGTGCAGGCCCGCCGTCGGCTCGTCGAGGACGTACACCCCGCCCTTCTCCGCCATGTGCGTCGCCAGCTTGATCCGCTGCCGCTCGCCGCCGGACAGCGTCGTCAGGGGCTGGCCGAGCGTCAGGTACCCCAGACCGACGTCCGACAGGTGCGTCAGGATCTTGTGCGCCGCCGGCAGTGCGGCGTCACCGGACGCGAAGAACTCCGTCGCCGCAGCCACCGACATCCCGAGCACCTCGCTGATGTCCCGGCCGCCGAAGGTGTACTCCAGGACTTCCGCGTTGAACCGCTTGCCCTCGCACACCTCGCACGGCGTCGCGGTGCCGGCCATGATCCCCAGGTCGGTGTAGACGACGCCGGCGCCGTTGCAGTTCGGGCACGCGCCTTCGGAGTTCGCGCTGAACAGCGCCGGCTTGACGCCGTTGACCTTGGCGAACGCCTTGCGGATCGGCTCCAGCAACCCCGTGTACGTCGCCGGGTTGCTGCGGCGCGAACCGCGGATCCCGGTCTGGTCGACCGTCACGACCCCCTCGCCGCCGGACACCGAACCGTGGATCAGCGAGCTCTTGCCCGAACCCGCCACCCCGGTCACGACCACCAGCACGCCGAGCGGGATGTCCACGTCGACGTCCTGCAGGTTGTGCGTCGAAGCGCCGCGCACCTCCAGCACCCCCGACGGCGAGCGCACCGACGACTTCAGCGACGCCCGGTCGTCCAGGTGCCGGCCGGTCAGCGTCTTGCTCTTGCGCAGCCCGGCGACCGTGCCCTCGAAGACGACTTCGCCGCCGGCGGAACCGGCGCGCGGGCCGAGGTCGACGACGTGGTCGGCGATCGCGATCACCTCCGGCTTGTGCTCGACGACCAGCACCGTGTTGCCCTTGTCCCGCAGCTGCAGCAGCAGGTCGTTCATGCGCTGGATGTCGTGCGGGTGCAGGCCGATCGTCGGCTCGTCGAAGACGTAGGTGACGTCGGTGAGCGACGACCCCAGGTGCCGGATCATCTTGGTGCGCTGGGCTTCCCCGCCCGAAAGCGTCCCGGATGGACGGTCGAGCGAGAGGTAGCCGAGCCCGATCTCGACGAACGAGTCCAGCGTGTGCTTCAGCGCGTCCAGCAGCGGCGCGACCGTCGGCTCGGCCAGCTTCCCGACCCACGCGGCGAGGTCGCTGATCTGCATCGCGCACGCGTCGGCGATGCTGATCCCGTCGATCTTCGACGACCGGGCCTCCGCCGACAGCCGCGTGCCGTCGCAGTCCGGGCACGTCGTGAACGTGACGGCCCGCTCGACGAACGCGCGGATGTGCGGCTGCATCGAGTCGACGTCCTTGGCCAGCATCGACTTCTGGATCGCCGGGACCAGCCCGGAGAACGTCAGGTTGATGCCCTCGACCTTGATCTTGGTCGGTTCCTTGTAGACCAGGTCGTTGAACTGCTTCTTGGTGAACTTCTTGATCGGCTTGTCCGGGTCGAACAGGCCGGAGCCGCGGAAGATGCGGCCGAACCAGCCCTCCATGCTGTAGCCCGGGATCGTGATCGCGCCTTCGTTGAGCGACTTGTTCTCGTCGAACAGCGCGGTCAGGTCGATGTCGTTGACCTTGCCGCGGCCCTCGCAGCGCGGGCACATGCCGCCGGTGATGCTGAAGCTGCGGCGCTCCTTGATCTGGCGCCCGGCCTTCTCGATGGTGACCGCGCCGGCGCCGCTGATCGAGGCGACGTTGAAGGAAAACGCCTGTGGCGAACCGATGTGCGGCTGCCCGAGCCGGCTGAACAGGATGCGCAGCATCGCGTTCGCGTCGGTCGCGGTGCCGACCGTGGAGTGCGGGTTGGCGCCCATCCGCTCCTGGTCGACGATGATCGCCGTGGTGATCCCGTCCAGCACGTCGACGTCGGGACGCGCCAGCGTCGGCATGAACCCCTGCACGAAGGTGCTGTAGGTCTCGTTGATCAGCCGCTGCGACTCCGCGGCGATCGTGCTGAACACCAGCGAGCTCTTGCCGGAGCCGGAAACCCCGGTGAACACCGTCAGGCGCCGCTTGGGCAGCTCGACGCTGACATCCTTGAGGTTGTTCACGCGGGCGCCGTGGACGCGGATCAGGTCGTGGCTGTCGGCGACGTGCGACGCGGACTTCCTCGCGGGCTTGGTCATCGGGTCTCCAGCACTCGTTCGAAGGTGGGGGTTCGGCCGGCGTGCGCCGCACGCTGGTAGCCGTGCGGGGTTTCGCCGTAGGCCTGGCGGAACCGGTGGGTCAGGTGTTCGGTCGTCATGCCGGCGTCGCGGGCGAGCGCTTCGAGGTCGAGGGTCGCTTCGCGGCCGATGCGGTCGCGGACGCGGCGCAGCAGCGCCAGCTCGCGGAAGTGCTCGTGCGCGGCGGCTTTCAGGCTGAGGCACATGTCGGTTCCCTTTCGCGAGTGCGGCCGAGCACGGCCCGGGCCGCGATCGGGAGCAGCAGCAAGGTCAGCACGCCGGACAGCACGAGCCCGCCGGTGCTGCCGGCCAGTTCGATCAGCGGCCCGCCCAGGGCCAGGCCCAGTGGCGCGGCGACGGTGGCGCCGGTCGTCCACAGCGTGACGACCTGGTGTTGTTCGCCCGGGGCCAGCCCCGACTGCAGGAAGCTGTAGGCGACCGGCGTGAACGGCGCGTACACCAGGCCGCCGAGGCCGAAGACGACCAGCGCGAGCGTGAGGTTCCCGGCGAACGCGAGCGCGATCGGGCACAGCGCCCACAAGCCGATGATCGCGACCAGCAGCGGCCGCTGCGGCAGGTTCCGCAGCTGGTTGACCAGCGCGGAGCCGAGGAACGCGCCGACCCCCAGCACGCCCCACAGCAGCCCCAGGCCGGACGCGCCCGCGTGCAGCGTGCCGCTCACGTACAGCGGGAGCGCCACTTCGATGGGCATGTAGAGGAAGTTGAAGAAGAACTCGACGACCAGCAGCCGCGCGGCCACCGGGCGGCGTCGTAGGATCCGCCAGCCGGACGTCTTCGGCTCACGCAGGGCGTCGCGGCCCGCGGCCGCGCGGGGCACGAAACGGAGGGTGGCCGCGAGCAGGACCAGCGCGCCGCCCGCGTCGAAGAAGAGCGCGTAGCCCGCGCCCGCCGTCGCCACGACCAGCCCGCCCAGCACCGGTCCGGCGATGTAGAGCGCGAACGTGGTGTTGAGCCCGAGCAGGCCGTTGACCGAGAACCGCCCGGCGTCGCCCGCGGCTTCGGTCGCCAGCAGGCGGCGGCTGCTCGACCCGGCCAGCTTGCCCGTCGCGCCGAAGAGGAGCCCGGCGATCAGGACGGGCAGCGTGAGCCGCCCGGTGACGGCCAGGACGCCGAGCGCGGTGAAGGTGAGCGACCGCAGCACGCAGTCGGCGACCAGGAGCGTGCGCGGCGGGACGCGCACCCGGCCCAGCCCGATGGCCAGCGCGAGGACGGTCGACAGCACGAACGGCGCCGCCTCGACCAGCCCGATCGCGATCGCCTTCGGGACGTTCCCGTGCAGGGACAGCGTCTGCACGGGCATGGCGACGATGATCATGCCGGTGCCGACGTTGGCCAGCAGGTCCCCCAGCAGCAGCCCGGCCACGCGCCGGTCGCGCAGGACCTGGCGGTACGACCGGGCCGCGACCTCGGTCAGCGGAGCTCCTGGATGCGCAGGAGGTTCCCGGCGGGGTCGCGGAAGGAGCAGTCGCGGACGCCGTAGGGCTGCTCGACCGGCTCCTGGACGACCTCGGCGTTGCCCGCTTCGAGCTTGGCGAAGAGAGCGTCGAGGTCCCTGGTGGCGAGGTTGATGCCGGCGTAGGTGCCCTTGGCCATCATCTCGTTGATGGTGCGGCGCTCGTCGTCGGTGAGGCCCGGCGTCGCGGTCGCCGGCGCCAGCACGATCGCGGTGTCGGGCTGGTTCGGTGGCCCCACGGTGATCCAGGCCATTTCGCCGTACTTGACGTTCATCCGGACCTCGAAGCCGAGCAGGTCGCGGTAGAAGGCGAGCGAGGCTTCCGGGTCGGTGTGCGGGAGGAAGCTCGAGTGAATGGTGACGTCCATGGTCGTCACCCTAGGTGGCCGCCGAGGGCCGCGCTTCTCGATTCCTGATCGGTCTGGTGACCTGTTTGGCCACGCACGGCGGCAGGCCGACGGTCGCCTCGGCCTGCTCTTCGCGGTAGACGCTCGGCGGCGCGCCGACCAGCTCGGCGAACCGGGTGCTGAAGGTGCCCAGCGACGAGAAGCCGACGGTGAAGCAGACCTCGGTGACGCTCAGCTCGCCCTTGCGCAGCAGCGCCATCGCGCGTTCGATCCGCCGGGTCATGAGGTACGAATACGGTGACTCTCCGTAGGCCTTGCGGAACTGGCGGCTGAGGTGCCCGGCGGACATGCCGGCGCCCTTGGCGAGCGCCTCGACGTCCAGCGGCTGGGCGTACTCCCGGTCGATCCGGTCCTTGACGCGACGCAGCAGCGCGAGGTCGCGCAGGTACTGCTCGGAGGCGGACGTGCTGCTCACGCCGACGATCGTGCCACACCGGACGGCTTCCGCGGCACGCTTCGGGTCAGCGCAGCGCTGTGCGGAGCGTGTCGCGCAGCCAGCGCTGGGCCGGGTCCGCGTCGAGGCGCGCGTGCCAGAACAGGCCCACCTCGACCTCCGGCAGCTCCGCCGGGATCGGGAACCAGCGCAGGCCCAGCGCCGGGCCGTGCTGCTCGGCCAGCCGCTCCGGCACCAGCCCGACGTGCGCGCTCGAGGCCACCAGCAGCAGCGCCAGCGCGGACGTCGGCACCACCGCCGCCACGTGGCGTTGCAGGCCCGCCGCCGCCAGGACGTCGTCCAGCGGGCCGCGCGCCCGGCCGCGGCGGGACGCCGACACGTGCGGGTGGCGGCACAGCTGCGCCAGCGTCGGGCGGCGGCCGCGGCCCAGCGGGCTGTCCGCGCGGACGATGCCGACCAGCCGTTCGCGGTACAAGACCGCCGTCCGGATGTCCGGCGCCGGGACGTCGCCCGCGCCGATGTCGAGGTCGACCGAACCGTCGCGCAGCGCCTCCGTGCTCTCGGTGCCCTCCGCGACGAAGCGCAGCGTGACGCCCGGGGCGGCCGCCGCCGTCGCCTCGACCGCCGCGGTCGCCAGGGTCGCCGCCACGCCGTCGTTGATGCGGATCGTGAACGTGCGCTCCAGACCCGCGACCGAGAAGTCCGCGTTGACCAGCGACGCCGCTTCCTCCAGCAGCGACCGCACCCGCGGTGCCGTGCGGAGCGCGAACGGCGTCGGCGCCATCCCGCGCCCGGCCCGCACCAGGATCGGGTCGCCCATCGCCCGCCGCAGCCGGCCCAGCGCGCGGCTCGCCGCCGGGATGGACAGGTGGAGGCGCTCGGCCGCCGCCGTCACGCTGCCTTCCCGCAGCAGCGCGTCGAACACGCGCAACAGGTTCAGGTCCAGCTGGTCCGCCATGGTTGCAGCGTACGCAACTCACCTTTGCCGAAGTTGCGTGGCACGACCAGGTCACCCATTCTTACCGTCGGCCGTATGCACCTCAAGCAACGGACCGGCGGCCTGCTGACGCTGATGTGCGCCTGCGTCGCGCTCGTCGTCGGCATGGTCGCGGCGGTCAACCTCGCTGTCCCGATGCTCGCCGCGAGCGAGCTGCACCCGTCGGCGGCCACGCTGGTGTGGATCGTCGACACCTACGTCATCGTGTTCGCCTGCCTGGTGATCCCCGGCGGCGCCGCGGGCGACCGGTACGGCCGCAAGGGCGTCCTGCTGGCCGGGCTCGGGCTGTTCGCCGCCGGCGCGCTGCTGTCGGCGCTGGCCCCGGACGTCGTCCTCCTGCTCGCCGGCCGCGCGCTCACCGGCGTCGGGGCGGCCGCGGTGCTGCCGAACTCGCTCGCCGTCCTGCTCCACGCCGTCCCGCCGGAGAAGAAGGCCGCGACCATCGCCGTCTGGGCGTCGATGACCGGCATCGGCGGCGTCCTCGGCAACGTCGGCGGCGGGCTCGTCCTGACGACCGGGTCGTGGCGCTGGCTGTTCGCCGCCGCCGTGCCGGTCGCGCTCGCCGAAGCCGCGCTGGTCGCGCGGACCGCCCCGGTGTCGTCGCGGCACGACCGCCGGCTCGACCCCGTTTCCGCGCTGCTGCTCGTCGGCGCGTCGGTCGCCCTGCTCGTGGGGATCGTGCAGGGCCCGGAGGCGGGCTGGGGCAGCGTGGTCGTCGTGACCGGGTTCGCCGGCGCCGCCGTGCTGTTCACGGCCTGGGTCCTCCGGGAGCTGAAGGCCGAACACCCGCTGCTGGACCCGCGGCTGTTCCGGATCCCGGGCCTGCGCAGCGCCTGCCTCGGCCTGACGACGGTCTTCTTCGGCATGTTCGCGCTGTTCTACGTCAACGCGTCGTGCCTGCAGTACGCCAAGGGGTTCGGCGTGCTGGGCACCGGGCTCGGCATCGTCCCGCTGACCGTCCCGATCATCCTCGGCGGCCGCCACGTCGGCCGGCTGACCCGGCGCATCGGCCTCGACGCCACAGTCGCGCTCGCCTTCGCGTCCGTCGGCGGCGGCCTGCTCGGACTGTCCACAAGCGACGCCCGGACGCCGTACGCGGCGGGGAGTCCTGGCGGCGGACGAGGTGAAGGCCGCCTCGAGGGTTCCCGTTTCCCTCGAGACGGCCTTCGCCGGTGCAACCCCGAACCCGACTGTTCGCCCGTACCGGCCTTCCCGGCGGCATACCCTTCCCCCGGGAAAGGCCGGTACGGACGTGCACGCCGTGGCAGCGGAGACCGCCGCGGCGCTCGACCCCGGGCCCCCGCCCGGTGCGCCGGAAGAAGGCCACCCCGGGGGCGTCGGGTTCCCTCGGGATGGCCCTCTCCTGGCCCGCCGGGCGCTCGGTCCGTTCCGGACGCGAGGCGGGCAGGGGGACGTTCTTCTCGTCCCGGGGTTCCGGGTGGCGGAGCCCCCGAGCCTCGGGTGTCACAGCTTGGGGGCCGGTCACCACACCGCCCAGCCGCGGAGGGGGCGTGGTGACCGGCGAAGGGACGATGGCCGCCGCGCGCAGCCACGTCCCGGCTTTCTACCTCCCCATCGGGATGGCCATGGTCGGCGGCGCCGCGGCCCCGGGCTGCGCGGCGAACGCCGTGGTCGGCGGAGCCGCGAGCGAGGGGAACGCCGTGGTCGGGATGTCGTTGGCGAACTCGCTCTCGAACTCGCGCTCGAACGCCTGGTGGTCGAAGCCGCTGTCGAACTCCGGCGGCACGTCGGCCGCCAGCGCGGCGATCGCCGGTTCGACGGTCGGGACCTCCGCGACCGCCGGGGCGGGAGCGGGCTCCGGCTCCGGCACGTAGTCGGGCGCGGGCAGCCGGCGGTCGAGCTCGGCCATCCAGTCCAGCATCGCCCGCGGCTTGTCCCACGAGGAGATGCCGACGAGCCGCCCGTCGCGGATGAAGCCGGTGATGCCGTCGGCCAGCGTGACGGTGTCCTCGGCCAGCGACGGCATGCCGCACATCTGCAGCCGCGTGTCGTACAGCGTCGACCACGCGCGGGGGAGCGGGGTGAACGGCTTGGCGCTGGACTGGCCCATCAGCAGGTTGTCCGCCGCGTGCCGGGCCGACTCGACGGCGTTGATCCAGTGCTCGACCCGCCGCGGGGTCTCGTCGAACCGCAGGTTCGGCCAGCGCGCGATGTCGCCGGCGATGACGACGTCGGAAGCGCCCTCGGCGAACAGCTTCGAGTCGCAGAGCACGCCGTCGCTGATGTCGAGGCCGGAGCCGCGCATCCAGTCGACCGACGGGACGCTGCCGATGGCGAGCACGACGACGCTGGCGACCAGCAGCTGGTTGTTCGTCAAGTGCAGGCCGACGGTGTCCTTCGTGCTGATCCAGTGCCGCACTTCGCTCTTCATCGCGAGCTTCGCGCGGTGCTCGTGGTGCGCCTCGACGATGCCGCTCGAGACGCGGTCACCGAAGCGGTGCAGCGGCGCCTTGGCGTGCCCGACCAGGGTGACGTCCCGGCCGATGTGCCGCATGCTCGCCGCGAACTCGTTGCCGATCAGGCCGGCGCCGATCACGACGGCCGGCTTCTTGCTGGCGTGCAGGCAGCGCCGGACGGCCATCGAATCCTCGACCGTGCGCAGGATCCGCACCCGCGGGTCGTGCCGCGGGGCCCCGGGCAGGTGCCGCGGGTAGACGCCGGTCGCGGCGATCAGGCCGTCGTACCAGAGGGACTCGCCGCCGGGCAGGTGCACGACCCGCTCGGTGGTGTCGAGGTGCGTGACCCGGGCGCCGAGGCGCCAGTGCACGTCGAGGTCGGGCAGGTAGTGGTCGAGCCCGACGTCGCTGGGCCGTTCGGTGCCCATCACCAGCGCCTTGGAGACCATCGGACGGTGGTAGGGGCGCCGCGCCTCGTCGCCGATGAGGACGATCTCGCCGTCGAACTTCTGCTCGCGCAGGCGTTCCGCCGCGCGCAGCCCGGCGACGCCCGCGCCGACGATGACGATCCGGTCGCCGTCAGCCATCGAGCTCTCCTCTCATCACGACCGCCTGCATCGGGCAGCAGCGGGCCGCCATCTTCGCCTGTTCAATCGTGGTTTCGTCCAGCAGCCGCGTGTGGAAGCGCAGGCGGCCGTCCTGGCCGAGGTCGAACACGTCCGGGGCCTCCATCGCGCAGATGCCGTAGAGCTCGCACCGGTCGTTGTCGACGCTGATCCGGGGCCCGCCACCGGGCAAACGGAAGGGCATGTCAGGCCACCTGCTCTTCCACGAGTCCGATGCGTTCGAGGGTCCGCGCGGGCATGAACCGCAGCAGCGACGTCGTGACCGCCGGGACGAGCAGCGTGATGCCGCCCAGCCAGACGACCGCGAGGTGGCCGTTGGCGATCGAGCCGAACCACGCGTGCAGCGCGGTCAGCGCGACCGCCGGGTACGCGCAGCGGTGCAGCCACAGCCAGCGGCGGTAGGAGGTGAACCGCTGCAGGCCCGCGGTGAGCGCGATGGCCAGCATGACCTCGAAGCCGACGATGCCGATGCTGTGCCGGGTCTCCTGGTCCGACAGGAAGGGGAGGAACAGGTACTGCAGGCTGTAGGGCTGGATCGTCAGGTAGAAGAAGCCCAGTGCGTGGATGCCGCCGAAGATCAGCGTGGCGGTGGCCAGCACCATGTGGGAGCTGCGGAGTGCCTTGCGACCGGTGACCGAGCGCACCCAGCCGGTGGCGGTGAGCACGCCCCAGGTGAGCGTCAGCATCATCGCCGCGTAGGACGCCCGGGCGGCGAAGGCCGCGAGACCGCGGGCCGCCGGGTCGGTCTTGGGCTGGAACTGCTGCGTGAGGAAGATCGTCGCGTCGTGCCAGGTCTCAACCATGGCTGCCCCCGGTTCTGACGGTGGCCGGCCGGCGCGAGCCCCGGCCGCGGCCGCGGTTGCCCTTGACCTGGCGCAGCACGTAGAACAGGCCGCCGCCGAGCAGCAGGAACAGCGCACCCACCACGGCGATCTGGGACGAGTCGAGGCCCAGCGGCTGCCCGACGGGCGCGGCGGTCGTGGAGACGGCCGGCGTCGGCAGCGCGGTGTAGTCGACCATGCCGGTGCTCTCGAGCATCGTCATGTGCCGCATGACGGCCTGGTTGCCGACGGTCGCGAACGCCCGCACGTCGTCGTTACGGGTGCCGGCGCGCAGCTGCGCGAGGATCGCGAAGACCTGGCCGTGCGCCGCGCGCAGCCGGTTGGCGAAGACGCTGTCGAACGACGCCCCGGGGGGCGCCGCCATCTCCTCGGCCAGCCAGCCCATTTGTTCGGCCGAGGGCTGGTCGGGGACCGGCGAGTTCAGCTTCTGCGACAGCGCGCGCGTCGCGACGTCGAGCCGGCCGTGGTCCATCATGATCGCGAAGCCGACCGCCTGGACCTTCGGGCTGCCCTTCTGCATTGCCATCATGCCCGAGGGCATCTCCCACAGGCCCGCCTGGCGGACCTTGGTCAGCAGCACGGCGTCTTCGGGCGAGACCGCGGTGGTCTGGGCGATCGAGGCCGGGGACACCGACGCGAGCAGCGTCAGCACCGCGACCAGCACGAACAGGATCCGGACCAGCGGGCGTGAACGCTCGAGCGGGGACGGCGGAGCGAGCTCCAGCCCCGCGAGCTCAGAGGCCGAAAGCATTTTCCCTCCACTGGTCCTGGGTCATCGTGATCTTCTTGCCGTCCGGCGCGATCGGGTACCACGCCTGGTCGGCGCCCTGCCCGGACGTGTCGGCCGGTTCGCTGTCGCCGGTGAAGTGGTACAGCGGCCAGCCGGCGAGGGTGGCCTGCTGGGTGCCGTCGTCACGGGTGATCTGGCCGATCAGCGACCGGTCGACGTCGATCGGGGCCAGGTTGCCGCCGGCCTTGACCGGGATCCACTTGGTCGCGCACGCGTCGTTGCAGTTCGAGCGGGACGGGTCGGTCGAGTCGCGGTCGTAGCGGTAGAGCGTGTAACCGGTCCCGTCGACGAGCATCAGGCCGAGGTCGAACGTCTTCGCGGCCCTGAGCTGGCTCTTCAGCGGGTCGTTCGGGTTGGCCGTGATGGGTTGCGGCATCGCGATCGTCATCGGGGCCTGTTGCTGCATACCGGGCATCTGCATCCCGGCACCGCCACCCGCGGCGTAGCCGCCCGAGGTGGTGGCCGCGCCGGCGGTACAGGCGGTGAGCAGGGCGAGTGCGGTGAGGCACACGGCGGCGGGGACCACCGTACGGGGAATGCGTATCACTGCTCCTCCGAGGGCATGACTACGCGCAGTAGCCTGGGGTGAGGCGAAAATGCGCGCGAATGATCCACAGTGGACAATCGGTCCGGAGTGGATGCGGAGCGTTGCGGGGGACAACGCTTTGTCGGGGTCTTCGGTAGGGGATACGGACACGGTCCGGAAACGGTTCAAAAAAGTTTCGGGACCGTTTGGTACTGGACGTAGCCCCTTCGGAGCACCAGGATGTCCCGCGTGGGACGGCACACCCGAGCGCTGAGACCCGTTCAAGATCAGGAAGTCGTTGTCGAGCCGAACGACGCCTCCGATGACTTGGCGAAGGCGCTTTACCAGGAGTTCGGCGGGTCCCTCATGGCGTTCGCGCTGCGGCTGACCGGCCACGACCGGCAGTGGGCCGAAGACGTCGTGCAGGAGACCCTGATCAAGGCGTGGCGGAACGCGGACAAGCTCGACCGCCAGCCGGAGATGCTGCGCGCCTGGCTGTTCACCGTCGCCCGGCGGACCGTCATCGACGGCTGGCGCAGCCGCAGTGTCCGGCCCCAGGAGCTCGAAGAGATCGAGTCCGACGCGATCGCGGTGTCCGACGAATCGGACCGGACGCTCGCCGCGATGATCGTTTACGAGGCGCTGCAGGGCCTTTCGCCCGAGCAGCGGGAAGCCATCCAGCAGACCTACCTGCGCGATCGCACCGTGAACGAGGTCGCGGCGACCCTCGGCGTGCCGCCGGGCACCATCAAGTCCCGCATCCACCACGCCGTCCGCGCCCTGCGCCGGGCCCTCCGGGAGCGGGGGTGAGCTGAGGGTGGCCGGGTCCGCACACACCGACGTCGCCGCGTACGTGCTCGGCGTCCTCAGCGAGGCCGAGAGCACGCAGTTCGAAGCCCACCTGATGAACTGCCCGCACTGCCAGCTCGACCTGATCGAGCTCTACCAGCTGCCGGACGTCCTCGACCTGGTCAAGCGCAGCTGGCCGGAGCCGCCGATGCCGGCGCCCGGCCCGCGCACCCTCGCGCCCGGGCCCCGCGTGCTGCGCGGCCTGATGGAAGAGGCCGCCGTCAAGCGCCGCCGCCGCAAGCGGATCGGCCTCCTCGCCGGGGCCGCGGCCGCCGCCGCGGTGATCGCGGGCCCGCTGGTGACCCTCGCGGTCCAGCCGGCAGACGCCGTCCCGCCCGCTTCCCTCGCCGCGCCGTCCGGCAAGCAGCCCCCGCCCGCGACGAGCGTCCTGGCGACGTCCGTGCCCCCGCCGTCCACCGGCGCGCCGAACCAGCCCGGCGGCGGCCAGACCTACGGCCGCGGCAGCGGCGGGTCGGCCGTGAGCGCCGTCGTCACGGTGTCCCCGGTGGAGTGGGGCAGCCGCGTCGACCTCGAGCTGCGCGGGATCGTCGGACCGCTCAAGTGCCAGCTGGTCGCCATCTCGACCACCGGCGACGACCGCGTCGTGTCCGGCTGGTCGGTGCCGCCCAAGGGGTTCGGCATCCCCGGCTCGCCGGACCCGTTGCGGCTGCAGGGTTCCACCTCGCTGGCGGTGGAGCAGATCAGCCGCTTCGAGGTCCGCGGCGACGACGGCACGGTGCTCGTCGTCGTGCAGCGCTGACTCCTTTTCCGCTTCTCCGGTCCGGACCACGCAGGCGCGTTCGCCGCGGTTCAGAACTCGCTTTTTTCTTTCGCACTGCCGTGACCTGGGTTAATGCCGTGCGGTTGCGTTCCGCTTGATAACGAACAGATAACGGGCTGGTCGCTTTTGAACCTCACCGCGCCCGCGTCCGTATCCCCCAATGCATCCCCCGATGCATCCCGACAGCCGGAACCGCAAGCATCCCCCCGGGTTCCGTGCGATCTCGACCTCAAACCAACGGAGTTCTTGCCCGGGCCACCGCGGTGTTCGGCGTGCCCGGAATAACGAACGAGGTGAACTAGTCTATGGCCCGGAATTCTCGGTCCCCCGTGACGGGCAAGCATCGCGTCGCCCGCCGTACCAAGATCGCCATGGGCGCGATCGGCCTGGCGATCGCCGTCGGCGCGCTCGCCGTCGCGGTCACCGCGGGCCGCACGGGCGAGGCCAGCGCGGACCCCGCGGACCCGTCGTTCTTCATCGACATCAACAAGGTTCCCGCCGGCAACAACGTCAACGCGGCCTTGCTGAAGAAGGGTGCGCAGGGTTCCTTCACCGTCAACTGCGGAACGAACGCGGACGGCGCGCACCACAACCCGGACAACTTCATCGCGCAGCCGGGGATCAAGAACGGTGCTCAGCACCTGCACGACTACGTCGGCAACGTGACCACCGACGCGAACTCGAGCCTCAAGAGCCTCCTCGCCGGCGGCACCACCTGCAAGAACGGTGACAAGTCGGCGTACTTCTGGCCGGTGATCCGCGTCGACCGCGCGGACAACGCGACCAAGGCGAGCCAGAACCAGAAGGCCCAGCAGAACCAGCAGGGCAAGATCGCCGACGTCCCGCAGGACCAGAGCGCCAAGGACGCGCAGGCCGCCCAGGACGCCGGTCAGGGCCAGCAGGCCGCCCAGAACCAGAACGGCCAGGATCCGAACGCGCAGGACCCGAATGCGCAGGACCCGAACGCGCAGGATCCGAACGCGCAGGACCCGAATGCGCAGGATCCGAACGCGCAGCAGCAGAACGGCCAGCAGCAGAACGGTCAGCAGCAGAAGCAGCGCGGCACCGGTGGCGGCGCGGCCCGCGGCGGTAACCAGAACGCCCAGCAGCAGAACGGCCAGAACCAGCAGAACCAGCAGCAGGCCCAGGACCGCCGGCGCGGCGGGAAGAACGGCGGCCAGAACAACCAGAACGGCGGCCAGAACCAGAACGGCGGCCAGAACAACCAGAACGGCGGCCAGAACAACAACCAGAGCAGCTCCGCCGCCGCACCGCCGGCCACGCAGCTCGGCGGCCCGCAGGGTGCGAACCAAGAGGTCGGCGACAACGACGGCCAGATCATCGAGCCGGAGTCCGCGACGCTGAAGTTCATCGGCGGCGGCGCTCAGAACGTCGTCGCGATGCCCCTCGGCCTGAAGATCCTCTACGGCGACGCCAAGCAGAGCACCAACGGCCCGGCCAACGCCCGGCCGAGCTGGACCTGCACCGGGTTCGAGGACCGGCTGACCGACCTCTACCCGATCTGCCCGGCCGGCAGCAAGGTCGAGCGCATCCACGCCTTCCCGAACTGCTGGGACGGCAAGAACACCGACAGCGCCAACCACCGCACGCACATCGTGTTCGCGAACCAGCAGGGCAAGTGCCCGCAGGGCTTCAAGAACGTGCCGCAGCTGCAGGTGACGCTGGTCTACAACGTCCCGCAGGACGTCCAGCAGAAGGGCCAGTACAAAGTGGACGCCTTCGCCCAGGAGAAGCACAACCCGCGGTCCGACCACGACGACTTCGCGAACGTGATGAGCCGCAGGATCATGGGCCGCCTGGTCAACTGCATCAACTCCGGAAAGGCTTGCGCGGAGTAGCAGCTCCACCCGTCCGGTCACTCCACACCAGGAGGGAGAACGTCCGATGAACCGTGCTCGTCCGAGTGCCGCTGCCGTGGCCGCCGTCGCCGGTCTCGCGCTGGTCGCGGCCTGCGGGACCAACCCGTACGCCACGTCCGGTGTGGTCCAGCCGGCCGCGCAGCAGCTCTCGGCGAGCACGGTTCAGGCGACTCCCGCCACCGGCTCGGCGCAGCTGAGCACGTCCACAGTGGAGGGTCTCGGCACGGTCCTCACCGACGCGGCGGGCCACACGCTTTACCGCTACGCCAAGGATTCCGCGAAGCCGTCGCGGACCGCCTGTGTCGGCGCCTGCGAGCAGGCGTGGCCGCCGCTGCTCTCCGACACCCCGGTGTCGGCGTCCGGTGTGGACGCTCGGCTCGTCGGCCAGGTCACCCGGCCCGACGGGCAGCGGCAGGTGACGGTCGCCGGCTGGCCGGTGTACACCTACGCCAAGGACACCGGCACCGGCGTCGCGCTCGGCCAGAACGTCAGCGACGACTGGGCGGCGATCACGCCGACGGGGGAGAAGGTCAAGGCGGCTGCCGCGACCACCCTCGGCACCACCGACATCGGCGGCCTCGGCCCGGTCCTGACCGACCAGGCCGGCCGCACGCTCTACCTGTTCACCAAGGACGGCAAGGGCTCCGGACAGTCCACTTGCGACGGTACCTGCGCGAAGACGTGGCCACCGCTGCTCGTCGACGGCCGGATCACCGTCGCCCAGGACATCGACACCGGCCTGGTCGGCCGGATCACGAGAGCCGACGGCCGCGAGCAGGTGACGGTCGGCGGCTGGCCGGTCTACACCTACGCCAAGGACGGCGCGCCCGGCGAGGCGACCGGCCACGGCGCCGGGAACACTTGGTACGCCATGGAACCCAACGGCTGCAAGGTGGACCCGTCGCGCCGGCCGGAAGCGCAGGTCTCGACGGCCGCGGCGACCGGCGGGTACTGACCCGCCCCACGAACCCCGGCCCGGCGGATACTTCCCTCCACCTCACCCCCCCAAGTCCGCCGGGCCGGTCGCACCACCCGAAAGAACCGCGGGACCCCGTCCCGCGCCCCGAGCCCCGGCCCGGGTGGACACTTCCCTCCACCTCACCCCCTATGTCCCCCGGGCCGGGATTCCTCACCCCACACCGATCCGGTTCGCCGGATCAGCGAAGGAGGAAGACGGCGGGAGCAGTCCCGCCCCGCGAGTTCCGGCCGGTGGACGTTCTTCCCTCCACCTCACCCCCCGAGTCCACCGAGCCGGAACTCCTCCCGCACCGCCGACGAGTCCAGCCTCGGGTCACCCGAGCCGGTCAAGTCAGAGCCGCTCCAGCCAGGGCGAGACCCGCCTCCGACCACACGAGCCACAGGCTCCGATCAGAGGAGATCCGCTCCCGAACTTCCCGGCCCGGCGCCCGCCCCTCGGGCGGGCGGGCCGGAACCTCCGGCCTAAGTCGGCTCATCCGGGGGTGGCGCTCCGGAGAAGGTGCAGCCGGAGGCCAACTTCCGGGCCGGTGCTCACAGGGCCGGCGCCCGAAGGTGCCGCCGCCCAAGCAGTAGTCCCGTAGGAGGTAGCCGAAGACCACGGCCCTCGGGCCGGTGGTCCGAAGCCGGCCCGAGGCCGGCGCTCCGAAACCTCAGCCTCGGAGCCAGCCCTAAAGCCTCAGTCCCGAGGTTTCGGCCCAGAGTCAACGCCCCGAAGCCGCGGCCTCGGAGCCCAGCCCTGAAGCCAGCACCCGGGAGCCGCGCTTCCCAAGCCCGTGCCCCGAAGGCACCGCACTCCAGCACAGCGCCCCGAAGCCCGGCCCTCGAAGCCGGCCCCGAAGACCCGGTCCGGTGGATGCTTCCCTCCACCTCACCCCCCTCATCCCCCGGACCGGCCTACGCCGCGGTCCCCGTGCTCCGGCACGGGGACCGCGGCCCAGAAGTCCAGCGGCACCCGGCCCACCCCGCGCCCCGCCGCGTCGAGCAGGCGGCCCATCAGCTTCACGCTCCGCAGCGTCACCGCTCGGGCGGCCACCTCCAGCCACGGCAGCTTCGCCGCCAGCACCGCCTCCAACCCCAGCGTCTCGTGCTGCGAAGGCAGCCACACCACCAGCATCAGGTTCGCCGCCCCCGTCAGCGCCGCGCACATCCGCACCTCCGGCAGCATCGCCAGCGACCGCGCCGTCGTCTCCAGCTTGTCCGGCGGCACCCGCAGCCACAGCGTCACCGTGACCGGCGCCGGCGACACCGACCGCGCGATCTCGCACCGGACGCGGATCGCGCCCCGGGCCAGCAACGCGTCCAGCCGGCGCCGGACCGTCGTCGCCCCGACACCCAGCTCGGCCGCCAGCGCCGCCGCCGATGCCCGCGCGTCCACGCCGAGGGCCAGGACCAGCGCGCGGTCGGCGTCGTCGAACCGCAGCGGCGCGCGGTTCTTCGCCGGCTTCGCCGACAACGCCTCCCGCTGCCCCGGCGAGATCGCCCGCACCCGCCACCGGCTGCCCTCGGTGAACATCCGCGGCGACAGCACCGTCCGCACCCGCGCCACCCCGGGCACCGCCGCCACCCGGTCCTGCACGTGCGCGCCCAGCTCGCGCAGCGTCGGCGCGACGACGTGAGCCAGCAGGTCGCACGGCCCGGCCACGTACTCGACGGTGACCACGTGCGGGTCCGCGGCCAGCGCGCCCGCGACGGCCAGCGCCGTGCCGGGCACGCACGCGATCTCGACGAACGCCAGGGCCAGCCGCGCGCTCAGCTCGCCGCCGACGTACGCGGTGAGCCACGCGTCCCCGCGCTCGACCAGCGTGTCCCAGTGCCGGGCGACGGTGACCGCGCCGAGCCCGAGCGCGCGGCCGAGCGTCGACCACGACGCCCGCGGCGCCGCCTGCAGCGCGTCGACCAGTTTGAGGTCCTGCTCGGTCAACATGGCGGATTCTTCGTTCATCGGCTCTCGCAGCGGTGGTTTCGGGGAATTCCTGCGGCCATTGTGCTCGACACTTGCATGATCTGCGGATGACCCTGCGTTCGGACGCCGCCGCCCTCCTCGCCGACCTGGTCGCCCTCCGCCGCGACCTGCACCGCATCCCCGAGATCGGCCTGCACCTCCCGCGCACCCAGGAGCGGGTGCTCGCCGCGCTGGACGGCCTGCCCCTCGAAATCAGCCTCGGCAAGAACCTCTCGTCGATCACGGGGGTCCTCCGCGGCGGCCAACCCGGCGGAACGGTCCTGCTCCGCGGCGACATGGACGCCCTCCCCGTGACCGAAGCCAGCGGCGAGGAGTTCAGCTCGACCCTCGACGGCGCCATGCACGCCTGCGGCCACGACCTGCATACCGCGGGCCTGGTCGGCGCGGCCCGCCTGCTCGCCGCTCGCCGCGAAGAACTCGCCGGCGACGTCGTCTTCATGTTCCAGCCCGGCGAAGAAGGCTGGGACGGCGCCGGCCACATGATCGAGGAAGGCGTGCTGACCGCGTCCGGCAAGCACGTCGACGCCGCCTACGGCCTGCACGTTTCGGCCGCCACCTACGCGAAGGGCCACTTCGCCGCCCGGCCCGGCACGCTGATGGCGGCCTCGGGCGCGCTCGAAGTCCGCGTCCTCGGCGACGGCGGCCATGGCTCCTCGCCGCACGACGCGCGCGACCCGATCCCCGCGGCCTGCGAGATGGTGACCGCCCTGCAGACGATGGTGACGCGCACCTTCGACGTCTTCGACCCGGTCGTGATCACCGTCGGCCAGTTCCACGCCGGCACCCGCCGCAACATCATCCCGGACGACGCGAAGTTCGAAGCGACGCTGCGGTCGTTCTCCCCGGAGGTCGCGGCGCGGGTGGGGGAGCGCGCCGTCCAGGTCTGCCGCGGCATCGCCCAAGCGCACGGTCTCGACATCGAGGTAACCTACGAGCCGGAGTACCCCGCGACGGTCAACGACGCCGCGGCGTACGACTTCGTCGCCGACACGATCCGTGACGTCTTCGGCGAAGAGCGGTTCACCGAGATGGCCGATCCGATCACCGGCTCGGAGGACTTTTCCCGCGTGCTCGAACGCGTTCCCGGCGCGTACCTGTTCCTCGGCGCCTGCCCGACGGACCCGGAGTCCGCACCGGACAACCATTCGCCGCGCGCCCGCTTCGACGACAGCGTCCTCGGCGACGGCGCCGCGCTGCTGGCCGAGCTCGCCGTCCGCCGCCTCGGGCTCCTGGCCGGGTGACGGGCGTGCGCAGCTACCACTGGCCCCCGGTGCTCCCGGTCGTCGCGCTGGTCCTGATGCCGTTCCTGCCGTTCGTCAACACCACCGGGCTGTGGCTCGGGCTGCCGCGCATGGTCGTGTGGGGCGCGTTCTGGTGCCTCATGTTCACCCCGGCGCTGCTGCTGTCGGAGCGCCTGATGCGCGGGCGGGAGGACGAGTCGTGATCCTCACCTTCACCCTCGTGGGCATCGTCCTGATCGGTGTCCTCGGCTTCCTCGGCCGGCGCAAGCCCGTCGCCGACCTGGCCGAGTGGACCGTCGGCGGCCGCCGCTTCGGCGCGCTCACCATGTGGTTCCTGCAGGCGGGCGAGGTGTTCACCACCTTCACCTTCCTCGGCATGGCCGGCCTCGCGTTCTCCGGCGGCGTCGCGGCGATGTACGCGCTGCCGTACGTGCCGATCGCCTACGTCGTGCTGTTCTTCCTCGCGAAGCGCCTCTGGACGATGGGCAAGGAGCGCGGTTACCTCACCCAGGGCGACTTCCTGGAGGACCGCTACTCCAGCCGGGCGCTCGGGACGCTGTCGGCGGTGCTCGGCGTGGTCTTCGTGCTGCCGTACCTGCAGCTGCAGATCACCGGGCTGGGCCTGATCGTCCGGCTGGTCACCGGCGACAGCGCGTCCGGCACGCTGAGCATGGTCACCGGCAGCGTGCTGGTGGTCGCGTTCGTGCTGTGGGCCGGGCTGCGCGGCGTCGCGGCGACGTCCTACTTCAAGGACGGGATCATGCTGGTCGCGCTGGTGGTGCTGATCATCGCCGTGCCGACGCACTTCGCCGGCGGGATCGGCGGGGTGTTCCACAAGATCGAGCAGCTGCACCCGGAGAAGCTGATCGTCCACAGTGGACCGAACGATCACGTGTGGTTCGTGACGAGCATGCTGGTCAGCGCGATCGGCGTCGGGCTGATGACGCTGCCGCACTCGTGGCCGGCGCTGATGTCCGCGCGCGACCCGAAGGTGCTGCGGCGCAACTACACCTGGATGCCGATCTACGAGCTGTGCCTGCTGCTGCCGATGATCGTGGGGTTCGCCGCGATCATCGTGGTGCCCAAGAAGAGTGACCCGAACGGCGTATTGCTGACGCTGTCGAAAGACGCGTTGCCGCCCTGGGTGACCGGCATCATCGTGGTCGCCGCGACGGCCACCGCGATGGTCCCCGCGGCCGGGATCCTGATCGGCATCTCGTCGCTGGTGGCGCGCAACATCGTCCGCGTCCGCAGTGGCCGCAGGCAGTTCTGGATCAACCACGGCACGGTTGTGCTCGCGAGTACTCTTGCCCTCGTGCTCGGCATCTTCCGGCCGGACCTGCTGGCCAACCTGCTGTTGCTCACCTATTCGGGGTCGGTCCAGCTGGCCCCGGCCAACCTGCTGGGCTTCCTGCGGCGCGTGCCGGTCGGCAAGGGACCGGTGTTCGCCGGCCTGATCGCGGGCGAGCTGGTGGTCGTCTGGCTGACCTTTGTGGACACCCATCTCGTCGGCACGGTCAACGTGGGACTGGTCGGGCTCGGCGTCAACGTCGTCGTCCTCGCCCTGGCCGCGGTGGTGGCGCCGCGACGGACTTCTCTCGTGGAGGCGGCGTGACGCGCACGGTTTTCACCGGCGGCTCGGTCTTCGACGGCACGGGCGCGGACCCGGCGCCGGCCGACGTCGTCGTCGAGCACGGCCGGATCGTCGACGTCGGCACGGACCTCGACGGCGACGAGGGCGTCGACTGTTCGGGCGCGGTGCTGCTGCCGGGGCTCTTCGACTGCCACGTGCACGTCACGGTGTCGGACATCGGGCTGCTGGCCCGCGTGCAGAAGCCGTTTTCCTACCAGTTCTACGAAGCGGCGCGGAACCTGTGGGCGACGCTCGGCCTGGGCATCACGACGGTCCGCGACGCGTCGGGCGCGGACCTGGGCATCAAGCAGGCGGTGGACGACGGCCTGATCCCAGGGCCGCGGCTGCAGATTTCGATCGGGCTGATCAGCCAGACGGGCGGCCACGGCGACAGCTGGAACCCGTCCGGTCTGTGCGTCCCCCTGCTGGTCCCGCACCCGGGCCGCCCGGACGCGACGGCCGACGGCCCCGACGAGATGCGCCGGGTGGCCAGGACGCTGCTGCGAGCGGGCGCGGACGTGCTGAAGGTGTGCACGACGGGCGGAGTGCTGTCCCCGCGCGACGACCCGCGGCATTCGCAGTACACGCCGGAGGAGCTGGAGGTCCTGGTGGCCGAGGCGGCGGCCCAGGGCCGCCCGGTGATGGCCCACGCCCAGGGAGCGGCGGGCATCAAGAACGCGGTCCGCGCGGGGGTGCGCTCGATCGAGCACGGCATCTACCTGGACGACGAAGCGATCGAGCTGATGCTGGGCCACGGGACGTGGCTGGTCCCGACGTTGATCGCCCCGGTGAACGTCGTGCGCGCGGCGGACGCAGGGGTGGACTTGCCCGCCGCGGTGGTGGCGAAGGCGCGTGAAGTGGTGGAGGTGCACCGGGATTCGGTCCGCCGCGCGTATGCGGCGGGAGTGCGAATCGCGATGGGGACCGATAGTGGGGTCGGGCCGCACGGGACGAACCTCGAGGAGCTGGCGCTGATGGCGGCTTGCGGGATGACGCCGGGGGACGTCCTGGAGGCGACCACATCGTCCGCCGCGCGGTTGATGGGGTTGGACGGAGAGCTGGGGCGGGTGGAGGCCGGGTTGCGAGCGGACTTGGTCGTGGTGGCCGGGGATCCTTATGACTTCCCGGGGTTGGCGGGGAACATCCGGGAGGTCTGGAAGGACGGGGTCCGGGTGGTGTGAGCCGGGTCATCGGCCCTGCGCCGCCTTCGGCCGCGGCTGCCGGCCACACCCCGCCGCACAGGCTTCCTGCCTGAGCTACCGCGGGTCGAGCCGCAGGGTGGTTGCCGCGGCTTCGGTCGTCACCATGGCGTCCGTGCCGCCGCCGGTGTACTTGGTTCGGTAAGCAGCGTCGACTTCCGCCGTGACCTCAGCGCCGATGTCCTCGATGGTGACTTCGGCTTGCAAGCCCGGCACGCGGATCCGGCCCCGGCGTGATCGCAGCGCGTCCCCGAACCAGCCGGTGTCCCGCCGAACCCAGGTCCGCACGTACGCTGCCGACCGGCGCGCGACCAGTTGTGCACATTCCCAGCCGGATGTGGACAAGTCCGGCTGCGGAGGCTCGGCTCGGGTGGTTTGTCGTGGTCCGCCGGTAAACTGGGCATGGGCACGCCCCCCAGGGAAGGGCGGGGTGCTGCGTGGGCCGGTCAAAGCTCCGGGCTCAGCAACTCCTTCAACGCCACCGCGAACTTCGCCGGGTTCCGCTGCGGAGCCAGATGGGCCCCCGGCATCTCCGTGAACGGCAACCCCAGCTCCAAAGCCAAGATCTTCGCCGGCTGGTAGTGGTACCGCCCGCGGCTGCCCTCGCCCGCCACCGGGATGATCTCCGTGCTCGCCTTTCGCAGTGCCCGCAAATCCGGCAAGTAGTCGAAGAACTCCGTCAGCTCCCGGTCGAACAGCCGGATCCAGTCGGCCTCGTGCGGAAGCCGCAGGTTCGGCAAATCCGGCAGTGCCGCACCGGCGATCGCGTCCGCGAAACGGGTCACCGCCGTCATCAGCTCGCCCGAGCGGGCCAGCCGGACCTGCTCCGCCGCCGCCTCGAGCCACGCGCCCGCGTCGGGCATCAAGTGGACCGCCGGGGGTTCGTGCGCCACCAGTGTCGTCACGTGGGCCGGGAACCGGGCCACCAGGTCCAGCCCGATCAGCGCGCCCGCGCTCGAGCCGAACACCATTGCCGGGCCGAGGCCCGTGTGCTCCAGGACTGCCCGCGCGTCGTCCGCTTGCAGCGACACCGGGACCGGGCCCGTCGTCGAGTCCGTGCTGCCGAAGTGGCCGCGGCGGTCGTACGTGATCACCGTGTAGTCCGCGTACAGCTGCTTCGCCAGCGCTCGGTAGGAGTCACCCGACCCGGTGCCGCCCGCGATCAGCAGCAGCGCCGGACCCTCGCCGCCGCGGCGGACCAGGAGCTCACCGTTCTCCACCGGGCAACGGCTTTCCGAGATCATGCACCGAAGTCAAGCACAAGCCGGACGGCGCGGTGGCCGCGGCCTAGAGCCGTTCGATGACTGTCGCCGTCGCCAGTGCGCCGCCGGCGCACATCGTCACCAAGGCCGTCGACGCGTCGCGGCGCTCCAGCTCGTGCAACGCCGTCGTCAGCAGCCTCGCGCCCGTGCTCCCCACCGGGTGACCCAGCGCGATCGCGCCGCCGTTGACGTTCACCCGCGCCGGATCCGGCGACAGGACCTGCTGCCACGACAGCGCCACCGACGCGAACGCCTCGTTCACCTCGAACAGGTCCACGTCACCCACCGTCATCCCGGTCCGGGACAGCACCCGTTCCGTCGCGCGGATCGGGCCGTCCAGGTGGTAGTACGGCTCCGCGCCGACCAGCGCCTGCGCCACGATCCGCGCCCGGGGCCGCAGCCCCAGCTCCGACGCCCGGGCGGAGTCCATCAGCAGCAACGCCGCCGCGCCGTCGGAGATCTGCGACGACGTCCCCGCCGTGTGGATCCCGTCCTCGACCACCGGCTTCAACCGCGCCAGGCCTTCGACGGTCGTCTCGCGCAAGCCCTGGTCACGGCTGACCAGGCGCGTTTCGCCGGTCGCGGAGCCGTCCTCGGCCAGCACCGGTGCCTTCACCGGCACGACTTCGCGGTCGAAGTGCCCCGCGTCCCACGCCGCCGCGGCCTTCTGCTGCGACGAAGCGCCGAACGCGTCGACGTCGGCGCGCGTCAGCCCGCGCCGGACCGCAATCCGCTCCGCCGCGCCGTACTGGTTGGGCAGGTCGATCGACCACGACGCCGGCCGCGGCGACGCGCCGGCCCGGTTGGCGCCCAGCGGCACCCGGCTCATCGCCTCGACGCCGCACGCGACGCCGACCTCGATGGCCCCCGCCGCGATCAGCCCCGCGACCAGGTGGGTCGCCTGCTGCGCCGAGCCGCACTGGGCGTCGATCGTCGTCGCGCCCGCCGTCTCCGGGAGGCCCGCGTGCAGCCACGCCGTGCGCGTCACGTTGTTGGACTGCTCTCCCGCCTGCGTGACGCAGCCGCCGATCAGCTGCTCGACCAGCGCGGGGTCGATCCCGGCGCGGTCGAGCAGGGCCTGCTGCGCGGCGCCCAGCAGCTCGGCGGCGTGCAGGCCGGCCAGCAGCCCGCCCCGCTTGCCGATCGGGGTCCGCACGGCTTCGACGATGACCGGCCCGCCCATGTCGTCCCTTTCGTCGGGAAACGCTGTCCTGTACCTCAAAAACTAGAACAAGTTATCGTTTGAGGCAAGCGTCCGCAGGGTCGGGCCGAACTTGATCTACTTCGAGTGAGCGCTCGCTCACCTGGCCTCATCGGTCAAGTTAACGGGTTTCACTGAACGGTCTTCCGCAAGTTAACACCGTATGCTTCAATCGCCGTTAGAACGTGTTTCAAAGGCGAAACGTGGGAGGCACCGTGGCCGCTCCGCTCATCCCGGCCGGTTTCGACTTCACGGACCCGGACCTCTACGCCCAACGGCTGCCCGTGGACGAGTTCGCCGAGCTCCGGCGAACCGCCCCCGTGTGGTGGAACCCCCAGAAGCACAACACCGCGGGCTTCCGCGACGACGGCTACTGGGTCGTCTCGCGCCACGCGGACGTCAAGGAGGTGTCCCGCGACAGCACGCTGTACTCGTCGAGCGAGAAGACGGCGATCATCCGCTTCGACGAGAGCATGACCGAGGACAACCTCAACGCGAACCGCCTGGTGCTGCTCAACATGGACGCCCCGCAGCACACGAAGCTGCGGCGGATCGTGTCGAAGGGCTTCACCCCGCGGTCCATCGCGAAGCTGGAGGACACCCTGCGCGACCGCGCCGAGCGGATCGCCGCGGAGGCGCGCAAGAAGGGGTCGGGCGACTTCGTCACCGACGTCGCGTGCGAGCTGCCGCTGCAGGCGATCGCCGAGCTGATCGGCATCCCGCAGGAGGACCGGCTCAAGATCTTCGACTGGTCGAACCAGATGGTCGCCTACGACGACCCCGAGTACGAGGTCGAGCCGCTCGAAGCGTCCGCGCAGCTCATCGGCTACGCGTGGAACATGGCCGAGGACCGGCGCAAGTGCCCGATGGACGACATCGTCACGAAGCTGATCCACGCCGACGTCGACGGCGAGTCGCTCGGCTCTGACGAGTTCGGTTTCTTCGTCATCCTGCTCGCGGTCGCCGGCAACGAGACGACGCGCAACGCGATCAGCCACGGCATGAAGGCGTTCCTGGACCACCGCGACCAGTGGGAGCTGTTCAAGGAGCAGCGGCCGAAGACCGCGCCCGACGAGATCGTCCGCTGGGCGACCCCGGTGGTGGCGTTCCAGCGCACGGCCACCCGCGACACCGAGCTCGGCGGCGCGCACATCCGCAAGGGCGACCGCGTCGGGATGTTCTACAGCTCGGCCAACTTCGACCACGAGGTGTTCGAGGACCCGGAGAAGTTCGACATCCTCCGCGAGGACAACCCGCACGTGGGCTTCGGCGGCACGGGGTCGCACTACTGCATCGGCGCGAACCTGGCCCGGCTGGAGATCGACCTGATCTTCAACGCGATCGCGGACGTGATGCCGGCCATCACCGAGGCGGCGCCGCCGGTGCGGCTGCGGTCCAGCTGGTTGAACGGGATCAAGCACTACCCGGTGCGGTACGCCTGAGCGAGCGGTCGTGCGGCGCTGGGTCCCGCGGGGCTCAGCGCCGCTCGCAGATCCGGGTCCACCACGGCCAGTGCGCCGGGGCCAGGGGATCGGGCAGGCTCAGCTCGAGGAAGCGCTCGTCGAGGGGGCGGATCAAGCGGGCCAGTGCCTCCGCCGTCGCTCCCGGCCACAACCCGTGTCGTGCCCGATCGAGGAAGGTTCGGAGCTCGAGCCCGGCGATCTCGGCCTGCGCTGCCGCCGGCCGCCTGCGCGGCATCGGGACCTTTTTTCGTGAACGGGGTGCCGACCGGGCAACGATACCGCCCGCGGGTGACATCATGAGGCGATGGCCCCGCGAGCGACCGTCGACGTCGAGTTCTCGATCCACGTCACCGAACCCGGGCTCGCGGCGATCTCCGTCGCCGCGGCGCACGCCGATACCGAAGAGCTCACCGTTTCCTGGCACGGCGACAGCGAGCTCGCCGAGTTCGACCACGGCACCCGCGCCGAGGTCTTCACCCTGCCCAAGGGCGAACACCGCGTCACCTACCACGCCGAACGCGCGCTGACCGAGCCCGAACCCGAGCCCGTGACGCTCGCCGACGTGGCGATCTTCACCCGGCCGAGCCGGTACTGCCCGTCCGACCGCGTCGCCGGGCTCGTCCCGCCTGCGGCGATCAAAGCCAAGGACACCAAGGCGAAGGTGGACGCCATCGTCCGCAACGTCCACGAGCGACTGTCCTATGTGGTCGGTTCGAGCCGGCCGACCGACGACGCGATCGACACGCTCCTGGCCGGCGAAGGCGTCTGCCGCGACTTCGCGCACGTCTGCGTCACGCTCTGCCGGTCCCTCGACATCCCCGCCCGCTACGTCGGCGTCTACGCGCCCGGCCTCTCGCCGATGGACTTCCACGCCGTCTTCGAGGCCGCGATCGACGGCCACTGGTACGTCTTCGACGCCACCCGCCTCGCGCCGCGGCAGACCATGCTGCGGATCTCCACCGGCCGCGACGCCGCGGACACGTCCTTCCTCGCCACCCTCGGCTGCGAGCTCGACTTCCTCGGCAGCACGGTCTTCGCGACGACGGACGCGGCGCTCCCGGTGGACGACGGCACCGGGCTCGTCGTCCTGAGCTGATGGTCCGACCGCGTGTTGCTTGCGCGAAGTGGCCTCCGGCTGGGTAGACAGAGTGCGTGAAGAGTTCCCCCAAGGCCCCGAGCCCCTGGGCCCGGGCCCGCGCCCGGTACCGGTGGCTGGACCACCTCGCCCGCGCCGCCGACCGCTACATCGAAGCGGGCGGCTACCACTACATCGCCTCCATCACCTACTTCAGCCTGCTCTCGCTGGTGCCGCTGCTGATGGTGGCGTCGTCGGTCGCGGGGTTCGTGCTGGCCAGCCAGCCGCACCTGCTCGACACGATGGTCCACGCGATCGTCTCCACGCTGCCGGGCGGGCTCGGCGACAAGGCCACCAAGCTGCTCACCGGCTTCGTCGAGCAGCGCACGAGCGTCGGGGTGTTCGGCCTGGTCATCGGCCTCTACTCGGGCTGGAACTGGATGAACGCGCTGCGGGACTCGCTCACCGCGCTGTGGGGGCAGAACCGGTCCGACCAGTCGCTCCCGCGGCTCATCGCCGTCGACCTGCTCGCGCTGCTCGGCCTCACCGCGGCGCTGCTCGTGTCGTTCACGCTCACCATCTCCGGCACCGCGCTCGGCAGCTACCTGCTGCGGCTGGCCGGCCTCGACGACACGAGCTGGGGCCACCAGCTCGTGTCGGCGTCTTCGGTGCCGCTGTCGCTGGCCGCCGACTGGCTGGTGTTCCTGTGGGTGCTCACGCGGCTGCCGCGGCAGAAGGTCGGCGTGCGCAGCGCGGTGCGCGGCGCCGTCGCCCTGGCCATCGGGTTCGAGGCGCTCAAGCTGGCCGGCGGCTTCTACCTGCGCCTGATCGGCGACTCGCCGACCGGCATCGCGTTCGGCTCGGTCATCGGCCTGATCTTCTTCATCTCGCTCGTCGCGCGGCTGCTCGTCTACGTCACGGCGTGGACCGCGACCGGCTCCGACGCGCCGCCGAAGCCGGTCCAGCCGCCGGCGCCGGTGGTGCTGAACCCGGTGGTCGTGGTGGACCCGCCGGTCGCGGTGCCGGCCACCGTCGGCGTCGTGACCGGGGTGATCGGGACGCTGCTGGCGCTCAAGTGGCGACGTTCGCGAGGCTGAAGAGCCGGTCGAGCTGGTGGTCGATCAGCGCGATCGCCGCTTCCGGCGTCCGCTGGCCCAGGATGATGCTGGTCTGCAGGCCGTCGACGCTCGACAGCAGCAGCTCGGCCTCCGGCATGAGCTCGAGATCCGGCGCGACCTCCCCCCGGTCGCGGCCCCACGCCAGCAGGTCCGCGGTCAGCCGTTCCAGCTCGGGCGGCGCGCCGCTGAACGCCGACGCCAGCCCGGGGTCCGAAAGGGACCGGACGAAGTAGGCGAGGTGCACGAGGTAGCGCGTGCGGCGCTCGTCGCCGACCGGCAGCATCCCGACGAGCATGGCCCGCAGCACCTCGCGCGGTGCCGCGTCCTCCTCGGGGCCGAGCTCCGCGCGGATGCTCTCCCCGGCGTCGGCGTTGAGGATCTCCAGCGCGCCGAGCAGCAGGTCGTCCCGCGTCCCGAAGTAGTACTGGACCAGCCGCAGCGAGACGCCGGCCTCGGCCGCGACCTTGCGCAGCGACACGTCTTCGAGCCCGCGCGCGCTCGCGATCCGCCAGACGGCTTCGGCGATCTGGCGGCGGCGTTGCTCGTGGTCGGCGAGTCTCGGCATGGTGGGTCGAGCGTATCAACGCGGCTTGTCCGCGCCGACGACCCACATCGAGAAGTACTGCGACCCGCCGCCGTAGGCGTGCCCGAGCCCGATCCGCGCGCCGTCGACCTGGTAGTCCCCGGCCCGGCCCATGACCTGCTTCGCGGCTTCGGAGAAGCGGAGCATGCCGGACGCGCCGATCGGGTTGGACGAGAGCACCCCGCCGGACGGGTTGCACGGCAGCCGCCCGCCGATCGCGGTCTCGCCGGCCTCGGTGACCTTCCAGCCTTCGCCTTCGGGCGCGAACCCGAGGTTCTCCAGCCACATCGGCTCGAACCACGAGAACGGCACGTAGATCTCGGCGACGTCCACTTCGGACATCGGGTCCTCGATCCCGGCTTCGGCCCACAGCGCGGCCGCGGCGTCCCGCCCGGCCTGGGGGTTGACCTGGTCGCGGCCGGCGAACGTCGTCGGCTCGGTGCGCATCGCCGTCGCGTGGATCCAGGCGGCGCCGCCCTCGACGGCGTCCCCGGCGGCCTCGTCGCCGAGCACCATCGCGCACGCGCCGTCGGACGACGGGCACGTCTCGTCGTAGCGGATCGGGTCCCACAGCATCTGCGACTTCTGCACCGATTCGACGGTGATGTCGGCCTGCTGCAGGTGCGCATACGGGTTCAGGGCGCCGTTGCGGCGGTCCTTGGCCGCGACGATCGCGCCGACGTGTTCGGGCGCACCCGACCGGCGGATGTAGGAGCGCACGTGCGGCGCGAAGTAGCCGCCCGCGCCGGCGCCGACCGGCATCTGGAACGGCGGCAGGATCGACAGGCCCCACATCGCGTTCGACTCGGACTGCTTCTCGTACGCCACGGTCAGCACCCGGCGGTGCACGCCGGACTGGACCAGCGACGCGGCGACCAGCGCCGTCGACCCGCCGACCGAGCCGGCGGTGTGCACGCGCAGCAGCGGTTTCCCGGTCGCGCCGAGGGAGTCGGCGAGGAACAGCTCGGGCATCATGACGCCCTCGAACAGGTCCGGTGCCTTGCCGAGGACGACGGCGTCGATGTCGTTCCACCCGACCTGGGCGTCGGCCATCGCGCGGTCGATCGCCTCGCGCAGCAGGCCCGGCATCGAGACGTCCTGGCGCTTGGCGCGGTGGTGCGTCTGGCCGGTGCCGAGCACGGCGGTGAGCTGCTTGGTCATCGGGCCTCCAGCACGGTCACCAGGTTCTGTTGCAGGACCGGGCCGCTCGTCGCGTGCGCCACGGCCTTGCGGGATTCGCCGCTGTGGATCCGGGCCGCCGCCTCGCCGATGCGGGCGAGGCCGGCGGAGAACATCGGGTTCGCGGCGAGCGCGCCCCCCGATGGGTTGATCTTGACGCCGTCGTCGAGCTTCAGCGCGGTCCGCAGGATGAGCTCCTGGTGGGTGAAGGGCGCGTGCAGCTCGGCGAGGTCGGCGCCGTCGAGGTCCAGGGCGCTCGCCGCGGCCTCGGTGGACGGCGACCGCGTGAGGTCGCGGGCGCCGAGGACAGGGGAGTCGACGCGGTGCTCGATGCCGGTGATCACCGCGGGCCGGTCGACGATGTCGCGTGCGCGGTCCACAGTGGACAGGATGACGACGGCCGCGCCGTCGGTGATCGGCGCGATGTCGTGGCGCCGCAGCGGATCTGCGTAGTAGGGCGTGTCGAGGAGCTCGGCGACGTCCTTGCCGGTGCCGCGCGCGGCGACCTCGGCGAGGTCCTTTTCGGACCAGAGGCCGGCCTCGAGGCCCATACGCGCCTGGATCCCGGCGATCGAGACCGAGTCCGGCCACAGGGGGGCGACGACGTACGGGTCGAGCTGCAGGGCGAGCACCCGGCTCAGCTGCCCGGCGCTGGACTTGCCGAAGCCGTAGACGAGCGCGGTCTCGACCTCGCCCATCTTGATCTTCAGCCAGGCTTCGTAGAGCGCCCAGGCGGCGTCCATCTCGACGTGCGACTCGTGGATCGGCGGGAACGCGCCGATCGCGTCGACGGCGGCGATGAAGCTGAAGGCGCGTCCGGCCAGGTAGTCCGACGAACCGGAGCACCAGAAACCGATGTCCTGTTTGGACAAGCCGGTCTTCTCGAAGACTTCGGCGAAGATCGGGACGAGCATCTCCACGCCGTTGGTGGTTCCCGGGGTCTCGCGGACGTTGGGGGCCTTCGCGAAGCCCGCGATCGCGACGTCTGGCATCAGGACCTCACAGGTGGTGGGCGAAGGTTTCGTAGGCCGCGTCCGGCTCGCCGGTCGGCTCGAAGTGGCTGATGTTCTCCAGCGACGTCCACCACTCGTCGCGCGGCTTCCACGCGGCGCGCACGCGCATGCCCATCTTGACGTCCTGGGCGTCGCAGCCGAGGACGAGGTGCAGGAAGGCGATGTCGGCGCCGTCGAGCAGGATGTACGCGGCGACGTACGGCGGCTTGAGGCGCTGGCCGAGGAACGGGACGTTGACGATGCAGAACGTCGTCACGATGCCGGCGTCGGGCAGTTCGACCTCGTCGGTGGTGGGGACGCCGTCGGTCGGGCACGCGCCGCGCGGCGGGATGTAGACCTTCTCGCACTTCGGGCACCGCTGGCCGATGAGCTTGCCTTCGGCGAGCCCGCGCAGGTACCGGCTCTCCTCGGGCGACGCCGAGTGCATGTACTTCAGGTGCACGGGCGTGATGACAACGCTGACCGGGGCGCCTTCTTCGCGTTCGGCGACCGGGGGAGCGGCTTCGGTCGGCGCGGTGTCCTCGGCGTCGACGGGCAGGAAGTAGGCGATGTCCCGGATGTGCCCGACGGTGTCGTCGGCCCACTTCACGCGGACGCGCTGTCCACTGTGGATGTTCCCGGGCGAGCCGGCGTCGACGGCGTGGAGCATGGCGGTGTCGGCGCCGTCCAGCTTGACGAGCGCCCAGGCGAACGGCCGGCTGAGCGGCTGCCCGTCGAAGGGGTCGGGGCACCACGACCACGAGACGACGGTGCCCTCTTCGGCCACCGGGACGAACTCGCCGAGCTGGTCGGCGGTACCGGGGTCGTACTCGACGGGCGGGACGTGCACGCGGCCGTCACTGCCCCGCACGCCTTCGATCCGGCGGTCGCGCAGGGAGGTGACGAACCGGCCCAGCACGGGCCCGGTGGACCGCGTGTAGTCGAAGCCGACGTTGAGGGGCGCCGCCAGTGGTGTCTCGGTCACATCCATGAGTGAAACATGTTCTTGTTCTGTCGACAAGGTTCCTCCGCAGGGCGGTCCGATATCGGTGGAACGCGTTCTATGTCAGCGGCCCTTGAACTCCGGCTTCCGCTTCTCCGAGAACGCCCGTGGCCCCTCCTTGGCGTCCTCCGAAGCGAAGACCTCGATGCCGTACTGCGAGTCCAGCTTGAAGGCCTCTTCCTCATGCAGTCCCTCGGTGTCGCGGATCGTCCGCAGGATGGCCCGCACGGCGACCGGCCCGTTCGCGTTCACCAGCGAAGCCAGCTCCAGGGCCTTCGTGAGCGCGGTCCCGTCCGGGACCACGTGCCCGATCAAGCCGATCGCCAACGCCTCCGAAGCGCTCAAGTGGCGCCCGGTCAGCAGGATGTCCGCGGCCACTGTGTACGGGATCTGACGCGGTAGCCGCACCGCCGAGCCGCCCATCGGGAACAGCCCCCACCGGGCCTCCGACACCCCGAACCGGGCGGAAGAACCGGCCACCCGGATGTCCGTCCCCTGGAGGATCTCCGTCCCGCCCGCGATCGCCGGGCCCTCGACCGCCGCGATCAGCGGCTTCGTCAGGCGGCGGCCCTTCAGCAGGCCCGGGATGCGCGAAGGGTCGAACTTGCCCGAGGCGAACGACTCCGACGGCGAGTTCCGGGACATCGACTTCAGGTCCGCGCCCGCGCAGAACGCGCCGCCCGCGCCGGTCAGGACGCAGCTGCGGATCGAGTCGTCGGAGTCCACGCGGTCCCAGGCCTCGACCATGATCGACATCATCTCGCCGGTGATCGCGTTGCGCGCCTCGGGCCGGTTCATCGTGACGACCAGGGTCTGCCCCTCTTGCGAAACCAGCGCGTGCGGTTCACCCACGGGAGACCTCCTGAAGGAGCAGTGCCATTGCCCAGAACGATAACATGTTCTACTTTGAGGGCGTGGCACTCAACATCGCGGATCTTCTGGAGCACGCCGTCGACGCCGTGCCGGAGCGCGTCGCGGTCGTGTGCGGCGACCGGCGGGTCACCTTCGCCGAACTGGAGGCGCGGGCCAACCGGCTCGCCCACCACCTCGCCGCGCACGGCGTGGGACGCGGGTCCCACATCGGGGTCTATTCCCGCAACTCGATCGAGGCCTTGGAGGCGATGATCGCGGCGTACAAGCTGCGCGCGATCGCCGTCAACGTCAACTACCGCTACGTGCACGGCGAGCTCGTCTACCTCTTCACCGACGCCGAGCTCGTCGCCCTCGTGCACGAGAGAAGTTATGCCGACAAGGTCGCCGCCGTTCTGCCCGAGACGCCGAAACTGAAACACGTTGTCGTCATCGACGACGGCAGCGACGGTGACTACGCGAGCTACGGCGGCGTCGACTACGAAACCGCGCTCGAGGCGCAGAGCCCGGAGCGCGACTTCGAGGAACGCTCGGGCGACGACCTCTACATCCTCTACACCGGCGGCACCACGGGCTACCCGAAGGGCGTGCTCTGGCGGCAGGAGGACGTCTGGCGCGCGCTCGGCGGCGGCATCAACTTCGTCACCGGCGAGTACATCCCGGACGAGTGGACGCTCGCCGAGCAGGGCAAGGCCGGGAGCCTGACCCGGCTGCCCGCCGCGCCGCTCATCCACGGCGCCGCGCAGTGGGCCGCGTTCGGCGCGCTGTTCACCGGCAGCCCGGTGGTCTTCGTGCCGCGCTTCGACGCCCACGAGATCTGGAAGGCCGTCCAGGAGCACAAGGTCCAGGTCCTCACGATCGTCGGCGACGCGATGGCGCGGCCGCTGATCGAGGCCTTCCGGGAGGGCGGCTACGACGCTTCGTCGGTCGTCGCCGTGTCGAGCCACGCCGCGCTGTTCTCGCAGTCGGTGAAGCAGGAGTTCGTCGAGCTCGTGCCGAACGCCGTGATCACCGACGCGATCGGCTCGTCGGAAAGCGGCTTCACCGGGATCGGCATGGTCGCCAAGGGCTCCGACCACAGCGCCGGCCCGCGGGTGACCTTCGGCCAGGACGCCATCCTGCTCGACGACGACGGCAACCTCGTCGAGAAGAAGCCCGGCGCGGTCGGGCTGATCGGCCGCCGCGGGCACGTCCCGCTCGGCTACTACGGCGATCCCGAGAAGAGCAAGAAGATCTTCGTCGAGGTCGACGGCGTCCGGTACGTCGTCCCGGGCGACTACGCCCGCTACGAGGAGGACGGCACCGTCACGCTGCTCGGCCGCGGCTCCCAGTGCGTCAACACCGGCGGCGAGAAGGTCTACCCGGAAGAGGTCGAAGGCGCGCTGAAGTCGCACCCCGACGTCTTCGACGCGCTCGTCATCGGCGTCCCGGACGACCGGCTCGGCCAGCGCGTCGCGGCCGTCGTCCAGCTGCGCGAGGGCGCTTCACCGGACTTCTCCTCGCTCGAGGAGCACGTCCGCGGCGAGATCGCCGGGTACAAGGTGCCGCGCACGATCTGGCTGGCCGGCGAGATCGGCCGGTCGCCCAGCGGCAAGCCGGACTACCCGTGGGCGCAGCGCTACGCGGCCGAGCACGAACCGGCCACGGCCCAGCCCGTCTGAGAGGACATCGCAAGTGCGGACACCCCTGTGCGACCGGCTCGGCATCGACCTGCCGATCATCGGGTTCACGCCCTCGGAGCACGTCGCCGCGGCGCTCAGCCGCGCCGGCGGGCTCGGCGTGCTCGGCTGCGTCCGGTTCAACGACGCCGCCGAGCTCGACCGGGTGCTGACCTGGATGGACGAGAACACCGGCGGCAAGCCCTACGGCGTCGACATCGTGATGCCGGCGAAGATCCCCGCCGAGGGCACCCAGGTCGACCTCTCGAAGCACATCCCGGACGGCCACCGCGCGTTTGTCGACAAGGTGCTGCGCGACCTGTCGGTGCCGCCTCTGCCGGACGACACCGACGAACGCGCGGGGGTGCTCGGCTGGCTGCACTCGGTCGCGCGCTCGCACGTCGAGGTCGCGCTCAACCACCCGATCAAGCTGATCGCCAACGCGCTCGGCTCGCCGCCGGCCGACGTCATCGCCCAGTGCCACGATCGCGGGGTGCCGGTGGCGGCGCTCGCCGGGAAGGCCGAGCACGCCGTCCGGCACGTCGAGAACGGTGTCGACTTCGTGGTCGCGCAGGGCTACGAAGCCGGCGGGCACACCGGCGAGATCGCGTCCATGGTGCTGGTGCCGGAGATCGTCGACGCCGTCGACGTCCCGGTGCTCGCCGCCGGCGGGATCGGTTCCGGCCGGCAGGTGGCCGCGGCGCTCGCGCTCGGCGCGTCCGGCGTCTGGATGGGCTCGATGTGGCTGGCCACCGAGGAGTACCTGCAGACGATGGGCGAGTCGGTGGCGATGCAGCAGGCGCTCGTCGGCGCGACGTCGTCGGACACCGTGCGGACGCGGATCTACACCGGCAAGCCCGCGCGGCTGCTCAAGACCCGGTGGACCGAGGCGTGGGCCGCGGCGGACGCGCCCGAGCCGTTGCCGATGCCGCTGCAGAACCTGCTGGTTTCCCACGCCCACAACCGGATCCACGCGGCGAACGACCCCAGCGTGGTGTCGATGCCGGTCGGGCAGATCGTCGGCCGGATGAACGCGGTGCGGCCGGTCGCCGACGTCGTCGCGGACCTGGTGAACGGCTACGAAGAAGCACTGTCGCGGTTGGACAAGACGCGCTGAAGGGGGCCCGCCGCGGCGGGCCCCCTCTTCGCGGAAGCGGTTACAGCGAAGCGGCGGCCGCGGCGATCTTCGACGCGAACGTGCTCACCTCGGTGTAGACGCCGGGGGCGTGCGGCCGGGCGCAGCCGTCACCCCAGCTGACGATGCCGACCTGGATCCACGCGTTCGCGTTGTCGCGGCGGAACATCGGGCCACCCGAGTCGCCCTGGCAGGTGTCGACGCCGCCGGCGGTCAGGTTGCCGGCGCAGATCTCGGCGCTCGGGATGAGGTCGGGGTAGCTGCCGCCCTGGGCCTGGCAGGTGCTGTCCGAGACGAACGGGACGGTCGCCTTCAGCAGGTAGCGCTGCTGGGAGCCGCCCTCGGTCGCCGCGCCCCAGCCGGCCACGGTGAACGTGCCGGTGTTGTACGTCGACGTCGTCGCGATCGGCAGCGTCGAGAGGCCGGTGACCGGGCTCGCGAGCTTGATCAGCGCCCAGTCGCCGCCGGTCGAGGTGCCGTAGGTGGGCGACTGGTAGACGTAGGTCGACTTGATCTTCTTGGCGCTCGTGCTCTGCAGGTCGACCACGCCGACGGTCGCCGTGATCGAGGTGTTCGACCCCGTCCGGCTGACGCAGTGGGCGGCGGTCAGCACGATCTGGTTGGTGTAGAGCGCGCCACCGCAGCCCATCGACAGCCGGACCATGAACGGGAACTCGCCCTGGGCGGCCCGGGTCCCGCCGACGACGTCGGTGGACGGCGGCTGCGCGGCGACCGCCGGGGTGGCGAACGCCGCGGCCGCGGCGACCGCGGCCAGTGCGGTGGTGGCGTTTCTGAGCAGGGTGAACCAGCGCTTGGGAGCCAAGGGGATCAGTCCTTCCAGTGTCCACAGTGGAAGCCGTTGCCGAGGGCGGCCCCACGACTACACCAGGTGCTCGCATACCCGGACAACCGACTTTCTTCGGATCTTTCGGGCGGTTGGGTGATTTCTCACCGCCGGACCGGCGAACGCCGTAGGCCGATGCGCCCAGCGACGGACTCCATGCACCCCGGCCGGGTGATCCCGGAATTCACCGGGCCTTTTCCCGGCCGTAAATCCGGCCCCGGCGGCGTCGGGTGCATCCGGGTGATCCTCGCTGTTACGGCCGTGTTGCGCGCCACAGCGAACCACCGCGCACCGCGAACCGAATAGGGTCGATTGCGTGCCCGCCCCTTCGCGCCATTCCCGCCTGTCCGCCGACGGTCCCGTCCTGGACGGGATTCCCGAGCACGGCCGCGTCCCGCGCTACTACGCGGTGAAGGTCGAGCTGCTGGCGGTGATCGCGGAACTGGGTGAAGGATCGGTGCTGCCCACGGAACGGGAACTGTGCGAACGGTTCGAGGTGTCGAGGGCGACGGTGCGGCAGGCGGTCGGCGAGCTGGTGCTCGAGGGCAGGCTGAGCCGGCGGCAGGGGAGTGGCACGTTCGTCGCGGGGCCGAAACTGGTGCAGCCGCTGGCCCTGGTGAGCTACACCGAAGGGCTGCGCCGCCAGGGGATCCGGCCGGGCCGCACGGTGATCACCCTGGAGCGCCGCGTGGCGGGCAGCGCGCTGGCGGCGGACCTGCAGGTCACGTCGGACGCCGAGGTGATCCACATCGAGCGCGTGCTGCTGGCCGACGAGGAGCGCGTCGGGCTGGAGTCGACATATCTCCTGGCGGAGCGGTTCCCGACGCTGCTGGAGGTGTTCAACCCCGAGCAGTCGCTGTACGCATGCTTGAGCGAGAAGCTCGGGGTCGTGTTCGACGGCGCCGAAGAGCGCGTCGAGACGGTGCTGGCGACGCCGCGCGAGGCGTTGTTGATCGGGACGAACCCGGCGTTGCCGATGCTGCTGATGCACCGGATCTCGTGGGGTCCGGACGGGGCGCCGTTCGAGCGGGTGCGGTCGCTGTACCGAGGCGACCGGCTGAGCTTCATGACCCGGCTGGGCCGCGCCTGAGGAGCTTGCCGCGGTCGCGGTCCTGAGTTTCGCTGGCTGAAGAGTCCCTTCCGGTGTGAGCCACGACTGGGACTGCCAGTCCCCACCTGCGTGTTCGTCGCCGCCGCTCGGCCGCAAAGATAACGGGACGGTAACTCATCCGGTCCAATATTCGAGGGCGCTTCACTCCGCGTTCGCCGAGGGGCCAGCGCCCGTTGGCGCGCGGCCGACAGCGTGGGCCGCGTGCGAATCCTCATCGTGGGCGGCGGCGTGCTCGGCACGCTGCACGCCTGGCAGGCCGTCGAACGCGGCCACGACGTCGTCCAGCTCGAACGCGAACCCGAGGCCCGCGGCGCGTCCGTCCGCAACTTCGGCTTGGTCTGGGTCGGCGGCCGGGCCACCGGGGCCGAGCTGGCGACCGCGCTGCGGGCCCGGCACCTCTGGGAACGGCTCGGCGCGCGCGTCCCCGGGCTCGGCTTCCGGCCCAACGGCTCCCTCACCGTCGCCCGGACCGACGCCGAACTCGCCGTCGCCGAGGAAGCCGTCAAAGCGGGAGCCGACCGCGGCTACAAGCTGCTCGACGCCACCGAGACCCGCGAACTCAACCCGGCTCTCCGGGGCGAGTTCCGAGGCGCCCTCTGGTGCGAACGCGACGCCGCCGTCGAACCGCGCACCGCCCAACCGGCCCTGCGCGCGGAACTCGTCAAAACCGGCCGCTACACGTGGCGTCCCGGCCGCGAAGTCCGCCACCTCACCGGCGCCGGCGTCGTCGACGACCGCGGTGAGCGCCACGACGGCGACCTCGTCCTCTTCTGCACCGGCGCCTGGACCGGCGGGCTCGTCCGGGAGCTCGCCGGGGAAGCGCCGGTGAGAAAAGTCCGGCTCCAGATGGCCCAGACCGAGCCCCTCGGCGAAACGCTCACCACCAGCGTCGCCGACGGGGACAGCTTCCGCTACTACCCCGCCTACCGCGGCGAAGCCCTCGACACCCTCGAAAAGACGCAGCCGCAGACCGAAACGGCCCGGGCGCACCGGATGCAGCTCCTGCTCGTCCAGCGGCTCGACGGCTCCCTCACCATCGGCGACACCCACGAGTACGACGAGCCCTTCGCCTTCGACGTCACCGAAGCCCCCTACGACCACCTGGAAACCGTCGCCGGCGCGCTGCTCGGGCGCCCGCTGCCGCGGATCCGGCGCCGCTGGGCCGGGGTCTACGCGCAGACCGCCGACCCCGGCCGGATCGTGCACCGCGCCCGCGTCGCCGGCAACGCCTGGCTCGTCACCGGGCCGGGCGGCCGCGGCATGACCTGCGCACCCGCCATCGCCGAAGACACCGCCGAGGAGCTGGACCTGTGACCCCCGAACTCGTCGTCCTGGACATGGCGGGCACGACCGTCGCCGACGACGGACTCGTCGTGAAGGCCTTCACCGCCGCCATCGAGACCGTCGGCGTGCCCGAAGAGAAGTACCCGGAGATGCTGCAGTACGTCGTCGACACCATGGGCCAGTCGAAGATCACCGTCTTCCGGGCTCTCCTGCGGGAAGAAACCCGGGCGCAGCAAGCCAATTCCGCCTTCGAGACCGCGTACGGCGACCTGGTGCGGGCGGGGGAGTGCAAGCCGATCCCGGGTGCCGAAGAAGTCATCCGCGGCCTGCGCGGTGACGGCGTCAAAGTCGCCTTCACCACCGGCTTCGCGGCCGCCACCCAGCAGGCCATCCTCGACACGCTCGGCTGGCGCGACCTGGCCGACCTCGCGCTCGCGCCCGGTGACGGCGTCCGCGGCCGTCCGTTCCCCGACCTCGTCCTCGCCGCCGCGTTGCGGCTCGAAGTCACCGACGTGCGGCGCATCGCCGTCGTCGGCGACACCGCGTCGGACGTCCTTTGCGGACTCCGCGCCGGCGCGTCCGTCGTCGCCGGCATCCTCACCGGCGCCGGCCGCCGCGAAGACCTCCTCGAAGCCACCCACGTCCTCGACTCCGTCCGTGACCTCCCCACCCTGCTCGAAGGAACGAAATGAAGAAGACCCTGGCCACCGTCCTCGCGGTCGCGCTGACCGCCGTCCTGTCCGCCTGCGGCGGCACCGGCGCCGCGAGCGCCGGCGGCAAGACCGTCACCGTGTACACAGTGGACGGCCTGGAAGACTGGTACACCGCCCGCTTCGCCGAGTTCAAGCAGCAGACCGGCATCACCGTCCAGGCCGTGACGGCCGGGTCCGGCGAGGTCGCCTCCCGCGTCGAGAAGGAGAAGGCGAACACCCAGGCCGACGTCCTCGTCACGCTCCCGCCGTTCATCCAGCGTGTCGCGGGCCTGCTGCAGCCCTACACTCCGCAGGGCGCCGGCCAAGTGTCCGAAAAGGACCCGCAGGGCCGCTACTCCGCCATGATGGACAATTACCTCAGCTTCATCCGCAATCCGCAGTCCACCGCGAAGACCTGGGACGACCTGCTCGACCCGAAGCTCAAGGGCAAGGTCCAGTACTCGACGCCCGGCGAGGCCGGCGACGGCACCGCCGTCCTGCTGCAGCTGCAGCACGTCCTCGGCGAGCAGGGCGCGCTCGACTACCTCGGGAAGCTCGAGGCGAACAACGCCGGACCGTCGTCGTCCACGGGCAAGCTGCAGCCGAAGGTGGCCAAGGGCGAGCTGCTGGTGGCCAACGGCGACGTCCAGATGAACCTCGCCGAGATCGCCAAGGGCGGCGGCTTCGACGTCTTCTTCCCGGCCGACGCCCAGGGCAAGCGCTCGACGTTCGCGCTGCCGTACTACGCCGGGCTCGTGGCGAACGCGCCGCACGCCGACGACGCCAAGAAGCTCCTCGACTTCCTGTTCTCGCCCGAGGTCCAGGCGAAGGCCGCCGACGCGTACGGCATCCCGGCCCGCGCCGACGTCACGGCCACCGGCGCGAACGCCGCGAAGATCAAGGCCGCGCTCGACGGCGTCGAGATCTGGCACCCGGACTGGGCCGCCGTGCTCGGCAAGCTCGACGCCGACCTGGCCGCGTACAAGAAGGCCGTCGGCCGATGACCCCGGCCGTCGAGTGGCGCGGCGTGTCCGTCCACTTCGGACGCACCACCGCGCTCGACTCCCTCGACCTGACGGTCGGCCGGGGCGAAACCCTGGCGCTGCTCGGGCCGTCCGGCTCGGGCAAGTCGACCGCGCTCAAGGCCCTCGCCGGGTTCGTCCTGCCCGGCGCGGGCCGGGTGTTCCTCGGTGGCGAGGACGTCACCGACCGGCCGCCGCACCGGCGCGGCCTCGGCGTGGTCGTGCAGAGCTACGCGCTGTTCCCGCACCTGCGCGTCGACGCCAACGTCGCCTTCGGGCTCAAGGCGCGGCGGGCGCCACGCGGCGAAGTCACCCGGCGGGTCGCCGAAGTCCTCGACCTCGTCGGCATGGGGACGTACGCCCGGCGGTTCCCGCGCGAGCTGTCCGGCGGGCAGCAGCAGCGCGTCGCGCTCGCGCGGGCGCTGGCCATCCGGCCGGACGTGCTGCTGCTGGACGAACCGCTGTCCGCGCTGGACGCCACCCTGCGCGAGGACATGCTCGCCGAACTGCTGCGGCTGCGCGCCGAGCTGCCGGACACCACGCTCGTCTACGTCACCCACGACCAGGGCGAGGCCCTCGCGCTGGCCGACCGCATCGCCGTCATGCGCGACTCCCGGCTGGTCGAGACCGGGCCGGCCGAGCAGCTCTACCGGCGGCCGGCTTCGGAGTTCACCGCGAGCTTCCTCGGCGCGGCCAACCTCATCCCGGTCGACCTCGTCAGCGACGGCGCACCGGCGACGGTCCGGCTCGGCGAGCGCGTGCTGACCGCCGAGCCGACCGGCGCCCTCGGGCCCGGCCCGGTCGCCCTCGGCGTCCGCCCGCACCGCGTCGGCGTCGGCGAACCCGGTGCCGGCACGCTCCCGGCGCTGGTCCGGGCCGTGCAGTGGCGCGGCACCGGCTACCGCTTGGACCTGGTCCTGGCGACCGGTGAGACGATCCGGGCCGAGGTGCCCGAGGCGTTCCCCGTCGGGACGGCGGTCGGCGTCTCGATCCCCGACGGCTGCCCGTTGGTCGGGGTCGGCACATGAGCGGCGTCGCGCTCGAAGCCGTCGTAGCGCGGCCGCGGCGGACGGCCGGGCCGCGCACCCGCGGTCTGTGGCTGCTGCCGCCGCTGGTGGTCGTCGCGGTGTTCTTCGGCTACCCGCTGGTCCTGGTGGCCGGGCAGTCGCTGACCACGGACACCGGGTTCGGGCTGGGCGTCTGGGCCGACGTGCTGGGCTCGGCGGAGTTCCGCGATGCGGCCGGGCAGACCGTGCTGCTCGCGCTGGGCGCGACGACCGGCTGCGTGCTGCTCGGGACGTTCCTCGCCCTGGTCGTCGCGTTCGTCCCGTTCCCGGGCGCGGGGACGCTGTCACGGCTGGTCGACACCGTGCTCGCGTTCCCGTCGTTCCTCATCGCCCTGGCCTTCACGTTCCTCTACGGCAGCGCGGGCGTCTTCGGCGCCGGCGGCTTCCTCTACTCGCCGTGGGGCGTGCTGCTCGCCGAGGTCACGTTCTACACGCCGTTCGTGATGCGGCCGGCGCTGGCGGCGTTCGGCCAGGTCCCGGGCGTGCACCTGGACGTCGCGGCATCGCTGGGCGCGCGGCCGGGACGGGTGCTGTGGCGGGTCGTGCTGCCCGCGGCGCTGCCGTCGCTGGCTTCGGGTGCGTGCCTGACGCTGCTGCTGGCGCTCAACGAGTTCGGCATCGTGCTGTTCCTCGGCGCGAAGGGCGTCACGACGCTGCCGATGCTGGTGTACGGCAAGGGGATCGTCACGTTCGACTTCCCGGCGGCGAGTGTCGTCGCGCTGGTCGACGTCGCGATTTCGCTGCTGCTGTACGGGAGTTACCGGGTTCTCGCGGGAAGGGGTCGCGGTGCTGCTGTGGACGCGGCGTAGCAAGGTGCTGCTGTGGCTGGTGTTCGGCGTGGTGTTCGCCGTCGTGGTGGCGGCGCCGCTGGTGATGATCGTGCTCGCGTCGTTCGCCGGGCACTGGACGGGCGTGCTGCCGGGCGGCCTGACCTTCGCCCACTACGCCGACGCGGTGTCGGGGGAGACGTTCGCGAGTCTCTCGGTGAGCGTCCAGACGGGTGTCATCGCGGGCGCGGCGGCCGTCCTGCTCGGCACGGGGGCGGCGCTGGCGGCCGAGACCGCGCCGCGGCGGCTGCGGCAGTTCGCCGACACGCTGTTCCACCTGCCGATCGCGGTGCCGTCGGTGGTGCTGGGGCTGGCGCTGCTGGTGGCGTTCAGCCGGCCGCCGCTGGCGTTCAACGGCACCCGCTGGATCGTGCTGCTCGGGCACCTGCTCATCCTGCTGCCGTTCGCCTACAGCACGGTCTCGGCGGCGCTCGCCCGCGTCGACCCGCTGCTCGCGCGGGCAGCGGCGTCGCTCGGGGCGTCCCCGGTGCGGGTGCTGCTGCGGGTGCGCGTCCCGGTGCTGCTCCCGGCGATGACGGCGTCGGCGAGCCTCGCGCTGGCGATGTCGATGGGCGAGCTGGGCGCGACGATGATGCTGTACCCGCCGGACTGGCGCACGCTGCCGGCGAGCATCTTCGCGCTGACCGACCGCGGCCAGGTGTTCCTCGCCTCGGCGGCGACGGTCGTCCTGCTCGGGGTCACCCTCGCGGGCGTGGTGCTGCTGGGTCTGGTCCGCGGCCGGGCGGCGCACCGGTAGGTGCAACCGAATCGGCGTCCGGTCCGTCTGGCAGGTATGCGCACACTGCTGGGTACGGGCCTGCTGCTCCTCACGCTGACGGCGTGCGGGGCGGCGGGTACCGCGGGCGCTCCGGGCAGCACCGGACCGGAGACCCCCACGACGTCGGCTTCGTCCTCGGTGCCCGGTTCGCCGACGGTCGCGCCCCCGCCGTCGCAGACGGTCGGCCGCCCGACGCAGGGCATCGCCCCGGGCGACGACGTGATCGCGGAGTCGCAGATCGACGCGCGCGGGCTGCCCGAGGGCTACCCCCGGAGCTTCACCCGGAGCACCGACGGCAAGACGCTGATCCTCCAGGCGGAGGAGGGCGGCTGCCGGCACATTTCGGCGCACGTCGGTGACCAGACGCCGCAGCAGGTCGTCGTGCTGGTCGCCGTCAGCGCGGCGAAGAAGGGCCAGATGTGCCCGGACTACATCAAGGAGATCACCCTCCCGCTGACCCTCGCCGAGCCGCTGGGCACGCGCACGGTGGTGCTCCGCCAGGGCTGAGGAGCTCCCGCAGACGCTGGGAGGGCCGCCCCCGGGATGCCCGGGGGCGGCCCTCCCAGACCACGTCCGGGGGCTTCGTGGGAAAAGCACGAACCAGTCGATCTTCCGTGCAACCCCAGCGCCGTCCGTTCCGTCTTCGGGGCATGAGGTACTCAGCGAAGGTGGTCGGGACAGGCGCGTTCCTGCTGATGGCGACGGCCTGCGCCGGCCAGGACATGTCCACCAGCCAGCCCGCGGCCGGAGGTGACTCCGTCGCTCCCACCGGGAGCGTTTCGACGTCGCCGACCGAGTCGGTGCTGCCGACGTCGCCGTCGGCCAACCCGCCGGGCAAACCGCGGCTCACCGTGCCCGAAGGGAGCACGCAGGTGCCGCCCGACAAGATCGACGCCACGGCCCTGCCCCGGAACTACCCGCACGAGGTGTGGACGGCCAACGGCGGCACGATCCTCAACATCCGCGCCCAGGAAGGCGGCTGCGGCCACGCCCTCGGCGAGGCGACCGAGCAGGCCGGCGACCGCGTCGTCGTCAACCTGAGCGAGACCAAGGCCCAGACCGGCCAGATGTGCACCATGGACATCCGCTACCCGGTGATCTCGGTCGCCCTGGCCGCGCCGCTGGACCAGCGCACGGTCGTGCTGAAGACCACGCCGCCGAAGTGATCACCCTGGCCTAGGCTCGGGTGATGGGAAGCCGCCAGGTCTCACGCACCGCGATCGTCGCCGCGCCGCCCGAGAAGATCTTCGGGCTCCTCGCCGATCCGGCCCAGCACCCGCTCATCGACGGATCCGGCACGGTCCGGGCCGCCCAGTCCGGCGGCCCGGACCGGCTCACGCTCGGCGCGCGCTTCGGCATGGACATGAAGATCGGCGCGCCGTACAAGATCCTCAACACCGTCGTCGAGTTCGAAGAGGGCCGGCTCATCGCCTGGCGGCACTTCAACGGCCACCGCTGGCGCTGGCGCCTCGAGCCGCTCGAGGACGGCCGCACCGAGGTCACCGAGACGTTCGACTGGTCGACGGCGAAGTTCCCGCTCGCGATCAGCCTCAGCCCGTTCCCGCGCAAGAACGCCGAGGGCATCGAGAAGACCCTCGCGCGGCTCACCGAGCTGTTCCCGGCCTGACGACGGCCGTGCCACAGCCGGTGCGACGGCGGGCGGTCCTCGCGATCTGCTGCCTGAGCCTGTTCATCGTCGGGCTCGACAACACGATCGTGAATCTCGCGCTGCCGTCGATCCGCCACGAGTTCGGCGCGTCGGTGTCCAGTCTGCAGTGGACGATCGACGCGTACACGCTGGTGCTGGCGAGCCTGCTCATGCTGTCCGGCTCGACCGCGGACCGGATCGGGCGGCGCCGGACGTTCCAGACCGGGCTCGCGCTGTTCAGCCTCGGCTCGCTGCTGTGCGGGATCGCGCCGTCGATCGGGCTGCTGGTCGCGTTCCGCGCGCTGCAGGCGATCGGCGGGTCGATGCTCAACCCGGTCGCGCTGTCCATCGTCGCGAACGTCTTCACCGATCCGCGGGACCGCGCCCGCGCGATCGGCGTCTGGGCCGGGGTGAACGGGCTGAGCCTGGCGGTCGGCCCGGTGCTCGGCGGCGTGCTCGTCGCCTGGGCGGGCTGGCGCTCGATCTTCTGGATCAACGTCCCGGTCGGCGTCGCCGCGATCGTGCTGACGGCGCTGTTCGTCCCGGAGTCGCGCGCCCCGCGCCCGCGCCGCCTCGACCCGGTCGGGCAGCTGCTGGTGATCGTGCTGCTGGCGTCGCTGACGTACGGGATCATCGAAGGCCGCGGCTCGGGCGCGCCGGTGATGGTGGGCTGTTTCGTGCTCGCCGCCGCGGCGCTGGCGGTGCTGCTGCCGTACGAGCGACGGCGCCGGGACCCGTTGCTGGAGCTGAGGTTCTTCCGCAGCGTCCCGTTCTCGGGCGCGACGCTCACCGCGATCGCGGGGTTCGCGGCGCTGTCGGGGTTCTTGTTCCTGACCACGCTCTACCTGCAGGAGACGCGCGGGTTTTCGGTGCTGCACGCGGGGTTGCTGACGTTGCCGATGGCGGTGCTGACGGCCGTGGGTGCGCCGTTGTCGGGCCGGCTGACGGGCGTCCGCGGCCCGCGGCTGCCGCTGCTGGTGGCCGGCGCGGGGATTGCGGCGGCCGGCGTGGTGCTGGCGGGCACCGGCCCGGCGACGCCGATCGCGTGGGTGGTGACGGGGTACGTGTGCTTCGGCATCGGCTACGGGCTGCTCAACGCGCCGATCACGAACGCGGCGGTGTCCGGGATGCCGCGCGAGCAGGCGGGCCTGGCGGCGGCGGTGGCGTCGACGAGCCGCCAGGTGGGGACGTCGCTGGGGGTGGCGGTGATCGGCGCGGTGGTGGCGGCGGACGTGGGAGCGCCGCCGGGTACGGGCCATGCGGTGTGGGCGATCGTCGCGGGCTGCGGAGTGGTGGTGTTCGCGCTGGGTTTGGTGACGACCGGCCGCTGGGCCCTGGCCACGGCGGCCCGGGTGGGCAACTCGGACCACGACGGCGCGCCAGTGGCGTGAGCCGGGGTGGGGCAGTCGCCGGCGGTGTGAGCCGGGGTGGTGGCTGGCGGTGCTGGTGGCGTGAGCCGGGTTGGGGGAGCGGTCGGCGGTGTGCTGGTGGCGTGAGCCAGGGCGGGGCGGTGGCTGGCGGCGTGAGCCGGGGCGGCGGGCGGTGGCCGGTGGCGTGGGCCGGGCGGAGTGGTGGCCGGCGGTGATGGTGGTGTGAGCCGGGGCGGGTCGGTGGCTGGCGGTGCGCTGGTGGTGTGAGCCGGGGTGGGGCGGTGGCTGGCGGCGTGAGCCGGGGCGGCGGGCGGTGGCCGGTGGTGTGTTGGTGGCGTGGGCCCGGGTGGGGGAGCGACCGGCGTTGCCCTGGTGGCGTGAGCCGGGGTGGGGCGGTGGTCGGCGGTGCTGGTGGCGTGAGCCGGGCCGGGTCGGTGGGTGGCGGTGCGCTGGTGGTGTGAGCCGAGCGGTCGGCGGTGCGCTGGTGGCGTGACCGGCGCCCGGACCGCGGCCGGCGTGCGCGCTGAAGCATGGTCCGAACCACTCGCGCCCTGCGGCGTGGTTCCCTCCTCGGCGCCCAGGTAGCCGCCACTCTTCACCCCCGTGGTCCGGACCACCTCTTTCCCCCGCCCGTCGAAGTCGTCGAAAAACTTCCGGCTGTTCCGGTGAACCGCTCGTGTTACCGAGCCGTATCCAAGGGTGAGGTGGTGATCAGAGAGGAGGGGCACATGCCCCGGTTGAGCAGTGGTCGGCACCGCAAGCAGGCGACCGTCGGGCTGGCCGCGTTGCTGGGCGTTTCCGGCGTCACCGCGGCCGCCATCGCGCTGAGCAGTCCCGCGGGCAACGCGGCCGAGGCACCGAAGGAGAACTGCGGGGGACTCGACACCGCCCTGCAGAACAACCTGAACTTCATCGCGGGCCAGCGGGCGAACCCGGACGCGCAGTCGGCCGCGCGGATCGCCAACCGGCAGGCGGTCGTCGACCTGATCCAGCAACGGCGGCAGGTCGCGGGCTGCACGGCGAACGTCGCCGCGAACAACGGCCAGGCCGCGCCGGCCCCGGCCGCACAAGCCCCGGCGCAACAGGCGCCGGCCCAGCAAAGCCAGCCGCAGAAACAGAACCAGCAGCAGAACCAGTCCGGTGTGGCCACCGGCGCCGTCGTCTGCCCGGGCTCGACGGTGACGCTCTCGGGCGAAGGCGGCGCGCCCGCCGCGTCGAGCAACCAGTTCCCGGCGGGGACGAAGCTGAAGGTGACCAACCTGGACAACTCGAAGTCCACCACGGTGGCGGTCACGTCGGTGTCGGGCAGCTGCACGCTGCTCAACAACGCGGCCTTCGAGCAGGTGCGGGAACCCGGAAAGTTCCTCATCCGGCACGCGCGGATCGAGCGCGTCGGCTGAGGGAGCAGGGAAGAAAGGGGGCACCGGCGGCGGGCCGGTGTCCCCTTCCCTTGCGTTCTAACGGAAGCTGATCTGCAACACCGGGTCACCGGTGCTGGCGAAGAAGTCGTTGCCCTTGTCGTCGATGACGATGAACGCCGGGAAGTCCTCGACCTCGATCTTCCAGACGGCTTCCATGCCGAGCTCGGCGTACTCGAGGACGTCCACCTTCTTGATGCAGTCCTGCGCGAGCCGCGCGGCCGGGCCGCCGATCGAACCGAGGTAGAACCCGCCGTGCGACTGGCACGCGTTCGTCACCTGCTTCGAGCGGTTTCCCTTGGCCAGCATGACGAGTGAGCCGCCGGCGGCCTGGAACTGCTCGACGTAGGAGTCCATCCGGCCGGCGGTCGTCGGGCCGAACGAGCCCGACGCGTAGCCTTCCGGCGTCTTCGCTGGGCCGGCGTAGTAGACCGGGTGGTTCTTCAGGTAGTCCGGCATCTCCTCGCCGGCGTCGAGGCGCTCGGCGATCTTCGCGTGCGCGATGTCGCGGGCGACGACCAGCGGCCCGGTGAGCGAAAGCCGCGTCTTGACCGGCAGCTGCGAGAGCTGCGCGCGGATCTCGGCCATCGGCCGGTTGAGGCCGACGCTCACGACGTCGTCGGAGAGGTCTTCCTCGGTGACGTCGGGGAGGAACCGCGCCGGGTCGCGCTCGAGCTGCTCGATGAACACGCCGTCGGCGGTGATCTTCGCCTTGGCCTGCCGGTCGGCGGAGCAGCTCACGGCGATGCCGACGGGGCAGCTGGCGCCGTGGCGGGGGAGCCGGATGACGCGGACGTCGTGGCAGAAGTACTTGCCGCCGAACTGCGCGCCGATGCCGAACTGGCGGGTCATCTCGAGCACCTGCTGCTCGAGGTCCTGGTCGCGGAAGGCGTGGCCGAGCTCGGAGCCCTCGGCCGGGAGGTTGTCGAGGTAGCGCGCGGAGGCGAGCTTCGCGACCTTCAGGTTGAACTCGGCCGACATGCCGCCGACGACGATCGCCAGGTGGTACGGCGGGCAGGCCGCGGTGCCGAGGCTGCGCAGCTTCTCGTCGAGGAAGCGCGCGAGCCGCTTCGGGTTCAGGACGGCCTTGGTCTCCTGGTAGAGGAACGTCTTGTTGGCGCTGCCACCGCCCTTGGCCATGAAGAGGAACTCGTAGTAAGGATCTTCGGGCTGGCCGGCTGTGTTGTCCCTGTGGTAGAGCTCCACCTGGGCGGGGAGGTTGGTGCCGGTGTTGCGCTCGTCCCAGAAGTTCACCGGCGCCATCTGCGAGTAGCGCAGGTTCAGCTGCTGGTAGGCGTCGAAGATGCCCTGCGAGAGCGCGCGTTCGTCGTCACCGCCGGTGAGGACGCCTTCGCCGCGCTTGCCGATGACGATGGCGGTCCCGGTGTCCTGGCACATGGGGAGGACGCCGCCGGCGGAGATAGCGGCGTTGCGCAGCAGGTCCATGGCGACGAAGCGGTCGTTGCCGGAGGCCTCGGGGTCGTCGACGATGGCCCGCAGCTGCCGCAGGTGTGACGTGCGCAACAGGTGCTGGATGTCGGTGATCGCGGTGCGGGCGAGCGTGGTCAGCGCGGCGGGGTCGATCTTCAGGAACTTCCGCCCGGCGGCCTCGACGGTTTCGACGCCCTCGTCGGTGACCAGCCGGTACTCGGTGGTGGTGTCCTTGCCCAGCGGGAGGACTTCGGTGTGCTGAAACGTGGTGGTGGACGGCACTGCCAGGCTCCTTTGCCAGCTCCGGGATCGGTCCACCCTACGCAGCGGAAGGAGCCACGCCGAAGAGGCATGCGATCACTGTGGGCCACCCCACGCCTGCCCCGCCCCGCTCGGTATCCCCACCACCCCGAAGCCCGATTGTGACTACGGCCGGCAGTACCGCGTCAAGGCGGGAAAGCGTGCCTTGACCCGGCACCGCCGGCCGTGTTCTGGCTTCGGATCGGGGTTGCGGGGAGGTCTGGCTGCGGGAGCTGGTCGGGAGGCCGGGTCCACCCCGACGGACCCGACCTCCCGGGGAAAGCGGCCGGGTGCGTGCACACCCGGGCGCCTGGTCAGTGCCGTACCGCAAGCCGCTCCACGAATGTGGCGTGACGGAGGTCATAAGTCAACGCGGCCGAACGGGTACCAGCGGAGGGTTGCTACCCACGGCTGTCGGGGGCCAAACCCGGTTTTCGTGAAAAATTCTCGTCGACCGCCGCGGGAAACGCGGAACCGCTGGTCCTGGACGTGCGAAAGGGGCGGGTGCGCTCTGCACCCGCCCCTTCACGAAAAGCAATCAGCTGGCGTACGCGCGGAGGCGGTCGGCTCGCTCGCCCTGGCGGAGCTTCGACATGACCTCGCGCTCGATCTGGCGGACGCGCTCGCGGGACAACCCGAAGTGCTTGCCGATCTGGTCGAGCGTGCGCGGCTGGCCGTCGTCGAGGCCGTAGCGCAGCCGGATCACGTGCTGCTCGCGGTCGTCCAGGGTCGCCAGTACGCGGCGCAGGTCGTCCTGCAGCAGGCCCGAGATCACGGCGCTCTCGGCGTCCGTCGCCTCCGAGTCCTCGATGAAGTCACCCAGCGGGGCGTCCTCCTCGGTGCCGACCGGCATGTCCAGGCTTACCGGGTCACGCGAGTGGTCGAGCAGGTCGGAGATCTTGTGCGCCGGGATGCCCGACTCGGCCGCCAGCTCCTCGTTCGTCGCGTCGCGCCCGAGCTGCTGGTGCAGGTCGCGCTTGATGCGGGCGAGCTTGTTGACCTGTTCCACCAGGTGGACCGGGAGCCGGATGGTGCGGCCCTGGTCGGCCATCCCCCTGGTGATGGCCTGGCGGATCCACCAGGTCGCGTAGGTCGAGAACTTGAACCCCTTGGAGTAGTCGAACTTCTCCACCGCGCGGATCAGACCCAGGTTCCCCTCCTGGATCAGGTCGAGCAGCGGCATCCCCCGGCCGGTGTAGCGCTTGGCCAGCGAGACCACCAGACGGAGGTTGGCCTCCAGCAGGTGGTTCTTGGCCACGTGGCCGTCGCGGACGAGGGCGGACAGCTCCTTGCGGCGCTTCGGGGTGAGGTTCTCCCCGGTGTCCAGCATGTGCTGGGCGAAGACCCCGGCTTCGATGCGCTTGGCGAGCTCGACCTCGTCGGCCGCGGACAGCAGCGCCGTCTTGCCGATACCGTTGAGGTAGACACGCACGAGGTCGGCGGCGGGGCTCGGGGCGTCGAGGTCGCCGTCGGCGAGCGCCCCCACGCTCACCGGCTCCTCGGACACCTGAGCCGGGATGCGCTCGCGAATCCCGCGCGACTCGCGTTCGAGAGTCTGGACTGACATTCTGCCTCCCCGGTCACGGGCTGAACGTGCTGCTGCGGTCGTCCCACCGGGTGCGTACCCGCGGACCGGGGCCTGTGGAACCCGGTACGCCGGTCCGGCCGGCTTGGCTGGACATCTGGCACAACGCTCCGGGTTCCCAAAACGTTCCCGGCTCGTCATAGGAGAAGACGGCTGCCGGAGCGATCCGGTTGCTCAACCAATGCTGAGCTTTTGCTGAGAACGTTCCGTGACCGGGGAACCTGAGAATTCCATATGAATCCGGTCATGAATCGAACCGGATCGTAGTGGTCTAGACCTCTACGAGAACGGTGAACGGACCGTCGTTGACGCTCGAGACCGCCATCATCGCCCCGAAACGCCCCGTCGCGACGGTGGCGCCGCGCCCGCGCAGCTCGGCCACGACGGCGTCCACCAACGGCTCCGCGACCTCCGGCCGGGCGGCCCGCGTCCACGACGGCCGCCGCCCTTTCTTCGTGTCGCCGTAGAGCGTGAACTGGCTCACCACGAGCAGTGGCGCATTCGCCGTGGCGCATGATTCCTCGTCGCGAAGCACGCGCAGCTCGTGCAATTTGCGCGCCATCACGGCGGCCTTCGCCGCGTCGTCGTCGACGTGGATTCCCAGCAGCACAAGCAAACCCGGTCCGTCGATCGCGCCGACGACCTCGCCGTCGACCGTCACGTCCGCCCGCGCGACGCGGGCCGCGACGGCCCTCACCGGCCCGCCGGGACGAGCATCCCGTGCCGGACCAGCTCGCGGACGACGGGCAACGCGGTGGCGGCGAGCTCCGAAGCGTCGAGTCCTTGCGAGAACGCGAGGAGCTCGATCAGGTCCTCCAGTGGCAGCGCGCCCCGGCAGCCGGCGAGCAGCCGCGCGGCCAGTTCGTCGACCTCGTGCTGCCAGCCCGGCCCGTCGGTGCGGTGCAGCCGCCGGATGGTCGTCGCCCAGCCCTCGTCGCCGGGTTCCTCGATGCTTTCCAGCAAAACCGTGTCGGGCACCACAAACCGGACATCAAGCAATGAATCACCCGATTCGCGCAGCCATTCGACGCGGTCCAGCCAGCCCGCCGCTTCCGGGCCCAGCGGGTCGTCGTAGGCCTGCCGCAGGTCTTCGCAGACGACGGTCGGTGTCCGCCCGGACGCGCGCCGCAAGGTGACGAAGCCGAACCCGATGCCCTGGACGTCGTTGGCCGCGAACCAGTCGAGCCACGCCGCCGCCTTCGCGCGGCCTTCCGGCGAGCGCGGGTCGAGGCCCGCGTCGCGCAGCCAGGTGCCGACGTAGAGCGCCGGGTCGGCCACATCGCGCTGGACGAACCACGCGTCGGTCTCGGCCGGGAGCCAGCGGCTCACCCGGTCGGCCCAGTCCTCTTTCCCCGTGTGCAGCCACGAGGCGAGCAGCTGCCCGACGCCACCCTCGTTCAGGAAGCCGGGCAGCTGCCGGACGACCAGCGCGCTCGCGTCGTCGCCGGCCAGCCCGGAGTCGCGGTAGGTGTAGTCGACGCGCGCCGGGCCGACCACGAACGGCGGGTTGCAGACGACCTGGTCGAACTTCCGCCGCGCGACCGGTGCGAACCACTCGCCGCGCACGAGCTCGACGTCCAGCTCGTTCAGCCGGAAGGTGGCCGCGGCCAGGGCGAGCGCCCGCTCCGAGACGTCGGTCGCGGTCACGCGCTGGGCGTGCCGGGTCGCGTGCAGGGCCTGGACGCCGTTGCCGGTGCCCAGGTCGAGCAGCGTGCCGACCGGGCGGCGGCTGGTCGCGCGGATCAGCGACAGCGACGCGTGGCCGACGCCGAGCACGTGGTCCTCGGGCACGGTGGTGCCGAGCACGTCGGCGTCGAGGTCGGACACGACCCACCAGGAGCCTTCGTCGTCACCGTGCGGCCGGATGTCGAGGGCGGCGCGGTATCCGTCGGACACCGAAGCCAGCACACCCGCGGCCACCGCGTCCGACGGCGTGAGCGGCGCGAAGGCGGCCTTGACCGCGGTCTCCGGCTCGGTCCCGCCCAGCAGGAACAGCCGGATCAGCGTGCCCAGGTCACCGGCGTCCCGGCTCGCGCGTTCGGCGGGCAGCGGCTCGCCGCGGCCCAGCGCCGCGTGGGCGGCCCCGCCGAGGGCGGCCACGACGCCGTCGGCGTCGTAGGAGGTGCGCCGGAAGGCCTCGCGCAGCCGCGCGCAGACGTCGTCGGACAGGTCGGGCAGTACGCTTCGCGTGCTCACGGTGGGTAATGCTGCCACGATGGCCCCCGTGACCCATGAACGCGTCCTCGCCCCGCTCGACGCGGCGCTGCCCGAGCTCGAAGCGCTGTACATCGACCTCCACCGGCACCCCGAGCTGTCCTTCGCCGAGACCCGGACGGCGGCCGAGCTGGCCCGCCGGCTGGAGCGCGACGGCTACGAGGTGCACACCGGCATCGCCGGCACCGGGGTGCTGGGCGTGCTGCGCAACGGCGAGGGCCCGACGGTGCTGCTGCGCGCCGACATCGACGCGCTGCCGGTCGAGGAGAAGACCGGGCTGTCGTACGCGAGCACCGCGCGCGGCACCGACGAGCACGGCAAGGACGTCCCGGTCATGCACGCGTGCGGCCACGACATGCACGCGACCTGGCTCTCCGGCGCCGCCGCGCTGCTCGCGAAGGGCCGGGACGCCTGGTCCGGCACGCTGCAGGTGGTCTTCCAGCCGGGCGAGGAGGGCGCGGGCGGCGCCGCCCGGATGATCCGGGACGGCCTCTTCGACCGGGCGGGCACCCCCGACGTCGTGTTCGGCCAGCACCTGGTGCCCGGGCCGGCCGGCTGGGTGCTCACACGGCCCGGCGTGATCATGGCCGCGACCGACACCCTGCGGATCACCCTGTACGGCCGCGGCGGGCACGGTTCGCGCCCGGAGACGACCGTCGACCCGGCCGTGCTGGCCGCGTCGGTGGTGCTCAAGCTGCAGACGATCGTCTCGCGCGAGATCGCCGCCACCGACTCGGCGGTGGTCACCGTCGGCTCGCTGCACGTGGGCACGGCGAGCAACGTGATCGCCGACGACGCCGTCCTCGAGGTCAACGTCCGGTCGTTCGACCAGGCCGTCCGCGAGCGGGTGCTGGCCGCGGTCGAGCGGATCGTCCACGGCGAGGCGGCCACGGCCGGTGCGCCGAAGCCGCCCGAGATCGTCCGGTCCGGCTCCTACCCGATCACCGAAAACGACGAGGCCGCCAACGACGCGCTCACCGAGGTCTTCCGCGCGCGGTTCGGCGCCGACGTCGTGCTGCCGGCCCCGCTGGTCACCGGCAGCGAGGACTTCAGCGAGTTCGGCCGCGCGGCCGGGGTGCCGTCGGTGTTCTGGCTGGTCGGCGGCTTCGACCCGGAGACGGTCATCACGGCGATGACCGAGGGCCGGTTCGAGCGCGACGTCCCGTCCAACCACTCGCCGCGCTTCGCCCCGGTGCTGCACCCGACGCTGCGCACGGGCATCGAGACGTTGGTGACAGCGGCGCTGAGCCGGTTGTCCCACCCAGGTGACGCATGAGCCCCACAGGTGGGACGATGGATCGCGGAGGTGGTGCAGTGACCATGCCCGCCAACGACTCGGACCCGGTGCTGATCACCGGGGCGGCCCCGTCGTACGAAGAGCAGTTCAAGGCACGCAAGCGCAAGTACGTCATCATGATGTGCTGCCGCATCCCGTGCCTGATCGCGGCCGGGCTGACCTACCACGTGTGGTGGCTGGCGCTGGGGTTCCTCGCGATCTCGGTGCCGCTGCCGTGGATCGCGGTGCTGATCGCCAACGACCGCCCGCCCCGCAAGTCCGAGAACGTCTCGACCTACCAGCGCGAGGCGAAGGCGATCGAGAGCACCCCCCACCGCGTCATCGACGGCTAAACCGGCTGGGGCCCCACCTTCCCGACGGCCAGCGCGCCGAGCCGCGTCCCGTGCCGCAGGACGTCCACAGTGGACTCCCCGGCCAGCCAGCCGGTGAGCACGCCCGCGTCGAACGCGTCGCCCGCGCCGGTGGAGTCGACGCACTCGGCTTCGACGGCCGGGACGCTCGTGACGCCGCCGTCGTCGACCCAGCTCGCGCCGTCCAGCCCGGCGGTCACCACCACCGCGCCGACCGTGCCGAGCAGCTCCTTCGCCGACGCCGGGTCCGCCGAGCCGGTCAGCGCCACCAGTTCCTCGGTGTTCGGCATCAGCAGGTCGACCCCGCGGACGTCGTCGAGGAACGCCGCCGGGTCGGTGATGTGCGCGGCCGCCTGCGGGTCGACCGACGTCGTCAGCCCCGCCTCGCGCGCGGCGGCCAACGAGGCCAGCCCGGCCGCGCGGGACGGCGGGTCGAGCAGCACGTACCCGGACAAGTGGAGATGCCGAGCGCCGGACAGGGCTTCGGGCGTGACGTCCTCGGGGGCGAAGCGCTGGTTCGCGCCGCGGTCGGCGAGCATGCTGCGCTGCCCCGAGCCGTCGACCATCACCACGACGCAACACGTCGGAGCCTCGGGGTCGACGGCGAACGCGCACCGCACGCCCGCCGCCTCCAGTTCGGCGCGGATCAGCCGGCCGCCGGGGTCGTCGCCGATGCGGGCGACCAGCGTCGTCTCCGCACCGAGGTGCCGGAGCCACAGTGCTGTGTTGGCGCCCGAGCCGCCGCCGGTGAAGCGGATCTTCGCGCGGGCGTCGCCGCCGTGCGGCAGCGGCTTGTCGTGCCGGGCGATCACGTCGAGGGCCGCATCGCCGACCACCACGATCCCGCTCATGCCAGCGCCACCGCGACTTCGGTCGCCAGCTTCGCGTTGTTGAGCACCAGGGCTTCGTTGGCGTCGATGCTCACGCCGCCGCTGGCCGTGTGGAAGTGCTCCAGCAGCACCGGCGTGACGTCGGCGCCGTGCACGCCTCGCTCGGCGACCAGCGCGAGGCCTTCGGCGAGCAGCCGGTCGTGCAGCTCTTTGTCCATTTCGGACACTTCCGGGATCGGGTTCGCCAGCAGGACACCGGAACCCGCGTACGCGCGGTGCGCAGCGACCACCGCGGCGGCCTGCTTCGGGTCGTCGACCCGCCAGCCGACCCGGTGCCCGGACGAGCGGAGGTAGAACGCCGGGAAGTCGTCGGTGCGGTAGCCCAGCACCGGCACCGAGTTCGTCTCCAGCACTTCGAGCGTGGCCGGGATGTCGAGGACCGACTTCACGCCGGAGCAGACGACCACGGTCGGCACCTTCGCCAGCACGCCGAGGTCCGCCGAGACGTCCCAGGACTGCGCCGCGCCGACGTGCACGCCGCCGAGCCCGCCGGTGGCGAACATGCCGATGCCGGCCGCGGCGGCCAGCGCCGACGTGCTCGCGACGGTCGTCGCGCCCGAGCGGCCGAGGCCGACGGCCGGCCCGAGGTCGCGTAGCGAGAGCTTGTCGAGGCCGGCGTCCGGCGCGCAGACGCGCTCGAGCTCGGCGGGGGAGAGTCCGACGACGACGCGCCCGTCGAGCACGGCGATGGTGGCCGGGACGGCACCACCGTCGCGCACCACGCGCTCGAGCCGGCGGGCGACGTCGAGGTTGCGGCCCGGCGGCAGCCCGTGGGACAGGATGGTGCTCTCCAACGCGACGACGGGGTGCCCGTCACGCAGCGCCGAGGCGACCTCTTCGTGCAGGTTGAGTGGGGTGGTCACGAGGAACCATCATCGGTGATCGTCCCGCTCGCCGCGCCAGTGGGTCAGCTCGGCGGCGAGGTTCGTTTCCGCGGCGCTCGCCCAGCGTGTCCGCGCGGCTTCGCTGCGGTAGAGCGGCCGCGCGAGCATGCCTTCGAGGACGGCGATGCGCCCTTCGCGCCAGACGTCGTCGGGGTACTTCGCGTACTCCTCCCGCACGCCTTCCGCGTAGACCGCGTAGTCCTCGGCGGCCGCGCCGAGGACGGCGAGGTCGGCGTCGAGGAGCGCGGTGGCGAGGCGGTCGTCCGGTGGGGCGTCGTGCTTGATCGTCGCGAGGATCAGGCCTTCGACGCGGTGCTTGGCGGTTTCGTCGACTCCGTCCAGCGCTTCGCGGGCCCAGCGCGCGCTGGCGCGTTCGTCTTCGCCGGGCTTGGCGTCGTAGACGACGTCGTGGGTCCACGCGGCGACGGCGACGATCGCGCGGTCGGTTTCGCCGAGGTCTTCGGCCAGCCAGGCGGAGTCCCGCGCGACGGCGGCCGCATGGGTGAGGGTGTGGTAGCGGCGGTGGTGTTCGCCGTAGCGGGCCCGGAGTTCCGGCCAGGCGCCGGGCGTGCCGCCGAGGACGGCGATCGCTTCGGCCCACTTCACGGGAACGTCCAGCGGGTCGGAGTGCGCGTGAAGTCCTTCTCCCGCAGGCCGATGACCTTCTCCGGCCGCAGCCGCATCGACGCGTTGTCGGCGGGGTCGAGGAAGTCTTCTTCGTACGCTGTCGCGTACTTCGCGTTCATCGCGGCCAGGAACTCCCGGAGTGCCGCCGGGTCGGTGACGATCTCGGCCGTCCCCTCGACGACGACGGGCTCGTACGGATCGTCCGTGGCGATCGACACCGCCGAACCTCCGGCGATGTTCCGGGCCTTCACCGACCGCCGGGACGAGGAGAACCACAGCACCTCGCCGGTCCACACCGCCCAGACCGGCATCAGGTGCGGGCGCCCGCCGGGGGTGACGGTCGCCAGCCAGAAGTCGTGCGAGTCCCGCAGCCGCTCGTCGGCCCAGGACCAGGGCAATAGCCCGGCGGGACCGGCCGTGATGCCGTAGCCCGGCATGTGCGGCCGGGCGGCGCGGGGCTCGTCCATCAGTCGAAGATCCCCCGCGGCCGGGCGACCTGGTCCAGCCAGTCGTCGAGCTGCTTCTCCCAGTTCACGTCCGGCTTCATCGTGAACATCCCAAGGAAGTCCTGCCCGCGGCCGCCGAAGCCGCCCGTCTTCGAGACCCGGACCCGCTTGGTGACCTCCAGGACGACGTCCGTGCGGTCCGACGACGCCAGGAACGTCACCGCGAGCTGCGAGAACACGTTCGCGAAGCGCGGCGAAGGCGTGAAGCGGACCTCTTGGAAGAACGGCAGCTGCTGCTGGGCGCCGTTGATCCGGCCCTGCTCGAGAATCGCCTCGCGGAAAGTGAAGCCGATCCGGCTCAGCGCGTCGAGGACCCGCTTCTGCGCGGGGAGCGGCTCGATCGCGACGGCGTCGGCGTCGAACGGGTCGGACACCGCCGCCGCGAGGTCCAGCTCGGCCCGGACGCCGACCGCCGTGCCGGTGAGCGGCTTGCCGTAGACGCTGGTCACCGGCGTCTCCCAGGGCAGCGGCACCTCGAACGGCACCCGCACCTGCCGGCCGGCGCGGATGACCTCGCGCCCGACGAGCTGCTGGGTGCCGAAGGGGAGGTCTTCGGTCTTGTCGGCGCCGGGGACCTGGACGCGGGCCAGCAGGGTCACCGCGAGGCCCTTGATCTCCTGGTCGACGTCGCCGCCGGCCAGCAGGACCTCGCCGTGCAGGGGCCGGCCGGGGGTTGCGGTCCGGTCGAGGAGGCGGGCGTCGATCTTCGCCCCGCCCGAGCCGAACGTCGCGAGCACCTTCTGGAACATGCCGTGGATCCTGCCAGGCCGAAGACCTTTCGCGCGGGGACTCAGGCACAATGGGCGGGTGAGCACCGAGACGCTGACGAAGCCGGAAACCACGCCCGAGGGCACGGACACCACCGACGACGACACCCCGAAGATGTTCCACTACGTGAAGAAGAACAAGATCGCCGAGAGCGCGGTCATGGGCAATCACGTGGTGGCGCTCTGCGGCGAGGTCTTCCCGGTGACGAAGTCGCCGAAGCCCGGGTCGCCGGTCTGCCCGGCCTGCAAGGAGATCTTCGACGGGTTGCGCCCGGGGGAGTGACCCCGGGCTGATCCCCGGCGGGTGAGCCCGCCGGGGCTTCTTGCTGTCCGGAAGCGGACAAGTCGTCGAACAAACGTGAAAAACCTTCATTCGGCGGGTGTGTCGGGTGCCGGTGAGCTGGTAAATCCTCCGTGCCAGGTTCCCTCACCCACCGGAGTCGCACATGCGCAGAACCGGGATCGCCCTCGCCGTCGCCGCCCTGCTGACCGCGTTCTCGCCCGCACTGGCCCAGGCCGCCACGGGCTGGACGGAGGTCGGATCCGACCACGCTCGCGCCCTCGACGAGAGCCAGGGGCTCGCCACGATCGTCCGGCCGTCGGGCACCACCATCCGCTACACCGGGGTCGGCACCATCCCCGCGGACCTCAACTCCCAGGGCTGGAACCACGTCGGCGACCCGGGCTCGGCCCAGGGCTGGTACGTCGAGCCCTACCAGCGCGACGACCGCGGCGCGAAGCTCTTCCGCGTCCAAGCCCCGGACGGCTCGTGGGCGAACTACAAGCACAACCTCGAGTCGTGGGAAGCCAACAACAACTCCTTCGCCGCGGTGTCGCCCGACGCGCGCTGGCTGGTCGCGGGGGAGTGGGGCACGATGGACCGGCTCCTGGTCCACCCCATGCCCGGCGTGGTGGCGACGGACCCGGCGCAGAACCTGCCGTACGCGGCGGCGATCCGTCTCGACCACCCGGTCCGCGACGTCCAGGGCTGCGACTTCCAGACGGCGACCCGCCTGCTCTGCGCGTCCGACGACCCGGACGGCAGCCTCTTCGGCACGACGAAGCCGCTGCTGCAGGTGGACCTGGCCGGCGCGCTCAACGGCTCCGACGTCACCGGGCACGTGACGTCGCTGGGGCAGCTCCCGCTGCGCAGCGGCTGCAGCGGGTCCTTCGAGGTGGAGGGCATCGACTTCGACGAGCGCGACGGCACCCTGCGCGTGATCGTCATGTCGCCGGGCATCTGCATCCTCTTCGACTCGATGACCTACCGCTTCAAGCAGTGAACGCCGAAGGCCCGGCACTTCCCCAGGGAAAGTGCCGGGCCTTCGTGATGCGGTCAGGCGGTCGGGGCGGGGTCCAGGGACTCCGACTCCGGCGCCTTCGCCGGGGTCCGCTTGGCTTCGCGACGCGCGCGCCGCCGTTCCTTGCGGGTCTCGACCATCGTGTAGAGCGTCGGGACCAGCACCAGCGTCAGCAGCGTCGAGCTGACCAGGCCGCCGATCACCACGATGGCGAGGGGCTGGCCGATGAAGCCGCCCTGGCCGGTGATGCCCAGCGCCATCGGGACGAGCGCGAAGATCGTCGCCGCCGCGGTCATCAGGATCGGGCGCAGCCGTCGCCGGCCGCCCTCGGTCACCGCCTCGGTGACGCTCATGCCCTCCGCGCGGTACTGGTTGATCAGGTCGATCAGCACGATCGCGTTCGTCACCACGATCCCGACCAGCATCAGCATGCCGATCAGCGCCGGCAGGCCGAGCGCGGTGCCGGTGGCCAGCAGCAGCCCGATCGCGCCGGTCGCCGCGAACGGGATCGACACCAGCAGGATCAGCGGCTGGATCAGGCTCCGGAACGTCGCGACCATGATGAGGAACACGATCGCGATCGCCGCCAGCAGCGCCAGGAACAGGTTCGAGAACGCCTCCTGCTGGTCCTGGCTCACACCGCCGAGTGAGTACGACGCGCCACCGGTGAACGTCAGTCCGTCCAGTTTGGACTTGATGTCCGCGGTCGTCTTGGTCAGGTCGGCGCCGGTGTTCTTGGCGGTCACCGTGGTGCTCAGGTCGCCGCCGGTGCGGTGCACCGACGCCGGTCCGTCCACAGTGGACACCTTGGCGACCTCGTCGAGCCGGACGACCCCGGTCGGACCGGGGATCGGCAGGCCCTTCACCTGGTCGACCGTCACCGGAGCCGTGCCGGCGCGCAGCACGACGTCCGTGCGCTGGCCGTCGACCGGCAGCTGCGTCACCGTCCGGCCGGCGATCGCCTGGTTGGCGACCTGGCCGATGGCGCTCGCCGACAGCCCGTGCGCGGCGGCCGCGGCGTCGTCCACCTCGACCTGCACCCGCGGCGAACCGACGGCCAGGTCACTGGACACCTCGGTCAGCCCGGACACCCCGCCCAGCGCCCGCACGACCTGGTCGGACGCGGGCTTGAGCGCGGCCTCCGACGGCGCGGTGACCGTCACCGAGACCTGGTCGGAGTTGAACCCGGACGCGTCCGCGCCGATCTTGACCTCGCCCAGTTCCGGCCGCGAGGTCAGCTTCGAGCGCAGCCGGTTCGACAGCGCGTCGAGGTCGGTGCCCTTCGCGACGGTGACCGAGATGCTCGTGTTGGTCCCGCCACCGAAGCCGAACGTGCCACCGCCGCCGATGCTGACCTGGTAGGTCTGCACCGCCGGCTCCGCGGCCAGCGCCTGCTCGACGGCCGTCGACGCCTTCTCCTTCGCCTCGACGCTCGTGCCCGCGGGCAGCTTCTGCGTCATGTTCAGCGTGGTGCCCCCGGACTGGTCGAGGAAGTTCGTGTTCAAGCGCGTCGCGAGCCCGACCGTGCCGGCGAAGATCAGCAGCGCCAGCAGGACGACGGTCAGCCGCCGCTTGGTCGCGAACCGGATCACCGGCAGGTAGGCGCGCTGCAGGAAACTGCGGCGCTCCTTCTCCACGGCGGCTTCGCGGGCGCGCTCGGCCTCGATCGCGTCCGCCGGGACCGCGGGCGGCTTCAGGAACCAGTACGCCAGCACGGGAACGACGGTCAGCGAGACGAGCAGCGACGCCAGCAGCGCGACGGTCACGGTGATCGCGAAGGGCGAGAACAGCTCGCCGACGAACCCGCCGACGAACGCGATCGGCAGGAACACCGCGACGGTCGTCAGCGTGGACGACGTCACCGCGCCGGCCACTTCGCGGACGCCGTCGAGCACCGCTCGTTGCTTCTCCTCGCCGTAACCCAGGTGCCGCTTGATGTTCTCGAGCACGACGATCGAGTCGTCGACCACCCGGCCGATCGCGATGGTCAGCGCGCCGAGGGTGAGCAGGTTGAGCGACAGGTCGCCGGTCCACAGCGCGATCAGCGCGACCACCACCGACAGCGGGATCGACACCGCGGTCACCAGCGTCGAGCGCACCGACAGCAGGAACAGCAGGATCACGATGACGGCGAACGCCAGGCCCAGCAGGCCTTCGGTGGTCAGGCCGCTGATCGCGTCCTTCACCGGCGTGCCCTGATCGAACACGACGCTCATCTCGGAGCCGGTCTTCTTCGCCAGGTCCGGCAGCTTGGCGCGGACGGCGTCGGAGATCGCGACGGCGTTCCCGTTGTCCACCATGGTGATCGAGAGGCCGAGGCTCGGCTTCCCGTTGGTGCGCGTGATCGACGTCGGCGGCGCGAAGCCGGTCTGCACGTCGGCGACGTCACCCAGCTTCACGGGGCCGCGGGCCGGTGCGCGAGCGCCGCCGGCGGACGCCGCGCTCGGCGTCAGGTAGAGGTTGCGGATCGTGTCCACAGTGGTCTGCCCGCCGCCGACCTGGACGCTCAGCGTCTTGTCGCCTTCGGTCAGCGTGCCGGCCGGCACGGCGGCGCCGGCGGTCTGCAGCGTGGTCGCGATCGACGCCGGGTCGACGCCGGCCGCGGCCAGCTTCGCGTAGTCGAGCGCGATCGTGACGCGCGGCTGCCGAACGCCGGTCACGGTCACCGTGCGGACGCCGTCGATCTTCCGCAGTTCCGGCGCGACCTGGTCGGTCAGCGCGGGCGCGAGCTGCTGCGGGTCACCGGAGGTGCCCGCGGCGACCAGCACGACCGGCAGGTCGTCGGTGCTGCCGGCGGACACGGACGGCTCGGAGTTCTGCGGCAGCCGCGGCCGGACCTGGTTCACCGCCTGCTGGATCTGGGAGACCGCGGCGTCGAGGTCGGTGCCGAACGCGAACTGCGTGACGACGCGCGAAACGCCGTCCGACGACGTGGAGTTGATCGACTCCAGGCCCTTCAGCCCCTGCAGCGCGCCTTCGAGGGGCTCGGAGACCTGGCGGTCGACCGCGTCCGGCGATGCGCCCGCGTACGAGGTGACGATCTGCGCCTGCGGGAACTGCAGCGACGGGAACAGCTGCTGCTTGATCTGCGGCAGCGCGAAAGCACCGAAGCCGATGACCACCAGCGCGAGCAGGCCGATCAGGCTTCGGTTGCGCAGGCTCAATCTGGCCAGCACGGACATGGCTGTGGAAACCCCCTCGGGAATGGCGCGGCGGCCGACGCCGGCGCGCGCGATGTGGGGAAGCGTGCCACGTCCGACCTGAGGAGCGACTCAGTCTGGGGGTGGATTCCGGGTCGTCCCCTGGGAGGAGACGCGACCCTGAGGAGCGCTGGGTGCCGGTTCGGCCGCGCTCGGTGACGGCTCGTCCTCTTCGGACGGTGCTTCTCCGGTTGGTGCTTCGCCGTTGGCGGAGGCGTCTTCGGCGCGCGGGCGGCGCAGCGGCGTGGTCGTGCGCTCCCACAGCTTGCGGCCCTCTTCCGAGCGCAGCCGTTCGGAGGCGCGTTCCATCTCCAGCCGCCGCCACTTGCGCCGCTGCCGCCGCGTCGCCTTGGCCGGCCACAGCTCCTGGATCGCGCTGTTGAAGTAGGCCCCGCCGACCACGGCCAGGCCGATGAAGAACATCAGCAGCAGGAACGCGATCGGCGCGGCGAGCGCGCCGTAGGTGTAGCCGGTCTTGGTGATCCAGTTGAGGTAGATGCGCAGGCCGACCGAAGAGAGCAGGAACACGACCATCGCGAGCACCGCGCCCGGCAGGCCGCGGTGCCACGGCAGCTTCCGCGGCAGGGCGAGCTTGTACAGCGTGGTCAGCGCGAGCGTGATCATCACCCCGAGGGTGGGGAAGTACAGCGCGCTCACCCACGCCGTCACGGTCGGGCGCCAGGCGGCCGGGAAGAACTCCGGCAGCAGGTCGGGCCCGATCGCCAGCAGCGGCAGCCCGACGACCAGGATGACCAGGCCGCACAAGTAGAGCAGCAGCGCGAAGATCCGCTGCCAGACGTCGTTGCGGACGCCGTACTGGTCGTGCGCGACGGTGATCGCGTCCACGAAGGACGACATCGCCGACGAACCCGCCCACAGCGAGATCAGGAAGCCGACCGAGACGATCTCGCCCTTGCCGACGGTGAGGATGCTGTTCACGGTCGGCTCGATGATGTCGTGGACGGCGTTGGCGCTGAAGACGGTCCGGCAGAAGCCGATGATCCGGTCGTGCACCGCGGCGACGACGTCCTGGCCGAACCACTCGCCGACGAAGCCGAGGCTGCCGAGCAGCCCGAGCAGCAGCGGGGGCAGCGACAGCGTCTGCCAGAAGGCCGCTTCGGCGGCCTCGGAGAAGATGTTGCCCTCCCAGGCCTTGCCGAGCGTGCGCGTGAGGAGGCGCCACGGCCCCTTGCGGGCCACCTTCGTCGCTGCGGACGGCTGCACCTCACCCATGACGTGTCCAGCATGGTCCATCGGTGCTGATTTGGCTCGTCACACCCCCTGCGGCCGGGCGTGTCGGGGGACATCACCCGTGCCGGTGCCCGGAACTGTCGGACCCGGCCGGTAGACTCGCTTCAGTGCCCTCACCGCAAGCCGCCGGCAGCTCAATGCAGCAGCAGTCGGTTCCACAGTGAGGGTTTTCGCACGTCAAAGGCATGAGCGAGGGGGAGGACCGGCATGACGGAGACGCAGCTCGGGGCGCCTCCCGCGGAGAAGGACTCGACCGCGCGCCCGCTGCGGGCGTGGCAGCGGCGGGCGCTCACGAAGTACCTGACGCAGAAGCCCAAGGACTTCCTCGCGGTGGCGACGCCCGGTGCCGGCAAGACGGTGTTCGGCCTGCGGATCGCCGCGGAACTGCTGAGCGACCGCACGGTCGAGGCGATCACCATCGTCACCCCGACCGAGCACCTCAAGCACCAGTGGGCGGCGTCGGCCGCGGCGGCCGGCATCGCCATCGACTCGAACTTCCGCAACACCACCGGCGTCACGTCGTCGGACTACAACGGCGTCGCGCTGACGTACGCGCAGGTCGCGGCGCACCCGACGCTGCACCGGGTGCGCACCGAGAACCGCAAGACGCTGGTGATCCTCGACGAGATCCACCACGGCGGCGACGCGAAGTCCTGGGGCGACGCGATCCGCGAGGCGTTCACCCCGGCCGTGCGGCGCCTGTCGCTGACCGGGACCCCGTTCCGCTCCGACGACTCGGCCATCCCGTTCGTCACCTACGAGCCGGACGCGGGCGGCTTCCAGCGCAGCAAGGCCGACCATTCGTACGGCTACGCGGACGCGCTGGCCGACGGCGTGGTCCGGCCGGTCGTCTTCCTCGCGTACTCCGGTGAGGCCTCCTGGCGCACGAGCGCGGGGGAGGAGTTCACCGCGCGGCTCGGCGAGCCATTGACGGCGGAGCAGAACGCCCGGGCGTGGCGCACGGCGCTCGACCCGGCGGGCGAGTGGATCCCGGCGGTGCTGCAGGCGGCCGACACGCGGTTGTCGCAGGTCCGCCAGCACGTGCCGGACGCCGGCGGCCTGGTGATCGCGACCGACCAGGAGTCGGCGCGGGCGTACGCGAAGATCCTGGAGCGCATTTCGGGCGAGATGCCGACGCTGGTGCTGTCGGACGACCCGAAGGCGTCGGGCCGGATCAAGGAGTTCTCGGAGACGAACGAGCGCTGGATCGTGGCGGTCCGCATGGTCTCGGAGGGCGTCGACGTCCCGCGGCTGGGGGTCGGCGTGTACGCGACGAGCGCGTCGACGCCGCTGTTCTTCGCCCAGGCGATCGGCCGTTACGTGCGCGCCCGCAAGAAGGGCGAGACGGCGAGCGTGTTCCTGCCGTCGGTGCCGGTGCTGCTGGAGCTGGCGAGCGAGCTGGAGGCGCAGCGCGACCACGTGCTGGGCAAGCCGCACCGCGAGAAGGAGGGCTGGGAGGACGAGCTCCTGGCCCAGGCCAACCGCACGGAGGACGAGCCGGGCGAGGAGGAGAAGGCGTTCACGTCGCTGGGCGCCTCGGCCGAGCTCGACCAGGTCATCTACGACGGAAACTCCTTCGGCACGGCAGTGTTCTCGGGTTCCGACGAGGAGCAGGAGTACCTGGGGTTGCCGGGGCTGCTCGAGCCGGACCAGGTCCGGGCGCTGCTGCGCAAGCGCCAGGAGGAGCAGGTCGCGGACGAGAAGCGCCGCAAGCCGGCAAAGGAGGAGGCCCCGCCCCCGGCGGCTCGCCCGCAGTCGGTGAGCGAGCGGCTCGGTGCGCTGCGGAAAGAGCTGAACGCGCTGGTGGGGATGTACCACCACCGCACGAAGAAGCCGCATGGCGCGATCCACAACGAGCTTCGGCGGGTTTGCGGTGGGCCGGTGACTGCTATGGCGACTGTTGAACAGCTCGAAGAACGGATCGTGACCCTGCGGTCCTGGTAGGCGGTTCGGCTGGGCGCCGCGGCCGGGGGTGCGGTTGGCCGCCGGGGGAGAGGTTGCCGGTGGGTGATCGCCGCCCGGGTTCGGTTGGCCGCCGGGAAGGTCGCCGGCGGGGAGGTTGCCGCCGGGCGTGAACTGAGCCGGATCGCCGCCGCTCGTTCCTTTGCCTGCCTGGCGAGCAGCCCCGAGCCGGGCCCCGGTTGCGCCACCCGCAACCCGCGCGGCCTCCGGCCGCTGCGAACTACACCTCACCTGCGCCGCCGGGCTTCAACCCGCCTCCGCCGCCTCGCTCCGCTGGGAAGCGCTGCAAAGTCAGCGCCCCGGCCACCGCTTGTTGCGCCACCCGCAACCAACGCGGCCTCCGGCCGCTCCGAACCGCGTCGCCGGGCCTCAGCCTCCCAACCGACCCCGCCCTCCCGGCCAGCCCCACCGGGTCCCCCTCCAGCCCACCAGGTGTCGCCCAGCCGGTTGAACTCCACCGTCACCGTCCGTTCCTGGTAAGTACCAGCCCGAACGTGACCCTCCGTACCCCCTCCGTCACGCCTCGCCTGCCCGTGCGTCCCCCACTCGATGCCCCTCCGGGCACCTTCCGCTCCGAAGTTCGCAAGTCGGCGACCAATCAGCGGCCCGGCACGTGGGTTCGCCACCACTTCGCGGCGGATTGCGCTGCGTACACCCCTGCGGAGTACCTTCAAGCCGTCAAGAAACCTGGATGTAACAGAGGGTGAGTGCTGGCGATCACATCGTCAGCGGATCTACTCTTTCCGGGCGAGGTTCAGCCCGTGTTGCCGAACCGTGTCCAATTGGTGTCATTTAATCGATCCAGCTATCTTCCCCGCAGCCGCTCAGCGGCATATGTTGTCGCCCACAACATATGCGCGACGGTGCGCCGGGACCCTCCGGATCACCGCCCCGCAGGGCCCGAGACGACGTCGAGGGCCCGCTCGTCACCAATGCTTGGATCCGGAAGGAACGAGGATGCGCAGCAGAACCCTTACCCTCCTCGCCGCCACGGTGAGCACCGGCCTGGTGCTGACCGCTTGCGGTGCCAACAGTTCAAACAGCGGGGGCACGGGGAGCAGCTCCGCTTCCTCGTCCGCGCAGGCCGGTGGCGGTGCCAGCGGCAAGGTCGGCGTCATCCTCCCGGAGACCGCCACCTCGGCGCGCTGGGAGGCCTTCGACAAGCCGATGCTGCAGGCCGCGCTTTCGGCGCAGGGCTTCGAGGCCGACATCCAGAACGCCCAGGGTGACAGCCAGAAGTTCTCCACCCTGGCCGACGGCTTCATCAGCTCCGGCGTCAAGGCCCTGATCATCGCCCCGTCCGACCCGGCCGTCGGTGCCGCCGTCGAGGCGAAGGCGAAGGGCGCCGGCATCCCGGTCATCGACTACGACCGGCCGAGCCTCGGCGGGTCCGCCGACTACTACGTCTCGTTCGACAACGAGAAGGTCGGCCAGCTGCAGGGTCAGGGCCTCGCGGACAAGCTGAAGGACAAGCCGGGCGCGCAGGTCATCCAGATCGAGGGTGCCCCGACCGACAACAACGCGACGCTGTTCACCAAGGGCCAGGACTCCGTCCTCGCGCCCCTGTTCGCCAGCAACGCGCTGAAGCTGGTCCAGAAGCAGCCGATCAACGACTGGGACAACCAGCTCGGCGGCACCACGTTCGAGCAGATCCTGCAGGGCAACGGCGGCAAGGTCGACGGCGTCGTCGCGGCGAACGACGGTCTGGCCGGCGCGGTCATCACCATCCTCAAGAAGAACGGCCTCAACGGGAAGGTCCCGGTCACCGGCCAGGACGCGACCGCCGACGGCCTGATGGCGATCATGCGCGGCGACCAGTACCTGACGATCTTCAAGCCGATCAAGGAAGAGGCCGAGGCCACCGCCAAGCTGGCCGCCGCCCTGGCCAAGGGTGACACCGCCGGTGCGGACGCGATCGCGACGGGCAAGCTCCACGACCCGAAGAACAACCGCGACATCAAGTCCGTGCTGCTCACGCCGACCCTGATCCTCGAGAAGGACATCAAGACCGTCGTGACCCAGGGCTACGTGAAGGCCAGCGAGATCTGCGGTGGCGACCTCGCCGCCAAGTGCAGCTCGCTCGGCATCTCCTGAGCCGCCCGCACCTCCCATGAACAGCCGGGCCGGGACGCGCACCCCGACGGCGCGTCCCGGCCCGGTCCCCACCCGTCTGACCCGAGCGGCGGCACAGGGCAGCAGAAATTCGGAGTAGAGCCAGCCATGAGTGAGCCCATTCTCGAGATCAAGGGCCTGAACAAGAGCTTCGGCCCCGTCCACGTCCTCCACGACGTGGACTTCGACGTGCGTGCGGGGGAAGTGACCGCGCTGGTCGGCGACAACGGCGCCGGCAAGTCGACCCTCGTCAAGTGCATCGCCGGCATCCACCCGTACGACTCGGGGGCCGTGCGGTTCAACGGGCAGGACACCCACATCCGCGGCCCGCGCGACGCCGCCGACCTCGGCATCGAGGTCGTCTACCAGGACCTCGCGCTCGCCGACAACCTCGACATCGTCCAGAACATGTTCCTCGGCCGCGAGCGCGGCAGCTCGTGGAAGCTGGACGAGGCCGCCATGGAGAAGGCGGCCCGCGAAACGCTGGCCTCCCTGTCGGTCCGGACCGTGAAGTCCGTCCGCACGCCGGTCTCCTCGCTGTCCGGTGGTCAGCGCCAGACCGTCGCCATCGCGAAGTCGGTGCTGTGGAACAGCAAGGTCGTCGTGCTCGACGAGCCGACCGCCGCGCTCGGCGTCGCGCAGACCCGGCAGGTGCTCGACCTGGTCCGCCGGCTGGCCGAGCAGGGCCTCGGCGTCGTGCTGATCAGCCACAACATGGCCGACGTGTTCGAGGTGGCCGACCGCATCGCGGTGCTCTACCTCGGCCGGCTCGTCGCCGAGGTGCACACGAAGGACGTCACCCACGGCCAGGTCGTGGAGCTGATCACGGCGGGTCGCTCCGGTGACCTCGGCCTGGCCCGGCCCGAAGCCGTGGTCCTGTGAGCGGGAAGAAAGAACCGGAAATGACTGAAACCCCTGCCAAGCACGAGGTCGGCACCCCCGCCGACGCGCTCGCGCAGACCCAGAACCCGACCGCGGCGATCACCGACTTCGGCATCGACACGACATCGATGTCAACCGGCGAAGCCGTCCGCGACTACTTCGCCCGCCTGCGGGCCGGCGAGCTCGGCGCGCTGCCGTCGCTGTTCGGCCTGCTCGTGCTGGTCATCCTGTTCAGCGCGCTGTCGGACAACTTCTTCACGCTGGCCAACATCGCCAACGTCTTCCCGCAGGGCGCGGGCGTGATCATCATCGCGATGGGCATCGTCTTCGTGCTGCTGCTCGGCGAGATCGACCTCGCCGCCGGTGTCGCGTCCGGTACCGCCGCGTCGGTGATGGCCCTGCACTACGTCCACGCGGGCAACTTGCTGGGCTCCATGGGCTCCGGCGTGTTCATCACGTTCATCGCGGTGCTCGCGGTCGCCATGCTGCTGTCGGCCTACCAGCGGATCTGGGCCGGCGCGGGGCTGTCGCTGGTCGGCCTGCTGATCGTCGCGATCGGCGTTCCCGCCAACGCCTGGCTGGAGATCCTGCTGGCCATCTGCGTCGGCACCGCGATCGGCTGCATCACCGGCTTCCTCGTGTCGAAGATCGGCATGCCGTCCTTCGTCGTGACGCTGGCGCTGTTCATCGTGTGGCAGGGCGTCCTGCTGCAGTTCATCGGTGAGGGCGGCACGATCGGCATCACCAACTCCGACATCCTGTACAAGATCGCCAACGGCAACCTGAACATCCTCGGCAGCTGGATCTTCTTCCTCGTCGCCGCGGGCGGGTTCGCGGTGATCACGCTGCTCAGCCACTTCAAGCGCCTTCAGCGCGGCCTGGTCGTCCAGCCGACGGCGCTGGTGATGGTCAAGGTCGGCGCGCTCGTCGTGCTGTCGGCGATCGGCACCTGGCTGCTGACGATCAACCGCTCGCCGAACAAGGCCGTCGTCACGATCGAGGGCGTCCCGTACGTCATCCCGATCATGCTGGCGCTGCTGGTGGCCGGGACCTACGTGCTCAACCGGACCAAGTACGGCCGGTACGTCTACGCGGTCGGCGGCAACAAGGAAGCCGCCCGCCGCGCCGGTATCGACGTGCCGAAGATCCGCGCGAGTGTGTTCGTCATCGGCTCGGCGATCGCGGCCATCGGCGGCATCGTCGCCGCGTCGAAGGTCGGTTCGGTCAGCCCGCAGTCCGGTGGCCTCAACACGCTGCTGTTCGCGGTCGGCTCGGCCGTCATCGGCGGCACGTCGCTGTTCGGCGGCAAGGGCCGGGTGTCCGACGCGGTCGTCGGTGGCCTGGTGATCGCCGTGGTCATCAACGGTCTGGGCCTGCTCAAGCAGCCCGCCGCGGTGGTCAACATCATCACCGGTCTCGTCCTGTTGCTCGCCGCCACGGTCGACGCGCTGTCCCGGCGCCGCGCGGCTGCGTCGACGCGCTGAACCAGCATGGGATGATCAAGCCCGTGTCCAGCTCACCCGTTGCTCGACCGGACGAGGTGCGCCGGCACAACCGCACGACCCTGCTCCGCCTGCTGCACGTCGGCGGGCCGAGCACCCGGGCGACCCTGGCCGCGGAGCTGGGGCTCAACCGGAGCACGATCAAGACCCTCGTCGACGGGCTCGCCGAAGCCGGTGTCGTCGAGGAGAAGGTGCCGAGGCCGGGACGAGGGGCGGGCCGCCCCTCGCTCCTGGTCCTGCCCCAGCCGCACGCGGCGGTCGTGCTCGCGGTCGACCTGCAGGTCGAGCACGTCGCGATCGCGCTGGTCGGGCTGGGCGGCCAGATCCTGGGCCGCAACAGCTGGAACCTGCGCGGCCGGATGGGCCAGCCCGACGAGGTCATCACGCACATCATCGAGTCGACGACCATCCTGGCCGGCGACCTCGACGTGACCCCGGTGGCGGCCGGGGTGTCGGTGCCCGGTGTCGTGCGGCGGGCGGACGGGCACGTGCACGAGGCCCCGAACCTGCGCTGGACCGACGTCGCCCTCGGCGAGCGGCTCGGCGGGGTGCTGCAGATCCCGATCCTGGTCGGCAACGACGCCGAGTTCGGCGCGGTCGCCGAGCACCTGCGCGGCGCGGCCCGCGGGGCGTCCGACGTGGTGTACATCTCGGCGGACGTCGGGGTCGGCGGCGGCGTCATCGCCGAAGGCTCGGCGCTGCGCGGCGGCTCGGGCTACGTCGGCGAGATCGGGCACATGGTGATCCGCCCGGACGGGCGCGCCTGCTACTGCGGCAGCAGCGGCTGCTGGGAGACCGAGGTCGGCGAGGCGGCGCTGTGCCGGGCGCTCGGGCTGCCGGAGGACACGGCGCGTGGCGCGATCCTGTTCGAGCTGCGCGAGCTGGGCCGCGACCCGGAGGCGGCGCTGACCCGGCTCGCGGAGTTCGCCGAATGGCTGACGCTGGGGCTGATCAACGTCGTCAACCTGCTCGGGCCGCAGCTGGTGATCCTCGGCGACCTGCTGACGGTGCTGCCGGAGGCGGTGCTGCGGCACGTCGGCACCGAGGTGCGGCGGCGCAGCCTGGTGAGCCGCGCGGTCGGCGGCACCCGGATCGTCAGTTCCGCGCTGGGGGCCGACGGGAAGCTGCTCGGCGCCGCGGAAGTGGCGTTCGAAGTGGTGCTGGATTCTGTCTGATTTCTTGTCCGCTTTCGTGTCCGCAATCACTTCGGTTCGCGGCCGTACCGTGATTTCGGACACGCAGTTTGCAAGATGCAGAAAGGCGGCCGGCGCCTGTGCGCACCGGCCGCCTTTCGCGTCTGGGTCGTTACCGCTGGATGTCGGCGGACAGTTCCTTGAGCTTGGCCTCGTGCTCGCGGGCGTGGTGCCCGCAGAAGAGCAGTTCGCCGCCTCCGGAGAGGACAGCGCGTACCTGAGCTGCTGCTCCGCACCGGTCACAGCGGTCGGCGGCGGTCAGTTCGGGGCGGGTGAGCGTCGGCGTTGTCATGGGGGTCTCCCTCCGTCCCGGCACCGGTTGCCCGGTGCCATCGATCCAGCTACGCCCACTTCGGGAGTGATGCCGCCGGCGGCGATCGCCTTCGGCTCCGCGGTGTTCGTGCTTCCACTCTTCCAGACGTTTCGCGGCTCGCAAGTGTTCCCGCGCCGGTGGGACCTGAGTCACGCCGATTTACCCCGGATGTCGTAGCCGCGTCCCGCAATGCAGGAGACGAATACCCGGAGAGTTACGTTTTCCGTGGTCAGGCACCATGAGGTGGTGAGTACGGTGACTTCGCCCCGAGGGGTTTCCCGGGTACCCGCTCCGCTCTTGTTCGTTCTCAGCGGAATTTCGATGTACGCGGGCGCGGCCATCGCGGTCGATCTTTTCGGCCACGCGACACCGGCGGGGGTGGCGTGGCTGCGGTGCCTCGGCGCGGCGGTGGTGCTGCTGGCGTGGCGCCGTCCCGGGCGGGCGGCGTGGCGCGGTCGCGGGCTGTGGCTGGCGATCGTGTTCGGCGTGGTGACGGCGGGCATGAACGTGCTCTTCTACGAGGCGATCGCACGCCTCCCGCTGGGCACGGTGGTGGCGCTGGAGTTCGCCGGCCCGGTCCTGGTGGCGGCGTTCGGATCGCGGTCGCTGCGGGACGTGCTGGCGGTGGTCCTGGTGGCGTGCGGCGTGGTGGCGATCGCGGACGTCCAGCTGTCCGGGTCCGTGCCGGGGGTGCTGTTCGCGTTCGGCGCGGCGGCGGCTTGGGCGGGGTACATAGTGCTGGGCAAGAGGGTGGCTTCGAGGTCCTCCTCGGGCTTGGACAGCCTGGCGATCGGCTTCGCGGCGGCGACGGTGGTGCTGTCGCCGCTGGCGTTCGGGACGGGGGCGGTGTGGTCTTCGCCACGGATGCTGCTGTCGGGCGTCGGGGTGGGGGTGCTGTCGACTGTGGTGCCGTACGCGCTGGACCAGGTGGTCTTGCGGCGGCTGGGGCAGGCTCGGTTCGCCGTGTTGTTGGCTTTGCTGCCGGTGACGGCCGGGGTGATGGGGTTCGTGCTGCTGGGGCAGGTGCCTTCGGTGCCGGAGGCGGTGGGGACGTTGGCCGTGGTGGCGGGGGTGGCGCTGCGGAGCCGGGACGGGGCGGTGCCGGAGCCGCCGGGGTGACGCGGGCTTGAGTTCGGCTGTGGTTCGGCTGCGCGGGGATGGGCCGGAGAAGCCCCCTGGGGCCGCTTTGGCCGAGCGGATGGCCCACTCCTTGTGCGGGCCCGGATGGGTCACTTCGCGATCCCCTGGGTGCGAGGAGCGCACCGACCCGCGCCTCTGGGTGCATGAGGCGCACCGAGGGCTGTCTTGGGCGCTTGGGTTGTGCGGAGGCCACTCTGATTGGGGCGAGCGCACCGAGGCCACTTCGGTCGTGCTGGCGAACCGACGGCGGCCCTGGCCCGACCTGGGTCGCGAACCAGGCTGGCCGCCTGGCAGGCGCGGCCGACGTCACCGGACGTCCTGAACGACCCATCCAAGACTCCTGGCCGACGCCCGGCGAGGGCACGGGCGATGCCTTGAACGACTCATTGAGGTCTCGGGAGGTCCTGAATGAGTCATCCAAGACCTCGGCCGAGCCGAGTTGCCCACAGGCGACCAGTGATGTGGACAACCGAGCCCAGCCAACCGCTCGCAGAGGGTTTTCGTCGGGCCCCGCCGATACGCTGGACAGGGGACGCCCCCAGGGAAGGGCGGGGTGTCGGCTGGCCAGGCGGAGGAGCAGGACAGGTGGCGCGGGCGAGGCGGCGGCTCGGCGGCCTGGGCCTGGTCAACTACTCGTTTACCTTTCCGGACGACCTGAACGGGTCGCTCATGTCGTCGCAGCGCGGCGGGCCTTGCGCATCGCCGCCGAGCTGGTCGCGCAAGCCCGACTCAGGACGGGGGCGCGCCCCGGCCCGGATCGTGATGGCCGTCGCCGTCGGTGACCGGGATACTTACCTCCGGGCCGAGCGGAAGCAGGTGGTCATGACCAAAGCGGCGTCGGCGGCGGCGAAGGACTTCGCGGCCGCCGGGGTGGGTGGGGTCCACCTCGCCTGGGCGGACAACAACGGCATCCCGCGCTCGCGCATCGTCCCTGTCGCCGGGCTCGCCGAGGCCGCCACCCGTGGCGTCGGGGCCACCTCGCTCTTCGCCGTCTTCGACAGCCACGACGCCATCACCTACGGCCACGCCGGCCTCGCCACGCCCTCCGGGGACATCCGGCTCGTGCCCGTCGTCGAGCGGCTGCGGCGGCTCGCCGGGCAGCCCGCGCTCGCCTGGGCGCCCGTGCGGCAGGTCACCCAGGACGGCGAGCCCTGGCCGTATTGCCAGCGCGCCGTCCTCGAAGCGCAGGTCGCCGAGGGCGCGCGGCGGGGGCTGGAGTTCCGGGCGGGCTACGAGCTCGAGTTCGCCGTCGCGCCCGCGGGGAGTGCCGGCATTACCGAGAACCCCGGGCACCCCGGGCCCGCCTACAGCCCGCACGCCCTCATCGGCCTCGACGGCTTCGTCGCCGCCCTGCTGCACGACTTCGCCGCCAACGGCCTGCGGATCGGCCAGCTGCACGCCGAGTACGGCGTCGCGCAGCTCGAGCTCTCGCTCGCCGCCACCGACCCCGTCTCCGCCGCCGACGACCAGCTCCTGGCCCGCCAGACCATCCACGCCGCCGCCCGCACGCACGGCCTCGTCGCCAGCTTCGCGCCGCTGATCGGGCTCGGCGCCGCCGGCAACGGCTGGCACCTGCACACCTCCGTCCGCCGCAAGGGCCGCAACCTCCTCGAACCCGGCGGCGACGGCAGACCGGCCGACGAGGGCTACCTCGCCGGGCTCCTGCGCGACCTCCCGGCGCTGACCGCGATCACCGCGCCGAGCGTCCCGTCGACCCTGCGGCTGCGCCCCGGCTTCTTCGCGGGCGCGTACGCCTTCTGGGGCGTCGAGAACCGCGAAGCGCCGCTGAGGTACGTACCGGGCTCGCCGCTGCTGGGCGCCGACCACGCGAACGTCGAGCTCAAGACGTCCGACGCCTCGGCCAACCCCTACCTCGCGCTGGCCGTCGTGCTCGCAGCCGGGATGGCCGGCATCGAAGACGCGGTCGCGCTGCCCGACCCGATCGCGGAGGACCCCGGCGGCTGGACCGAAGGCGAACGCGAAACGCGCGGCGTGCGCCGGCTGCCGGCCGACACCGTCGAACAGGACGCCGCGCTGCTCGCTTCGCCGCGGATCGCCGGCGTGCTCGGCGACGAGCTCCTGGGCGCGTTCCGCGCGGTCCGGGCGTCGGACGCGGCGTGGGCGGCCGAGCGGAGCGTCGAGGAGATCGTCGCCGCACACCTGTGGCGCTATTGAGGACCGGAAAAGGAAGTCGCTGAGGGGACCGATGTCTTCGGGGATCGACGGCGGGCAGCTCGACCTGTCCGGGGTGCGGTGGCTGCCGGGCGGCGCCCGGCTGGCCGCGGTGGCCCAGGCGGAGCTGCCCCAGAAGGACGGCCTGGCCGCGGCGTTCTGCGGCCTGGCGGCGCTGCGCGCGGCCGGGCTCGACGTGCTCGACCAGGACGCCGTCGCGGTGGCCGCAGGCACCGTCCGCGGGCCGGTCGTGCGCCCGCGGGGCGAGGCGGGGCGGCCGGACTTCCGGCTGCCGGTGCCGCTGGTCGACGACCCGGCCGCGGCGGGAACGCGAGTTTCCGGGCTGGCTACGGCGATCGGCGCGCTGTCGGGCGGCGCCCTCGCGGCGGTGCCGGTGACGGGGGAGTGGACCACCGAGACGCTCTTCGACCTGCTGGCCGGCCTCTGGGACATCCCGCGCGTCGCGGTGATCGCCCGGATCGACGCCGCCGAGCTCGGCGCGCACGACACCCCGGAGCGCGCGCTGCTCGACTACCTCGACACGGGCATCCCTCCACTGTGGACGTCCCGCTGGCGTCCGCCCGGCGGCCACTTCGTGCTGGTGGCGGGCATCCGCATCGGCGCGGAAGGCACGCTGCTGTCCGTTGTGGACACTTACCCGTCGTTCGGGGACAACGGAATCCACGACCAGCCGGTCGAGTGGATGACGGCGGCGCTGGCCGGGCTGGGGGTCCTGGTGGTCGTAGACGCGGACCAGGAAGCGGCCACGCGCGAGGCGGCCCGCGTCGCCGGCCTCACTCCGTCCTACTGGGACTGACCTCCGAGCCGGTCGCGAAGCGGGAGTGCTTGCGGCCGTAGGCGAAGTAGATCACCAAACCGATCACCAGCCACGCCGCGAAGCGGATCCAGGTCAGCACGTTCAAGTTGAGCGTCAGGTAGAAGCATGCCAGCGCCGCCAAGATCGGGACCACCGGCGAGAACGGCACCCTGAACGGCCGCTCGAGGTCGGGACGGCGGCGGCGCAGCACCGGGACCGCCACCGCCACGATGATCATCGCCGACAGCGCACCGATGCTGACCATGTCGGCCAGCTCGGAGATCGGGATGAACGCCGCCAGTACGGCGATCAGCGCCGCGCCGCCGATGGTCATCCGGTGCGGGGTGCCCCACTTCGGGTGCGCCGTGCCGAGGGCCTTCGGGAGCAGGCCGTCGCGGCCCATCGCGAAGCCGATGCGGCCGATCGTCACCAGCTCGACCATCATCACCGACGTCAGGCCGGTCACCGCGCCGAGCGAGATGAGCGCGCCGACCCAGTGCTGGCCGACCCGGTCGAACGCGTCGGCCAGCGGCGCGCCCGTGTCGATGTCGGTGAACGGGATCATGCCGGTCAGCACGATCGACACGCCGATGTAGAGCAGCGCGCACACGCCGAGCGCGCCGAGGATGCCGACGCGCAGGTCCTTGCGCGGGTTGAGCGTCTCCTCGCCGAGGTTGGCGAGCGCCTCGAAGCCGGTGTAGGCGAAGAACACGATCGCGGCGGCGGTGACCATGCCGGCGATGCCGTAGACCGACTGCTCCAGGCCGAGCGCGGCCTGTACGAGCGGCTGCTCCAGCACCGTCGACCCGCTCGCGGCCGGCTGGGCCGGCGGGATGAACGGCGTCAGGTTCGCGCCCTTGACGAAGAACAGGCCGACCGCCAGGACCAGCACGCACACCGCGACCTTCACGCAGACGAGCAGGTTCGTCAGCCAGGCCGACTCCTTGATCCCCAGCACGGCGACCACGGTCAGCACGGCGATGATCAGCACCGCGCCGATGTTGACCTTCGCGTCCTCGCCGAACCACTCCGGCGACAGCCCGAGCAGGTTGGCGAGGTAGCCGGACCAGCCGCGCGACACCACGGCGGCGCCCAGCGCGAACTCCAGCAGCAGGTCCCAGCCGATGATCCAAGCGAAGATCTCGCCGAGGGTGGCGAAGGCGTAGGTGTAGGCGCTTCCGGCGGTCGGGACGCTCGAGGCGAGCTCGGCGTAGCAGAGCGCCGCGAGGCCGGCGACGACCGCGCCGAGCACGAACGACAGCGTCACCGACGGCCCGGCGTGGGTCTTCGCCTCGACGCCCGCGAGGGTGAAGATCCCGGTGCCGATGATGATCCCGATGCCGAAGCCGACCAGGTCGCGCCCGCGCAGCCGCCGCTTGAGCTCCCCCGAGTCCTGGCGCTTCAGGACTTCGTCCACGTTCAAGGTTCTCCGCACACCCATGAGGAGAAGTTAGAAGGTCACGGGGATTCGCGCAGATCGGCTCCCGGAGTGACGCTGGGCCGTGCAGATGGCGGGAACGGCCCAGCACCGGAATGCTGGTCCCGTGCCCGACGAGATCCCCGCCCGCAGCGCCCTGCACCAGCTCGCCGACCGCCACGGCGTCGCCACCCGGTACGAGAACGCCGACCAGGAGTGGGTCGAAGTCGAAGACGACGTCGTCGTCGCCGTGCTGGGCCAGTTCGGGGTCGACGCCACCAGCGACGACGCCGTCGCCGCCGCCCTGTCCGAGCAGGCTCCCGACCGGCTGCCGCCGACCATCGTGCTCAAGGAGGGCACCGGCCGGCCGCTGCCCGCGGACGCCGAGGTGATCCTCGAAGACGGGTCCCGGCGCCGGGTGACCGGCGCGCTGCCGGACGACCTGCCGCTCGGCTGGCACCGGGTGGTCACCGCCGGGCAGGACGTCGTGCTCGCCGTCGTGCCCGCGAAGCTGCCGGACGTCCCGCCTGCCTGGGGCTGGATGCTGCAGCTCTACGCCCTGCACTCGGCCGGCTCCTGGGGCATCGGCGACTACGCCGACCTCGCCACCTTCGCCGCCCGCTCGGCCTCGGAGCTGGACGCCGGCGTCCTGCTGGTCAACCCCGTCCAGGCCTTCAGCCCGGCCCACCCGGTCGAGCGGTCGCCGTACTCGCCCGCGAGCCGGCGCTTCGCCAACCCGATCTACCTGCGCGTCACCGCGACCGAGACGTTCGAGCAGGCCGACGCCGCCACGCAGGAGGCGGTCGTCTCGCTCGCCCCGGACCGCGACGGCGAGCTGATCGACTACGACGCCGTCTGGACGGCGAAGCGCGCCGCCCTCGAACTGCTCTGGCCGCACCGCGTCGAAGAGCTGCCCACGGACGCCGACCTCGAAGACTTCGCCCTCTTCTGCGCCCTCGCCAAGCAGCACGGCGCCGACTGGCGGGACTGGCCGGAGCCGCTGCGCGACCCGGCCGGCCCCGAAGTCGAGAAGGCCCGCGAAGAGCTGAAGGAGCGCGTCGGCTTCCACACGTGGCTGCAGCACCTCTGCCGGATCCAGCTGGAAGAGGCCCGCAGGAAGGCCCGCGAAGCCGGGATGACCGTCGGGATCGTGCACGACCTGCCGGTCGGCGTGCACCCCGGCGGGGCCGACACCTGGGCGGTGCGGGACGTCTTCGCCGCCGACGTCCGCGTCGGCGCGCCGCCGGACGCCTTCAACCAGCAGGGCCAGGACTGGAACCTGCCGCCGTGGCGGCCGGACAAGCTCGCCGAAGCCGGCTACGCGCCGTTCCGGGACGTCATCCGCGGCGTCCTGCGGTACGCCGACGGCATCCGCGTCGACCACATCGCCGGGCTCTGGCGGCTGTGGTGGATCCCACCGGGCGAGCCCGCGCACCGCGGCACGTACGTCCACTACGACGCCGAGGCCATGGTCGGTGTGCTCGCGCTGGAGGCGCACCGGGCCGGCGCGGTCGTCGTGGGGGAGGACCTCGGCACGGTTGAGGAGACGGTCACCGAGACCATGCACGAGCGCGGCATGCTCAGCTCGGCCGTGCTGTGGTTCGAACGCGACTGGGACGCGCCGGGCAAGCCGTTCACGCGCCCGGCCACCTGGGACCCGGAGGCCATGGCCAGCATCTCCACCCACGACCTGCCGACCGTCTCCGGCTGGCTGGAGGGGGAGCACGTCCGCGTCCGGGCCGAGCTGGGCCTGCTGGACCGGGGCGTCGAAGCGGAGGAAGAAGCGGCCGCCGCCGAACGGCAAGCGCTGCGGGAACTCCTTGCCCGGGAAGGGATTCCGGAAGACGACATGGTCGTCGCGCTGCACACCCTGCTCGCGCGAGCGGCATCCCGGCTGGTGCTGACGTCTCCGGCCGACGTCGCGGGCCAGGTGCGGCAGCCGAATCTGCCCGGGACAGTCGACCAGTACCCTAACTGGCGGATTCCCCTTCCCGTCAGCGTCGACGGCTTCTTCACCGCGAAGGGGGTGCGCGCCGCGGTGGCGCCGCTGGCAGCGGCGCGTCCGTTGCCCGGGTAACGGGTACTCCCCGGCGTACGACCCCCGCAGTGATGCGCGTCCGCGAGCGCGGACGCGCCCGGAACAACCCTGTGAAAGCTCGAGGAGACCCCAGTGCGGCCCTGGCCCGGAACGCCCTACCCGCTCGGCGCGACCTACGACGGAGTCGGGACGAACTTCGCCCTGTTCTCCGAGGTCGCCGAGCGAGTCGAACTGTGCCTGTTCGACGCCGAGGGCAACGAGACGCGGTACGCGCTCGAAGAGGTGGACGGCTTCGTCCACCACGGCTACCTGCTCAACGTCGGCCCCGGCCAGCGCTACGGGTTCCGGGTGCACGGCCCGTACGACCCGGCCCGCGGCCTGCGCTGCAACCCGAACAAGCTGCTCATCGACCCGTACGCGAAGGCCGTCTCGCACGGCGTGAAGTGGGACGAATCGCTCTTCGGCTACCAGTTCGGCAACCCGGAGGAGCGCAACGACGCCGACTCCGCCGGCCGGGTGCCGTACTCGCTGGTGGCGAGCCCGTTCTTCGACTGGGGTAACGACCGCCAGCCGAAGCGGCCGTACAACGAGACGGTCATCTACGAAGCCCACGTCAAGGGCATGACGGTGAACCACCCGTTCGTGCCGGAGGCGCTGCGGGGCACGTACGCCGGGATGGCGCACCCCGCCGTCGTCGAGCACCTGCAGAAGCTCGGCGTGACGGCGGTCGAGCTGCTGCCGGTGCACCAGTTCGTCTCCGACCACGGGCTGGAGGAGAAGGGCCTCACGAACTACTGGGGCTACAACACGATCGGCTACTTCGCGCCGCACGACGCCTACGCCGCGATGCCCGGCGAGGGCGGCCAGGTCCAGGAGTTCAAGGGGATGGTGAAGGCCTTCCACGAGGCCGGCATCGAAGTGATCCTCGACGTGGTTTACAACCACACCGCCGAGGGCAACCACCTCGGGCCGACGCTGTCGATGCGGGGCATCGACAACGAGGCCTACTACCGGCTGGTGGAGGGGGAGCCCGAGTACTACATGGACTACACCGGCACCGGGAACTCCCTCAACGTGCGCAACCCGCACACCCTGCAGCTGATCATGGACTCGCTGCGGTACTGGGTGACGGAGATGCACGTCGACGGCTTCCGCTTCGACCTCGCCTCGGCCCTGGCGCGCGAGTTCTACGACGTCGACCGGCTGTCCACGTTCTTCGACCTCGTGCAGCAGGACCCGATCGTCAGCCAGGTGAAGCTGATCGCCGAGCCGTGGGACGTCGGTCCCGGTGGCTACCAGGTCGGCAACTTCCCGCCGCTGTGGACGGAGTGGAACGGGCAGTACCGCGACACCGTCCGCGACTTCTGGCGTGGCGAGCCCTCGACGCTGGGCGAGTTCGCGTCGCGGATCACCGGCTCGTCCGACCTCTACCAGGACGACGGCCGCCGCCCGTTCGCGTCGATCAACTTCGTCACCGCGCACGACGGCTTCACGCTGCGGGACCTGGTGTCCTACAACGAAAAGCACAACGAGGCCAACGGCGAGGACGGCCGCGACGGCGCCGACGACAACCGGTCGTGGAACTGCGGGGTCGAGGGCGAGACCGACGACCCGGAGGTCAACGAGCTGCGCGCCCGCCAGCAGCGCAACATGCTGGCGACGGTGATGCTGTCGCAGGGCGTGCCGATGATCCTGCACGGCGACGAGTTCGGCCGGACCCAGCAGGGCAACAACAACGTCTACTGCCAGGACTCCGAGCTGTCCTGGATGGACTGGGAGCTGGCCACCGAGCACGCCGACCTGGTCCGGTTCACCGGCGGGCTGGGCGCGTTCCGGCACCGCCACCCGGTGTTCCGCCGCCGCCGGTTCTTCCAGGGCGGCCCGGTCGGCAAGGGCGACAAGCTCGGCGACATCGCCTGGTTCACCCCGGCCGGCGAGGAGATGACCGAGCAGAACTGGGACGACGGCTTCGGCAAGGCGGTCGTCGTCTTCCTCAACGGCCAGGCCATCCCGGACCTCGACCCGCGCGGGATGCACGTCGAGGACGACTCGTTCCTGCTCGCGTTCAATGCGCACTACGAGGACATCGACGCCAAGCTGCCGGGCAACGGCTACGGCCAGGCCTGGACGGTCGTCGTCGACACGGCGACCGGCGAGGTCGAGCCCCTCGACGCGAAACCCATCGAAGGGGGCGGCCAGCTCACCCTGCCCGCCCGGTCCCTGATCGTGCTGCAGCGGACGGAGCCCGCATGACGGTGCCGGAGTCGACCTACCGGGTGCAGCTGCGCCCGGAGTTCCCGTTCGGTGACGCCGCCGGCATCGCCGGTTACCTGCGCGACCTGGGCATCGGCGCGCTCTACGCATCGCCGGTGCTGGACGCGGCACCCGGCTCGACCCACGGTTACGACGTCGTCGACCCGACGCGCGCGCGGCCGGAGCTGGGCGGCGAGGCGGCGCGCCAGGAGCTCAGCGCGCTGCTGAAGGAGCTCGGGCTCGGGCTGGTGGTCGACATCGTGCCGAACCACATGTCGGTCGAGGTGCCGAAGCTCAACCGCTGGTGGTGGGACGTGCTCGAGCGCGGCCGCGACTCCGAGTACGCGTCCTTCTTCGACATCGACTGGGAGCGCGGCCCGCTGCTGCTGCCCGTGCTCGGCGACGACGACGCCGTCGCCGAGCTGTCGGTCGAGGACGGCGAGCTGGCCTACTACGACCACCGCTTCCCGATCGCGCCCGGCACGGAAGCCGGGACGCCCCAGGAGGTCCACGAGCGCCAGCACTACCGCCTGATCGGCTGGCGCCGCGGCAACGCGGAGCTGGGCTACCGCCGGTTCTTCGACATCACGAACCTGGCCGCGGTCCGCGTCGAGGACCCGAAGGTGTTCGCCGAGACGCACGGCGAGGTCCTGCGCTGGGTCGCCGACGGCGACGTCACCGGCCTGCGCGTCGACCACCCGGACGGCCTCGCCGACCCGGGCGGCTACTTCCGGCGGCTGCGGGAGAACGCGCCGAACGCGTGGATCGTCGCGGAGAAGATCCTGCACCCGGGCGAGCCGCTGCCGCAGAGCTGGCCGGTCGACGGCACCACCGGCTACGACGCCCTGCGCGAGATCGCCGGCGTCTTCGTCGACCCGGCGGGCGAGCCCGGCTTCACCGAGCTGGCCACCGAACTGGGCGTGAAGACCGGCTACCACCGCGTCGAGGCCGAGGCCCGGCGGCTGGTCACCGACCGCATCCTCGTCGCCGAGGTCCGGCGGATCGCGGCGCTGCTGCGCGGGCTGGACCAGGACGCGGCGCGCGCGGCCGTCGCCGAGACCATGATCGCGTTCCCCGTCTACCGCTCGTACCTGCCCGAAGGCGCGGCGCACTGGGCGGCCGCGATCGCCGGGGCGCGGCAAGCCCGGCCCGACCTCGGCGCCGCGCTGGACGCCCTCGACGCGCAGGTCCGCGCCGAGCCGGACGGCGAGCTGGCCACCCGGCTGCAGCAGACCTCCGGCATGGTCGTGGCCAAGGGCACCGAGGACACGACGTTCTACCGCTACACCCGCTTCGCCGCGCTCAACGAGGTCGGCGGCAACCCGGACCGGTTCGGCCTGGACGTCGAGGAGTTCCACCGCCTGGCGGCCGAGCGCGAGGCCGGGCACCCGGCCGCGATGACGACGCTGACCACGCACGACACCAAGCGCTCGGAGGACACCCGCGCGCGGATGGCCGTGCTGGCCGAGCTGCCCGGCGAGTTCGCCGACGCCGTCCGCCGGTGGACGGTGCGCCGCGGGATCGCCGAGCCGGCGCTGAACCTCCTCGCCTGGCAGACGCTGGTGTCGACCTGGCCGATCGAGCCGGACCGGCTGCGCGGCTACCTCGACAAGGCGGCCAAGGAGGCCAAGCTCCGGACCAGCTGGACCGACCACGACGAGACGTTCGAGGCCGACGTCGCCGCGTGGCCGGCGGACGTCATCGGTGACGCCGAGCTGGCGGCGGACATCGAAGCGTTCGTCGCGCGGATCGAGCGGCCCGGCTACGCGAACTCGCTGGGCCAGAAGCTCGTCCAGCTGACCGCGCCCGGCGTCCCCGACGTCTACCAGGGCACCGAGCTGTGGGACTTCTCGCTGGTCGACCCGGACAACCGCCGTCCGGTCGACTACGCGGTCCGCCGCGAGATCCTGGCCCGGGTCGCCGATGGCGAGCAGCCGGAGATCGACGCGTCCGGCGCGGCGAAGCTCCTGGTCGTGCACAAGGCACTGCGGCTGCGCCGCGAACACCCGGCGCTGTTCCGCGGCTACCGGCCGCTGCGGGCCGAAGGCGCGGCCGCGAAGCACGTCCTGGCCTTCACGCGCTCCGCGGACCTGGCCGTCGCGGTGACCCGGCTGCCGGTCGGGCTCGAGGCCGGCGGCGGCTGGGGCGACACCGTGCTGCCGCTGCCCGACGGCGTCTGGACCGACGTCCTGACCGGCCGCGACGCGACTCCGGACGTGGCCACCCTGTTCGACCGGTATCCCGTCGCGTTGCTGGTGCGAGGAGAGGCATGAGGTTCAGCGTGTGGGCCCCGGCCGCCGGTCGGGTCCGGGTGAGCGTCGACGCCGGCGTGCACGAGATGACCGCCGGCGAGGGCGGCTGGTGGCACGCCGAGGCCGAGGGCATCAACTACGCCTTCCTGCTGGACGACGACGAGAAGCGGCTGCCCGACCCGAGGTCGCGGTGGCAGCCCCACGGCGTCCACCAGGAGTCGCGCGTCTACGACCACGCCGAGTTCGACTGGACGGACGACGCCTGGCACGGCCGCCAGCTCCCCGGCGGGGTCGTCTACGAGCTGCACATCGGCACCTTCACCGAGGGCGGCACCTTCGACGCGGCGATCGACCGGCTCGGCCACCTCGTCGAGCTCGGCATCACCCACGTCGAGCTGCTGCCGGTCAACTCCTTCGACGGCACCGCCGGCTGGGGCTACGACGGCGTCCTCTGGGGCGCGGTCCACGAGCCCTACGGCGGGCCGGACGGCTTCAAGCGGTTCGTCGACGCGGCGCACGCGCGGGGGCTGGCCGTCGTGCTCGACGTCGTCTACAACCACCTCGGGCCGTCGGGGGCCTACCTCGACAAGTTCGGGCCGTACTTCGCCGGGCAGAACGACTGGGGCCCCGGCCTCAACCTCGACGGCGCCGGCTCGGACGAGGTCCGCCGGTACGTCGTCGACAACGCCCTGAGCTGGTTCCGCGACTTCCACGTCGACGCGCTGCGCCTGGACGCGGTGCACGCGCTGCTCGACCGGCGCGCGGTCCACCTGCTCGAACAGCTCGCCACCGAGACCGAGGCGCTGTCGGCGGCGTTGAACCGGCCGCTGACGCTGATCGCCGAGTCCGACCTGAACGACCCGCGGCTGGTGACCCCCCGCGAGCGCGGCGGGTACGGCCTGCACGCCCAGTGGTCGGACGACTTCCACCACGCCCTGCACGTCAAGCTCACCGGCGAGACGTCCGGTTACTACACGGACTTCGCCGCGCAGGACGCCGTCGAGCGGGTCCTGCGCGAGGTGTTCTTCCACGCCGGGACCTGGTCGTCGTTCCGGGAGCGGACGCACGGCCGCCCGGTCGACACCCGGACCGTGCCGGGCCACCGCTTCCTCGCCTACCTGCAGAACCACGACCAGATCGGCAACCGCGCGACCGGCGACCGGCTGTCCGCGACCGTGTCCCGGGACCGGCTGGCCTGCGGCGCGGCGATCCTGTTCTGCTCGCCGTTCACGCCGATGGTGTTCATGGGGGAGGAGTGGGCGGCGAGCACGCCGTGGCAGTTCTTCGCCTCCTTCCCGGACCCGGAGCTCGCCGAGGCGGTCCGCACGGGCCGCCGCCGCGAGTTCGCCCGGCACGGCTGGGGCGAGTCCGAGGTGCCCGACCCGATGGACCCGGCCACGGTCGACCGCTCCCGGCTCGACTGGGCCGAGGCCGACCAGCCCGGTCACCGCGAGGTGCTGGACCTGTACCGAGCGTTGATCCGGCTGCGCCGCGACCACCCCGAGCTCGCGGACCCCCGGGTCGGCGACCTGCGCGTCGACTCCGCGCCGGACGGGTCCTGGCTCGTGCTGCACCGCGGCGCGCTGCGGCTGGCCGTCAACTTCGGCGAAGGCCCGGTCACGCTCCCGCTTGGGGCCACGACGACCCTGCTGACCTGGGCGGAAGCCACTGTGGACGGGGGTGCCGCGCAGCTGCCGCCGGACACCTTCGTCCTCGTCGAAACGGCGGCGGCCCGGTAACCGTCCCGGTATAGGGGCGCGGGGGACGGGCCGGATCTGGGACGATTCAGGAATGGCCACACGACCCTCGACCCAGCACGTCCGCGCCGGACGCCCGTTCCCGCTCGGGGCCCACCCCGAGGCGGGCGGGGTCCGGTTCGCGATCACCTCCGCCGTCGCGGACGCGGTCGACCTGTGCCTGATCGACGCCGACGGGTCGGAACGCCGGATCGCGCTCACCGAGCGCACGTTCGGCGTCTGGCACGGCCTGGTGCCCGGGGTGACGCCGGGGCAGCGCTACGGCTACCGCGTCCACGGCCCGTACGACCCGGCCCGCGGCCTGCGCTGCAACCCGCACAAGCTGCTCGTCGACCCCTACGCCCGGCAGATCACCGGCGGCCTCACCGACCTGAGCGCGGCCCAGGGCTTCACCGGCGACCCCGAACGCGGTCCGATGTCCACTGTGGACTCCCTGGGCAGCGTGCCTCTGTCGGTGGTGTCCTCGCCCGGCGGCCCGGACACCGGCGTCAAGCCGGAGGTCCCGTTCGAAGAGGCGGTGATCTACGAGCTGCACGTCAAGGGGTTCACCCAGCGGCACCCGTTCATCCCGGAGGCGCTGCGCGGCACCTACCTCGGCCTGGCCCACCCGGTCGCCATCGAGTACCTGACCCGGCTCGGCGTCACCTCGGTGGAGCTGCTGCCGGTGCACACGTTCCTCGACGAGCCGTCGCTGGTGCGGGCCGGGCGGCACAACTACTGGGGGTACTCGCCGCTCGGCTTCTTCGCGCCGCACGCCGCCTACGCCAGCGAGCCCGGCCACGAGGTCGAGGAGTTCCGGCTGATGGTGGCCGCCCTGCACGCGGCCGGCATCGAGGTCATCGTCGACGTCGTGTTCAACCACACCTGCGAAGGCGGCCCGGACGGCCCGACGCTGAGCTTCCGCGGGCTGAACGCGCCGGTGTACTACCTGCACACCGACCGCGGGCACATGGCCGACATCACCGGCTGCGGCAACACCCTGGAGGCCGGCTCGCCGACCGTGGTCCGGCTGGTCACCGACTCACTGCGGTACTGGACGCAGGAGCTGGGCGTCGACGGCTTCCGGTTCGACCTGGCCAGCACGCTCGGCCGGGCCCGTGGCGGCCCGTTCGACCCGGCGTCGACGCTGCTCACCGCGATCACCACCGACCCGGTGCTCTCGCGCTGCAAGCTCATCGCCGAGCCGTGGGACGCCACCGGCGAGGGCTACCGCGTCGGCGGCTTCGGCGCCCAGTGGGCGGAGTGGAACGGCCGCTACCGCGACACCGTGCGCGACTTCTGGCGCGGCGCGACCGGCGTCCGCGACCTCGCCTACCGGCTGTCCGGTTCGTCGGACCTGTACGACCACAACCTGCGCCGGCCGTGGCAGTCGATCAACTTCGTCACCGCCCACGACGGCTTCACGCTGCGGGACCTGGTGTCCTACAACGAAAAGCACAACGAGGCCAACGGCGAGGACAACCGCGACGGCGGCAACGACAACCGCTCGTGGAACCACGGCACCGAGGGCGACACCACCGACCCCGAGATCCGCCAGCTGCGCGCGCGGCAGGTGCGCAACCTGTTCGCGACGCTGCTGCTGTCCACCGGCACCCCGATGATCACCGCGGGCGACGAGTTCTGGCGGACCCAGGGCGGCAACAACAACGCGTACTGCGTCGACGACGAGACGTCCTGGCTGGACTGGACGCCGGAAGATCCCGAGGCCGAGGCCATGTTGACCTTCGCCCGCCGCGTCGTGCGGCTGCGGGCGAACAGCCCGGCGCTGCGGCAGCCGGAGTTCTTCGAAGGCCGGACGACGCCGACCGGCCAGCCGGACCTGGTCTGGTTCCGCCCGGACGGCGAGGAGTTCGGCGAGACCGACTGGTTCGAGGACCGGCACACGCTCGGCATGTGGATCGACGGCTCGAACAGCCAGGCCCGCAACCGCGACGGCGAACTGGTGGCCGACCACTCGTGGCTGCTGTGGCTGCACGCGGGCGACGAGCCGGCCGAAGTGGTGCTGCCCGGCCGCGAGTACGGCGAGACGTTCAAGCCGACGCTCGACACGAGCACCGCCGACGGCAGCCCGGCCAACCCGGGTGCCCTGGAGGCCAAGAGCCGGGTGACGCTGCAGTCGCGGTCGCTGCTCCTGCTGCGGGCCCCGCGCCTGGCGGCGGAGACGCCGATCGAAGGCCCCTGACGGCGATCCGGTCCGGCGGTGGCCGGTTCGTCCATTCGGGTACGGGTGTTCGCCGTTCGGGTCCGCGTGTCGGTCCCGCGCATTCGCACACGATCTTCACGTCCCGGACATCATCCGGAAATTCGTTGCGGGGAAAGCGTTTCGTCCGCGGCCGCGTGGGTACACCGTAGAGAACCCTGCCTCCCAGGCGCTTGATCGAGTCAGGCAGACTGGCGTCGCCTGCGTCCAACCGAACACACCGAGGGGCGTTGCCCATGACCGGCCGGCTCGGCATCGACGACGTCTCCCCCAGCGTGAGCTGCGGCCGGTATCCGGCCAAAGCCGTTGTGGGGGAACACATCCCGGTCACCGCGACCGTCTGGCGGGAAGGCCACGACGCCGTCGCGGCCACCGTCGCGTGGCGCGGTCCGGCCGACCGGCTGACCCGCCAGACGCGGATGGTGCCGCGCGGTCCCGACCACCCCGACGAGTTCGCCGCGGTGATCGTCCCGGACACCACGGGTCTGTGGACCTACCGCATCGACGCGTGGGGCGACCCCTGGGCGACGTGGGAGCACAACGTCGAGGTGAAGGTCGCCGCCGGGCAGGGACCCGAGGATCTCGCGAACGACCTCGAGAACGGCGCCCGGCTGCTGGAGCGCGTCTCCCGCCGCCCGGACCGCCGGGCCGAGAAAGCGCTCTTGACCGGCGCGGTGGCGGCGTTGCGCGACCAAGAGCGCGGCCTCGCCGAGCGGGTCGGGCCCGCGCTGTCGCCCGAGATCCGCCAGCTCATGCGCGAGTTCCCGGTGCGCGAGCTGATCACCAAGGGCAAGCCGCACAAGGTCTGGGTCGACCGCCGCCGGGCCGCGTTCGGCTCCTGGTACGAGCTGTTCCCCCGTTCCACCGGCGGGCTCGACGCCGAGGGCAAGCCGGTGCACGGCACCTTCACCACCGCCGCGGCCGCGCTCGACCGCGTCGCGAAGATGGGCTTCGACGTCGTCTACCTGCCGCCGATCCACCCCATCGGCCGCGTGAACCGCAAGGGCCCCAACAACACCCTCGACGCCAAGCCCGACGACGTCGGCTCGCCGTGGGCCATCGGCTCCGACGAGGGCGGGCACGACGCCATCCACCCCGACCTCGGCACCTTCGAGGACTTCGACGCCTTCGTCGCCCGCTCCGAGGAGCTGGGCATGGAGGTGGCGCTGGACTTCGCGCTGCAGGCCGCGCCGGACCACCCGTGGGTGCTCAAGAACCAGGAGTTCTTCACCACCCGCCCGGACGGCTCGATCGCGTACGCGGAGAACCCGCCGAAGAAGTACCAGGACATCTACCCGATCAACTTCGACAACGACCCCAAGGGCGTCTACGAGGAGATGCTGCGGGTCATCACGGTCTGGATCGACCACGGGGTCAAGATCTTCCGGGTCGACAACCCGCACACCAAGCCGCCGGACTTCTGGGCCTGGCTGATCCAGTCGGTCAAGGACGCCCACCCGGACGTCCTGTTCCTCGCCGAGGCGTTCACCCGCCCGGCGCGGCTGTGGGGCCTGGCCCGGCTCGGCTTCACCCAGAGCTACACGTACTTCACGTGGCGGACCGGCAAGCAGGAGCTGATCGACTTCGCCGTCGACCTGCGCGACCACTGGAACGAGGGCCGGCCGAACCTGTTCGTCAACACGCCGGACATCCTCCACGAGTCGCTGCAGCGCGGCGGCCCGGGCATGTTCGCGCTGCGGGCCGCGCTCGCCGCGACGATCTCGCCGACGTGGGGCGTCTACTCCGGCTACGAGCTGTTCGAGCACGTCCCGGTCCGCGACGGCAGCGAGGAGTACCTCGACTCCGAGAAGTACCAGCTGCGGCCGCGCGACTTCGAGCGCGCGCTCGCCGAGGGCCGCTCGCTGGAGCCGTGGATCGCGAAGCTCAACGCTGTCCGCCGCGCGCACCCGGCGCTGCAGCAGATGCGCACGCTGCACTTCCACCACATCGACAACGACGCGCTGCTGGCCTACTCCAAACAGGACCCGGCCACCGGCGACACCGTGGTCACCGTCGTCACCCTCGACCCGTACGGGCCCCAGGAGGGCACGCTCTGGCTCGACACGGAGGCGCTCGGGTTCGAGGCCCACGAACGGCTGATCGCTCACGACGAGGTCACCGGCGACACCTGGGACTGGGGCCCGGCGAACTACGTCCGGCTCGAACCCTGGCGCGCGGTGGCGCACGTCGTGTCGGTGAGACGCCGGCTGGCCGGCTGAGCGGGGAAGGACAGGGACTCGAGGGACGAGGTGGAACACATGGCGGAAGAAACCCGGCCCGACGCGGCTCTGGGACTGGAGGGCGTGCCGCACACCGGTGAGGCGATGACCGCGGACGGCATGCTCGTCGAGCCGCAGGCCGGGGACTTCCGGTCGGCGCAGCAGGCGCCGAGCAACCCGGAGTGGTTCAAGGGCGCGGTGTTCTACGAGGTGCTGGTGCGCGCGTTCGCCGACTCCAACGGCGACGGCACCGGCGACCTGAGAGGCCTGGCCGGCCGGCTGGACTACCTGGCCTGGCTGGGCATCGACTGCCTGTGGCTGCCGCCGTTCTACGCGTCGCCGCTGCGCGACGGCGGGTACGACATCAGCGACTTCCGCGCGGTGCTGCCGGAGTTCGGCAGCGTCGAAGACTTCGTCTTCCTGCTCAACGAGGCCCACCGGCGGGGCATCCGGGTGATCACCGACCTGGTGCTCAACCACACCTCGGACGCCCACCCGTGGTTCCAGCAGTCCCGCCAGGACCCCGACGGCCCGTACGGCGACTACTACGTGTGGAGCGACGACGACTCCCGCTACGCCGACGCGCGGATCATCTTCGTCGACACCGAGACGTCGAACTGGACCTACGACCCGGTGCGCGGCCAGTTCTACTGGCACCGGTTCTTCTCCCACCAGCCCGACCTGAACTTCGAGAACGTCGACGTCCAGAACGCGATGATCGACACCCTGCGGTTCTGGCTCGACCTGGGCATCGACGGGTTCCGCCTGGACGCCGTGCCGTACCTGTTCGAGCAGGAGGGCACCAACTGCGAGAACCTGCCGCGCACGCACGAGTTCCTCAAGCGCTGCCGCAAGGTCGTCGACGACGAGTACCCGGGCCGCATCCTGCTGGCCGAAGCGAACCAGTGGCCGTCGGACGTCGTCGAGTACTTCGGCGACCCGGCGGTCGGCGGCGACGAGTGCCACATGGCGTTCCACTTCCCGCTGATGCCGCGGATCTTCATGGCCGTGCGCCGCGAGTCCCGGTTCCCGATCTCGGAGATCCTCACCCAGACCCCGACCATCCCCAGCGGGGCCCAGTGGGGCATCTTCCTGCGCAACCACGACGAGCTGACCCTCGAGATGGTCACCGACGAAGAGCGCGACTACATGTACGCGGAGTACGCCAAGGACCCGCGCATGAAGGCCAACATCGGCATCCGCCGGAGGCTGGCCCCGCTGCTGGACAACGACCGCAACCAGCAGGAGCTGTTCACCGCGATGCTGCTGTCCCTGCCGGGCTCGCCCGTTCTGTACTACGGTGACGAGATCGGCATGGGAGACAACATCTGGCTCGGCGACCGCGACGCGGTGCGCACCCCCATGCAGTGGACCCCGGACCGCAACGCCGGGTTCTCCTCCTGCGACCCGGGCCGGATCTACCTGCCGGTGATCATGGACCCGGTGTACGGCTACCAGGGCCTGAACGTCGAGGCGCAGTCGAACAACGACGCCTCGCTGCTCAACTGGACCCGGCGGATGATCGAGGTGCGCAAGCAGCACCACGCGTTCGCCGAAGGCGAGTTCGTCGACCTCGGCGGGTCCAACCCGAGCGTGCTGGCGTACAAGCGCCAGTGGCGGCGCCCGGACGGCGGCGAAGACGTCGTGCTCTGCGTGAACAACCTCTCCCGGTTCCCGCAGCCGGTGGAGCTGGATCTGTCCGCGCACCGCGGGTGCACGCCGGTGGAGCTCACCGGCGGCGTGCGGTTCCCCAGCATCGGGGAGCTGTCGTACCTGCTGACGCTGCCGGGGCACGGCTTCTACTGGTTCCAGCTGACGAGCTCGGGAGACGAAGGCGAAGCGAGGTGAGTCCCTTGTCCGACCCGCGTGAGCTGGTCGACGACCTGACCGAGGACCTGAAGCGCTGGCTGCCGGAGCAGCGCTGGTTCGCCGGCAAGGACCGGCCGGTGACCGGCGTCCGGCCGCTCGGCGTGACCGAGCTGGTCGCAGGCGATCCGCAGCTGCTGCACGTGGTCGTCGAGGTCGTCCAGGACGACCGGCGCGAGCCGTACCAGCTGCTCGTGGGCCGGCGGACGCACCCGCCGGAGATCGCGTCCAGCAGCTGGATCGGCGCGGTCGGCGACCTCAACGCCTACGAGGCGTCCGGCGACCTCGACGTCACCGGCGTGCTGCTGGACCTGATGGCGCGGGAGGGCAGCGTCGGCTCGCTCGTCTTCGAGCACGAGCCGGGCGTCGAGCTGGAGACCGGTTTGCGCGCGCGGCCGATCACGTCGGAGCAGAGCAACACCTCCCTGGTCTACGGCGGGCAGTACATCCTCAAGCTGTTCCGGAAGCTGAGCCCGGGCAAGAACAAGGACCTGCTGCTGCACCGCGCGCTGCAGGGTGTCGGCAGCAAGCACATCGCGGCCCCGCTCGGCTCGATCACCGGCGACCTCGACGGCGAGCCGACCACGGTCGGCATGCTCCAGCAGTTCGTCTCCGACGCGGTCGACGGCTGGGCGATGGCCACCACCAGCGTCCGCGACCTGATGGCGGCGCCGGAGCTGCACGCCGGGGAGGTCGGCGGCGACTTCGCGGGCGAGGCCGAGCGGCTCGGGCGCGCGGTCGCCGAGGTGCACGCGGACCTGGCCGAGGCGCTCGGCACCGAGCCGGTCGACGCCGACGAGCTGGAACGCTCGGCCAAGGCGATGCTCGACCGGCTCGACACGATCGCCGGCCGGGTGCCCGAGCTGGCCGCGCACGCCCCGGCGCTGCGGGCGGCGTTCGAGAAGCTGCGCACGCTGCCGCTGGACTCGGTCACCATGCAGTACATCCACGGCGACCTGCACCTCGGCCAGGTGCTGCGGACGGTCGGCGGCTGGCTGCTGATCGACTTCGAGGGCGAGCCCGCGGCCCCGGTCGAGGAGCGGCACGCGCTGCGGTCGCCGTTGCGCGACGTGGCGGGCATGCTGAGGTCGTTCGACTACGCGGCCCAGCAGATGCTGGTCGGCCAGCCGGACGACCCGGCGCTGGCCGAGCGCGCCCACGAGTGGTCGGAACGCAACCGCGCGGCGTTCTGCGAGGGCTACGCGGCGGTGGCGGCGGACCCGCGCGAGGCGGGCGAGCTGCTGCGCGCCTTCGAACTGGACAAGGCGGTCTACGAGGTGGGCTACGAGCACGCGAACCGGCCGGACTGGCTGGGCGTGCCGCTCGCCTCGATCGCCCGGATCACCGACGGAGAGGGATGACACCGTGAACGCGGTACCGGAAGGCCTCCCGGCCGCGGCCCCGCCGGCCGCGGACATCGACCGGCTGCTCGCCGGCTCGCACCACGACCCGCACTCGGTGCTGGGCGTGCACGCGGTGGGCAAGGGCTTCGCGGCCCGGGCGCTGCTGCCCGGCGCCAAGGGGGTCACGCTGCTCGCGGGCGAGCACCGCTACCCGCTGGAGCCGGTGATCGACGCGCTGTTCGCCGCCGCGGTGCCGGAGCACCCGGGCGACTACCGGCTGGAGGTCGAGTACGACGGGCACACCGTCACCACCGACGACCCCTACCGCTGGCTGCCCACGGTCGGCGAGCTCGACCTGCACCTGATCGGCGAAGGGCGCCACGAGCGGCTCTGGGAGGTGCTCGGCGCGCACGTCCGCTCGTACGAGACGCCGAACGGGGTCGTCGAGGGGACGTCGTTCGCGGTGTGGGCGCCGAACGCCCGCGGCATCCGCGTGATCGGCGACTTCAACGGCTGGGACGGGCGCGGCCACGCGATGCGCTCGCTCGGCTCGTCGGGGATCTGGGAGCTGTTCGTCCCCGGCGTCGGCGCGGGTACCTGCTACAAGTTCCGCATCCTCGGCGCCGACGGGAACTGGCACGAGAAGGCCGACCCGATGGCGTTCGGGACCGAGCAGCCGCCCGCGACGGCCTCGGTCGTCACCACGTCGTCCTACGTGTGGGAAGACGACGAGTGGGTGGACACCCGCGAAGCGACCCAGTGGGCCGCGGCGCCGATGAGCGTCTACGAGGTCCACCTCGGCTCGTGGCGGCCCGGGCTCGACTACCGGGAGCTGGCCGACCAGCTCGGCGACTACCTGGTCGAGACCGGCTTCACGCACGTGGAGCTGCTGCCGGTGTCGGAGCACCCGTTCGGCGGCTCGTGGGGCTACCAGGTGACGTCGTACTACGCGCCGACGTCCCGCTTCGGCTCCCCGGACGACTTCCGCTACTTCGTCGACCGCCTGCACCAGCGGGGCATCGGCGTGCTCGTCGACTGGGTGCCCGCGCACTTCCCGAAGGACAGCTGGGCGCTGGCGAAGTTCGACGGCACCGCGCTGTACGAGCACGCGGACCCGCGGAGAGGGGAGCAGCCCGACTGGGGCACGCTCGTGTTCGACTTCGGCCGCAACGAGGTCCGCAACTTCCTCGTCGCCAACGCGCTGTACTGGATCGAGGAGTTCCACCTCGACGGCCTGCGCGTGGACGCGGTGGCCTCGATGCTCTACCTCGACTACTCCCGCAACGAAGGGGAGTGGCTGCCGAACCAGTACGGCGGCCGCGAAAACCTGGACGCGGTGAGGTTCCTGCAGGAGCTGAACGCGACCGTCTACAAGCGACACCCGGGCATCGTGATGGTGGCCGAGGAGTCGACGGCGTGGCCGGGCGTCACGCGCCCGACCCACCTGGGCGGCCTCGGGTTCGGCTTCAAGTGGAACATGGGCTGGATGCACGACACGCTCCGATACCTGTCCCACGAGCCGATCCACCGCGCGTACCACCACAACGAGATGACCTTCTCGCTGGTGTACGCGTGGAGCGAGAACTTCGTCCTGCCGCTGTCGCACGACGAAGTGGTGCACGGCAAGGGATCCCTGTGGGGCCGCATGCCGGGCGACGCGTGGAACAAGGCGGCCGGGCTGCGCTCGCTGCTGGCGTTCATGTGGGCGCACCCGGGCAAGCAGCTGCTGTTCATGGGCGGCGAGTTCGGCCAGCCGTCCGAGTGGTCGGAGCAGCGGTCGCTGGACTGGCACCTGCTGGACGAGCCGCTGCACCGCGGCGTCCAGGACCTGCTGCGGTCGCTGAACTCGGTGTACAAGTCGACTCCGGCGCTGTTCAGCCAGGACACGTCCCCGGACGGCTTCCGCTGGATCGACGCGAACGACTCCAGCGGCAACGTGCTGAGCTTCCTGCGCATCGGGACCGACGGTTCGCGGCTGGCCTGCATCGCGAACTTCTCAGGCGTGCCGCACCACGACTACCGCGTCGGCCTGCCTGCCGCGGGACGCTGGCGCGAGGTGGTCAACACCGACGCGGAGGCGTACGGCGGCTCGGGCGTCGGCAACCTGGGCGCGGTCGAGGCCACCGAGGACGCGTGGCACGGCCAGCCGGCCTCGGCGGTGCTCCAGCTGCCGCCGGCGGGTGTGCTGTGGCTGGTCGAGGAGAACCCGGCGACGCCCGAGACCCTGGTCGTCCCGGAGGCCCCCGAGCTCCCGTGACTTCACCGCCGGGCGTGGGGGTTTTCCGGGAAAGCGCCACCCCCGGCGCGCGGGAGTCCCGCCATCGGCCGACCGCCCTGCCCGGGCGCGGAAATTCCCTCCGCCCGCGGCCCCGCGCGGGCTTACCATCGGTGCATGACCGGCGCCGGCGGCGTCCTCGTGAACCTGATCCTCTTCGCCGTGGTCTGCATCGCTCCCACGGTGCTGTTCTGGTGCGCACTCCGCGTCCCCAGGCTGGTTCACCGGATCCGCGAGAAGCGCGCGAAGCCGCAACCCGAGGGGCCGCCGATCGAGCGCGTCGCCGCGGACCTGCGGCGGGTGCACCGGCTGCTGGCCGGCTACCCGTCCGGCACCCCGGCCGCGCGGCGGCTCGGCACCCGCCAGGCGTACGACGAGCTGCTCACCCAGGCGTGTCGCCAGGTGGACGTCCCGCACCGGCTCGCCGAGCTGCCCGAGGGCATGGACCGCGAGATCGAACGCCTGCGCGTCGAGGAGTCGCTGCGGGAGCGCGGCCTGGCCGTGCCCTGACTTGTACGGCCCGTGTACGCGTCCCGGGCACGCTGCCGGCATGCGATTCGTATTCGGCCTCGTGGCGCTGCTGCTGCTCGGCCTGACGACGACGGCCCAGGCCGCCGCGAACTTCCCCCGCCTCACCGGCGTCGACGCCTACCAGCTGACCCCCGGCGGCTCCTTCGCCACCTACGGCAGCCGGATCACCGCGCTCGACCGGAAACTCCCGCCGCGCGGGCTGGCGTCCGTGCTCGGCGACGCCAACCGCAAGGCCCGTCCGCTCTGCCACGGCACGTACCTCGCGGCCGCGCTGAAGCCCGCCGGGTTCTGCTGGGAGGACGCGAACGACGACCAGACCAACGACTGGATCCCGCAGGGCCTCACCGGCTCCGGCGACGCGGACCCGGCGACCGGGACGGCGGGCGGCAAGCGCGTCGTGGCGACGTCGTGGCACACGCCGGGCGACACGATGGTCCGGCTGTCCTTTGTGGACGCGAGCGGTCTGGGCTACCGGCACGTGCTGCTCGTGGAACCGACGTCCGACACCGACTTCGCGGCCGTCGCCGGCCACGGGCACGGCATGACCTGGTCCGGCAACCTGCTGTTCGTCGCGACCACGGGCGGCCTGATCCGCGTGTTCGACACGACGCACTTCTGGAAGGTCGACGACAGCGCGGCCACGGTCGGCCTGGGCACCGACGGCAAGTACCACGCGGCGTACTACGACTACGCGATGCCGCAGATCGGCGCGTACTGGTACCCGGGCGGCGGAGCGTGCACGACGGCGACGGGCGCGCGCCCGTGCCTGTCCACGCTTTCCTTCGACCACAGCGATTCCACGTTCGTGACGGCCGAGCACGCGCCCGAATCGGGGGGCCGCGTCCTGCGCTGGCCGTTCGACCCGGCGGCCGGCCGCCTCAAGACCTCAGCGGACGGGCTGGTGCACGCGGTCGAGGGGTTCTCGTCCCCGGTGTGGGGGATGCAGGGAGCGGTGTCGCGGGACGGCTACTTCGTGCTGACGGGAGTCTGCCCGGAGTACGCGGGGGTCGCGGGTGACCACCCGTCGTGCCTGCACGGGGGAGTCGGCGGCGTATCGACGTCGAGACTGGCCGGCCAGGCCCCGGTGAACAGCCAGAACCTGTCGTACTGGCCGGCGACGGGCGAGCTGTGGCTGCTGAACGAGCAGCTCCGGGAGCGCGTGGTGGTCCACGTCCCGTGGACCACGCTCACCGGACGGCCCTGAAACGCGGAAGAACCCCGCCACCGAGGTGACGGGGTTCTTCCGTTGTCCCGTAAGGGAACTCAGTCCAGGTAGTCGCGCAGAACCTGCGACCGCGACGGGTGGCGCAGCTTCGACATCGTCTTCGACTCGATCTGCCGGATGCGCTCCCGGGTCACCCCGTACACCTGGCCGATCTCGTCGAGCGTGCGCGGCTGGCCGTCCGTGAGGCCGAAGCGCAGCCGGACCACGCCCGCCTCGCGCTCGGACAGCGTCTGCAGCACCGACTGGAGCTGGTCCTGCAGCAGCGTGAACGACACCGCGTCCACCGCGACGACCGCTTCGGAGTCTTCGATGAAGTCACCGAGCTGCGAGTCGCCCTCGTCGCCGATCGTCTGGTCGAGCGAGATCGGCTCACGCGCGTACTGCTGGATCTCGAGGACCTTCTCCGGGGAGATGTCCATCTCCTTGGCCAGCTCTTCCGGGGTCGGCTCGCGGCCGAGGTCCTGGAGCAGCTCACGCTGTATGCGGCCGAGCTTGTTGATGACCTCGACCATGTGCACCGGGATGCGGATGGTGCGGGCCTGGTCGGCCATCGCGCGGGTGATCGCCTGGCGGATCCACCACGTGGCGTACGTCGAGAACTTGTAGCCCTTGGTGTAGTCGAACTTCTCCACCGCGCGGATCAGGCCGAGGTTGCCCTCCTGGATCAGGTCCAGGAACGCCATGCCGCGGCCGGTGTAGCGCTTGGCCAGCGACACCACGAGCCGGAGGTTCGCCTCCAGCAGGTGGTTCTTGGCGCGCTCGCCGTCACGCACGATCCACTTGAGATCGCGGCGCATCTGGGTGACGAGCTTCTCGCCCTCCTCCTCGGCGGTGCGCACGCGCTCGGCGGCGTAGAGCCCGGCCTCGATCCGCTTGGCCAGCTCCACCTCCTCCTCCGCGTTCAGCAGCGCGACCTTGCCGATCTGCTTGAGGTAGGCGCGGACGGAGTCGGCGGACGCGGTGAGCTCGGCGTCCTTGCGCGCCTGACGCAGCGCCTCGGACTCCTCCTCGTCCCAGACGAAGTCCGGGTTGTCGGAGCTCTTGGCGGCCGCCGCCTTGTCGGCGGCAGCACCGCGGCGACGCTGCGCCGGGGTCTCCTCGTCCGACTCGTCGTCGTCATCGTCGTCGTCGGCCGAGTCGGCGTCCGGCTCGTCGTTGACCGTCTCGTCGACGACGTCGACCTCGACCTCGACCTCTTCCAGGTCCGACAGGTCGGGCGAGTCGAGTTCGGCCTCGTCGAGCTCGCCGGAACCGTCCGGCTCGCCGTCTTCGGTCTTCGCGCCCTTGGCCGCGGGCTTCTTGGCCGGGGCCTTCTTGGCCGGCGCCTTCTTGGCGGTGGTGGTCTTGCGCGCCGCTGGCTTCGCCGTCCCGGTGGCTGCCTCTTCGGCCGGCTCGCCGGCTGCGGTCGCGGTCTTCGTCCCGCCTCGGGTTGCGGTTCTTGCGGCTGCCACTTACGCCCTTTCGCAGCGGTCGATCATGACGAGCAACGGCACGGGTGCCACTGCTGCCTCACATTCGGGGATCACGCCTCGGCCTGCGGTTTTCGCCTCCGCAGCCGTGGGCCGTGTTCCATTGTAACGACGGTACGCGCATGCGTCGCGAAGCGATCACCCTCCGGCCCGGTTTCGGACCGGATTCAGTGCTGGATGCCCTCCGCGGCGGCCGCCGCGGCACCCACGATCCCGGCGTTGTTCTGCAGCGTCGCGACCAGCACCGGAGTGCGGATGTCCAGCAGCGGCACCCATTTCTCGGCCTTCTTGCTGACCCCGCCGCCGACGATGAACAGGTCGGGCCAGATCAGGTTTTCGAGCACGGTCAGATAACGGTGCACGCGCTTGGCCCATTCGGGGTAGGAGAGCCCCTCGTTGTCCTTCACGGAGGCGGCCGCGCGCTTCTCCGCGTCGTGCCCGTCGATCTCCAGGTGGCCGAACTCGGTGTTCGGGACGAGCTTGCCGTCCTGGAACACCGCGCTGCCGATGCCGGTGCCGAAGGTGAGCAGCGCGGTGACGCCCCGGCGCGCGACCGGGTCGCCGAAGCGGATCTCGGCCATGCCCGCCGCGTCGGCGTCGTTGAGCATCGCGATCTGGTCGACGCTGCGGCCGAGCCGCTTGGCGAAGAGGGCGTCGGCGTCGGTGCCGATCCACTGCTTGTCGATGTTGGCGGCGGTGTGCGCGACGCCCTTCTTCACGACCGCCGGGAGCGTCACGCCGACCGGGCCGTCCCAGCCCGCCTGCGTGACGACGTCGTGGACGACGTCCGCCACCGCCGACGGGGTGGACGGCTTCGGCGTCTCGATCCGGATCCGGTCGCCGATGAGCTGTCCCTTGTCCAGATCCACCAAGGCGCCCTTGATGCCGCTGCCGCCGATGTCGATGCCGAAACCTCGGCGGGTCGCCTCCACCACGGACGTGGTCCCTTCTCGCACGATTCAGAAGCCTGCCTCGGAGACTTTAACCGGATGTGGTGACATGTCGGACGTGGGAGTTGACGAGTCGTTGCTGAAAAGCGTCGCGGTGCAGGTCGCGACGGACGCCGCCGAGCTGGTCCGCGAGGCCTGGGAGGGGATGGCCCGGGGCCGGGCGGTGGACGTGGGCACCAAGTCCGCGGACACCGACGTCGTCACCGCGGTGGACCACGAGTCGGAGCGGCTCGTGCGGGACCGGCTGGCTTCGCTGCGGCCGGGGGAGCCGGTGCTGGGCGAAGAGGGCGGCGGCGCGGCCGGCGACGGCGTGACGTGGGTCGTCGACCCGATCGACGGGACGGTCAACTTCCTCTACGGCCTGCCCTGGTTCGCGGTGTCGGTGGCGGCGCAGGTCGGCGGCGAGTCGGTGGCCGGCGCGGTGGTGGAGCCGGCGAGCGGCCGAGTCTGGTCGGCGGCGCGCGGGCAGGGAGCGTTGCTCGGCGACCGCCGGCTGTCGGTGTCGGCCCCCGCGCGGCTGGAGCTGACGCTCGTCGGGACCGGTTTCGCATATTCGGTCGAGCGCCGGACGCGGCAGTCGCGCTTCGCGGCGGAGCTGCTGGGGCGGGTCCGGGACATCCGCCGCAACGGGGCGGCATCGCTGGACCTGTGCGCGGTGGCGGCGGGCTGGCTGGACGCGTACGTGGAGCACGGGCTGCACCGCTGGGACTGGGCGGCGGGGGCCCTGATCGCGGCGGAGGCGGGCGCCCAGGTGAGGTTGCCGGGAACGGCCCCGGAGCTGGGCACGGACGCGACGTACGCGGCGGCGCCGTCGATCGCGGACCCGCTGCGCAAGGTACTGGCCGACTGCGGCGCGGCGGAGGTCTGAGCGAGCGGCCCCGAATGAGTCGTTCAGGGCGTCGGGCGGCCGGAACTGTCGGTGCCCACCGGTAACGTGAAAACCGGGGGCGCCCCTACGCGCGCGGGTTGTGCCTCCTCGCGGCGGTGCCGGTGAGGGTGGCGCTCCATTCGCCGGAAGCTTGCGGTAGCCGGTCTCGGCGAGCCCGGCCGGTCCGCCGCATCGGGACCGGAGCTTCCAGAACTGCCGCGCGTGGGACCGGCTCAGCAGGCGACGTCGCGAGCCGAGGCCAGCAGGGTCTGGTCGATGACCGGGGCCTTCGCGCCCGCGGACTGCTCGTTCGTGCCGCCGCCCTGGTGGGCCTTGGACCAGTCGGCGAGCTGCGTGAGGATCTGGCGGGCCTCCGCGCGCGGCTGGATGTCGCCGAACAGCGTGCCCGTGACCAGGTCGACGCTCGCGTCCTTGCGGTTGTCCTTCACCAGCTCGGTGCACGGCACCACCAGGCTGAGCGTGCGGGCCGCCGTGACGCCGTTCTCGCCGAACCGGATCTGGCCGCGGCACTTGGCCGCGCGGCCCTCGTAGGCCGGGTCGTTGGCCGGGTCACCCGCCCCGGTGAACCCCAGCTCCTTGAGCGCGGTGGTCGTGATGCCGCCCTGGCCGCGGGTGCCCGACGCGTTGAGCACCTTCACCGCGACCTTGTCCGGCGGCACCGGCGCGCGGTCGTCGAGGGCGTTGTGGGGGAGGGTGCTGAACGTGACGCCCGGCGGCGGGCTCGCGGCCGGGTCGCACTTCACGGCCTCGTCGACGTCCCCCTTGCCGACGGCCGCGTTGATCCAGACGACGATCGCGCCGAGCGCGAGCACACCGATGACGATCAGCGCCGGCAGCGGCTTGTGCTTGCGATACGGCCGCGCCCCACGGTCCCCGATGCCGTTCCCCGACGCCACCCGCCCGTCCCTTCCCGAACACCGAACCCGGCCGGTGCGAACCCGGCACCGTCGTGGCCGCTCAGCCTAGGCGCTGCGGCCGGCGCGCACCGTCCCGGGTCACCCGCCGGAACATCTGTGCCCGCTCGTCGCCGCGTGCCCCGCCCGCGGCCGATCCCCGTGCGGCGATCGCACCACGTCGGGGCCGGCGGGGGCAAGCGGACACGGGCCGCCGGTGAAGTTCTCCACCCGCGGGCAACCCGAATGGACGACACCGCGTCTTACCTGCGGGTTCCCCCTGTCGGGTGACGATTCCCCGGCAATGTCTGACTCGTTGCAGAACCGTCGCGGGCGTGAGCTACCCTTCCCGGGCTCCGGCCGCAGGAAGAGGCCCATAAAGAAGAGACCTCGGTCACTTCGGCCGTCGGGCACAAACAGGGGCCCTGGAACGTTGACCAGCGGCACGGCGGACTCACGGGCGCACCCGGGGGTCCGGGAAAACGACTACACAAGCTGATCGCAGGGGTGAGGGACACATGGCTACCGACTACGACGCTCCGCGCCGCAGCGAAGCCGACGAGCTGGCCGAAGACTCGTTGGAGGAGCTCAAGGCCCGGCGGAACGAGAACCAGTCCGGCGTCGTCGACGTCGACGAGGACGCGACCGCCGAGAACTTCGAGCTGCCGGGTGCCGACCTCTCCGGGCTTTCCGGTGAGGACATGACCGTGAAGGTGGTGCCGAAGCAGGCGGACGAGTTCACCTGCTCCGTGTGCTTCCTGGTGCACCACCGCAGCCGACTGGCCGAGGACAACGGCGGACGCCTGATCTGCCGCGACTGCGCCTGATCGCGCGGGATCTCGGACAGGGGTTCAGGGGACGAACAGACGCGACGGAGAGCCTCGAGGGCATGAAGGGGGAGGCTCGAAGCGCGCTGGGGACAAGGGGGCCGGCCGGCAGGCCGGCCCCCTTCCCATGTCTCGGGGGTCAGGCGCCCTTGACCAGCTCGGCGATGCGCTCGGGGTGGCGGGTGCTGAACAGCCAGTACGGCGTCGGGTCGGCGGGGTCGGTCAGCCGGATCCGCACGACCGGGCCGACCCAGCCGCGGTGCAGGACGTAGGCGGCGGGGTCGCCGTCGCGGCCCAGCACCTTGCGCTTGGCCTCCTTGTCGAAGATCTCGACCTCGCCGGCGTAGCGCAGCGGCAGGTGCGCGTCGCCGACCCACAGCTCCGGCTCGTCACCCCCGGTGACGCGGACCTTGGACCGGCCGAGCGACAGCATCAGCCCGACGACGACCGGCAGCGCGATCACGTACGGCAGCCACGCCCGGACGCCCGGGTAGCCCATGTCGACCTCGGCCGCGAGCAGGATCGCGCCCAGCACCGGCAGCGGCCAGCCCCACCACGGGACGTACAGCCGTTCGGAGTGCCGGACCGCGGCACTCGGTGCCGTCTTCGCAGATTCACCCACGGGTAGAGAGTAATCTCGCCGCCCGTGTCCAGCGTTCAGGTACTCCTCTCCCGGCTCGACCCGGAAGTCCCGCTGCCCGCCTACGCCCGGCCGGGCGACGCGGGCGCCGATCTCGTCACGACCTCGGATATCGTGCTGAAACCCGGGGAACGCGGTGTCGTCGGCACCGGCGTCGCCATCGCCCTCCCGCCCGGGTACGCGGGGTTCGTCCACCCGCGGTCGGGCCTGGCCGCCCGGGTCGGCCTCTCGGTGGTGAACACGCCGGGCACGATCGACGCGGGCTACCGCGGGGAGATCAAGGTCTGCCTGATCAACCACGACCCGGTGCACCCGGTGCGGCTCGCGCGCGGCGACCGGATCGCGCAGCTCGTCGTGCAGCGGGTCGAGCACGCGGTGTTCGTCGAGGTCGCCGAGCTCGACACGACCGAGCGGGGCGACGGAGGCTACGGCTCCACGGGTGGACACGCCACACTGGGAGCACCGGCGCTCGCCGCGAGCGCCGGCACGGGGGAAGGAACGGAGAAGTAGTGGGGATTTTCGGACGCAAGCGGCGGACCGAGGGCGGGTCCGCCGGACGGCACGCCGCGCCCGAGGCCGACGACACGATCGAGGACGACGAGTACGACGAGGACGGGGAGCTCTCGGACGTCTCCGACGGCCCGTTCGACGTCGCGGACTTCGAGGACGACGGCGTCCCGCGGATCGACCTCGGCTCGGTGAAGGTGCCGGTGCCGGACGGTTCCCAGGTGCAGGTCGAGATGGACCCCGAGACGCAGGGCGTGCGCGCCGTGCACGTCGTCACCGAGCAGGGCCAGATCACGGTCAGCGCCTACGCCGCGCCGCGCTCGGGCGGGCTCTGGCGCGAGGTCAGCACCGAGCTGGCCGAGCAGCTGCGGGCCGACGGCGCGAAGGTCAACATCGGCCGCGGCGTGTGGGGCCTGGAGATCTCGGCCATCGTCGGCGACGTCTCGCTGCGCTTCGTCGGCGTCGACCGGCCGCGCTGGATGCTGCGCGGCGTCATCGCCGGGCCGCAGTCGGAGGCCGCGGCGGCGGTCGAGGTGCTGCGCGGGATCGTGCGGCGCACGATCGTCGACCGCGGTGACGCGCCGATGCCGGTCCGCACCCCGCTGACCATCACGCTGCCCGAGGCGGTCGCCGAGCACATCGCGGCCCAGCAGCAACAGGGCTGAGCACGTCCCCTGAGGGGCACCTTCATGGCCATGAAGGTGCCCCTCAGGGGATTTCGAGGGCCCGCAGGAAGGCGAGGACGGTCGCCCGGCCGAGGGACTCGCGGTCCGCGCCCAGCGCCGTGAGCGTCGTCTCGCCGAGGACGGCGCGGGGGAGTGCGCTGGCCCACTCCGATGCGACTTTCGTCGGGTGGACCGGGTCGTCGGTGCACGTGCCGATCCCGGCCGGGACGTCGAGGGCCGCCAGCTCGCCGAGCGTGGGCGAAGGCCGGCCCGCCGCGACGCGCAGGCCGTCGGCCAGCCCGGCGCCGTGCCGGCGCCACGCCCGGTCGAGCTCGGCCCGCAGCCAGTCCGGGCTGCCCGCCGTCTGCGCCAGCGCCGCGTCGACCCCGGAGCCGGCCACCAGATCGGCGGACAGCGTCGCGGCCAGCGACGCGGGTGCTGAGCCCGGGGCGCCGTTCCAGGCCGGGAGCGCGGCCAGCAGGCCCCCGCAACGCCCCGGGTTGGCGACCGCCCACTCCGCGGCGAGGTGGGCGCCGAACGAAATGCCGCCTACGAGCAGTTCGCCGTGTTCGTCCGCGAGCGCGTCGAGGGTGGCCAGGTACCCGTCCGCCAGCGCCGCACCGGGCGGCGGCGGTGGCGCGACGAGCGGGACACCGAGGGCGCGCAGCGGGCCGGCGAAGACCGCCCGGACGAACACCTCGTCCGAGCCGGTGCCGGGCAGGAGCACCGCGGCGGGAACTTCGATTGCGGACGTCACGTTGCGATCTTTGCGCAAAGGCGTTTCCCTGGCGGGGACCGCAGTACGCTGGAATCGCACGGGCCGCAAGCACTTATGTCGGGGGCCCCGGAGCACAGGAGCACCTATGTCCGCCAAAGACGGCGGCTACTTCAGCCGGTTGGTACGCAAGCTGACCAGCGACGTCGACGAGCTCGACGCCGACGAGATGTCCATGAGGTCCGGCGCCGAGGGCGCGCAGCGGGCCTGCGACTGCCGTTCCGGCGAAGAGGTCACCGTGATGGGGAGACTCCGCAGCGTGGAGCTCTGCCCGACGAACGAGGCCGCCACGCTGGAGGCGGAGCTGTTCGACGGGACACAGGGCGTGACGCTAATCTGGCTCGGCCGCCGCCGGATCCCGGGCATCGAGCCTGGCCGGACGATCAAGGTGCGCGGCCGGATGGCCGAGCGTGACGGCCAGAAGGTGCTGTACAACCCCTATTACGAGCTCCAGAGCCCAGTGAGTTGATCACCCATCGTGACTGAACCCGCCCCGAGCGAGAAGAAGACCGACGCGGAGGAAGAACCGCAGCCGACCCTGCTCGAGCAGATGGGCGGCGTGTCCGGCCTGATCTACTCGTCGGTGCCGGTGATCGTCTTCGTGCTGGCGAACGCGTTCTTCGGCCTGACCGCCGCCATCTGGACGTCGGTGGGCAGCGCGGTGGCGATCACCGTGCTGCGGGTCGTCCGCAAGGAGCCCCTGCAGCCGGCGATCTCCGGGTTCTTCGGCGTCGCGATCGCGGCGTTCATCGCCTACCGCACCGGGTCCGCGAAGGGGTTCTTCCTCTTCGGGATCTACGCGAGCCTGGTGTACTGCGGCGTGTTCGTGCTGTCGGTGCTGGTGCGCTGGCCGATCGCGGGCGTGGTGTGGAACGTGCTGAACGGCACGGGCCAGGCGTGGCGCAAGGACAAGCCGTCCCGTTACGGCTACGACATCGCGACGCTGGCGCTGGCGCTGGTGTTCGCCGCCCGGTTCGTCGTGCAACGGTGGCTGTACCAGGCGGACTACACCGGCTGGCTGGCCTTCGCGAAGATCGCGATGGGGTACCCGCTGTACGCGCTGGGCCTGCTGGTGGTGGTGTGGGCGGTGCGGCGGTCGGACAAGCGCCTGAAGGCGCTGGAGGAGACGACGCCGAAGCCGGAGTCGGACGCCGAGGTCGAAGCCCGGCTGCGCGAGAAGTACGCGGCCCCCGAAGCCTGACAACCCGCGCGCGTAGGGGAGCCCCCGGTTTCAACGCTACCGGCAGGCACCGACAGTTTCCGAGCCACGAGAAAGGCCCCCGGCGCACAAGCCGGGGGCCTTCTTCGTCGACTCAGTACCCCAACGCCGTCCGGATCTCGGGCTCGACGTCCGCCGTGGCGACGAACAACAGCTCGTCCCCCGGCTCCAGCGGGTCCTCCGGCTGCGGCACGATCACCCGGTCACCCCGCAGGATCGTCACCAACGCCGCGTCGCGCGGCAGCGTCAGCTCGCTCACCGGCTTGCCCGCCAGCGGCGTCTCCGCCGGCAGCGTCAGCTCGACCAGGTTCGCGTTGCTCTGCCGGAACGTCATCAGGCGGACCAGGTCGCCGACGCTGACCGCCTCCTCGACCATCGCCGCGAGCATGCGGGGGGTCGAGACCGCCACGTCGACGCCCCACGCGTCGGTGAACAGCCACTCGTTGGCCGGGTTGTTCACCCGGGCCACCACGCGCCGGACCGCGAACTCCGTCTTCGCCAGCAGCGAGACGACCAGGTTCGCCTTGTCGTCGCCCGTCGCGGCGATCACGACGTCGCACTGCTCGATCCCGGACTCCTCCAGGATCGACACCTCGCACGCGTCCCCGAGCACCCAGTCGGCCTGCTCGACGGTGTGCGGCTCGAACTGGTCGGCCTCCCGCTCGATGAGCATGACCTGGTGCCTGCCGTCGATCAGCTCGTTGGCGATGGAACGCCCCACCGCGCCCGCACCGGCGATCGCGACCCTCATGCCTCGTCCTCCGGTTCGCGGTTGGCCACACTCGTCACGTCGCTGACGGTGCCGGAGCGCGCGGCGACCCACACGTCGTCGCCGTCCTGGACCACGGTCTTGTTGTCGGGCAGCACCGGCGTGCCGAAGCGCATGATGAACGCCACCCGCGCGCCGGACGCCTCCTGCAGGGACTTCACCGAGTGCCCGACCCAGCCCTCGTGCAGCGGCAGCTGCAGCAGCGCGACGTTGCCCGAAGGGTCTCGCCACGCCGACGCCACGCCGTCCGGCAGCAGCGTCCGCAGGAACCGGTCGGTGGTCCACGGCACGGTCGCCACCGTCGGGATGCCCAGCCGCTCGTACACGGCCGCGCGCTTGTGGTCGTAGATCCGCGCGACGACGTGCTCGATGCCGAAGTTCTCGCGGGCGACCCGCGCGGAGATGATGTTCGAGTTGTCGCCGCTGGACACCGCGGCGAACGCGCCGGCCCGCTCGATGCCCGCTTCGATCAGCACCTTGCGGTCGAACCCGACCCCGACGACCTGCTGGCCGTGGAAGTCGCTGCCGAGCCGGCGGAACGCCTGCTGGCTCTTGTCGATGACGGCCACCTCGTGGCCGAGCCGCTCCAGCGCAGCGGCCAGGGACGCGCCTACCCGGCCGCACCCCATGATCACCACGTGCACGCCCTGCCTCCTCTTCGGCGGTTAACCCGTCCGTACCTACCCCGACATGCCAGCGCCGAACCTACCGTGCGCCCCGACGGTTACGCTTCCGTGGTGTCGAAGTTCCCGACCGTGCTGAAACGCCTGGTCCTCGGACGCCCGTTCCGCAGTGACCGGCTGTCCCACACGCTGCTGCCCAAGCGCATCGCGCTGCCGATCTTCGCGTCCGACGCGCTCTCGAGCGTGGCGTACGCGCCCGAAGAGATCTTCCTGACGCTGAGCGTGGCGGGCCTGTCCGCCTACGCGCTGGCGCCGTGGATCGGCATCATGGTCGCCCTCGTCATGCTGGTCGTCGTCGCGTCCTACCGGCAGAACGTGCACGCCTACCCGAGCGGCGGCGGCGACTACGAGGTCGCCACCACCAACCTGGGCGGGAAGTTCGGGCTGACGGTGGCGAGCGCGCTGCTCGTCGACTACGTGCTGACGGTCGCGGTGTCCACTTCGTCCGGTGTGGCCAACATCGGGTCCGCCGTGCCGTGGGTGGCCCAGCACAAGGTGCTGGCCTCGGTCGTCATCGTCGTCGTGCTGACGTCGCTGAACCTGCGTGGCATCCGGGAGTCGGGGAAGGCCTTCGCGATCCCGACTTACGGGTTCATCCTGGGCATTCTGGTCATGGTCGTGTGGGGCCTGGTGCAGGCGGCGACCGGCACCGAGATGAAGGCCGAGAGCGCCGGGTTCACGCTGAACGCCGAGGGAACCTTCGCGGGCGTCGCGTACGCGTTCCTGGTGCTGCGGGCGTTCTCCTCCGGCGCCGCGGCGCTGACCGGGGTCGAGGCGATCAGCAACGGCGTCCCGGCGTTCCAGAAACCCAAGTCCAAGAACGCGGCCACCACGCTGCTGATGATGGGCCTGCTCGCGGTCACCATGCTGGTCGGCATCATCACGCTGGCCTCGATCACCGACGTCAAGTTCGCCGAGGACCCGTCGCGGCAGCTCGCCGGCGCGCCCGCGGGCTACGAGCAGAAGACGATCGTCGCGCAGATCGCGCACGCGGTGTTCGCCGACTTCCCGCCGGCGTTCTACTACATCTCCTTCTCCACCGGCATCATCCTGCTGCTGGCCGCGAACACCGCGTTCAACGGCTTCCCGGTGCTGGGTTCGATCCTCGCGCAGGACCGCTACCTGCCGCGGCAGCTGCACACCCGCGGCGACCGGCTCGCGTTCTCCAACGGGATCCTGTTCCTGGCGGCGTTCGCGCTGGTCCTGATCATCGCGTTCGACGCCGAGGTCACCCGGCTCATCCAGCTGTACATCGTGGGCGTGTTCGTGTCGTTCACGGTGAGCCAGGCCGGCATGATCCGGCACTGGAACCGGTTGCTGGCCAAGGAAACCGACCCCGCCAAGCGGCGGCGGATGCGGCGCTCCCAGACGGTCAACGCGGTCGGCCTCACCTGCACCGGCGTCGTGCTGGTGATCGTGCTGATCACCAAGTTCCTGCTCGGCGCGTGGATCGCGATCGCCGCGATGGTGGCGATCTTCGTGCTGATGACGGCGATCCGGCGGCACTACGACCGCGTCGCCGACGAGCTGAAGGAGCTCGGCGACACCCCGACCGTCCTGCCCTCGCGCAACCACGCGATCGTCCTGGTGTCCAAACTGCACCGCCCGACGTTGCGCGCGCTGGCCTACGCCAAGGCGATGCGCCCGGACGTCCTCGAAGCCGTGACGGTCAACGTGGACGACGCGGACACGCGAAGGCTCACCGCCGAGTGGGACGCCCACAACTTCAAGGTGCCGCTGAAGGTCGTCGAGTCGCCCTACCGCGAGATCACGAAGCCGGTCCTCGACTACGTGAAGCGGGTGCGCGGCGACAATCCGCGCAACGTCGTCACGGTGTTCATCCCGGAGTACGTGGTCGGGCACTGGTGGGAGCAGGTGCTGCACAACCAGAGCGCGCTGCGGCTCAAGGGTCGCCTGCTGTTCCAGTCCGGCGTGATCGTGGCGAGCGTGCCGTGGCAGCTGGAGTCGTCGGCCAAGGCGGCCGCGCGCGTCCGGAACGAACGCCCCGCGGCCGGCGACGTCCGCCGCGGCTTCTCGCCCAACGGCAAGCCGGTCGCGGCGCCGAAACCCAAGGAGCCGGCCGAATGACGAGCTGGCTGGGCCGGGTCCTCGAGGTCGAGGTCGGCGCGGTGGCGCACGGCGGCCACTGCGTGGCGCGCGCCGAAGGCCGGGTCGTGTTCGTCCGGCACGCGCTGCCGGGCGAACAGGTGCGGGTCGAGGTCACCGAGGACAACGGTGGCTCGTTCTGCCGCGGCGACGCGATCGAGGTGCTCTCGGCGTCGGAGTTCCGGGTCGAGCCGCCGTGCCCGCTCGCGGTGCCGGGCGGCTGCGGCGGCTGCGACTGGCAGCACGCCGACCCGGACTACCAGCGCTCGCTGAAGGCGGCGGTGGTGGCGGAGCAGCTGCAGCGGCTGGCGGGCATCGAACGCGAGGTCATCGTCGAGGCCCTGGACGGCGGGCCGCTGGACTGGCGCAGCCGCGTCCGGCTGGTCGCCGACGGGGAGGGGCGCGCGGGGCTGCGCGCGCACCACAGCCACCGGGTCGTCGCCATCGAGGACTGCCCGATCGCGGTCCCCGGCGAGCTCGACGACGTCCTGGCGCGGCGCTGGCGGCCGGGCAGCGAGATCGAGGTCACCAGCGACGGCGACGGCGGCGTGCACGTCCGCGAGCTGTCGACGGTGCGCGGCAAGGTCCGGGCGCGGCAGCTGGCCGGCGGGGTGGCGGTGCAGCACGCGGCGGGCCGCGACTGGCACCTCGACGCGCACGGCTTCTGGCAGGTCCACCCCGACGCGGCGTCGACGCTCGCGGCGGTCGTAGGGGAGTGGGCGGAGGCCCCGTCCGGCGGCACGGCGTGGGACCTCTACGCCGGGGTCGGGCTGTTCGCGTCGGTGCTGGCTTCGCAGGTCGGCCCGGCGGGCCGGGTGCTGGCGGTCGAGTCCGGCCGGCGCGCGGTCGCCGACGGCGAGAAGAACCTGGCCGACCTGCCGCAGGTGACCTGGCAGGCCGGGCGGGTGGAGCACGCGCTGGCCTCGGCCGAGAAGCCGGTGGACGTCGTGGTGCTGGACCCGCCGCGCAAGGGCGCTGGCAAGGCGGTGGTGGAGTCGATCGTCGCGGGTTCACCCGATCGGATCGTCTACGTGGCGTGCGACCCCGCGGCACTGGCCCGTGACCTGGCGACTTTCGCTTCGCACGGCTACGGCTTGACGGATCTGCGGGCGTTCGACGCCTTCCCGATGACCCACCACGTGGAGTGCGTGGCGCTGCTGTCGTGAGTTTTTGTCGGTGGTGATCGTCACACTGCTCGCATGACTCCACTCGACGAATTCGATCTGGCAGCTACGACGGTGACCGGCCTGGTCGCGGGCATCGAGTCCTGGGACGCGCCCACGGCGTGCGCGGACTGGGACGTGCGTGCCGTGGTGAACCACTTGGCGCACGGCAACGCGAAGGTGGCGTTCTGGGCCGGGATGGGGCCACCGGCGCCGGAGGGGGACTACCTGGGTTCCGCGCCGGTCGAGGCGTTCGTCGCTTCCGTGGCGGCGGCCCGGGCGGTGCTGGCTTCGCCCGGGTTGTTCGAGCGGAAGGTGACGACCCCGCTCGGCGAGGTGCCGGGGGTGTTCCTCGTGCACATGCGGGTCAACGAGTACGTCGTCCACGGCTGGGACATCGCCGACGCGACGGGGGCTTCGACGGATCTGCTGCCGGAGCTGGCGGCGCGGGCGCTGGAGCAGTGGCGGGCGCGGTTCGGGGACACGCCGCGGCAGCCGGGCGGGCCGTTCGGGCCCGAGACGGCGGCGCCGCCCGGCGCCACGGCGGCGGACCGGCTGGCGGCGTTCCTCGGCCGGAAGGCGGTGAACGCCTAGCTCTTGGCGAAGAAGTCCCGCGCCGGCCGGGGCGCCCACACCAGGACGACGACGGCGAGCTGCGCGGCGGCGACCACCGGGATGACCGCGTGGAACATCGGCGACGACGACCACGAGACGAACCCGAAGACCACCGAGAGCAACTGGGAGACGATCGCGAGCCGGTGCGGCCACAGCCGGCCCGAGTCCAGCTTGACGACCAGGAGGGCGCAAAGCAGGAGCAGCAAGCCGTGGAAGACGGCGCCGGAAACGACGGCGATGTCGGCCGACCGCGCGACCTCGGCGGCGCTGAAGTCCGGGTGCTGGGCGGTGATCCCGTCTCGCAGCGCGTCCTCGCGCGCGGCCATGACGATCGCGATGACGAGGTGGCCGAGACCGACGACGGCCAGCAGCGCCCGGGCGGCCTGGACGGGCTTCGGCACGCTCTGCGTCCGGGAGGTCGCGTCCACGGTCAGTCTTCCTTCGCGCGGGCTCGCTGCCAGCGCGGGCCGGCCGGTGGGGCGGGGGCGTCGCCACGGCGGGCCCAGGCCTCGTTGAGGCGGGTGATCAGGACGCGCGCGGTGGTGACGTCCTCGGCCGGCCAGTCGGCGATGACCTGCGCGAACACCGCGGCGCCGGCGTCGACGGTGGCGTCGATCTCGGCCTGGCCGGCCGGGGCGACCCGCACGAGGAACGTGCGTGAGTCGGCCGGATCCGCCTCGACGGCGACGTGGCCGTCCCGCTCGAGGGCGGTGAGGTGCCGGCTGGTCGCGGACGCGGTGAGGCCGAGCTCCGCGGCGATGTCGCGCGGCCGCAGCGGGCCCCGGGCCGCGAGGAGCCCGAGCATGCGGACACGGGTCAGGTCGATCCGCCGCGAAATCCGCCGGTGCCCCTGGTCGATGAGCTCCATGACGGCCCGGGCTCCGGCCGGGTACCGCTCGGAGCCGAGAGGTTCAGGCCGCCCGGCGCACGGCGAACGCCGCGGCCAGCCCGGCGGCCGTCATCGCGATGCCCGACGCCAGCAGCACCCACGCCCCGGCGCCGGGCACCACCCGCGCCGCCGGCTGGATACGCGTCACGCCGGGGAGTGTCACCACCAGGTGCCGCAGGACCACGCCCGTCACCACGAGGCCCGGCAGGGACGCCATCGCCAGGGGCTCGTCCTGGCGGCGCGCGAACGTCAGGTACGCCAGCGTGCCCGCGATCAGGACCGCCGCCGCGCAGACCAGGCGCAGGCCGAGGTCCAGCTCGGGGTCCGGCGTGCCCGGGGGCAGCACCCCCGGGTAGTCCGCCGTGCGCAGGGTCAGCCCGGCGATCACGCCGAGGCCGGCGATCCCCGCCGCCACCGCTCGTGGCCCCCGCCAAGCTCGCGTCACGCACGCAGCATAAAACGCGGAAACCCCCTTTCCGACCGCGTTTCCGGCGCTGGGCCGTTCGGTGGATCCCGATCGGGCGACGGCTCAGCCGGCGAACCAGCGCTGCGGTGCCGGCCGGAGGTTCTGGTAGATGTGCTTGACCTCGGTGTACTCGCCCAGGCCCGTCGGCCCCAGCTCGCGGCCGAACCCGGACTGCTTGTAGCCGCCCCACTCGGCCTGCGGCAGGTACGGGTGGAAGTCGTTGATCCAGATCGTCCCGTGGCGCAGCCGCCCGGCCACCCGCTGCGCGCGCGACGCGTCCTGCGTGAACACCGCCCCGGCCAGGCCGTAGTGGGTGTCGTTGGCGATGCGGACGGCGTCGTCCTCGTCGGTGAACGTCTCGACCGTCAGCACCGGCCCGAACGACTCCTCGACCACCGCCGACGAGCCCTGCTTCACCTGGTCCAGGATCGTCGGCAGGTAGTAGAAGCCGTCGGCGAGGGCCGGGTCTTCGGGCCGGCGCCCGCCCGTCCGCAGCACCGCGCCCTCGGCCAGCGCCGCCGCCACGTACGCCTCGACCTTCTCGCGGTGGGCCGCCGAGATCAGCGGTCCCGTCTCGGCGTGCGGGTCGAACGGCCCGCCCAGCCGGATCCGCTCGGCGCGGCGCACCAGCTCGTCGACGAACTCGTCGTGCCACTCCCGCTGCACGATCAGCCGCGTGCCCGCCGAGCACACCTGGCCCGAGTGCAGGAACACCGCCGTCAGCGCGTAGTCGACGGCCGTCTCGAAGTCGGCGTCGGCGAACACCACGTTCGGGTTCTTCCCGCCCAGCTCCAGGGCCACTTTCTTGACCGTCCCGGCGGCCGCGGCCGCGATCACCTTGCCGGTCGCCAGGCCGCCGGTGAACGACACGAGGTCCACATCCGGGTGCGCCGCCAGCGGCGCGCCCACCTCGGCGCCCGCGCCCAGCACCAGGTTCGCGACGCCCGGCGGCAGGCCCGCCTCGGTCAGCAGCTTCATGAACAGGATCGCGGTGTGCGGCGTCAGCTCGCTGGGCTTGAGCACGAACGTGTTGCCCGCCGCCAGCGCCGGCGCGATCTTCCACACGGTCTGCAGCAGCGGGTAGTTCCACGGCGTGATCAGCCCGCAGACGCCGACCGGCTCGTGCACGATCCGGCTGATCGCGTCCGGGTTGCCGGTGTCGACGACGCGCCCGGCGTCCTGGGCCGCGAGCTTGCCGAAGTAGCGCAGGCAGGCGGCGATGTCGGCCATGTCGTAGCGGCTCTCGACCAGCCGCTTGCCGGTGTCGAGCGACTCCGCGCGGGCGAACGCCTCGGCGTCGCGGTCCAGCAGGTCCGCGGTGCGCAGCAGCAGGTCGCCGCGCAGGTGGGCGGGCGTGCCGGGCCACGGCCCGCTGTCGAACGCCCGGCGCGCCGCCGCGATGGCGGCCTCGGTGTCCGCGGCGGTGCCCTCGGCGACCGACGCGACCGGGGAGCCGTCGGCCGGGCAGCGGATCTCCCGGCGCCCGCCGCCGATCGCGTCCACCCAGTCGCCGCCGATGAAGAAGTCCGCCATGGACCCATTCTCGTGGCCACGCCGCGTGACCGCCACAGCACTGCGGGGAGACGAGGTTCACCTCAGGAGATGACGGGTGCTCGCGCTCCGCCTGTGACGCCGGACGCGGCGGGCGGAAGGGCGGTGGCCGTCCTCCGTAGACTGGGCCGGACGCGGGCTGTGTCGAACTAGTGAGGTGGAGACGAGTGACGTTGCTGGAGTCCCTGGACGGACCGGCGGACCTGAAGCGCATGAGTGTCGAGGACCTCGGCGAACTGGCCGCGGAGATCCGGGACTTCCTCGTCGACAAGGTCCGCCGCGCCGGCGGCCACCTGGGGCCCAACCTCGGCGTCGTCGAGCTCACCCTGGCGTTGCACCGCGTGTTCGACTCGCCGCGCGACGCGATCGTCTGGGACGTCGGGCACCAGGCCTACGTGCACAAGATCGTCACCGGCCGCGCGGAGGGGTTCGACCTGCTGCGCCAGACCGGCGGCGTCACCGGTTACCCGTCGCGCGCGGAGAGTGAGCACGACTGGGTCGAAAGCAGCCACGCGTCCTCCGGTCTGTCCTATGTGGACGGCCTGGCGAAGGCGTTCGCGCTGGACGGTGCCGGGCGGCACGCGATCGCCGTCGTCGGCGACGGCGCGCTCACCGGCGGCATGTGCTGGGAAGCGCTCAACAACATCGCCGCGCACCGCGAGCGCCCGGTCGTCATCGTCATCAACGACAACGGCCGCTCCTACTCGCCGACCATCGGCGGCCTGGCCGACCACCTCGCCGCGCTGCGCCTGCAGCCGGGCTACGAGCGGCTGCTCGACGGCGGCCGCGAGATCCTCAAGCACACCCCGGTCGTCGGCAAGCCGATCTACGCCGCGCTGCACGCCGCGAAGGCCGGCCTGAAGGACGCGCTCAGCCCGCAGGCGATGTTCTCCGACCTGGGCCTGAAGTACCTCGGCCCGGTCGACGGCCACGACCAGGTGGCGCTGGAGAAGGCCCTGCACAGCGCGAAGGCGTTCGGCGGCGCGGTGATCGTGCACGTGGTGACCGAGAAGGGCCACGGTTACGCGCCCGCAGTCAACAACGAGCACGACCAGATGCACCAGACCGACCCGATCGACCCGGAGACCGGCCTGCCGCCGGTCAAGGGGCCGAGCTGGACCGGCGTGTTCGGCGACGAGCTCGCGAAGATCGGTGCCGAGCGCGAGGACGTCGTCGCGATCACGGCGGCGATGCTGCGCTCGACCGGGCTCGACAAGTTCGCCGAGGCGTTCCCGGACCGGTGGTACGACGTCGGCATCGCGGAGCAGCACGCGGTGACGTCGGCGGCGGGGTTGGCGATGGGTGGGCTGCATCCCGTCGTCGCGATCTACTCGACGTTCCTCAACCGCGCCTTCGACCAGGTGCTGATGGATGTCGCGCTGCACCGCCAGCCGGTGACGCTGGTGCTCGACCGGGCCGGGATCACCGGGCCGGATGGGCCGAGTCACCACGGTATGTGGGACCTGTCGCTGCTCGGCATGGTGCCGGGGATGCGCGTGGCCGCTCCGCGGGATCCGGGGACGCTGCGTGAGGAGCTGCGTGAGGCGGTTGCCGTTTCCGATGGGCCGACTGCGCTGCGGTTCTCGAAGGGCAAGGTCGGTACGGATGTGACGGCCATCGAGCGGATCGGCACCGTTGATGTGCTGCGTCGGCCTGGTGAAGGTGCTGACGTTCTGCTCGTGACGGTCGGGGCTTTTGCGACGCTGGGGTTGGCGGCCGCGGATCGGCTTGCCGATCAGGGTATTGGGGTTACCGTGGTTGACCCGCGGTGGGTGCTTCCGGTTCCGGCCGAGCTGGTTGCGCTGGCTTCGCAGCACAAGCTTGTCGTGACTGTGGAGGACAGTGGGCGGCACGGGGGGTTCGGGTCGGCTTTGGCTGCGCTGTTCCGGGATGCTGAGTGCGATGTGCCGCTGCGGGATTTGGCTGTGCCGCAGGCTTTCCATGACTTGGGGAGCCGGGATGAAGTGCTTGGGCGGATCGGGTTGACTGCTCAGGATGTTGCTCGTCGGGTTACCGAGTGGGCTTCCGGCCGGTTGGGGTCTTCGGAAACCTCTGTGGCGGCGAAGAAGGACGCGAACCGCAACTGAAAAAGATTGTCCTCGCCGGACCGGCAGGCTCTGGGATGACCACCAGCTCAGGCATCTGCTGGGACGGCTTCGGTTACCGGTCGGGGAACCCGGGCGAAGACCTCTGGTGGCTCCGGGAACAGCTTTACCAGTGCCGGATATGCCACTGCCGCTGTTACCAGGGTGACCAGCAGGCTGATGTCCACTCCTCCCGCCACGTCTCGTAGGGGGCCTGCGATCATCGGTGTGTTCGCGCACAGCAGCCCCAATGTTGTCGCCGGGATCCAGGCCGCCATTGCTCGCCAGTTCACCCCTCGGGTGAACCAGTACCTTCCGCCCTTGCGGCCCTCGTTGAACACCTGCAAGTCCGCCACGTCGTAAAAGCCGCGGCGCTGGACGAAGCCGATCATCATGATCACCATCCACGGGCTCGTGCACAGCACGATCAGCGTTGCGAACGCGTTGATGCTCGACACCATGTCCAGCACGAAATTGCCCACGAAGATGAACGCCACGCTCAGCGTTCCGATCAGCAGCGTTGCCTGGACGCGGGACAGCTTGGGGAAGATCGAACTGAAGTCCAGGCCTGTCCCGTACAACGACGTCGTGCCCGTCGACAGGCCGCCGATCAGGGCTACCACGATCAGCGGGATCGCGTACCACAGCGGGGAAATCGCCGTCAGGCCCGTGATGTAGTCGGCCGGGTCCGCGACCAGTGTCGCCGTAGCGATGCCGAAGCCGAACGGCAGCAGCGTTGCCACCTGGGCCAGGAATGGCGCCGTCAGCAGAGAGCGCTTGCTGTAACGCGCGGGGATGTAGCGGGCCCAGTCGCCGAGGAACGCGCCGAACGAGATCGGGTTCGCCAAGGCCGTCAACGCCGCCAGCGTGAACGTCGGCCAGAACGTGCCCAGGGCGTACGTCCCGGTGCCCGCGTAGCCCGGGTCGAACGAGCCGCCGTACGCGACCACGCCCAGGAGCATGATCAGCGTTCCCAGCACCACCGCGATCCGGTTCACCAGCAGCATGAACCGGTAGCCGTAGATGCAGACCACCAGCGTCGCGATCGCGATCACGCCGTACGCGACGCCGCGCAGCACCGCGCCGCCGTCGAAGCCGAACAGACGTTGCGCCGCGCCGGCCACCGCGTCGCCGCTCACCCACACCGAGATCGCGAAGAACGTGATCGCCGTCAGCAACGACAGGAACGAGCCGACGCACCGGCCGACCACGCCGAAGTGCGCGCCCGACGACACCGCGTTGTTCGTGCGCGTGCGCGGTCCGAACAACGCCATCGGTGCCAGGACCAAGCCGCCGACGACCACCCCGAGCGCTGTGGCCAGGGCCGCGTCGCGGAAGCTCAGCCCGTACGCGATCGGGAGCGTGCCCAGGATGATCGTGGCGAACGTGTTCGCGCCTCCGAACGCCATCCGGAACAGGTCGCGCGGCCGCGACGTCTGCTCCTCCGGCGGGATCGGCGCGATGCCGTGCTGCTCGACCTCCGTGATCTTCTCGCTCATGCGAACCTCGTCATCACGTGCTTGACGCGGGTGTACTCGGCGAACGCGTACGACGAGAGGTCCTTGCCGTGACCCGAGTGGCCGAACCCGCCGTGGGGCATCTCGGCGACCAGCGGCCCGTGCGTGTTCACCCACACGCACCCGAAGTCCAGCTCGGCCGACACACGCGCGGCGACGCCGAGGTCCTTCGTCCAGACCGACGACGCCAGTCCATAAGGGACGCCGTTGGCCAGCGCCACGCCGTCGGCTTCGTCCGAAAAGGACTGGACCGTGATGACCGGGCCGAAGATCTCCTCCTGGACGATCTCGTCGTCCTGGCGCACTCCCGAAATCACCGTGGGGGAGAAGTAGAACCCCTGCGAGCCGAAGCGCGAGCCGCCGGTTTCGATCCGCGCGTGCGACGGCAGCCGGGAGATCAGGCCCTCGACGCGCGAGAACTGCGCCGCGCTGTTCAGCGGCCCGTAGTCGACGCCCGGAGTCTGCGAAGCGGCGACCTTCGCCAGTGCGGCGACGAAGTCGTCGTGGATCGACGCGTGCACCAGGACCCGGCTGCCCGCCGTGCAGTCCTGGCCCGCGTTGTAGAACGCCGCGCCCACGATGCCCTCGGCCGTCGCGGCGAGGTCGACGTCGGGGAACACCAGCAGTGGTGCGTTGCCGCCCAGTTCCAGGTGGGTGCGCTTGAGGTCGGCGGCCGCGACGGTGGCGACGTCGATGCCCGCGCGCGTCGACCCGGTGATCGAGACGAGCGAGGTGATCGGGTGCTTGACCAGCGCCCGGCCGGTGTCGCGGTCGCCGGTCAGCACGGTGAACGCTCCCGGAGGCAGGAACTCCGCGGCCACCTCGGCCAGCAGCAGTGCCGTCGACGGTGTTGTCTCGGCCGGCTTGAGCACCACCGTGTTGCCCGCCGCCAGTGCCGGGGCGATCTTCCAGACCGCCATCATCAGCGGGTAGTTCCACGGCGCTATCTGCGCGCAGACGCCGACCGGCTCACGGCGGATCACCGACGTGTGCCCCGGCGCGTACTCGCCGGCCGCGGTGCCCTCCAGGTGCCGCGCGGCCCCGGCGAAGAACCGCAGCGCGCTCACGCACTCCGGGATCTCTTCTTCGAGCACCACCGACCGGATCTTGCCGGTTTCGCGCACCTCGAGGTCGGCGAACTCGGAAGCGCGGGCCTCCAGCGCGTCGGCGATCTTCAGCAGGGCCAGCTGCCGCTGCGCCGGGGTGCTGCGCCGCCACACCGCAAACGCTTGCGCGGCGGCTTCGAGCGCGGTGTCCACATCGGACTGCGAGGCGACCGGACTGGTGCCGAACACCTCGCCGGTCGCCGGGTTCGTCAGGTCGAGCGTGCGGGTCATGCCTTCTCCAGGTGGGTCGGCGCGAACAGCTTCAGCAACGCGGGGAGGACGACGACGGACGGCCCCGGCGTGCGCAGCGCGTCGGCGAGGTCCGCGCCCACGGTGTCCAAAGAGGAGAGCCGGGCCGGGACGCCGAACGAAGAGGCGAGCGCCACGAAGTCGGGCCGGGCCAGTTCGGTGGCCGTCGTCTGGCCGAACGCGTCCGTGAGGTACTCGCGCAGCACGCCGTAGCCGCCGTCGTCGACGATCAGCCACGTGACGTCGAGGCCGTGCTGCACCGCCGTGGCCAGCTCGGCGACGCCGTACATCGCGCCGCCGTCACCGGACACGGCGAGCGCCGGACCACCGGCGGCCGCGCCGCCGAGCGCGCCCGGCAGGCCGTAGCCCAGCCCGCCCGCGCCCTGCGCGGTGTGGATCGGCGCGTCCTCGGGGTTCCACGCCGACCAGGCCCAGTACGCGGCGATCGTCATGTCCCAGAACGTCTGCGTGCCGTCGGGCAGCGCCGCGCGGATGTCGTCGATCAGCTTCCGTTCGGCAGCCAGGTCCTGACCGTCCAACCGGGACTCCACCGCGGACACCAGCGAAGAAACCGCCTTCTCGGCCCGGCCGTCGGACGCCCGCATCGGCACCCACTCCAGCAGCGCCTGCAGCGTGAGCCGCACGTCGGCGTGGATGCCGAGAGCGGCGTAGTTCGACTCCAGCTTGCCGAGGTCGGCCTCGACCTGGATCACCCGGCCGCGCGGCGCGAACTCGCGGTAGTTGCTGGACAGCTCGCCGAGCCCGGAACCGAGCACGAGCAGCACGTCGGCGTCCGCCAGGAACTCCGTGGTGTGCCAGTCCTCCAGCCACGACCGCCCGGACAGCTCGTGGTCCCAGCCGAAGACGCCCTTGCCGCCGAACGTCGAGATCACTGGCGCCCGCAGCGCTTCCGCGAGGGCCGTCAGCTCGGCGTGTGCCCCGGACCGCAGCGCTCCACCGCCGGCGAGGATCACCGGGTTCGACGCCGCGCCCAGCAGGTCCGCCGCGGCGGTGACCAGCTCCGGAAGGGGTTCCAGCACCGGGGGAGCAGCCGAAACCGACGTGACCGGCGGGACCCCGGCCGGCCCGAGCAGCACGTCCTGGGGGATCTCGACCCACACCGGGCCGTAGGGTGCGGTCGCGGCCGACGTCCACGCCTCCCGCAACGCCGTCGGGATCTGGCTCGCCCGCCGCACGACGTGCACCGATTTCACGACGTCGCGGAAGCTTGCCTGCTGGTCGGGCAGCTCGTGCAGGTAGCCGTGCCGCCCACCGCCGAGACCGGCGACCGGGACCTGGCTCGAGATGCCGAGTACCGGCACCGACGCCGCGCGAGACTCCTGCAGGGAAGCCAACGTCAGCAGCGCACCCGGGCCCGTCGACACGATCAGCGGCGTCACCGGCACCGGCCCGTCCGGGTTCGCCGCGAGCCGCGCGCGGGCGAACCCGTCGGCGGCGAAGGCGAGGTTGTTCTCGACGCGGCCGCTGAGCACGCGCAGGTCATCGGTGCGTCGCAGGGCCTCGAACAGGCCCAGCGCGTGCTGGCCGGGCAGGCCGAACACCGTGTCGGCGCCCAGCGCGCGGAGGGTTTCGACGACGACGTCGCCGCCGATGCGGGTCATTCGCCCTTCCCCAGCGACAGCAGGCTGACCAGGTCGTAGGCGACGTGGGAGGCCGCGATGGCGGTGATCTCGGCGTGGTCGTAGGCCGGGGCCAGCTCGACGACGTCCGCGCCGACCAGGTTGAGGTCGCGCAGCCCGCGCAGGATCTCGAGGAGCTCGCGGCTGGTCATCCCGCCCGCCTCGGGCGTTCCGGTGCCGGGCGCGTGGGCCGGGTCGAGGACGTCGATGTCGACCGAGACGTACAGCGGCCGGTCGCCGATGCGCTGCCGCAGCGCGTCGACGATCTCGGCGACGCCGCGGCGCAGGACGTCGCCGGAGGTGACGATGCCGAAGCCGAGCCGGCGGTCCTCCTCCAGGTCGCGCTTGCCGTAGAGCGGCCCGCGCGTGCCGACGTGCGACAGCGCGCTCGTGTCGAGGATGCCTTCCTCCGACGCCCGCCGGAACGGGGTGCCGTGGGTGTACGGCTCGCCGAAGTAGGTGTCCCAGGTGTCGAGGTGCGCGTCGAAGTGCAGCAGGGCAACGGGTCCGTGCTTCTTGGCCGCGGCGCGCAGCAGCGGCAGCGCGATCGTGTGGTCGCCGCCGACGGTCACCAGCCGCGTCCCGTTCGCTTGCAGCGCCTCGGCTTCCTGCTGCAGCGTCTCGATCGCCTCGCCGATGTTGAACGGGTTGACCGCGATGTCGCCCGCGTCGACGACCTGCTTTTCGGCGAACGGCGAGACGTCCAGCTCCGGGTGGTACGGCCGCAGCAGCCGGCTCGCCTCGCGGACGGCCGCCGGGCCGAACCGCGCGCCGGGCCGGTAGGACACGCCGGAGTCGAAGGGCACCCCGACGACGGCGACGTCGGCGCGGTCGACCTGGTCGATCCGCGGCAGCCGCGCGAAGGTCGCGAAGCCGGCGAACCGGGGGACGCGCGACGAGTCGAGGGGTCCGATGTTAGGCACTGGTGGGCTCCTGTTCCCGGGTCTCGGTGGTGGTGGTGTCTTCGCCGTTGAGACGGCGGGTCCAGACGGAAAGGATCGAGTCGGCCGTGCGCGGCGTCGCGAAGCTGACCGCCAGGTACACCACCAGGCTGGCGCCGAGGCCCCAGTAGATCGGGGTGTTGGCGTCGACGCCGTCGATGATCATGAACGCGACCACGGACACCGTGCCGGCGACCATCGACGCGTACGCGCCCTGCCGCGTGCCGCGCTTCCAGAACAGCGCGCCGACGATCGCCACCAGCAGGCCGCCGACGAGGATGTCGTAGGCGATGGTGAGCGCGTTGACGACGTCGTCGACGATCATCGCGATGCCGATGGCCAGGAGGCCGAGCACGAGCGTGGCGAGCCGGTTGCGGCTGACCTCGCCGCCCTTCTTCAGGCCCAGCTTGGAGAGCAGGTCCGACGTCGTCGTGGTCGAGCACGCGATCAACGCGCCGCTCGCGGTCGACATCATCGCCGACAGCGCGGCGGCCAGCACCAGGCCGCGGACGCCGGTGGGCAGCAGGCGCTCGACGATCGTCGCGAAGGCGTCCTGCGCGCTCGCGATGTCCGGGTACAGCGCGTGCGCCGCGGTGCCGATCAGGGCGCCGGCGAGACCGTAGACCAGGCAGTAGACGCCGGAGGTGATGCCGCCGGACGTCGCGATCGCCGGCGTGCGGGCGGTGAACACGCGCTGCCAGATGTCCTGGCCGATCAGCAGGCCGAAGGTGTAGATGACGAAGTAGGTGATGATCGTGTCGGTGCCGATCGAGGTGAAGCTGAAGAAGCTCGCGTCGAGCTTGGCCCTCATGCCGTCGAACCCGCCGGCGGAGCTGATCGCGACCGGCAGCAGGATCACCAGGATGCCGATGGTCTTGATGACGAACTGGGCGATGTCGGTGAGCGTGATCGACCACATGCCGCCGAGCACCGAGTAGAGCACGACGATCGAGCCGCCGACCGCGATCCCGGCCCAGTTCGGCAGGTCGAACAGCACCTTGAAGATGGTCGCGAACGCCAGCGTCGAGGTGACCGTCAGCATCAGGGTGTAGCCCCACATGACGACGCCGGACACCGCGCTGGTGCGGCCGCCGTAGCGCAGGTCGAGCATCTCGCCGACGGTGTAGACCTTCAGCCGGACCAGCCGCCGCGCGAACAGCGCGTGCAGCACGAGGATGCCGACGCCGATGCTGACCACCAGCCACATCCCGGAAATACCGAACTTGTACCCCAGCTTGACGCCGCCGACCGTGGACGCGCCGCCGAGCACGACGGCCGACATCGTGCCGGAGTACATGAACCAGCCCAGCCGCCGGCCGGCCACCAGGTAGTCGGACTTCGTCTTCGCGAGCCGGAGGCCGTACCAGCCGACCCCGAGCATTCCCGCGATGTACAGCGCGATCACCGCGTAGTCGCCGGTCACGGTGTCCTCCTCACGTCGGTTTCGGGCCACCGTAGATTCGCCCGCCACCCCCTCGGCATGGGATGATTCGTCCCCACGTCGACATCAATAGGGATGAAATGACCCAGATCACGGATTCACTGTCCACGGAGGTGAATGTCCCGTTACGGGACGTGGTCGGCAACCGGGAGCTCGCGCTCGAGGTCGTCCCCGAAACCCTGCGGCCGGGCGCGCTGGACGCCCCGGTGCGCTGGGCGCACGTGAGTGAGCTGCAGGATCCCGCGCCGTACCTGCTGGGCGGCGAGCTGATCCTCACCGCCGGGGTCAACCTGCCGGAGCAGATCGACCGGTACGTGCGCGGGCTGCGCGACGCCGGCGTGACGGCGTTGGGGTTCGGGCTCACCCCGACGGTGCACGAGACCCTGCCGGAACCCCTGCGCCGGGCGTGCGCGCGGCGCGGGCTGCCGCTGCTGGTGGTGCCGTCGCGCACGCCGTTCCTGGCGGTCAACCGGGCGGTCTCGGTGGCGTTGACCGAGGCCGGCCAGCGGGACCAGCGGCGGATCACGGCGGCGCGCGAGACGCTCACGCGTGCCGCGGGTGGCGGGCTCGGCGAGCTGACGTCTGCGCTGGCGGCGGTGCTGCGGTCCTGGGTGGCCCTGGTCGGCGCCGGGGACGCACTGGCCTCGGCGCACGACGCGCCCACGCCGCTGCCGGCGGCGGTGCGGGAGCTGATGGCGACCGTGCGGGCGGGCAGTGGGATCCGGAGCGCGACCACCGAGGCCGACGGCGGCTTCGTCGTCGTCCAGCCGGTGTACCCGCAGGCCACGGCGTCGCACCTGGTGGTCGTCGGCCGGCCCCGGCGGCTCGACGGCGCCGAGCGGGCGATCCTCGCGGTCGGCGCGGCCCTGCTGGGCCTGGTCGGCCGCGCGGGCTCGGACGCGGCCGAGCTGGGCGCGGCGGCCACCGGGCTGCTGCTCGGCCGGGTGTCCCCCGGGGACGCGGCCGGGTCGGTGCTGGGGTCGAAGGTCGTCCGGCTGGTCGCCGGGGCGGCCCACCGGCGCGGTCCGGACGAGGTGGCCCGGCGACCGGACTGGCTGCGCGCGCGGCTGGACACCCCGCTGGTCTCGGTGCTGCCCGGCCGGTTCGTGGCGATCGCCGGGTCCGCGCCGCCGCTCGCGGTGCTGGAGGACCTGCGCGCCCACGGCTGGCTGGCGGCGGTCGGCTCACCGGCGCCGGCGGGCCGGCTGTCCGAGGGCGAAGTCGACTTGCTGCTCGCACGCGCCCAGTCCCTGGGGCGCCCGGTGGTGGCGGGGGATTCGCCGCTGGATTTCGACGCTCTGGTGGCTCCGGACGCTTCCCGGGGGTTCGCGGCGAAGGCCCTGGAGCCGTTGGTGGCGCTCGATCAGGCCGGGGACCGGTCATTGGTGCTGACGCTGCGGACGTGGCTGGCCCATCACGGCGCCTGGGAGCCGACGGCTGCGGAGCTGGGGGTGCACCGCAACAGCGTCCGGCACCGGATCGCGCAGGTGGAGAAGGCACTGGCGGTGGATTTGGCGGACCCGGAGGTCCGGATGCGGCTGTGGTTCGCGCTGCGGTGGCTCTCACCGGTCACACACAGTCCTTAAAGCCTTAAAGGGCACTCTCAGGAAAATATGGGATTGTGGGCTCGTGCGAGTTTTGGTAGTCGAGGACGAAGAACCCCTGGCCGACGCGATCGCCCGTGGCCTGCGCCGCGAAGGCATGGCGGTGGACGTCGCGCTCACCGGCGACGATGGGCACGAAAAGGCCGCCGTCACGCGGTACGACGTCGTGTTGCTGGACCGGGACCTGCCCGGGATGTCCGGGGACGAGCTGTGCCGGGAGATCGTCGCGTCCGGGGAGCTGACCCGGGTGCTGATGCTCACCGCGAGCAGCTCGGTGTCCGACCGCGTCGAGGGGCTTTCCCTCGGCGCCGACGACTACCTCGCCAAGCCCTTCGCCTTCCCCGAGCTGGTCGCCCGCGTCCGGGCGCTCGGCCGCCGGGCCACGCCGGCCGCGCCGCCGCTGCTCACCGCCGGGGACGTCGAGCTGGACCCGGCCAAGCGGACCGTGCGGCGGGCGAGCGGGCCGGTCGAGCTGACGCGCAAGGAGTTCGGCGTCCTCGAGGTCCTCCTGCAGGCCGCCGGATCCGTGGTCAGCAGCGAGGAGCTCCTCGAACGCGTCTGGGACGAGAACGCCGACCCCTTCACCACGACCGTCCGGGTCACCGTCATGACGCTGCGCAAGAAGCTCGGCGAACCGGGGATCATCGAGACGGTCGTCGGATCCGGGTACCGGGTGCCGGAACCCGGCGCGCAGCGCGCGTGAACCTGCCGGGCATCCGCAGCCTCCGCGCCCGGATCACCCTGCTGGCGACCGTGCTGGTCGCCGCCGTCAGCCTGCTGCTGCTCTGGCTCGCCTGGACGCTGGTGCGGGACTCGCTCGACACCGTCCCGCAGATGCCGCCGGGCAGCACGGTCGTCGTCGACGGCGTCACGGTCGACGCCTCGACGCTCGCCGAGCACCTGCGCGTGCACGCCCGCGACCGGATGCTGCTGTTCGGGTCGATCGCGTTCCTGCTGGTGGTGGCGGCCGCGGCGATCCTCGCCTGGACGTTCACCTCCCGCGTCCTGCTGCCGCTGCGCGAGATCACCGGCACCGCGCGGCGGCTTTCGGTCGAGTCGCTGGGTGAGCGGATCGGCGCGGTGCGCCCGCGTGACGAGCTGGCCGTGCTGGCCGAGACGTTCGACGACATGCTCGACCGGCTCCAAGCCGCCTTCGACGCGCAACGCCACTTCGTCGCGAACGCGAGCCACGAGCTGCGGACGCCGTTGTCGGTGATCCGCACGGAGCTCGACGTCACCCTCGCCGACGACGACGCCGACGAAGCCGAGCTGCGCCGGATGGGCGGGGTGGTCCGCGACGCGACCGAACGCGCCGGGCAGCTGGTGAACTCGCTGCTGCTGCTCGCCCGCACCGACGGCGCCGGGCTCGGCGTCCGCGAGCCGGTCGACCTGGCCGTGGTGATCGACCGGGCGTGGCGCGCGGTCCGGCTCGAAGCCGAGAAACGCGGGATCCGGGCGACGTTCGCGGTGGTACCGGCGCCGGCGTTCGGCGACCCGGCGCTGCTGGAGCGGATCGCGGGCAACCTGCTGGAGAACGCGGTCCGCCACAACGTCGAGGGCGGCTGGCTGGAGGTCATGACCCAGCCGGGACCGCAGTGGTCGACGCTGCGGGTGCGTTCGTCGGGCGGCCTGGTGGACCCGGCGACGGTGGCGGAGCTGTTCGAGCCGTTCCGCCGAGCGGGCGTGGCCCGGACGGCGCGGTCGGGCGCGGGACTGGGGCTGTCGATCGTCCGGGCGGCGGTGGCGGCGCACGGCGGAAGCGTGACGGCGGAACCCATCGTGGGCGGCGGCTTGGGCGTGACGGTCCACCTCCCCGTCCGCTGAGCGGTCAGCGGACGAGCGCGAGACCGGCGCGGAGCACCCCCGCCGCGTGGAGCATCGCCGCGCGGGCGTCCGGGTCGATGCCGACCCGGTTCGCGAACCCGTGCAGCTGACCCTCGTGCTGGCGGTGCACCAGCGGGACCCCGGCCGAAGCCAGGCGGGCCGCGTACGCCTCGCCTTCGTCGCGCAGCAGGTCGAAGCCGCACGTGGCCACGTACGTCGGCGGGAGACCCTCGAGCGCGTCGTCGTACAACACCGACGCCCGCGGGTCCGAGTACAGCGCCGGGTCTCGCACGTACTGCTCGCGGTACCAGACCCATTCGTCCCGGTCCAGCCGGAAACCCGAGCCGAACCGCCGGTGGGACTCCGACCCGCCGAGCGCGTCCGTCGCCGGGGTGAGCAGCAGGCTGAACGCCGGGCGGGGCAGCTCGCCGCGGGCCGCCGCGTGGGCCACCACCGCCGCCAGGTTGCCGCCGCTGCTGTCGCCGCCCACCGCGAGCCGGGCCGGGTCGATGCCGAACTCCGCCGCGTGCTCGTGGACGAAGGCGAACGCCGCCACGGCATCGGAAGCCGCGGCCGGGAACGGGTGTTCCGGGGCCAGCCGGTAGCCCATCGACACCACCCGCACCCCGGCTTCTTCCGCCAGCAGCCGGCACGCGCCCTCGTGCGTGTCCAGGCTGCCGAGGACGAACCCGCCGCCGTGGAAGTACACGATCGCCGGCCCGGGCGCCGGGAGCCCGGCCGGTTCGTACCGCCGCAGCGGCAGCGGGCCGCCGGGCCCGGGCCACGACGAATCCCGCGTCCGGACGCCCGGGCAGATGCCCGCACCCGCGAGCGCGCCCGCCAGGTTCAGCTCGGCCCGGGCCCGCGTGAGGCTGCCGTTGCGGTGCGGCGCGTCGAACGGCGCGAACCGCGACACGCGCATCAGCATCCGCGCGGTCGGCACCGGCTGCCGCCCGTCCACGACCACCGGCCGGCCCGCGAGCACGCGCAGCACCGGCGAAGGCAGGCGCAGCAGCCATCGCAACCCGACCATGATCGACCGGACGAGCAGCACTCTTCCGTTCAGCACACGTCCACGAAAATCGGGTTCGCGTACATCCACAAGTCCTCGAACGGGTTTGCCTGCCCGATGACGTCCGGAGTGGGCTCCGAAGTGCCGTTCGAGCCGCGGACCCGCGCGTAGAACGGCGAGCGCACGTTCCGGAAGGTGTGCCGGAAGACCACCTGCCGCCCGGGCGCCCAGCGCGGCTCGAACGAATCGACGACCCGCGTGCCCGGCGCCGTCATCGTGTCCGGATCGGCGGCCGGGCCGGTCACCGGGCCCGCGACGACGTCCAGCCGCGCCAGCCGCGGCACCGAGCCGCCGCCGTTGGGACGCGAAGCCAGCCGGGCCGAGAGGGTCAGCGTGACGTCCGAACCGCGCCGCACCCGCAGCCGCCCGCCCAGCGTCACCGCGGCGCCGTCGCCGTACGCGCCGACCTCGAGCGACTGGACGAGCCCGCCGTGCACGCCCCAGACCCGTCCGGCCCCCAGGCCTTCCAGGACGCCTTCGAGGCTTCGCCGAGTCACGCCGACGTACGTGCGGCTGAACTCCCCGGGGTAGAAGTCCGCGTACGGTGCCAGCAGCTGCGGGGAGCCGGTGTCGACCGGGTCCGGGAACTTGCCGTGCGTGTCGTACCAGCCGTCCGCCACCTGCGGCCGCACCAGCGTGTCGCCGCGGTTGTAGTGCGAGTCGGAGTTCGTGGTGACCCACCACGGCTTGCCCTCGGCGAGCAGCGAGTCCCACAGCCCGCCGACCGTCGCCGTCGCCCAGTCCCAGCCGCCGAACGTCCGGTACGCCTCGGCCGGGAAGCCCGGCCAGGAGTTCGGCCCGGGGCTGTTCGCGTAGCCGCCGCGCGCGCCGCCGTTGCCGAGCGGCTTCGGGAAGCCGTCGGCCTGCGCGCCGGGCGCGCCCTCCATGCCGATGACGATGTCCGGCGCGGCGTCGCGGTAGGCGCGCAGCTCGTGCGGCGCGACGCGGCCGTTGCGCAGCGGGTGGTTGACCAGCACGACCGGTGCGTGGATCCGCTTCGCCTGTTCCTCCGCCGCCAGCCAGCGCAACGCCCGCAGCGCGAGGGCCTCGTTCGCCGGGCTCGACGCCTCGGAGTTCGTCAGCCGCCAGTCGAAGCTCCGCTCGAACTCGCGCAGCTTGGCCGCCTGCTCCGAACCGGCCTGGAAGAACACGGTCGCGTGTTCGGCGCCCGGGACGTTCCACTCCATGCCGTGCCACAGCAGCAGGTCGGGGTACTTCCGCCGGGCGGCGAGGAAGTCCTGTTCCGTCGGTTCGACCGACACCTTCTCGTGCTCGGCGTGCCCGTGGTCGGTGAAGACGATCCAGTCGGCGCCGTGCGCCCGGCCGCCGCGCGCGATCTGGTCGATCCGGTACATCGCGTCGTACGAGTACTGGCTGTGCGTGTGGTGGTCGCCCACCAGCCACTGGTAGCGGCCGCACAATAGGCTCAGGTCGACGTCGGGATCGGGGAGGGGGATTCCCGCGGCGGCGGCCGCGAGCCCGGCGCCCTTGAGGAACCGGCGTCTGTCGGTGGTCACGCGCGGACGCTAAGCCGCCGGGGTGAACGGGCGGTGTCCCGGCGGCCAACGTGTGCTGTGATCTTGGGCGTGGAGGACAAGCCGCTGGTCCGCGTGGTCGCCCCGGCCGTTGCGCTCGCCGTGGCCGCGGGGGTGGGGCTGGCCTTCGGCGTCGCGGCCTTGAAGCGGCCGTCGGACCTGCCGGTCGACACGAACCCCGCGCCCCTGGCGGGGCACACGCTGTGCGCGGCCGTCGTCGTGGTCTTCCCCGCCGACGCCGAGCTGCGGGTGGCGATGCCGGCCGTGCGCGACGACCCGAAGGTCCGGCGGGTGTTCGTGGACCCGCCGTCGGTCTCGTTGCTCGCCGTCCCGGGCACCGACCTCAAGGCGTGGGCGCAGGAGCTGCACGCCCGCTTCCGCACGGCCGAGCGGGTGACGGTCATCGACTCCGACGCGACGGCGGCGCAGCTGAAACTCACCGCGCCGCCGCCGAAGTGCCCTCGTGAGGGCGAGTACTAGCGCGCCGGGACCGAGGCGACGCCCGGGGCGAGGAACGGCTTGCCGTTCACGCGCTCGGACACGCCGGAGCGGTCCAGGTACGGCGTGATGCCGCCGTTCCAGAACGGCCAGCCCGCGCCGAGGATCAGGCACAGGTCGATGTCCTGCGCCTCCGCGACCACGCCCTCGTCGAGCATGATCCGGATCTCCTCGGCGATGGCCGACAGCGCCCGCTCGCGCACCTGCTCCGAAGTGGACGGCCGGTCGCCCTGCGTCCAGAGTTCGACGACCTCGGGGTCGGGCGACTGGTTGCCCTTGTCGTCCCAGACCCAGACGCCCTTCTTGCCCGCCTTGACGAACTTGGCGAGGTTGTCGGACACCGTGAAGCGGTCCGGGAACGCCTCGTGCAGCGTCTCGCCGACGTGCAGCGCGATGGCCGGGCCGACGAGCTGCATCAGCGTCAGCGGCGTCATCGGCAGGCCCAGCGGCTCGAGGGCCCGGTCGGCCACGTCGAACGGCGTGCCCTCGTCGACGGTGACCAGCACCTCGCCGAGGAAGCGCAGCAGGAGCCGGTTGACGACGAACGCGCTCGCGTCCTTGACCAGCACGCTGGACTTCTTCAGCTGCTTGCCGACCGAGAACGCCGTCGCGAGCGACGCGTCGTCGGTCCGCTCGCCGCGGACGATCTCCAGCAGCGGCAGCACGGCGACCGGGTTGAAGAAGTGGAAGCCGACCACGCGCTCGGGGTGCTGCAGCTTCGACGCCATCGCGGTGATCGACAGCGACGAGGTGTTCGTCGCGAGGATCGCCTCGGGGGAGACGTGCTGCTCCAGCTCGGCGAACACCTGCTGCTTGACGCCCAGCTCCTCGAAGACGGCTTCGATGACGAAGTCGGCGTCGGAGAAGGCGGCCTTGTCGAGCGAGCCGGAGACCAGTGCCTTGAGCCGGTTGGCGCCGTCCGGGGAGACGCGCTTCTTGCTCAGGAGCTTGTCGATCTCGGCGTGGACGTAGCCGACGCCCTTGTCGACGCGCTCCTGGTCGACGTCGGTCAGCACGACCGGCACCTTCAGCCGTCGCACGAACAGCAGCGCGAGCTGGCTGGCCATCAGGCCGGCGCCGACGATGCCGACCTTGTTCACCTTGCGCGCCAGGGACTTGTCCGGCGCGCCGGCCGGGCGCTTGGCGCGCTTGTTGACCAGGTTGAACGAGTACAGCCCGGCGCGCAGGACGTCGGACATGAGCAGTTCGGCGAGGCCGTCGGTCTCGGCCGCGTAGCCGCGGTCCAGATCGTTTTCGCGGGCCAGCTCCAGCAGCTCGACGGCCTTGGTCGCGCCCGGCGACGCGCCGTGCGTGCGACCGTCCACAAGGGATTTGGCGCGGGCGATGGCGGCGTCCCAGCCCGAGCCGCGGTCGATCTCGCGGCGCTCCGGGGTGATTTCGCCGTTGACGACCTTGGCCAGCCACAGCAGCGACTGCTCGAGGTAGTCGGCCGAGCCGAAGACCGCGTCGACGATGCCGAGCTCGGCCGTCTGCTTGACGTTGAGCATCTTGTTCTGCGCCAGGGCGTTCTCGATGATCACCGTGACGGCCGCGTCCGCGCCGATGAGGTTCGGCAGCAGCTGCGTGCCGCCCCAGCCGGGGAACAGGCCGAGGAAGACCTCGGGGAACGCGATCGCGGCGGTGTTCTCCGAGAGCGTCCGGTAGTGGCAGGACAGCGCCAGCTCGAGGCCGCCGCCCATGACCGCGCCGTTGATGAACCCGAACGTCGGGATCTTCGACTCGGTGAGCCGGCGGAACACGTCGTGCCCGGTCTGGGCGATCTCGCGCGCCAGCTTCGGGTCGCTCACGGACTCGACGCCCGAGAGGTCGGCGCCGACGGCGAAGATGAACGGCTTGCCGGTGACGGCGATCGCGGCCGGCTCGGCCTCGAACGCCTTGTCCAGCGCGGTGTTCAAGGACACGAGCCCCTGCGGGCCGAAGGTGTTCGGCCGGGTGTGGTCGTGGCCGTTGTCGAGCGTGATCAGCGCGACGGGCTTGGCGAGCCCGGGCACCTTCACCAGCCGCGTCACGGCGTTGGTGACGACCTCGTCCGGGAAGGCGGCCTTCGCTTCTTCTGCGGTGAAAGTCATTACTTCGCCCCCTGGAGTCCGTTGTAGGCCGGGTTCTCCCAGATCACGGTGCCGCCCATGCCGATGCCGATGCACATCGTCGTCATGCCGTACCGGACGTCGGGCCGCTCGGCGAACTGGCGGGCCAGCTGCGTCATGAGCCGGACGCCGGACGAGGCCAGCGGGTGGCCGCACGCGATGGCGCCGCCCCACTGGTTGACGCGCGGGTCTTCGTCGTCGATGCCGAAGTGGTCGAGGAAGGCCAGCACCTGCACGGCGAAGGCCTCGTTGATCTCGAACAGGCCGATGTCGTCGATGGAGAGGCCGGTGCGCTTGAACAGCTTCTCGGTGGCCGGCACCGGGCCGATGCCCATGACCTCCGGCTCGACGCCGGCGAAGGAGTAGCCGACCAGCCGCATGGCGACGGGCAGGCCCAGCTCGCGGGCGGTGTCCTCGTCGGCGAGGATCGAGGCGGTCGCGCCGTCGTTGAGGCCGGCCGCGTTGCCCGCGGTGATCCGGCCGTGCGGGCGGAACGGCGTCTTCAGGTTCGCGAGGGTTTCGAGCGTGGTGCCCGGGCGGGGCGGCTCGTCCTCGGTGGCCAGGCCCCAGCCCAGCTCCTTCGAGCGCGTCGCGACGGGGACCAGCTCGGGGCCGATCTTGCCGGTCTTGACGGCTTCGGCGTAGCGCTCCTGGCTGCGCGCGGCGTAGGCGTCGGTGCGCTGCTTGGTGATCGCGGGGAACCGGTCGTGCAGGTTCTCGGCGGTCTGGCCCATGACGAGCGCGGTCGGGTCGACGAGCTTGTCGGCGATGATCCGCGGGTTCGGGTCGACGCCCTCGCCCATCGGGTGGCGGCCCATGTGCTCGACGCCGCCGGCGATGGCGATGTCGTAGGCACCGAAGCCGATGCCGGAGGCGACGGACGTGACAGCGGTCATGGCGCCGGCGCACATGCGGTCGATGGCGAAGCCGGGGACCGACTTCGGCAGGCCGGCGAGCAGCGCGGCGGTGCGGCCGATGGTCAGGCCCTGGTCGCCGATCTGCGTGGTGGCGGCGATGGCCACCTCGTCGACGCGCTCGGGCGGCAGTTCGGGGTGCCGCCGCAGCAGCTCACGGATGGCGTTGACGACGAGGTCGTCGGCGCGGGTCCCGGCGTAGATGCCCTTGTCGCCGGCCTTGCCGAAGGGGGTGCGTACCCCCTCGACGAAGGCGACGTTTCGCACGCCCCGCGCGTTCGGCGCGAGCGGCGTTGCTGGTGCGGCCACTGAAGCTCCATGAAGTAGAGGTCTGCGTTCGTTCGGGGGTCCGGGTGGCGGAGCCCCCGGCCCGGGGCGAAGCCCCGGTTGTCACTGCCCGCACGATAGCCCTTGTTACCCGCCGGTAACTAGTGCTGTGGCCCGGTCGAGTGGGCTACGGCACACTCTTGGGGGTGAGCGTCTGGCCCTTGAGCAGCCACGCCACGCCGAACGACCAGACGGCGACGCTCTCCAGCCACAGCGCCGGGTGCCATTCCGGCACCAGGTCGAGCGCCTTGGTGACGGCGATGAGGACCAGGCACGCGAGGATCGCCACGCCGCAGACGCGGTAGACGACCCCGACGCCCGCGGGCTGCTCGCCGTCGTGGGGGAACAGGCGCAGGCAGAAGTAGGCCAGCATCAGGAAGAAGACCGCGGCGAAGACCAGGTGCAGCACCCCCGACGTGCGGTCCCAGGCCGTCACGTCGCGGCCCGGCGTCGTCGGGAAGAGCGCGAGCCCGATCGCACCGAGGCCGGCGACGCTGCTGGCGACGTTGTCGACGAAGTCGTGGCCGTAGTAAGCGAGCAGGAACACCCCGGCCGCGCACATCGAGCCGACGAAGACATCGCGGACGTCGGTGTAGTAGTAGGCGCTGAGCGAGCCGGCGAGGTCGCCGCCGTCGAAGACCTGCTTGCCGAAGATGAGGACGAACGGCAGGGCCAGGCCGATGAGCCCGATGGCCCGCCGGAGGAACAGGTACGAGTGGACGAGCGTGCTCTGCGGGGATCGGGTTGCCGTGGTCATGCCGCCTCCGGGGTCTCACCGAGGTTCATCGGCGTTCTTCTGCCCCGGGAGGAGCGTTGTTATCCGACGGGTGCCCAGATCCTCAGCTGATCGTTACGGAGTTCGGCGAAGGCGCCGCTCGCCGGGTCGTGCGCGGTGGGGCGGAAGCCCTCCGCGAACCCGATCCGGGCGCCGTCGGCGGGGTCCCAGACCTCGAAGCCGGCTTCGGCGGTGACGTACAGCAGGCCGCGGTGGCCCCACATCGGTCCTTTCGGACCCGCGAACATCCCGAGCCGGGAGCCGCCGCCGGCGTCGCGCAGCTCGACGCCTTCGAGCATCGGCTCGTCCTCGCCGATGCCTTGGAGAGCAACGGTCTCCTCGCCGATCCAGGCCATCGGGGTGTTCCAGGAGTAGCCGCGGTCGGCGAGCATCCGACCGTGTTCGGGCGTGTGCCGATCACCGGCGAGCCATGCCTGGAAGTCGAGCGCCAGCGGGATCCCCACCGGGTGCCAAGCCCAGCCGTCGACGAGGAGGGACCGCCCGGACGGGCTCGGCAGCAGCGCGCCCTGGAAGTAGTCGAGGTAGTGCTCGGGGTTCTCGTCGCGAGTCGTGACGCGCTCGGTGAGCGGGCGCCCGGTGGCGGCGTCGAAGACGTCGAGCCGGTTCCAGTCCGTCGCCGTGACGACCAGCGGGCCGGTCCCGGCGTCGACGAACGCGACGGGGAACCGGGTGGTCTCGGTGTGGTGATCCTGCCGGTCCAGTGCGAGGGTCACCACACCCGAACCGAGGTCGACGACCGCGCCGTGGCGGCCGTGGTCGGTGACCACGGCCGCGAACCGGCCGTCTCCGGAGGTGTACAGGGCCGGGCCGCGGACGTGGCCGGCCCACTCCTCCGGCGGTTCCGGTGGCAGGTCGACCGGCCCGACGAGCCGGGGTTCGCCGTCGATCCCGACCAGGCCGGCCGCGGTGAGCGCGAGCCAGCCGTCCGGCAGCGGCGCGAGGCACCGGTCGTTCAGCGGGGTGACCGCACGGGGCGTCGTCGTCCAGGTGCCGCCGAGATCCCGGTCCCGTCGGAGGACCTCGGGGTCGCCGCGCCAGCCGAGGTAGGCATCGCCGTCAGCGCGTTCGAAGCAGCCGACACACGCTTCCAGCAATTCGGGCGCTACGGCTTCGGCGCACGCTTGGCACAGCAGGTCGTATCGGGTCGCGACGCCGGTGAGCACGCGGAAGCAGCCCGGTCCGTTGTCGGTGGTGAGGTGGGCGCAGACACGCGCCCCGGCGGCCGGTGCGAGATGGCCGCACGAAGAAACGTTCACCCACCCAGTATCCGGTGGCGCGCATCCGATTTATCCCAAGTGCGCCAGCCAGCCGCCCTTCGACGAGATATCCTCCGCGCCCTCTGTCGCCGCCGGTTCGCACAGGAAGCCGGACACCCATGTGCCGTCGGCCAGCTCCACCTTCCCGATCGCCAGCGGCGATGGCACCCGGGCCACGAACTCCCCGAAGCCCCGCACCGGCAGGTCCCACACTTCCGCCGCGATCGCGACCCCGCCCGACGCCACTCGCACCAGCCCCGGCTTCGGCGGCACGGTGTCCAACGCGAACAGCCGGTACGCATCCGCCGTGGAAACCGAAGCGACGAACCGACCACCGTGCGAAGTCAGCTCGTGGTTCAACGGCTGCCCGCGCAGGTGCGCGCCGACCACCGCCAGCGGGACCCGTTCGGCGCGCAGGCCCGCCAAGGCCGCCAGCTTCAGGTCGTCGTGCGGGGCGCCGACCAGCATCACGCCGAACGGGCGCCCGGCCACCGTGCCCGCCGGGACCGCCAAGGCGGACAGTCCGAACAGGTTGGTCGAGTTGGTGAACCGGCCCAGCCGCGCGTTGACCGCGACCGGGTCCGCGGCGACCTCCGCGAGCGTCGGGTGCTCGGTCGTCGTCGGGAACAGCAGCGCGTCGACGCCGGCCAGCGCCGCCCGCGCCTCCGCCCGCATCCCGGCCAGCTTCGCCTGGTCCGCGAACAGCCGGTGAGCCGGGATGTTCCGGGCGCCGGTGATGATGCCGTGTACCACCGGGTCGCAGTCGGAAGGGTGCGCGTCGAGGAACTCGCCCACCGCCGTATACCGCTCGGCCACGAACGCGCCGCCGTACAACAGTTCCGCCGCCTCCAGGAACGGCGCAGTGTCCACAGTGGTCATCTCGGCACCGGCCGCGGCGTAGTCCGCGACGGCGGCCTCGAACGCCTCCGCCCAACCCGCCGCCAACGGTCCCAGCTCGGACGGCACGCCCAGCCGGAACCGTCCCGTGTGGACCTGCGCGGGCTCGGCCACGCAGGTCAGCGCGAACGACGCTTCCTCGACCGTCCGCGCGAACAGCGACACGCAGTCGATGCTCGCGCACGCCGGGACGACCCCTTCCGTCGGCAGCAGCCCGGGTGTCGGCTTGAGCCCGACGATCCCGTTGAACGCCGCCGGCACCCGTCCGGAGCCCGCGGTGTCCGTGCCGAGCGCGAGATCCGCGATGCCCAGCGCGACGGCCACCGCGGACCCGGAACTCGATCCGCCCGAAACGTAAGCCGGGTCGACGGCGTTGCGGACCGCGCCGTATGGGCTGCGCGTCCCGACCAGGCCGGTCGCGAACTGGTCGAGGTTGGTCGTGCCGAGCACCAGCGCCCCGGCCGCCCGCAGCCGCGCGACGACCGGCGCGTCCACCTCCGGCTTGTACGCGTAGGCCGGGCACCCGGCCGTCGTCGGCAACCCGGCGACGTCGATGTTGCCCTTGACCGCGACGAGCTTGCCGTACAGCGGCAGCCCACGCTCTTCCAGTGCGGCGGCTTCGGCGAGCACTTCGGCTTCCGGCCGGAGGTCGATCCAGATCTCCGGCCGGTCCACCTGCTCGATCCGCCGGTACGCGGCCCGCACGCGTTCCTCGATGGCGGTCATCCCAGCACCACCAACGGCGTGCCGGGCGCGACCTGGTCACCGGGGGACACGAGCACTTCGACCACCTCACCGCCGGCCGGCGCGGGGATCCGCGCCTCCGTCTTCATCGCTTCCAGCGTCACCAGCGACTGCGCGTCCTCGACGCGTTCGCCCGCGGTGACGTCCACCCGCCACACCGTCGCCGCGAACGGCGCCTCGACGACGTGCCCACCCTCCGGGGCTTCGACCCGCTTCGGCGGCCGCGTCACCGGTTCCGGCTTCGGGTCGAACTCGCCCGCCGCGGCCCACGCGCGCCGCTCCGCCTCGAACGCCGCCGACTGCGTCGCCCGGAACTCCGCGATGCCCGAAGCGTTGTCCGCCAAGAACTTCTGGTACTCGGCCAGCTTGAAAGTGCCGTCACTGGTGTCCAGCGCCAATTGCCCGGACGAGCTCTGCGCCCGCAGGTTGAGGAGTTCCTCGGCCGACACCGGGTACCAGGAGATCCGGTCGAAGAACCGCAGGTTCCACGGCTGGTCGCCGCCGTGCCAGCTGTTCCACACCTGGACGGTCCGCCCGACGAACTGGTAGCCGCCAGGGCCTTCCATGCCGTAGATGCAGAGGTAGGCGCCGCCGATGCCGACGGAGTTCTCCGCGGTCCACGTCCGCGCCGGGTTGTACTTCGTCGTAACGAGCCGGTGCCGCGGGTCCAGCGGCGTCGCGACCGGCGCGCCGAGGTAGACGTCGCCGAGGCCGAGCACCAGGTACTCCGCGTCGAACACCGTGCGGTACACATCGTCCACAGTAGACAGCCCGTTGACGCGCCGGATGAACTCGATGTTCCACGGGCACCACGGCGCGTCGTCGCGCACGCCGGTCATGTACCGCTCGATCGCCTCGCGCGTCGCCGGGTCGTCCCACGACAGCGGCAGCCGGACGCTGCGGCTCGGCACCTCGAGGTCGGCGGTCGGCGGCAGGTCCCGCTCGAGCTCCCGCACCAGCCCCAGCGCCTTGCCGACGGGCAGCGCGTCCGGGTCGACGTGCACCTGCAGCGACCGGATGCCCGGGGTCAGGTCGACGATCCCCGGCACGCCTTCGGCCGCCAGCCGCTCGCCGAGCGCGTGCACCCGCATCCGCAGCGCCAGGTCGAGCTTCATCTCGCCGTACTCGACGAGCAGGTTGTCGTCCCCGCTGCGGCGGTAGGTGACCGACGGCTCGTCGCCGGTGGACGTCTGCCGGCCCAGGACACCGCCGTCGTGGCGACCGTCCCGAGTGGACGTCACCGCCGTCGCGGGCCGTTGCCGCAGCGCCGCCGCGTGGTCGGTGTCGATGGGCACGAACCGCACGGTGTCGCCCGGGCGCAGCTGCCCGAGCTTCCACCGCTCGCCGGTGGCGACCGTCGCCGGGCAGACGAACCCGCCGAGGCTGGGCCCGTCCGGGCCGAGCAGGATCGGCAGGTCGCCGGTGTAGTCGACGGCGCCGATCGCGTACGGCGTGTCGTGGATGTTCGACGGGTGCAGGCCCGCCTCGCCGCCGTCCGCGCGGGACCATCCGGGCCGCGGCCCGACGAGCCGGACGCCGGTGCGGGCGGAGTTGAAGTGCACCTGCCAGTCGGTGGCGTAGAACGTGTCGACGTCTTCGGGGGTGAAGAACTCCGGTGCCGCGTGGGGGCCTTCGAGCGCCCCGATCGTCCAGTGCGACGCGAAGTCCGGACGGTCGGCCACCGGCCCGACGACCGGGTCCGCGGGCTCGGGCCCGGGCCGCAGGACGTCACCCACGGCCAGTGCGCGGCCGCCGTGCCCGCCGAACTTGCCCAGGGTGAACGTCGCCGCGCTGCCGAGGAACGCCGGGACGTCGACCCCGCCGCGGACGAGCACGTAGCTGCGCAACCCGGCCGTGCACGCCCGGACGTCGAGCGTGCCGCCGGCGGGCACCTCGACCGGTGTCCACAAGGGAAATTCGACACCGTCGGCGAGCACTGTGGTGGGAGCGCCGGTGACGCACACCTGGGTGGCGTGGGAGAACCGCAGCGTCACGCCGTCCACAGTGCACTCCAGGCCGGGCGCGCCCTCGGGGTTGCCCAGCGCGAGGTTGCCCAGCCGCAGCGAACGGTCGTCCATCGGGCCGCTCGGCGGCACGCCGACGTGCCAGAACCCGGTGCGGCCCGGCCAGTCCTGCACGGTGGTCATCGTCCCGCCGCGCACGACGTCGATGCGGGGTTCCGCGTCCTCGATGCCGTCCAAAGTGGACGTGTCGTGCGCCGCCGCGCCGAACGCCGCGTCGGCGGCCGCCGCGCGCAGCTGCCCGAGGTTGGTGCGGACGCCGTCGACGCGGGTCGTCGCGAGCGCTTCCCGCAGGCTTGCGAGGGCGTCGTCGCGGTCGATGCCGGTGCAGATCACCTTGGCCAGCAACGGGTCGTAGTGCGTCGTGACATTCGTACCCGGCTCGACCCACGTGTCCACGCGGACGTCCGCGGGCAGCGCGACCCGCGTGACGAGACCCGCGCTCGGCCGGTGCCCGGCGCTCGGGTCCTCGGCGTACACCCGGGCCTCGACGGCGTGCCCGCGCGCCACCGGCACCGCGCGGAACATCGCGCGGTCGCCCTGGGCGAGGCGCAGCATCCAGGCGACGAGGTCGACGCCGTACACCGCCTCGGTGACCGGGTGCTCGACCTGCAGCCGGGTGTTGACCTCGAGGAACGCCGCCTCTTCGCGCTCGGGGTCGTAGACGTACTCGACCGTGCCCGCGGAGCGGTACCGCACGGACGAGCACAGCGCGACGGCGGAGTCGACGAGCTGCTGGCGGACGGCGGCGGGCAGGTCCGGCGCCGGGCACTCCTCGACGACCTTCTGGTTGCGCCGCTGCAGCGAGCAGTCGCGCGTGCCCAGCGCCAGGACCTCGCCGAAGCCGTCGCCGAACACCTGGACCTCGACGTGCCGGGCACGGCGCACCAGCCGTTCGAGGAAAACGCCGGAGTTCGCGAAGCTCTTGGCCGCGACGCTGCGGACGCTGTCCCACGCCTCGCGCAGCTCGTCAGGCGTCGAGCAAGCGCGCATGCCGATCCCGCCGCCGCCCCCGGTCGCCTTGAGCATCACCGGGTAGCCGATGTCCGCCGCCCGTGCCAGCGCTTCGTCCACATCGGACAGGAGGCCGGTGCCGGCCAGCAGCGGCACGCCGGCCGCGATCGCCGCCTCGCGCGCGGTGTGCTTGCTGCCGAACACCTCCAGGTGCTCCGGCGCCGGGCCGGCGAACACGAGCCCGGCGTCCTCGCAAGCCCGGGCGAACGCCGCGTCCTCGGACAGGAAGCCGTAGCCGGGGTGGACGGCGTCGCAGCTGGTGTAGAGGGCGGCCAGGACGATCGCGTCGGCCCGCAGGTAGCTCTCGGCGGCGGGCGCCGGGCCGAGCCGCACGGCCCGATCGGCGAGCCGCACGTGCGGGGCGAGGCGGTCGGCGTCGGAGTACACCGCGACGGTCTCGAGACCCAGTTCCCCGGCACTGCGCAGGATCCGGACCGCGATCTCGCCGCGGTTGGCGACGAGCAGCCTCACTCGCTGCCCCCGGGGGACGTCACGAACATGCGGACCGGCGTCGGGTCGAACCCGTTGCAGGGGTTGTTGATCTGCGGGCAGTTCGACACGAGCACGAGGACGTCGGTCTCGGCGCGCAGCCGGACCTCCAGGCCCGGCGCGGAGATCCCGTCGACGATGCCGAGCGTGCCGTCTTCCTCGACCGGCACGTTCATGTACCAGTTGACGTTGCTGACCAGGTCCCGCTTGCCCAGGCCCCACTTCGCGCCTTCGATGAGGAAGTTCTCGACGCAGGCGTGCTGGAAGCGGGTGTGCTGGCCGTAGCGGAGGCTGTTGGACTCCTTGCTGCACGCGCCGCCGAGCGTGTCGTGGCGCCCGCACGTGTCGGCGACGACGGTCAGCAGCGGCGCGCCCTCCTGGGTGCGCAGGACGCTGCCCGTGGTGAGGAAGATGTTGCGCTGCGCGGCGATCGTCGCCGCCGCGCTGTAGCGCTTGGCCGTGTCGTTGGCGTCGTAGCAGAGGAAGTCGACGGCCTGGTTGCCGCCCAGGTCGACGATCGCCAGCTCGCTGCCGCGCTTCAGCACCGTCGAGAACGGGGCGCGCGCCGGGACGTCGAACGTCAGCTCCAGCCGGGACTCGTACGCCGTGCTCATGCGATCCCCCGGGCGGTCAGGTAGTCGGCGGTGTTCTCGAACGCCCGCTGCGCCTCCGGCGAGTGCGTCCACTCCGGACTGTCCGGAGTGGACGGGTGGTCGCGCCAGGCGAGGACTTCGAGGTTCGTCGCGGTGTAGTCCGGCCGCGGGTCGACCGGGTGCGGCACGTTGACGAGCAGCACGACCGACGGGATCTCGATCCGCAGCTCGACGGACTTGCCGGCACCCGCGGAGCCGGTGAACTCCAGGTTGCCCTCCGGCTGCACCCGCACGCCCTGGAAGAACGCCAGGCTCGGCGGCAGGTCCCGCGGCCCGAGGCCGTTCTTGGCCGCCGCCAAGGTGAACAGCGGCAGCCCGGCGGGGGAGGAGCCCTGCGGGGAGCCGTCGCCGTAGCGCTCGGTATTGCCGTCCACAGTGGACGTCCCGCACAGGGCGTCGTGCCGTCCGCTCGAGTCCGCGACGATCGTCGCGAGCACCCGGGCCTGGTCCGACAGCAGCGCCACCCTCTCGCCGAGGTAGGCGTTCCACTGCACCTTCACCGTGTCGGCGACGTTCAGCCGCTCCCACGGCTGGTTGGCGTTGAACAGCAGTACGTGCGCGCAGGCGTCGCCCTCGACGTCGGTCAGCCGCAGCCGCGTCCCGCGGGCCAGCACCTTGTGCGTGTAGCCGCCCCCTGCCACGGTCTCCGCCCAGGTCAGCGCCTCGGGCGCCACCCCGGGTGGGGGAGCGGGCCAGGTGCTCGCCGGGATCGACGGCATCGTTTCGACCACGGTGCCGGCCTGGGCGCGGGCGTGGTCGCGGGCGCCGTAGGTGGTGGCGGTGGTGCTCATGGACGTCCTCTCTCAGATCGCGGGTTCGAGGGCGGGAGCGGGGCGCAGCCGCAGCCAGCAGAGCCAGCCGATCACCAGTGCGCCGCCGACGAACTCTATCGGGAACAGCAGCATCCAGGGGCCGCCCGAACCGGTCACGTCGTAGATCTCCGCGCGCGGCCAGCCGATGTTGACGATCATCGCGATCCCGTAGAGCACGGCTGCCCCGTTCAGCGGAACGCCCCACCGTCCCAAGGAGAACCGGCCCGGCTCCGCGGGGAACTTCCCGCGCAGCCGCTGGACCAGCAAGGGCCCGGTGACCAGCAGGTACGCCAGGTAGACGACGACCACGGACGTGCCGGTGATCGTGCTGAACAGCGTCGGGTTGCCGAAGTTGAGCAGCAGCAGCCCGATCGCGAGCCCACCGGAGAGCAGGGCCGGCGCGACCGGCGTCCCCGTGCGCGGACTCACCGACGAAAGTCGGGTGGACGCGGGGAGCGCGCCGTCGCGGGCCATCGCGTAGATCAGCCGGACCGTGCCGGTCTGGATGGTCAAGGTGCAGACGACGACGGCGACTGCGACGTCGGCGAGGAAGACGCGGCCGAGGGTGTCGCCGAAGACGGCGGTGATCACGTACGGCAGGCCGTGCCCGGCGAGCTGTCCGTCGGTCAGGCTCGGCGCCGCCATCAGCGCGGTGACCACGACGGCCAGCCCGCCGATCCCGGACACGAGCACGGCCCGCAGCACCGCGCGCGGCGCTGTCTTCCGCGCGTTCTTCGTCTCCTCCGCGACCGAGGCGGCGGTGTCGAAGCCGTAGAGGACGTACGCCGCCATGAGCGCGGAAGCGAGCACGCCGCCGATCCCGGCGCTCGTACCCGGGGCGTCGTGCAGCACGACCTGCGGCCCGCGGACGGCGAACAGCCCGAGCCCGGTGACGAGCACGACGACGCCGAGCAGCTCCGCCGCGACCCCGACGTCGTTGATCCGCGCCATCAGCCGGACCCCGCCGGCGTTGACGAGCGTGGTGAAGACGAGTAGCAGGGTGCCGAGCAGCACGGCGTTGGCCGCGCCGGACGGCGACGTCACCGCCGGGTCGCCGCCGAGGAGCTGGAAGCCGTCCCACACCGACGGCAGCACGACCTGCAGCGCGATCGCGGCGGCGGCGAGGGCGACGACGCAGCCGAGCAGCATCATCCAGCCGGCGAGCCAGCCGAGGAACCCGCGGGTGAGCTGTTTCGCCCACTGGTACACGGATCCGGCGAGCGGGTAGCGCGCGGCGAGCTCGGCGAAGTTCAGGGCCACGAGCAGCTGGCCGGCGAGGACGACCGGCCACGTCCAGAAGAAGAGCGGACCGCCGAAGGAGTAGCCGAAGCCGAAGAGCTGGAAGACGGTCGTGAGGATCGAGACGAAGGAGAAGCCGGCGGCGAAGGCGGAAAACCCGCCCAGCGACCGGCGTAGCTCCTGGCGGTAGCCGAAGGCGGCGAGTTCGTCGGGTGGCGTCATGCGGGCTCCTGACCTCGTTTCGATCGCTTGACAGAAATTAAGCCGCCGCCACGACGTGATGATCTCCGGCGTGTTAGCGGCTCGTTAACGCCCCGGCCGACGGGACGTCAACGGCGACATCCGGGGGTAACCGCACGTCGGTGCGGGTGTCCGGGCGCCGGACCTGGCAAGATCACCGGCGTGGTCAAAGGGGCGGGGGTCGGCAGGCCCAGGGCGAGCGGCGCGGCGGCGAACCGGCCGGACGCGCGGCAAGCGGTGCTCGACGCCGCGGGCGAGCTGTTCACGGGAGCCGGCTACGCGGCGACGACGACGCGGGCGATCGCCGAACGCGCGGGCCTGCGCCAGGCGTCGCTCTACTACCACTTCCCGGCCAAGGAAGACATCCTCGCGGCGCTGCTGGCCGAGACGGTCCGCCCGTCGCTGGAGCTGGCCGCCCGCCTCGTCGCGGGCCCGGCCCCGGCGGCGGTCCGGCTGTGGGCGCTGGCGTACGCGGACATCGGCCTGCTCGGCGGCGCCCGCCACAACCTGGGCGCGCTGTACCTGCTGCCCGAGGTCTCCTCGCCCAACCTGGCCCGGTTCCGCGCCGAGCGGGCGGACCTGAAGGCGGCGTACGGGAGCTTGGTGGCGGCGGCCGGAGTCGCCGCCGAGTCGGTCGGGATCCGGACGGACCTGGTGTTCGGGCTGGTGGAGAGCATCGCGGTGATCCGCCGGGACGACCCGGAGCTGGACGTCGAGGCCCACGTGCGCGAAGGGGCCGACGGCGTGGTCCGGCTGGTCGGGCTGCCGGAACCGACGGACGAACTGCGGGCCCAGGCGCACACCCTGCTGGCGACGCTCGCCGACTAGCGCCGGCCCGGGCTCAGCACACCGGGGCCGGCGGCTGGCCGCCGAGCTGCGCCGGTCGTGCCGGGCGGCCGGCCAGCAGGTCGCTGATGATCCGTGACAGCTCGCGCATCGTGCGCATGCCCAGCTGGATCGACTGGGCGCCGACCCGCAGCGGCCGGATGGCCGCGCGCAGGGGAGCGTTGATCGCCTCCAGCGGGCGGATCTGCGTGAGGAACTCGGTGATCCGGACGTCCAGCTGCAGCAGGCCGTCCAGCATCTCGACGAACTCGTCGTACTCCCGGCGCGCCCGGTCGAACAGCTCCGGGGTCATGTGCGAGTCCATCAGGCGCATGTACGAGCGGATCGTGGAGTCGGTCTCGGCGACGGTCGCTTCGAAGTCGGTGCCGACCTGCTGGATGGTGACCGCCATCGGCTTGATCGTGTCCGCGGCCCGCACGACCCGCGCCTTGATGGCGTCGGGGGCCATCCCGGCCACGTCCCCGGTCACCTGGCGCATCTCATCGGCCAGGTCGTCCAGCGACCGGCTGATCGCGTCGAACTGGCGCTCCAGCAGTTCCCCGATCTTCGTCAGGTTTTCGTTGTATTCCTGCAGCCCGGGTCCGTCTTTTTCGGGAACGAACCCGTCGAGCAGCAGCTGGTCGCATTTCTTGAGCTTTTCCAGGGTCGCTTCCGCGGAACGGATCGCTTTGATCAACCGGTCCGCGACCAGATCCATGGTCCGCCGCCATTCGGCGGTGCCGGAACCGGCGAGCACGGCCTGCTTGATGTCGACGTACTGGAGCTTTTCGATGATCCGGATGTTCGCGTCGTCGCTCTGGCCGGTGATCAGCTCGTGGCCCAGCACGATCAGCGGCAGGATCAGCTGGGTGAGACCGAGCTCGTTCGCCTTGGCGTAGAAGGCGGTCAGCTCTTCGCGGCAGGCGCTGCTCTCGTAGAAGTAGTTCATCGAGATGGCCGGGATGAACACCATCGCGGCGTTGAGCCCGTCCTGGATCTTCGTCCGCCAGTCCTCGCCCCACCCGATGCTCTCGCGGTCGACGAACACTTCGATCTTGCGGCCGTGCGCGGACGCGCAGAACTTTTCCAGTGAGCTCTTCAGCGGCGTGACGAAATTGAGAAAACTGTCATCTTCGTGGGTGAAGCTGAGAAAGCACTGCACGGCGGGCTGATCGGACATGAAATCGGTCATCGAGCTACCTTCGGCGCTGTCGCGGCATTGCGCGGCGCAGCCTAGGGGAGCCCGAGAGCGATTGCGGGCGGTTCCGGCGACCCAGCCGGAACTGTCCCGGAACTGTCCGTTCAGGAAGCCGTGGTCTGCAGCGCCTTGCTCAGCGCGGCCGCCGTCAGCTCGACCTGCCAGGGGCGCGCCCCGCCGGCGCGCAGGACCTCGGCGACCGACTCTTCGTCGGTCTCCGCCGGCGGGCGCCAGCACGTCCGCCGCACGAGGTCCGGCAGCAGCAGGTTCTCCACCGGCAGCCGGCGGTCCTCCGCGATCGCCGCCAGCCCGGCCCGGGCCGCCGCCAGCCGGGCCGCCGCGTCCGGGTCCTTGTCCGCCCAGCGGTTCACCGGGGGCGGGCCGTCCGTCGGCTGCGACGGCGACGGCAGCTCCGACGCCGGGAGCGCGCGGGCCGCCTGCAGGTGCCGCAGCCAGCTCGCCGTGTACTTGCGCTGGACCCGGCCGCTGAACACCGGGAGCGCCTGCAGCTCCTCGACGGTCTTCGGGTCGGCCGTCACCGCGTTGATGATCGCGCTGTCGGGCAGGATGCGGCTCGGGGCTCGGTCGCGCTTGCGGGCCAGCTCGTCGCGGGCCTGCCACAGCTCGCGGACCGCGGCCAGCCCGCGCGGGCTGCGGATCTTGTGCACGCCGGACGTCCGGCGCCACGGCTCGGCCCGCGGCCCGGGCGGCGGGGCCGTGCGGACGTACTCGAACTCCTGCCGCGCCCACTCCAGCTTGCCCTGGGCGCCCAGCTCCGCTTCCAGCTTTTCGCGCAGCTGGACGAGCAGCTCGACGTCGAGGGCCGCGTAGTTGAGCCAGTCGACGGGCAGCGGCCGCTTGGACCAGTCCGCCGCGCTGTGCCCCTTCTCGAGGGTGTAGCCGAGCAGCAGCTCGACGAGGGTCCCCAGCGCCACGCGTTCGTAGCCCGCCAGCCGGCCGGCCAGCTCGGTGTCGAACAGCGCCGCCGGGCGCAGGTCCAGCTCGGCGAGGCAGGGGAGGTCCTGGGAGGCGGCGTGCAGCACCCACTCCAGGTCGTTGAGGACGTCGCGCAGCGGCTGGAGGTCGTCGGCCAGTGCGATCGGGTCGATCAGCACCGTGCCGGAACCCTCGCGGCGCAGCTGCACGAGGTAGGCCTTGGGCCAGTACCGGTAGCCGGACGCGCGTTCGGTGTCGACGGCGACCGCGCCGGTGCCCGCGGCGAGTCTCGCGCAGGCCTCGGCCAGCGCGGACGGATCGGTGATCACCGGGGGCGTGCCCTCGGCGGGTTCGCGTAGCAGCACAGGGCCGCCCGTGGACTCGATCTCCATCCCGGTGTCCTCGGCCTCTGCACTTCCCATAACCGACGACCCTACGGGACGGGCATACCGCGCCTGGTCTGCCCGCCCCGCAGGGCTGTTCGCTTGCGTCAGCGGATCACGCCGGCCCGCATGGCCAGCGCCACCATCTGGGCCCGGTCGCCCGTGCCGAGCTTGCGCCCGATCCGGGACAGGTGGGACTTGACGGTGAGAGCGGAGAGCGAAAGCTCCTCGCCGATCTCCTTGTTGGACTGCCCGTCGGCGACCAGCTGGAGCACCTCCACCTCACGAGCGGACAGCTCGCGGGGGGTGTTGTCGGTGCCCGCGACGCGGGTCCCGGTGGCGAGCACCGGAGCCACGCTCGGGTCGGCGTAGACGCCGCCTTCGAGCACGCGCCGCACGCCGTCGGTCACGACGACCGGCGACGCGGACTTCAGCAGGTACGCCTGGGCCCCGGCCTGGAAGGCCGAGCGGACCGCGTACGGGTCGTCCGAGGATGCGAGTACCACCACGCGCGGCCAGCCGTGGCTACGGAGTTCCGTAACCAGCTCGATGCCGCTGCCGTCCGGCAGCCCGAGATCGAGGATCGCCAGGTCACAAGGCCCGGTGGCCTGTGCTCGCGCCCTCGCCTCGGCCACCGTGGCGGCCTCGTGGACGGTCCCCGCACCCATCTGTGCGAGTCTTGCTGCGATTGCCTCCCTCAACAGCGGGTGGTCGTCGACCACCAATACCGAAAAGAGCTCTTCCCGCGGGTGCGGAACCATGCTCGCCGGCAACGCGCCGGCTGGCGTGGATCGGACGGCCTGAGAAATGCCGACGGTAGCCACGTCACTACCTCCCTGGAGTCGGTCGTGCCCCCCGACCGGCACCGGGACCTTCGGCCGTTCAGCCGCGCCAGCTTTAGACCGAAAGTGGTGTCGTCGAAGGCACTGTAGCCGCCTTCAGGCCGTTGCGGGGGGATCGAATGGGTATCTATCTCAAACGAACAGTCACTCAGTGGGTTCGTAGTAACACGATCGGGCTAGTACACGGCCGGTTGTTAACGGATAGCCCAGCGAACACGATGCAAAGAAGTTACCGGCGCCCAAATGGCCGTGCAGATGAGGTGTGCAGCTGCCGGTGCGCCTAGTGACCAGGGGCCGGATGGGGGTCACGACGGGTCGGAATGTGGCTCCGGCCGGGGCATGATCAACTCCGTCGGCCGCTTCCGGCGAGCCTCGCGGCGGGTCTTTTCGGTGACTGTCCGTGGCGACCGGAGGCGGTCGCGGGCCTCGGAGCCTCTAGTTGATCTTGTTGCGGTGCGTGACCGCGCGGAGTCACGAACGAGGAGACGTGAAACGGCCTCAGAGCCGCGTGCGGGGCCCGGTGGGGTGCGGGGCTGGTCCGGATGGCTTCGCCCGTCCGGTGGCGCTTGGGGCGGCCGTTCGGGGTGAACGGCGTTCAGTGGACGTGAGATTTGCTCACATCCGTACAAGCGGCCCCTGACGGACCGGACGGCGGCACTCCACCGTTGCCGATTCGTTGCCGACGATCGCCCGAACGCCGCGCGTCAGGAGCTCTGGCGCTGCCCGAAGAGCGTCACGCCGACCGGCGGCAGGCCGACGACGCTCGCCATGACCTGGCAGAACGCCTGCCCGTGCGGCAGCAGCTCCGCGTCCGTCGGGGTCCAAGACGCCCGCAGCTCCAGGTCGTCGGTCCGGGCCGGGCCGGAGATGTCGCCGAAGCGGGCCGACGACGTCTCCGTCACCGTGCCGCCCAGCGCCGTCCAGCTCGCGCCCGACACCTCCAGGGCGTCGGTGAGCCACGACCAGCCGACCTGCGGCAGGAACGGGTCCGTCGCCAGTTCGCGGTCCAGCTCCGCGCGCACGTACATGACCAGGCGCAGCACGCCGTCCCAGCCCTCCTGGCCGTCCGGGTCGTGCAGCAGGACCAGCCGGCCCGAAGCCAGCACGTCCGCGGGACCGGCGACTTCGCAGCTGACCGCGTACGACCACGGCGCGAGCCGCTGCGGGGGCCGCATCGGCTCCAGCAGCACCTCCCGGCGGGGCCGGACGGACTGCAGCGCCGAAACTGCTTCACGGAAGAGTTCGGGCACTGGCGTCATCGCGGTCACGCTTCGACTTTAGGGCGGGCACGCCCCGTTGCGGGCGCAGGCGCGCCGAGAGAAGGGCGTCGGCGGGCTCGTGGCACGATTGACGGCGATGTCACCCACCACGCCCTTGCCGCAGCAGGCCGCCCCGTCCGGGCGCCGCGAGCTGCCCGAAGCCCCGTTCCTGGCCGCCGCGCGCGGCGGACGCCCGGCCCGCACGCCCGTCTGGTTCATGCGCCAGGCGGGCCGCTCGCTGCCCGAGTACCGCGCGCTGCGCGAGGGCGTGCCGATGCTGGACGCCTGTTTCGACCCCGAGATGCTCGCCGAGATCACGCTGCAGCCGGTCCGCCGGCACGGCGTCGACGCGGCCATCCTCTTCAGCGACATCGTCGTGCCGCTGAAGGCCGCGGGCGTCGACATCGACATCGTCCCCGGCACCGGCCCGGTGGTCGCGGCGCCGGTGCGCGACCTCGCCGCGGTGAAGGCCCTGCCGGAGCTGGCTCCGGAGCAGGTCGAAAAGGTCGCGGACGGCGTCGGGCTGCTGGTCGAGCGGCTGGGCGAGACGCCGCTGATCGGCTTCGCCGGCGCGCCGTTCACGCTGGCCAGCTACCTCATCGAGGGCGGCCCGAGCCGCAACCACGAGCACACCAAAGCGCTGATGCACTCGGCGCCGGAGGTCTGGCACGAGCTGGCCGGGCGCCTGGCCGACATCGCGCTGACGTTCCTGCGCGCGCAGCTCGACGCCGGCGTCGACGCGGTCCAGCTGTTCGACTCCTGGGCCGGCGCGCTGTCCGAGCGGGACTACCGCCGGTTCGTCCTGCCGCACTCGGCGAAGGTCCTCGAGGGCGTCGCCTCCTACGGCGTGCCGCGCATCCACTTCGGCGTCGGCACCGGCGAGCTGCTGCCCGCGATGCGCGACGCCGGCGCGGACGTCGTCGGCGTCGACTGGCGGATCCCGCTGGACGAAGCCGTCCGCCGGCTCGGCGGGCACGCCGTCGTGCAGGGCAACCTCGACCCGGCGCTGCTGCACGCGTCCTGGCCGGTGCTCGAAGCCGAGGTCCGCCGGATCGTCGAAGAGGGCAAGGCGGCCGACGGCCACATCTTCAACCTGGGCCACGGCGTGCTGCCGGGCGTCGACCCGGACGTGCTGACCCGCGTGGTCGGACTGGTGCACGAGCTGTGAAGCGCGTTGCGGTCGTCGGTGGCGGTGTCTCCGGCCTGACCGCGGCGTACCGCCTGCGGCGCCTGCTGGGCGACACCGCCGAGATCGTCGTCTTCGAGAAGACGAAGACGCCCGGCGGGAAGCTGCGCACGGCCGAGCTGGCCGGCGTCCCCTACGACGTCGGCGCGGAAGCGTTCCTCGTCCGCCGTCCCGAGATGCTCGGGCTGGTCCGCGAGCTCGGGCTCGACGTCGTGAACCCGACGAAGGCGCGCGCGAAGATCCACGCCGGCGGCAGTGTCACCGGCCTGCCGCCGGGCACCGTCATGGGTGTTCCGGCGTCGGCCGAGTCCGTCGCCGGGGTGCTGTCGGAGGCGGGGCGGCGGGCCGTCGAAGCCGAGCCGTCGCTGCCCGAGCTGCGGCTCCCGAGCGGGGACCTGCCGCTCGGGCCGCTGCTGCGCGAGCGGTTCGGCGACGAGCTGGTCGACCGGCTCGTCGACCCCCTGCTCGGCGGCGTCTACGCCGGCGGCGCGGACGGCCTGGGCCTGCGCGCGACCATGCCGGGCCTGGCCGCGGCGGTGGCCGCGGGCGCCGGCTCGCTGACGGCGGCCGCGAAGGCGCAGCTGCCCGCGTCGCCCGGTACGGCGCCGGTGTTCGGCACGGTCCCGGGCGGCCTGGGCACGGTGATCGACCGGCTGACCGAGCTGTCCGGCGCCGAGCTGCGGACCGGGCTGCCGGTGTGCGACATCGAACGGCACGGCGCGGGCTGGCGGCTGCGGATCGGCGCGAACCCGACCGCGCACGCGCCCGCGGACAACACGATCGAAGCCGACGCCGTGCTGCTCGCGGTCCCGGCGCCCTCGGCCCGGCGGCTGCTGGCCGACCTGGTGCCCGCGGCGTCGGCGGCGTTCGGCGAGGTCGAGCTGGCGTCGATGGCGGTGGTCGCGCTGGCGCTGCCACCGGGAACGGTGCTGCCCGACGCTTCTGGGATCCTCATCGGCCAAGGCGAACGGGACGCTTCGGGCGTGCCGTACGCGGCGAAGGCGTTCACGTTCTCTTCGCGTAAGTGGGGGCACTTCGGCTCCGGGCCGGTGCTGGTCCGCGGTTCGGTGGGCCGGTTCGGTGAGCTGGGCGCGTTGCAGGCCGACGACGTCGAGCTGGTCCGCGTGGTCCGCGACGACCTCGCGCGGCTGACGGGCGTGACGGCGGCGCCGATCGAGACCCTGGTGACGCGCTGGGGCGGCGGCCTGCCGCAGTACGGCACCGGGCACCTCGAGCGCGTGGAGCGGATCGAGAAGGCGGTCGCCGGGGTGCCGGGGCTCGCGGTGGCGGGGGCGACCCTGCACGGCGTCGGGCTGCCGGCCTGCGTCGCGACGGCCGAGGCGGCGGCGCACCGGATCGCGGCCCACCTTTTCGCGTGAGTGCGCTCACCCGGCCCCGTGGCGGCGTTCCCGGGGCCGCGGTGACAGGATGGAACCATGGCGCGGGTCAACTACAACGAGCTCAACGACACCATCCGCTACACGACCTGGTCGGTCTTCCGGATCGAGCCCGGCCGGCTGGGTGAGGACCGCGGGGCCGCGGGCCGCGAGACGACCGAGTACCTCGACGGTCTCGAGTCCAAGGGCGTCGTCGTCCGGGGTGTCTACGACGTCTCCGCGCTGCGCGCCGACGCCGACTACATGATCTGGTGGCACGCCGAGGAGATCGAGCAGGTGCAGGCCGCCTACTCCGGCTTCCGCCGCACCCCGCTCGGCCGCGCGTCGACGCCGGTCTGGAGCCAGACCGCGCTGCACCGGCCGGCCGAGTTCAACAAGAGCCACATCCCGGCGTTCCTGGCGGGCGAAGAGGCGCGCAAGTACATCTGCGTCTACCCGTTCGTGCGGTCCTACGAGTGGTACCTGCTGCCGGACGCCGACCGCCGCAAGATGCTGGCCGACCACGGCAAGGAAGCCCGCGACTACCCGGACGTCCGCGCCAACACCGTCGCGTCGTTCGCGCTGGGCGACTACGAGTGGATCCTCGCCTTCGAGGCCGACGAGCTGCACCGGATCGTCGACCTGATGCGCCACCTGCGCGGCACCGAAGCGCGGCTCCACGTGCGGGAAGAGATCCCGTTCTACACGGGCACGCGCGTGCCGCCGGCCGAGCTCGTCGCGGCGCTGCCGTAGTGCGCGAGGCAGTGGAGGGCGTCTGGCACGCCCTCACCGAGTCGCAGCCGGGCGCCTTCGAGCTGACCGGCGCCGAAGACGTGCTGCCCGGTCCGTACCGGGTGGCCGCGGCGGCCACGGCTTCGATCGCGGCGGCCACGCTGGCGGCCGCCGAGATGCTGAAGCTGCGCGAGATCGACCCCGGCGTCGTCACGGCGGACACGCGCCACGCGGCGGCGGCGTTCCACAGCGAGCAGCTGCTGCGGGTGGACGGCGCCGGCGCGGAGTCGATGTGGGCACCGCTGTCGGGCAACTACCGCGCGGCCGACGGCTGGGTGCGCCTGCACTGCAACTACCCGCGGCACGAAGCGGCGGTGTGCTGGGGCCTCGGCGTGCCGGGCACCCGCGACGCGGTCGCGAAGGCGGTCGCCGGGCGGACCGCGCGTGAGATCGAGCACGCCGTGGTCTCCGCCGGGGGAGCGGCCGCGCAGCTGCGGTCGCCGGAGGAGTGGGCCGTGCACCCGCAGGGTTCCGTCGTGGCTTCACTTCCGCTGGTCTCGTCGGCCCCGGTGGGTGACGCTCCCAAGCGGACGTTGTTCTACTCGGACCGGCCGCTGGGCGGGGTCCGGGTGCTGGAGCTGACGCACGTGCTGGCGGGCCCGGTGGCCGGCCGGGTACTGGCGGCGCACGGCGCGGACGTGCTGCACATCGGCGCGGCGCACCTCCCGCGGGTCGAGGCGTTGGTGCGCGACACGGGGCAGGGCAAGCGTTCGGCGTTCGTCGCGCTCGACACCGAAGGTGGGCGCGCGCGGCTGAAGAAGCTGATCAGCCGGGCGGACGTGCTGGTCCAGTCGTTCCGCCCGGGTGCTTTGGAGCGGATCGGCTTCGGTGCTCCGGAGCTGGCTGAGCTGCGGCCCGGTTTGGTGATCGCGGACTTGAGCGCGTACGGCTGGGAAGGGCCGTGGGCGCGCCGGCGCGGGTTCGACAGCTTGGTCCAGATGGCGAACGGCATGGCGTTCTCGCCGGACGGGCCGTCGCCGTTGCCGGTCCAGGCGCTGGACCACGCAACGGGCTGGCTCGCGGCGGCGGCGATCATGACGGCGTTGCGCCGGCAGGTGACCGACGGCGGCACCTGGCGGGTCCGGCTGTCGCTGGCCGGGACGGCGCGGTGGCTGGATTCGCTGGGCCGCAAGGATCCCGCGAGCGCGGCCGTCGATTTCGGCGACTTGCTGGAGGAGGCGGACAGCGGCTACGGCCGGCTGACCCGGGTCCGCATGGCGGGCGGTCTGCCGGGAGCGGAGCCGCACTGGGACTTCGGCACGCGGCTGCCGGGAGTCGACAAACCGACCTGGACCCCTTAGGAGGTCCCGCTCGGGCGGGAGTGCGGCCGGTCCGCTCGCCGCACTCCCGCCCGAACGCTCTCAGCGGTAGATGTCCCCACCGGTGCCGTTCTGGCCGTTTTGGTCGGTCAAGGCGACGCGGATGCGGTTCGCCCCGCCGACGACATCGGCCTTCAGCGGGATGTTCTCCGATGTGGTGGCGTTGCAGTGGGTGCTCGTGCTCCTGATGTCCAGCTGGGTGGAGCCGGCGTGCGCCGAGGCGTAGAACCGCTTGCACCCGACGGCGTGGAAGGTCCCCGAGACGTTGGCCGAGCGGTTGGAGCTGGCGCCGTCAGCGCCCGAGAGGAAGAAGTCGTGCGAGACCGCGGCCACCGCCGTCAAGCCGGTCCGCAAGCGGGTCTTCATGGTCATATCGGCAGGTCCCCTCGACGTTTCGGGCCCGACCGGCCGCGGGAGCGTTGAATCGCCGTCGCACCATTCACCCGAATGGCAGTCCGGTCGCCTCGGGACTACCGGCGCCGGAGGCGGGACACCAAGCCCCGCCTCGGTTTCGGCAGGTGACCCCCGGCGATCAGCCACGTCACGAACTCGTCCGCGTACGCCCCCGACCGCTCGGTGTCCCGCTTCGGCCGCCCCGCGGTGAACTCCGCGAACAACGGCCCGAACCGCTCTCCCAGCGCCTCCGCCACCTCCGGCCGCTGATGCGCCAGCACCCGCCCGTGCTTGCGTCGCAACACCGACGCCTCCACCCGCAGCCGCGAAGCGTCGAAGCCCGCCGGCGCCGGGCCGGAATTCAGCAGCGCCTGCAGCAGTTCCGCCTGCCGGGCCGCCAAGTCTGCGCGGCTCACACCGTCACCGCCGCGCGCAGGGCCGCCAGCTCCGCGGCCAGCTCGTCGTCCGTCGGGTAGTCGTCGTCGCGCTCCAGCAACACTCCCGGGGGGTCCGTGCGGCGCCGCAGCTCCGCCAGCAGCGACAGCACCTCCGGCAGCACCGGGTGCGCGTGCGTGTCGTGGTAGACGCCGTCGCGCTCGATCCCGCCCGCCATGTGCACGTACGCCAGGCGCTCCCACGGGATCCCGTCGAGGAACTTCACCGGGTCGGTGCCGATGTTGCGCGCGTTCGCGTACAGGTTGGCGACGTCGATGATCAGCCGGCAGTCCGTCCGCTCGGTCAGCTCCGTGAGGAACTGCTCCTCGGTCAGCTCGTGGTCCGGCCAGTCCAGCACCGCCGCGATGTTCTCCAGCGCGAACGGTACGTCCACAATGGACTGAGCCAGCCGGACGTTCGCCACCAGCACGTCGAGCGCCTCGCGGGTGCGGGGGAGCGGCATCAGGTGGCCCGAGTCGAGCCCGCCCGCGCGGACGAAGCACACGTGGTCGCTGACCAGCGGCGCGTCCACGGCCCGCGCGATCTCCGCGAGGTGCTGGACGCGCCCGGTGTCGAGCGGCTCGGCGCCGCCCAGGGACAGCGAAACCGCGTGCGGCAGCACCGGCAGCCCGCGCCGGCGCAACGCCACGAGCGTCTCCGGGAGGTGGTCGGCGTGCAGGTTCTCCGCGACCACTTCCACCCAGTCGACGCCGGGCAGCCGGGCGATCGACAGGTCCAGCTCGTGCCGCCAGCCGATCCCGATGCCGAGCTCACCCACCGCAGCCTCCTCCGCCGCACGAAGAACCACACGACGAGCCGCTGCTGCACGACGAGCTCGAGCACGACGACCCGCTGCTGCACGAAGATCCGCCGGACGAACCGCCGCCGCCGAAGGACGTCACCGGCGGGGTCAGCGCCGCGCTCAGCTCCTCGTCCGGGTACATCGCCCAGCCGCCGAGGGCGACCGCCGCCGCGGCGCCGCCGAGCAGCACGCCGCCCGCCAGCATCCCCGCCGGCAGCGGACCGCTCGACGCGGCCCGGGCCTGGCCGAGCACGCGGTGCCCGGCGGCCGAGGGCTGCCGCGCCCCGGTCTTGGATCGCCGGACCGCCGCCACGATCGTCAGCACGGCCGCGACCAGCACCAGGAACACCAGGACGCCGACCGGGCGGCCCAGCGAGATGCCGTTGGCCAGCCGCACCACGCCGAGCACCAGCACGGCCAGCTGCAGCACGAGCCCGATCGTCCGAGACTGGCGCTTCGTGGCCGCCGACGCCAGCAGGTCCCGCTGGTCGAGGCCGTCCTCCAGGGCCCGCATCGCGGCCGAGCCGCGGACGTACGCGCGGATCGTCGACGTCGTCTTCAGCTGCGCCGCGTCGAAGACGGCCTGCTCCAGCGGCTCGGCCGGCCACGTGCCGGCCTGGCTGATCTGCTTGTAGCTGTTGACGCGCACCTGGCCGCGCTCGACCAGCGCCGCGATCGCCGCGTCGGTGGCCCGGTCGGGGCCGCCCGCGAGGAACGCCAGCTGGTAGACGGTCGGCGGCGGGCCCGGCCGCTCGGTGTTCGCTCGCAGCGCGCGACTGGCGGCGACGCCGGACACGACGAGCCGGACCAGCAGCACGGCGACGAGCAGTGCGATGTAGAGGACCACGAAATCCGGTCCGGAGATGCCCCACGGGTCGTCCATCGCCCGTCTCCCCTCAGTGAGTTGCGGTTACCGTAGCTGTGAGACGCGGCTGGTCGCGTCGGCGTTTCAACCGCCGCAGCCCCCGCCGCCACCCCCTCCGCAGCCGCCGCCCCCACCGCCGCAGGAGCTGCCGCCACCGCCGCAGGAGCTGCCGCCCCAGTAGCCGACGGCGACCCCGCCGCCGGCGCCGGCGAACCGGGTGCGACGGCTGGACGTCCGCACGGCCGCGCGCCGCGCGGCCTGGGTGGCGGCCTGCCGGACGGCCTGGTCGGGGTGGCCGCTCAGCCCGTGCGCCGCGACCGTCCCGGCCGGGCCGGCCGTGAGCGTCCCGGCCCGGCGGGCCGCTTCGACGGCCGCCTTGCCGGCGAAGGTGGCCTGGACCTGCGGCCGGTTGCGCGCTTTGACGGTGACGGCGATCGCGACGACGGTGCCCACCGCGAGCAGGCCCAGCAGGATCCCCACCGGGTGCCCGGTGCTCGCCCCGGCGATCAGCCGGACCACGCCGAGGACGAGCACCAGCCAGTACGCCACCGCGGTCGCGACCCAGGTCGCGCGTGCTTTCCGCGGGTCGGCGAGCAGCCCGCGGCCGACCAGCGCGGTCTCGAGCTCGTGGGCGGTCTTGTGCTCAGCGGCGGCGTCGCACACCCGCTCGACGGACGAGCCGTGCTTGCCGATCCGGCTCAGGGCTTCGCGGCCCACGGCGTCGGCCGCGGTGCCCTTGGCGCGGCTCAGCCAGCCGCTGCCCGAAATCCGGATGATCTGCTGGTCCAGCAGGCTCGCGACGACGTACTCGCCGAAGCGCCGCCGGCCTCCTGTCAGCACCGCCAGCTCTTCGGGCCGCTCCGGCGCGCCGGCCGGGCGGCCGCGCAGCAGGAACCCGCGGTACGCGACGGCGACCAGCGCCGGCAGGAGCAGCAGGCCCAGGTAGAGGCCCGCGAACGCCGGTCCGGAGATGCCCCAGGTGTCGGTCATGAGTCCGCCCTCCCTCGTCCGTGTGCGGAGACTACGTTCGAGGGAGGGCGGCGGGTTGTCGGCTTAAGGAGGATTTAGGCCGGCGGGTTCTTACGACCCGGGGACGAGCTTCAGCGAAATCGAGTTGATGCAGTACCGCTGGTCGGTCGGGGTCGGGTAACCCTCGCCCTCGAAGACGTGCCCGAGGTGGCTGTGGCAGGAGCCGCAGAGCACCTCGATCCGCTTCATGCCCATGGTGCGGTCTTCGCGCAGCAGCACGGCGTCGGAGTCGGCCGGGTCGAAGAACGACGGCCAGCCGCAGTGGCTCTCGAACTTCGTGTCGCTGCGGAAGAGCTCGGCACCGCAGGCGCGGCACTCGTAGACGCCGGTGGTCTTGGTGTCGGTGTACTCGCCGGTGAAGGGCCGTTCGGTCCCCGCTTGGCGGAGCACGGCGTACTCGTCGGGGCTGAGCTGCGCCCGCCACTCCTGCTCGGACTTCACGACGCGCGGGGTCGCACCGACAACGGGTTTCATACCTTTCACCCGTTCCACGTTACGCCGCGAGCCACGCGAGGGCGTGCACGACGATGTCCCATGCGGCCACGATCACGCCGAGCACGATGAGGACGACGATGAGGGCCGACACCCAGTAGCGCAGCCCACCGAGGCGGTTGCTGGAGTCGGCGAAGTCGGCCACGCCGTCCAGCGCGGCTTCGATGGTGTAGTTCGGCCCGGAACGTTCGATCCGGTCGAGGTGCTCGGCGAACGCCCGCGCCTCGGGGTCGTACGGGTCCAGGCCGACCAGGTCCTCGTGGAAGCGAGGATTCTGGCCCGGCAGCGCAGCTCCGTCGTCGGCCATACCTCCACGGTAGGCCATCGGTGCCCGCGAACCCACCAGCGGCGCGTTAAGTCTCAGTAGCCGGAGTTCGAGCCACCCAGCTCGGTGTTCGAGTCGATCAGCGTCCGGCCGCCCACGTTGACCAGCCGGTAACCGGGGCGGGCGCCGCCCACGTTGACGTTCATGATGAGCGAGCCGTCGCTCTCGTTGCCGCCCGAGTCGGCGTGGGCCTTGGTGGGACCGTTGATGTTCTTCTTGTTCACGGCCCAGTACTCCGCGTACTTGCCCTGGTCGCCGTAGACCTGCTGGGCGGCGGGGGTGAGCATGTCCCAGTGCGAGGCGGGGTCGCTGAAGTATTCGATGATCAGGTTGCCGGCCGCGCTGTAGTTGCTCACCGGCGATTCGGTCGGGGTCTTGCCGAGGCCCGCGGGGACGTTCGCCGGGCTGCTCTGACCGGAGGTCTTGGGCGAGCTCTGCCCCGCGGTCGGCTGGTTACCCGGCGACTGGGCGTTCGTGGTGCCGCCCGTGCCGCCGCCGCTGCCGGAGTTCAGCACCAGGAAGACGATGACCGCGACCACGACGACCGCGGCGCCGCCGCCGGCGAGCAGCGCGTACTTGCGCTTGTTGTCCGGCTTCGGGGCGTTCGTCGAGTACTGGGGCGCCCTGGCCGACGGCGCGGCCGCGGGCATCGGTCTGGGCGGGGTGTTCGGCGGCGCGGCCGGCGAGCGCATCGGCATGAACGCCGCGGTCGGGCGCGGCGGGTTCGACGCCGCCTTGTTCGCCGGCACCGGCGTGCCGACCGGTGGTGACGACGGCGCCTTCTGGTCGGTGCGCTGCCACGGCGGGCGCTCGCCGCCGTCGGCGGGCGCGGCGGGCTTGCGGCCCGCGCCACCCGACAGCAGCGGCGGCGACGCCGACATGCCGCCCGGCTCGGTGCGGGCCAGCGCGGCCAGCCGCTCACGCGCCTCGGCCATGCTGGGCCGCTCGCCCGGCTCGCTGCGCAGCAGGCTCATCAGCAGCGCGGTGGCCGCGCCGGCCTGCACGGGCGGGTTGATCTGGCCGTTCGCGGCCGCGTAGAGCAGCGCGAGCTGGTTGGTCGTGTTGCCGTACGGCGTGGTGCCCTCGATCGCCTGGTAGAGGGTCGCGCCGAGGGCGAAGACGTCGGAGCTGGGCACCGGGTCGGCGCCACGGGCCAGCTCGGGCGCCAGGTAGGCGGGGGTGCCGCCGATGAGGCCGGTGGCGGTGAGCGTCATGTCGCCCGCCGCGCGTGAGATGCCGAAGTCGGTGATCTTCGCGGTGCCGGTCTCGTCGATGAGGATGTTGCCCGGCTTGACATCGCGGTGCACGATCCCGGCGCGGTGCGCGGCGACCAGCGCGGACGCGACCTGCTCGCCGATCCGGGCGACCCGGCCCAACGGGAGGGTGCCCTCCTCGGACAGGATCGTGGAGAGGCTGGGCCCGTCGAGGTACTCCATCACCAGGCACGGGTCGCCGTTGTGCTCGGCGATGTCGAACACGACGATGGCGTTCGGGTGCTGGAACCGGGCCGCGTTCTTCGCCTCGCGCATGGCGCGCTGGCGCATGTTGTCGCGTTCGGTCTCGGAGACGCCCGGCTGGGGGAGGATCTGCTTGATCGCGACGGTGCGCTCGAGGCGCACGTCAGTGGCGCGCCACACGACTCCCATGGCACCGCTACCAATGTGCTCGACGAGGCGGTAGTGCCCCGCGATCAGCTGACCGGTGTCGATGGCGACTGCTCCTGACGAAATTCCCGGTGATGGTGGCCCTGCTCAGCGCGTTTCCGGTTCGCGCACCCGATCGAGTGTAGCGGTCGGCCCCGTGCTGTTCGCGTCAGCCAGTGGGTCCGGCGGACCCGCCGCGGCCGGTGCCCGCTTCTTGAACACCTTGACCAGCCCGATCGCCCCGGCCAGCGCGAACACGCCGTAGCAGGCGAGCAGCGCGGGTGGCGTGTCGCCGGTCAGGGCGTCGCCGAGGACGACCACGGCGACGGTGCCGGGCACGCTTCCGAGCAGCGTACCGGCCAGGTAGGGGAGCAGCCGCACCGAGGACACACCGCAGAGGTAGCTGAAGGGCGCGAACGGCACGACCGGGATCAGCCGCAGCGACGTGATCGCGAGGACGCCGCCGCCGGAGAGCCGGTCGTTGACGGTCCGCACGGCCGACCGGTGCAGGTGGCGGGTGACCAGGTCCCGGCCGAGCAGCCGGGCCAGCCCGAAGGACAGGCCGGCCGCGATGGTGGTGGCGACCAGGCCGATGGTGATCCCGGCCGCGGTGCCGACGAGCAGCCCGGCGGCCAGGTTGAAGACGGTGCGCGGGATCGGCGCGACGGTGAGCAGCGAGTACGCGACGAGCAGCACGACCGGGGTGGCGGGCCCGGTGGCGGCGGCCCAGGCGCGCAGCTCGGCCGGCCCGGGGATCGGCACCAGCACCGCGGCGGCCGCGAAGAGCGCGACGACGGCGAGCGCGACGATCAGCTTGGTGCGGCCGGACACCCGCTCCAGCCTACCGGCCGGCCTTTGCGGGCCGCCGGGGCCGGTCCGCCTGGGCCTCGCGCCGTGCCGGGGCTGGTCTGCCTGGGCCTCGCGCCGTGCCGGGGGCTGGTCCGCCCGGGCGCCACGCCGTGCCGGAGGCTGGTCCGCCCAGGCCGCCCGTCGCGTCCGAGGCTGGTGCGCCCGGCCTCCCGCCGCACCGGCTCCGGGCTCTCGGCGCGTGTCTTGATGTGTCATTCAGGACCTCCGGCGCCCCGAACAACTCGTTCAAGACAGCCGGGCGGGCGGTTTCGCGGGCCCCGCGGTGCGCGATCACCGCTAGCGTGGCCGCATGCCCAAGCACGGTGACCCGGTCGAGTACGAGGTGGGCGGCCGGACCGTCCGCGTCTCGAGCCCGGACAAGGTGTACTTCCCCCAGCGCGGCATCACCAAGCGGCAGGTCGTCGAGCACTACATCACCGTCGGCGCGCCGCTGCTGCGCGCGATCGGCGAGCGGCCGACGACGCTGAAGCGCTACGTCGACGGCGTCGAAGGCGAGTGGTTCTACGCCAAGCGCGTGCCCAAGGGGGCGCCGGACTGGCTGGAGACGGCCGAGATCACGTTCCCGTCGGGCCGCAAGGCCGCCGAGGTGTGCCCGACCGAGCCGGCGGTGTTCGCGTGGGCGGCCAACCTGGGGACGTTCGACTTCCACCCGTGGCCGGTCCGCCGTCCCGACGTCGACCACCCGGACGAGCTGCGCATTGACGTCGACCCGCCGGACCGCGCCGGCTTCGCGGACGCGGTCGAGGTGGCGCTGGTGGTCCGCGAGGTGCTGGCGGACGCGGGGCTGACGAGCTACCCGAAGACGTCCGGCGGCCGCGGGGTCCACGTGCTGGTCCGGATCCGCCCCGAGTGGGACTTCGTCCAGGTCCGCCACGCGGTGATCGCGCTGGGCCGCGAGGTCGAGCGGCGGATCCCGGACAAGGCGACGATCGCGTGGTGGAAGGAGGAGCGCGAGGGGCGCGTGTTCCTGGACTACAACCAGGCGGCGCGCGACCGCACGGTGGCGTCGAGCTGGTCGGTCCGCGGCACCCCGCGGGCGACGGTGTCGACGCCGTTGACGTGGGACCTGCTGCCGGAGGTCGACGCGGACGACTTCGACGTGCTGACGATCCCGGCGTTCCTGGAGTCCCACGGCGACCTGCACGCGGGGATGGACGCCGAGGCGTTCGGCCTGGAGACGGCGCTGGAGTGGTACGAGCGCGACCTGCGGGACCACGGGCTGGGGGACATGCCGTACCCGCCGGACTACCCGAAGATGCCGGGGGAGCCCAAGCGGGTCCAGCCCAGCAAGGCGCGCCCGGAGTCCTGAGGTCACGGCTCGGTGCTCTCGCCGAGCCGCCGCGAGCGCGGGGATCACGAGCGCCGCACGGCCGGTGTTACTCAGCGGTACCGAAATGCCGTCCGGTCGGGACCGCGTGTAATCACGGACACAACCGTGCCGCGCGCCACTTTCGGGGGAACAAATCGGCCCGGACTTCATCGGAACGTCACGCCGGAAAACGGGGAGTGATCATCCCGCTGCCCGCTGTCGCCTTTCGGGTCACAAATTTCGCACGGCCGCCGCTGTGGTCTCGACCACCGCCACGATCGGCGTAACGTGCGGTCCCGAATCGGCGACTCCTCGACGACATGTCCTGGGGCGAGTTCGAGGGAGGCCCTTCGTGGACGACCTGATCGCATTCCTCGCCGCGCGCGTCGGCGCGCGGCAGGCGTTGATCATGCAGGCCGTCAACAAGGCGAAGGCCGGCGAGGCGATGAACCGCGGCGAGACCAAGGTCGCCGTGGAGCAGAAGATCCGCGGGCTGACCGACCTCGAGCTCGACGTCGTGAACCAGATGATCAACGAGATCGAAGCCACGCGGCGGATCCTGCTCGCCCACCGGACCACGGTGTCGGAGAAGGTGCCCGGTTTTCCGCTCTACGGCAGCGAATACTGGTGTGAGACCTGCCACGTGCCCGCCGACGAGGCCGGCTCCAACTGGTGCCTCACGCTGCGCCTGCTGGCCCTGCCCTACGCCGACCACCCGGACTACAGCGAGCGCTGGCGCCCCTGACGGGAATCCCGCCGGACGCCGGGCGTTGCACCCGGCGTGAGGTTTTCCGTGCTCGATCGCTCGCCCGTGCGCCCGCACGCCGGGACCGCGCGGGCGCTGCGGGACACCGTCGCCTTCGCCGCCGACGTCGAACGGCTGGGCTACCACCGGTTCTGGGTGTCCGAGCACCACGGCGTGCCCGGGGTCGCGGGGTCCGCGCCGACCGTCCTGGCCGCCGCCGTCGCGGGCGCGACGAGCCGGATCCGCGTCGGCACCGGCGGCGTGATGCTACCGAACCACCCGCCGCTGGTCGTCGCCGAGCAGTTCGGCGTGCTCGAAGCGCTGTACCCCGGCCGGATCGACATGGGGCTCGGCCGGTCGGTCGGGTTCACCGCCGGCGTCCGCGAGGCGCTGGGGCACGGCAAGGACGCGGCCGACAACTTCGGGGCGCAGGTGCGGGAACTGCTCGGGTTCTTCGCGGGCGAGCACCCCGGCGTCCACGCCTACCCGGCCGAGGGCCTGCGCGTGCCGCCGTTCCTGCTGGCCACCGGGTCCGGCGCCGACCTCGCCGCGGAGCTCGGGCTGCCGCTGGTGATCGCGCCCGTCCGCGGCGAACGCGCGCTGGCCGAAGCCGTGACGCGCTACCGGGACGGCTTCCGCCCCGGCCCGTGGGCGAGCGAGCCGTACGTCGTGGTGTCGTCGGCGATCGCGGTGGCGGACTCGGCGGCCGACGCGCGCCGCCTGCTCGTGTCGGAGGCCTGGGCGACGGTGTATTCGCGCTCCCACGGCGTCTTCCCGCCGCTGTCGCCGCCGTCGGAGGTCCTGGCGCTGCCCATGACCGACCGCGAGCGCAGGCGGCTCGAAGAGACCTTGGACGGCCAGATTTCGGGCACCGCGGCCGAAGTCGGGGACCGGCTCGGCGCATTGATCGCGGCCACGGGCGCGGACGAGATTTTGGTGACGACGGCCGCGTACGACCAATCCGCGCGGCTCGATTCCCTCGCCCGGCTGGCCGATCTTCCCGCGCTTGTGTGAGCTGATTTCCCGGTAGCCGGATATCGCGTCGGAGAATTACCGCTGGCGCATTTCCGGGTTCCGGCGATACGGTTTCCGGCGTGACTGCCGGGTCGGCCTCGAGCCGTGAGCAGACGGGGTACCCGGCTGTGCCGTGACCTCCGGGCGGGCCCGTGGCCCGCCGCCTCCCGCGCGTTCTCCGAGTCCGGAACGTGCGCGGGAAGGAGGTGAAACCGCATGTCCCCCTGGCAGGAGTTCGTCGCCGCCCACACCGAGGGCGGGGTGCTCGACGGCGTCGTGGCGCGGACGCTGCCGTTCGGCGCGTTCGTCGAGGTGGCGCCGGGCGTGCACGGCCTGCTCGTGACCGACCGCGTCCCCGAGCAGGGCAGCCGGGTGACCGTCCGCATCGAAGCCATCGACGTGGAACGCCGCCGGTTCAGCCTGGTGCAGGCGTGATCCGAGCCGGGTGAGGCAGGGCGCCCTGCCTCACCCGAGCACGAACGGCAGCCGCGCGGCCAGGTCGCCCAGCTCCGCCGCCTCGGCCTCCGTCGGCGAACGGCGGCCCGTCGCCACCAGCAGGACGTCCGGGTCCGAGAACGACGCCGGGAAGCTCGCCCCGGTGATCTTCTTCAGCATCTCGCGCGTGCGGGCCAGTCCTTCCGCGGGCGGGGGCTCCGCACCCGGGACGTGGGCGATCAGGTCCAGGTGGTGCAACGTCCACTCCAGTGCGTAGACCATGAGGAAGTCGTCCACCGTCAGCACCATGTCCTGGGTGCTCACCGCGAGGCCGGGGTCGGCCAGCTCCGCCGCGCGGCCGGCGGCCGAGCCGACGTCGTCCAAGTGCGCCCGCAGCAGCGCCGGGTCGCCGTACGCCGCCGCCAGGCGGACGGTCACCGCGTCCCCCGGGTCTTCGCCGGTCGGCGGCTCGTCCGTGACCGTCCAGTACGTGATCGCATCGTGGGTCGGTGCGGTGCCGGCCGGGGTCACCAGGGTGATCAGCACGTCCTGGGCGTTGACGATCAGGTGGCACACCAGGTCGCGGACCAGCCAGCCCCGGCAGCCGGACGGGCGGGAGAAGTCTTCAGCGGACAAGGCGGCGACCGCGGCGTGCAGCGCCGCCCAAGTACGGGTGAAGAGGTGCACGAGGCCAAGCTAACAGCGGGCGCCAGCCATTTAGAGGCGCAGCTGCAGCTGGGTGAGGATCCGCTGGGCGGGGTCGTCGAAGTCCACTCCGGACACTTCGGCCGCCCGCCGGACGCGGTAGCGGACGGTGTTCGGGTGGATGTTGAGGACGCGGGCCGCCGCGCGGACGTCGCCGAACGCGTCCAGCCAGGCCAACACCGCCGGCACCAGGATCCCGCCGTGCTCGGCGTCGTGCTCCACGAGCGAAACCAGCCTCGGGTCGCGGATGCGGGGCTGCTCACCGAGGAACGCCAGCACCTCCGACAGCAGCACCTCCGCGCGGACGTCGGCCAGCGAGGCGACGTCGGCGGCCCAGCGCCCGCGGGCCATCGCCGCCAGGACGCGGTCGGCGTCGCCCCTCGACGCGGCCGCGTCGGACAGCCGCGGCACGATCCCGCCCAGCGCCGCCCGGACCGGGACGTCCAGGTGGCGGCGCGCGGTGCCGGTGATCTCGCGGGCCAGCGCCAGCACCGCCGCGTCCGAGTGCTCGGGCAGGTCCGGCAGCAGCGCGTAGACGCGGCCGCCGACCACGCTGACCAGCGCGCTGCGCCGGTAGGCCGCCGTGTGCACCGCGATCAGGTGGACCAGCTCGGCACGTCGCAGCTGCCGGTTGTCCGGCCGTTCCAGCGAAAACGCCAGCACCTGGGCCGGCCGCGCGGGGTCGGCGCCGATGTCGTCCGCGACCGACTCCGCGTCCAGCCGCCCTTCCAGGAGGCTCGCGAGGAGGTCCTCCCGCAGCCGCAGCTCGGGGCTGGGCAGCGTGCGGGCGCGGATCAGCCGCGGTGCGAGGGTCCGGCTTGCGCCGAGCAGGGCCGTCTCGGCGCGTTCGGTGAGCGGCTGCGCGCCTTCCTGGACCCAGATCGTGCCCAGCGGCTGTTTGCCCGCGTGGATGCCCGCCGCGATGCGCCGGCGGATGCCCAGCTCGGGCCGCTCGTCGATCCGGACGATCCCCTCGCCGGCGCGCAGCCGCTGGTAGACGCCCCATTCGCGCAGCATCGCGAGGTAGCGTTCCGGGCCTTCGCGGCCGAGGATCGACAGCCGCCGCAGCTCGTCGACCTCGTCGCCCGCCCGCGAGTACGCGAGGACGCGGTTGGCCGTGTCCTCGATGCTGACCAGGCCGCCGGTGAGCGTCGCGATCGTCTGGGCCAGCGCGAACAGGTCGCCGAGAACCTCGCCGCTGGCCGCCTCGCCGCCCGCGCGCGCCGCGTCGACGACCCCGCGCGCCAGGGACTCCACCTGCTCCCAGCGCGCCTCCGCACCGACCGTCAGCAGCGCGACGCCCGCGTCGGCGGCGACGTCGGCGCCCGTCGCGCCCTTGACCGCCACCGCGGCCGCCCCGCCGCGCCCGGCCGCGCGGATCGCCGGGGCCGCCGCCCGGCCGCGTGCGCCGATGACCAGCGCCAGGTCGCCGGGGGAGGCCTCCAAGGGGTCCTCGGGGTCGAGGATCACGACGTCGGCGACCGGGACGCCCAGGCCGTGCGGGGCCACGACGACCTCGACCAGCGGCTCGCCCAGCGTCGCCAGGACGTGGCGCAGCGAGGTCATCGCGGGATTATCCGATCGGCCAAGATCATACGAGCGATTTTAGCCGTTCGAACAAGCCGCCACGACGTGTCCGGAGTTACCGTTCGGGGCATCAAGGACGTAGTGGAAGGCAGAGGAGCCGCCGTGGACGCCGTGACCCAGACCCCCGCCCCGAAGAACGAGCCGGTGCTCACGTACGCGCCGGGCAGCGCTGAGCGCGCGGAACTCGAGGGTGCGCTCAAGCGGCTGGGCCAGGCGGAACCCGTCGACCTCACGGTCACCGTCGGGGGCGAGCAGCGCCCCGGCGGCGGCGAGAAGATCGAGGTCGTCCAGCCGCACAACCACCGGCACGTCCTGGGCACCATCCACAGCGCCACCCAGCAGGACGCGACCGACGCCATCGCCGCCGCCGCGAAGGCCGCGCCCGGATGGCGCGCGCTGTCCTACGACGACCGCGCCGCGATCCTGCTGCGCGCCGCCGACCTGCTGACCGGCCCGTGGCGCGCCACCCTCAACGCCGCCACCATGCTCGGCCAGTCCAAGACCGCGACCCAGGCCGAGATCGACGCCGCCTGCGAGCTCGCCGACTTCTGGCGCTTCAACGTCGAGTTCGGCCGCCGCGTGCTCACCGAGCAGCCGGTCAGCTCGCCGGGCGTGTGGAACCGGATGGAGCACCGCCCGCTCGAGGGCTTCGTCTACGCGATCACGCCGTTCAACTTCACCGCGATCGCCGGCAACCTGCCCACCGCGCCCGCGCTGATGGGCAACACGGTCCTGTGGAAGCCGTCGCCGACGCAGTCGTTCGCCGCGCACCTGACCATGCGGCTGCTGGAAGAGGCGGGTATGCCGCCGGGCGTCATCAACCTGCTGCCGGGCGACGGCAAGGCCGTCTCCGAGGTCGCCCTGACCCACCGCGACCTGGCCGGCATCCACTTCACCGGCTCGACCGCGACGTTCCAGCACCTGTGGGCCACGGTCGGCGCGAACATCGCCGGCTACCGCTCCTACCCGCGGCTGGTCGGCGAGACCGGCGGCAAGGACTTCGTGCTCGCGCACCCGTCGGCCGACGTCGACGTCCTGCGCACCGCGCTCGTCCGCGGCGCCTTCGAGTACCAGGGCCAGAAGTGCTCCGCCGCTTCGCGCGCCTACATCCCACGCAGCGTCTGGAGCCAGGTGAAGGACGGTCTCGTCTCCGAGACCGAGGCGCTGTCCTACGGCGATGTCACCGACCTCTCGCACTTCGGCGGCGCGGTGATCGACCGGCGCGCGTTCACCAAGCACGCGGAGCTGTTCGAGCGCGTCAAGAGCGACGCTTCGGTGGAAGTCCTCACCGGGGGCACCGCCGACGACGAAGACGGCTTCTTCGTCCAGCCGACGATCCTCGTCTCGGACAACCCGAAGCACGAGATCTTCTCGACGGAGTACTTCGGCCCGATCCTGTCGGTGCACGTCTACGAGGACGGCGACTTCGACGCCGTGCTCAAGCTCGTCGACGAGACCGCCGCGTACGCCCTGACCGGCGCGATCATCGCCAACGACCGCACGGCCGTGGCGAAGGCGTCCGAGGCGCTGCGGTTCGCCGCGGGCAACTTCTACGTCAACGACAAGCCGACCGGGGCCGTCGTCGGCCAGCAGCCGTTCGGCGGCGCGCGGGCCTCGGGCACCAACGACAAGGCCGGATCGATCTTCAACCTGCAGCGCTGGACCAGCCCGCGCTCCATCAAGGAGACCTTCGTCCCGCCGACCTCCGTGCGCTACCCGCACCAGGGCTGAGAGGGGAGACCGTCATGTTGCGTGCCCCGTTGCTCGCCGCTGCCCGCTCGAAGGGCATCCGGCGGCTGGTCGAGGCCGTGCCCGCCACGCGGTCCGTGGTGCGCCGGTTCGTGGCCGGGTCCGAGACCGCCGAAGCCGTCCGCGTGGCCCGGGAACTGGCCGCGGACGGCCGGCGGATCACCCTCGACCACCTGGGCGAGGACACGACCGACGCCGCGCAGGCGGCGGCGACCGTCGCGGCCTACGAAGCCGTTTTGTCGGCGCTGGCGGCCGAAGGGCTGGCCGAAGGGGCCGACGTTTCGGTGAAGTTGTCCGCGGTGGGCCAGTTCCTGCCGGCGAACGGCGAGGACGTCGCCTTGGAGAACGCGCGGAAGATCTGCGCGGCGGCCGAGGCGGTCGGCGCGACCGTGACGCTCGACATGGAGGACCACACCACCACGGACTCGACGCTCGGCATCCTGCGCGAGCTGCGCGGCGAGTACCCGTGGGTCGGCGCGGTGCTGCAGGCCTACCTGCGCCGCACCGAGCAGGACTGCCGGGAGCTGTCGGGCCCGGGTTCGCGCGTGCGGCTGTGCAAGGGCGCGTACGCCGAGCCGGAGTCGGTGGCGTTCCAGGGGAAGTCCGATGTGGACAAGTCCTACGTCCGCTGCCTGCGCGTCCTGATGGCCGGGCAGGGCTACCCGATGGTCGCCTCGCACGACCCGCGGATGATCGAGATCGCCGCCGCGCTGGCCGCGGAGAACGGCCGCGAGGACGACGACCACGAGTTCCAGATGCTCTACGGCATCCGGCCGGAGGAGCAGGCACGGATCGCCGCGTCGGGCTCGCGCATGCGCGTCTACGTGCCCTACGGCGACGAGTGGTACGGCTACTTCATGCGGCGGCTGGCCGAGCGCCCGGCGAACCTGGCGTTCTTCCTGCGCGGGCTCGCGACCCGCTCCTGAACACGACGAAGGCCGCCCCGCGGGGCGGCCTTCGTCGTGTGGTGGTGGTCAGGCCTGTTCGGCCTCGGCTTCGGCGGCCTTGCGCTTGACCTCGTCCATGTCGACCTCGCGAGCCTGCTTGATGAGCTCTTCGAGGGCGGGCTCGGGCAGCGCGCCGGGCTGGGCGTAGATCAGCGTCTTGTCGCGGATGATGGCCAGCGTCGGGATGGAGCGGACGTCGAAGGCGGCGGCGAGCTGCTGCTGCGCTTCGGTGTCGACGCTCGCGAACACGATGTCGTCGTGCTTCTCGGACGCCTTCTCGTAGACCGGCGCGAACTGGCGGCACGGTCCGCACCAGCTCGCCCAGAAGTCGATCAGGACGAACTCGTGGTCGTTTACCGTCTGGTCGAAGTTCTCGGCAGTCAGCTCAACGGTGCTCATGCCCTGGTCAACGAAGTGGGCGCGGCGGGAATTCCCGGGTCCGGGGTAGCGTCTGCACCGAGCACCCGTGAAGAGGAGGACACATGGCCGACGGCGAAATCCTGGGCCGGATCGACGAGCTGATCGCGGAGGAGCACGAACTCCGGTCGCGCTCGGTCGGCGTGGGGCTGAGCGGCGGCGACAAGGACCGCCTCACCACGGTCGAGCAGCAGCTCGACCAGTGCTGGGACCTGCTCCGCCAGCGGCGCGCCAAGTCGGAGTTCCACGAGAACCCCGACGACGCGCAGGCCCGCCCGGTCTCCGAGGTGGAGTCCTACCGCCAGTGACGCTCGCTCGTAAGTGGGGAACCCGGTTTCCCACTCACGAGGGGGTCAGGCGGGGCAGAGGGTGCCGTCGGCCGGGACCTTGCCGTCCACGAGGAACGCCCGGGCGGCCTCCGTGACGCACGGGGACGTGCCCACCGCGCCGTGGCCCGCGCCCTGCCAGGTGATCGTCACCGCCGTCGGCATCTGGTCCGCCGCGCGGGTGCTGCCCACCTGCGGGGTCACCGGGTCGGCCGCTGTCGCCGTCACCAGGATCGGCGGCGCGCCCGTCGCGCCCGCCGGGGGCAGCGGCTCGGTGCGGACCGGCCACGGCCCGCACCACGCCAGCTGCTGGGCGACGACCGTGCCGAACTGCGGGTACTTCGTCCGCATCCCGGCGACGACCTGGTCGAGCTGGTCGGACGAAAGCCGCGTCTGGCTGTCGTTGCAGCGGGTCGCGATCGTCGCGTCCAGCCGGGACGGCTGCGCGCGCGAGTCGTGCAGCGCCGGCGCCGCGAACGCCGCCAGCGGCGCGATGTTCCCGCCCCGCGCCGCCACGATCGCGTCGGCCAGCTCCGGCCACCGCGAGCGCTGCGAAAGTCCCGAGTAGACCGCGTACATCGCCACCCCGGGCCCGAACGCGACGGCGTCGTCGGTCATCGGCGGCGCGGTCCGCAGCTGCCCGGTGAGCGCCGCCAGGGCCGCCTTCGGGTCGCCCAGGGCGCATCTGCGGGCCGCGCAGTCGGCGGCGAACGCGTCCAACGTCGTCTGGGCGCCGGCGGCGACGGCGTCGAGCACCGCCGCGGTGTCCGGGCCCGGGTCGGGGACGCCGTCGAGCACCATCCGGCCGACCTGACCGGGGAAGCGCACGGCGTACTCGGACAGCAGCTTCGAGCCGTCGCCGCGGCCGAGCGCGTTGAGCCGGTCCGAACCCAGCGCCTTCCGCAGCTCTTCGAGGTCGCCGGCGCCGCGCCAGCTGTCCAGCGCGGTCTGGGAGTCGTCCAGCTCGATCGCGCACTGCTGACCGGCCTTGCGCGCCGCGTCCAGCACGCCCTGCAGGTCGCCCTGCCCCGGGTCGGCGTCGATCAGGTCGTGCCGGATGTCCGGCGGCACGCACTGGACCGGGCCGGAGAGCCCGGTGCCGCGCCGGTCCAGCCCGACCAGCGAGAACTTCTCCAGGAACGCCGGCGGCAAGGTCGCGGCCAGCCGCGCGGCGTACACCGTGCCCGGCTCGCCGTCGACGTCGTTGACCACGACCAGCGGGATCGGCCCGGTGCCCACCTTCAGCGCCAGCAGCCGCACCACCGACCGCCGGGCCTCGCCGGGCGCGTCGAGCGGCGCGGTGACGCGGGCGCAGGTGAAGTGCAGGCTGTCCGGCACGGCCGGGGTGCCGATCCGCTGCCGGGTGTCGTCGTCGCAGTCGGCCCACCGCAGCGACGGCGACTGCGGCTCGGCCAGCGGCGGCAGCGGCACCGGCGGGGTGCCGGTGGGCGACGCGGGTGTCGTCTTCCCGTCGTTCTCCACGAGCGCCGGGCGGACCGACGGCCCCGCGGCGCAGCCCGCGGCGGAGGCCAGGGCGAGCAGCGCGACCAGGAGACGGGTACGGCGGCGGCGCACGGGCGAGGTCCTCACGTAGATCACAGGCAGGGTGGTGCCGAGCTTCGCACGGCCGGTGTGGGACGAGGGTTAGCGGGTCCGCACGACCTGGCCGCGGAACACGGCGTCGAGGTCGTAGCGGGCGGGCTCGTCGAGCTGGCTGTAGTCGCAGGACGCGGGTTCGCGGTCGGGGCGCCAGCGCTTGAACCGCGCGTTGTGCCGGAAGCGCGACGGCATGCCGCCTTCGGTGTTCTCGTAGGCGACCTCGACGACGCGCTCGGGCCGCAGCGGCACCCATTCGTGCTCGGTGGCGCGCCAGCGCGTGACGCCGCCGGGGATCCGCTGGGCCTCGCCGGTCGCGCGGCCGCCCCACGGGTGGTCTTCGCCGTCGGTGACCAGCGGCGCCAGCTCCTCGGCGAGTTCGCGACGGCGTTCCTTGGGGAACGAGCCGACCGTGCCGACGTGGTGCAGCACGCCCTTGTCGTCGTGCAGGCCCAACAGGAAGGAACCGACGAGCTCGCCGGGGCCGCCGTCGACGTGCCAGCGCAGCCCGGCGAGCACGCAGTCCGCGGTGCGCAGGTGCTTGTACTTGACCATCACCCGCTTGCCGGGCGTGTACGGCTCGTCGAGGGGCTTGCCGATGACGCCGTCGAGGCCCGCGCCCTCGAAGAGCTCGAACCAGTGCCGCGCGGTGTCCGGGTCGGTGGTCGCCGGGGTCAGCGGGAAGCGGTCGCCGGCCAGGTCGACGAGCCGCTCGCGGCGCGCCGACGTCGGCTCGTCGAGCAGGGACTCGTCGTCGAGGGCGAGGACGTCGAAGGCGACGAACTCGGCGGGCTGCTCGGCCGCCAGCAGCGTGATGCGGCTTTCGGCCGGGTGGATGCGCTCGGTGAGGGCGTCGAAGTCCAGCCGCCCGCCGCGCGCGACGACGAGCTCGCCGTCCAGCACGACCCGCGGCGGCAGCGTCTCCAGCAGCCGCGCGACGGCTTCCGGGAAGTACCGGTTGAGCGGCTTTTCCGCGCGGGACTGCAGGTACAGCTCGTCGCCGTCCTTGAAGACGATGCAGCGGAAGCCGTCCCACTTCGGTTCGAACAGCAGGCCCCCGGAGTCCGGGATGGCCTTCGCGGGCTTGGCGAGCATCGGCTTCAGCGGCGGCTGCAGCGGTAGGGGCATGCGGGCATTCTGCGGAAAGACGCCGTTCAGCGCACGCGTTTCGCCGTGCTCGTGTCGAGCTCCAGGCGGACGGCCGTGGGCAGGACGTCGAGGCCGAGCGAGTCCCGGGCCCTGGTCAGCACGCGGGCGTCGAGGTCTTCCCAGACGCTCTTGAGGTCGGTGCCCTCGTGCAGCCACAGGGTGATGCGCAACGCGGGAGACGTCCGGGAGCCGACGGCGCGGACCCGGGCGCGGCTCACGCCGTCGAGCTGTTCGGCGTCGGCCTGGACCGCGCCGGAGATCGCGGCGGCGGTGACGACCAGTTCGGCGCCCTCGGTGCGGTCGAGGTCCAGGTCGGGCCGCGGCTCCGGGCGCAGCGAGCGCACGGTGCCGCGCAGGCCGGCCACGAGCAGCAGGATCCCGAGCACGATGGCGGCGATCCGGGCGGGCGTGGCGTGGCCGCCGAGCCAGTCGAGCGCCATCGGGTCGAGCAGCGGCCGGCGGCCGCGGAACTCGCCCAGCACGCCGAAGCCGACCACCAGGGCCAGCGCGCCGCCGAGCAGGGCCAGCAGCCCGACGAGGAACACCCACGCGCGTTCGCCCGCGTACGACCTGGACAGCGCCTTCGCGGCGACCGACTTGCTCATCGGCGGTCCTTCGGGGAGTCGACGACGACCGACACCTTCGGCCGCCGCGCGAGGGGGACGTCGTCGAGCAGCGCGGACACGGTTTCCAGCAGCCGCGGCCGCAGCTCGCCTTCGGTTTCGAGGGTGCTCTTCGCGCGGACGCGGACGCGGCGGGCGCTCGCGGTGACCGTCGCGCCGGCGACGTTGTCCTGCGCGCGCACGGTGAGCCCGACCAGCCGGGCCAGCGAGCGTGGCGACGTCGAGACGCTCACCTCGCCGGCCGGGTCGGTCAGCCGGACCGCGCGGTTGCCGGCGGCCAGTGCGCACAGCAGCAGGACAAGGCCCGCGGCGGCGAGCACGCCGGCACCGACGCGTACCACGTAGGCGTCCCAGCCCAGCGACGCGAGCTGCGCCTGCCAGCGCGGCCACGGCACCAGCAGCGGGCCCGCGGCCGGGCGCCACCAGTGCCAGCCGACTTCCAGGGCGAGCACCGCCCCGGCGGCGGCGAAGGCCAGGCCGAGCAGGGTCGACAGGAGGCGGACGACCAGGCGCACGGCTACCGCACCCTCGGCGCCACCGCGGGCCGCAGCGCGGACACCGTCACGGCGAGAGTCCGCACGTGGTAGCCGGTGAGCAGCTCGACCTCTTCGGTGACCTTCTCGCGCACGACCCCGACGACGGTCCGCACCGGCGCGGGGTACTGCAGGGCGAGGTCCAGCGCGAGGTCGACGTCGTTGTCGAGCCCGCCGACCTTCGCCTTGGCGCCCTTCTTGCCGTCGGTCGCGGTGCCGGGGACCTGGTCGGCGGCGTGCTGGGCGACCTTGCGCACCACGGCGTGCCCGACGGTGAGGGTGCCGCGCTCGGCCGGTTCGGCGAGCTCGCGCGGCACGTCCAGGACGCGGCTCACTTGTCGCGGCCCTTGCCGAAGAGCTCGCCGAGGTCGAGCTCGCCGTCGAGGACCCGGCCGGCGACCAGGCCGATGATGCCGACGGCCAGCGTCACCAGGAACGCGGTGAACCCCTGGGACGCGGCGAGGCCGAGGATCAGCCCGGCCAGGAGCCCGGTCTGCGTTGCGTTCACATGTCCTCCTTGGACGGTCCTTCGTGCGGAAGGTGCACCTCAGCGCACCCGGGGTGGCCGCCGGCGGAAGCGGGCGACGAGCGCGGCGAACCCGCGGCGGCGGGCGGTGAAGCTCACCGGGGCGTCGTAGCGGGAGTCCACTTCGGACTGCCCGGCGCGGAACCGGGCCAGGCCTTCGGCGAACACCGCCGGGTCGCCGCCCACGTCCGGGTGGTGGGCGCGGACGAACGCCCGGAAGGCCGCCCGGCCCGCCGGATCGTCCCCGCCGCGCCCGGTCATTCCACCCGCGTCGATTCGGCTTCTTCTTCGCCGGGCAGGTGGATGTCGTTGACCGCGATGTTCACCTCGATGACCTCGAGGCCGGTGATCTGCTCGACCGCGGTGATCACGTTGCGCCGCACCGCGCGGGCGACGTCGGCGATGCGCGCGCCGTACTCGACGATCACGTCGAGGTCGATCGCCGTCTGCTTCTCGCCGACCTCCACGGCCACGCCGGTGGTGCTCACCGTGCCGGAGCCGGGGATGCGCTCGCGCAGCGCGCCGATCGCGCGCGACACCCCGCCGCCGCCCAGGGCGTGCACCCCGGGGACCTCGCGGGTGGCCAGGCCGGCGACCTTCTGCACGACCAGCGAGGAGATGGTGGTGCGGCCGGCGGTGCCTTCCTCGTTGAGCGGGGTCACCGTGCCGGGGCTTTCGGTCCGTTCCGGGTGCATGCGTGCGGGCTCCTCTCGCGGCGGTCTCTCGCCCGTACGATGCCCACGGGCGGCCAAACCTCACGGAAGCTCACCCGATCGGGGGAACGTCAGTCCCGGTGGACGTCCACGACGTGCACGTTCACCGTCGCCGGCGTCCCGAGGTGGCGAGCCAGCTGTGCGGTGACCTCCCGCCGCAGCGCTTCGGCGGCTTCGTCGGCGGCGACGCCGAACCGCACCGACACCAGCAGCTGCACGGCGTCGTCCTCGACCGCGACGGCCGAAACCCGCACCCCGTCCGGCGCCCGTTCGCCGGCGATCGCCGTGGCCAGCCGGGTGACCACGCTCTCCGCGACGCGGAGGTCACCGTCGTCGCCGGGCACCTCGACGGCCGTCCGGCGGCCGCGCGCGACGGCCCGCAGCACGCGTTCGACGAGCCCGGGCGGCGTCGGCACCCGGCGCCGGGCCGCCGCGCGCACGGCGTCCCAGCGGGGGTCCCGCTCGGGGTCCTGTGGCTCGGCCATCACCGCTCCCTCAACTCGGCGAGCAGCGCCACCCTGGCCCGGTGCAGCCGGGAACGCAAGGCACCGACGTTCACGTCGAGCACTTCGGCGACCTCTTCGTAGCTCAGCCCCTCCAGCTCGCGCAGCACCAGCGGCACCCGCTGCGAGAGCTCCAGCCGGCCGATCGCGCGCAGCACCGCGTCGACCTCCTCGGCCTGCACGACCCGGCCTTCGGGGCCCGGGACGGCGGCGGCGAGCAGCGCCGTGTCCACAGTGGACCGATCGGCGGGCTCGTCGAGCGACACCGTCGGACGGCGGCGGCGCAGGAGCGCGAGGGCGCTGTTGGTGACCACGCGGTAGAGCCACGTCGAGACGGCGGATTCGTGCCGGAAGCCGGGAAGGGCGCGCCACGCGGCGAGCCACGAGTCCTGCACGACGTCCTCGGCTTCGGCCGCGCTGCCCGTGATCCGCAGCGCGACGCGGTACATCCGGGGCGTGTGCCGCCGCACGAGCGCGCCGAACGCGGCGTCGTCGCCGGCCGCGGCCCGGCAGACCAGGTCGGCGTCGTCGCTCACCCGGCGTCCCGGCGGTAGCGCAGGAGCGTGAAGCCGTCCTCGACCAGGATCGACGCCAGCGCGAGCCGGCGCGGGACGGCGACCGGCCCCGCGGCGATCCGCGACGCGGGACCGGCCACGAGCAGCGGCGCGACCGTCAGGCACAGCTGGTCGACGAGATCGGCTTCGACCAGCTGCGCGAACAGCCGCGGCCCGCCCTCGCACGCGACGCGCCGCAGCCCGCGCGCGGCGAGCAGGTCCAGCGCGCGCCGGACGTCGACATCGGTGTCCCCGGCCCGCAGGATCTCCGCCCCGGCTTCCTCCAGCGGTCCGGTCTCGGCGGTCTCCGTGGTCACCACGATCGGGGGCACGACGGTCTCGGTGAACAGCCGGGACGCGGGGTCGAGGTCCGCGGTGCGCGTCACGACGGCGATCGGCGGGACGGTGTCGAAGCCGAGCCGGCGACGGCGGTCGAGGCGTTTCGGGCCCGCGACCACGCCGCGGTAGTCCTCGGCGCGGGCGGTGCCGGCGCCGACCAGGATCACGTCGGCGAGGTCGCGCCCGAGCAGGAAGACCTTGCGGTCGGCGGCGTGCGACAGCCCGGCGGAGGTCGTGTCGACCTCGACGGCGCCGTCGGCCGAGGCGACGAAGTTGACCTGCACCCACGGGCGGTCGAGGTCCTTCGGGTAGGCGTAGATCTCTTCCAGGTCGACTCCGGTCAGCTCGCCCGTCGTAGAGGGCCACACACTCCGCACGCCGACAATCCCAGCACGGGCGTGAAGTGCGTCTCGACCGGGGGACATCGCCACCCGGTGGGGTCAGCCGCGCCGTTAGGCTCTGCGACCATGCCCGCGCACCTCACCGACCGCCGTCCCGAGCTGTCTTCCGACGAGCTGATCGGCGCTCTGGTGCCCCCGCCGCGCTTCGACGCCGTCCGGTTCGAGACGTACATTCCCAACCCGGACGAGCCCAGCCAGGCCGCCGCGGTGGAGTCCTGCTCGGCGTTCGCCGCCAAGGTCGGGGCGCGCAAGGAGAAGAAGCGCTTCAAGCTCTTCGGCGGCTCGTCCGAGCCGGCCCGGCCGATGGGGCTCTACCTCGACGGCGGGTTCGGCGTCGGCAAGACCCACCTGCTCGCCTCGACGTGGCACGCGGCGCCCTCGCCCAAGGCGTACGGGACGTTCGTCGAGCTGACGCACCTGGTCGGCGCGCTGGGCTTCGCCGAGGCCGTGCGGCGCCTGTCGGAGCACCGGATCCTGGCCATCGACGAGTTCGAACTGGACGACCCGGGCGACACCACGCTGGTCACGCGGCTGCTGCAGGAGCTGATGGACGCGGGCGTCCACGTCGCGGCGACGTCGAACACCCTCCCGGAGAAGCTCGGCGAAGGCCGGTTCGCCGCCGAAGACTTCCTGCGCGAGATCCAGACGCTCTCGGCCCGGTTCGGCGTCGTGCGCGTCGACGGCCCGGACTACCGCCACCGCGGCCTGCCGGACGCGCCGCCGCCGGTTTCGCCGGAGGTCCTCGAAGAGTCCGTCGCGGCCCACGAAGGGTCCACTGTGGACGACTTCGACGCGTTGGTCGAGCACCTGGCTTCGCTGCACCCTTCCCGGTACGGGCGGCTGCTCGACGGCGTCACCCGGGTGCACCTGCGGGACATCCACCCGGCGCCGGACCAGAACGTGGCACTGCGGCTGGTCGCGTTCGCCGACCGGCTCTACGACCGGGCCATTCCGGTGGTCGTCTCCGGCGAGCCGCTGCCGGCGCTGTTCACCGAGGAGATGGTGAACGGCGGCTACCGCAAGAAGTACCTGCGCGCGGTCAGCCGGCTGACGGCGCTGGCGCGGGACGCGGCGCCGGCCACATGAGAAGCACGACGGCGACCGCGAACAGCGTGCCGCCGGCGACGTCGGTGAGGTAGTGGTAGCCGAGGCCGACCAGCCCGGCCGCGGCGGCGAGCAGCGCCAGCGCGCTCAGTACCACCACGAACGCCTTGCGCGTGACGAGCACGAGCACGGTCAGCACCGCGACCAGGCTCACGGTGTGGCCGCTCGGGTATACGAGGGTGTCGTTCTTCCACCGGTCGTACAGCGGTTTGAGCAGGACGGCGGTCAGCAGGACCGCCAGCAGCGGCACGGCGAGCGCGAGCACGGCCTCCCGTTTCCGGCCCGCGCGCAGGCACAGGACGACGGCGAGGGCGCCGAGCGCGCACACGACGTACGGCTCGGTCGGGAAGACCAGCGCGCGCAGTACGCCGGGGCTCAGGTGCGCCGTCCACCCGGCGACCACGGCGTCGATCGCGCCCGGGGTGGACCCGCCGGCGAACGGCAGTCCCAGCAGCAGCGCGAGCAGCCCGCAGACCGCGGCCGGCACCCACATCGTCCTCACCCGCGCGAGGGTAGCCGCGACTCCGTCGTGCGGCTGTCTGCCACGATGCGGGAATGCGCATCACGGTGGCGGGGGCCGGGATCATCGGCCTGAGCTGCGCGTACCGGCTGGCCGGGGCGGGCCACGACGTGACGGTCGTCGCGGCGGCCGGCCCGGGGGAGTCGACGTCGGCGGTGGCGGGCGGGGTGCTGTACCCGCCGGTGCGCCGCCCGGACAAGCGGATCGCGCGCTGGACGGCGGAGACCCTGGCCGTCCTGCGGGCGCAGGAGGCGCCGGGGGTGCGGTTCCGCCGCGGCCGCGTCCTGCCGGCGCCAGGGGAGCCGGAGCCGCAGTGGCTCCGGGCGATGATCGACCCGGTCCGCGACGGCGACCAGCTGGTGTTCACGACGGCGCTGGCCGACACGCCGGTGTACCTGCAGTGGCTGCTGGCGCAGGTGGTCGCACTGGGCGTGCGGGTCGAACACCGGTCGCTGACTTCGCTGGCGAGCCTGGGTCCGTTGGTGAACGCGGCGGGCCTGGGCGCGGGCCCGTTGGCGGGCGACGGTTCGATGGTCCCGATCGGCGGCCAGGTCGTGCACCTGGCCGACCCGGGCCTGCCGGAGTTCGTGGTGGACGAGAGGGGCCCGGGCGTGACGTACGTCATCCCGCACGGCGGCCACGTGGTGTGCGGCGGAACGGAGGAGCCGGGCCGCGGAGACACGGTCCCGAACCCGGGCGTGACGGCGGACATCGTGCTCCGGTGCCGCGAGCTGGTGCCGGCGTTGGCGGGCGCGGAGGTGCTGCGGTCGGCGGTGGGGTTGCGCCCGTTCCGGCCGGTGGTGCGGCTGGAGCGAACCGGTGAGGTCGTGCACTGCTACGGGCACGGCGGGGCGGGGATCACGTTGGCGTGGGGCTGCGCCGCCGACGTCGTCGAACTGTTCAGCGCCGGGTGAAAGCGGCGTGGTCGGCTTCCGTGCGGTCGGCGTACCGCACGGCGTACGCGCCCATGGCTTCGTCCAATTCGGAGTCGTCGGCGAAATACCCCGCCAGCAGCTTCGGGTGCAGCGAGCGCGTGTGGGCTCGGGCCAGCAGTGCGCCGGCCAGTCGGCCGTAGTCGTCGAGGTGGTCCTTCTCCAGCTCCGCCGGGTCGATGTCGCCCTTGAGGTTGCGGAACTGGCGCACGATGTACGGGACGCCGTCGATCGTGGTCCAGCCCAGCAGGATGTCCGTCTCGGCCTGGACCAGCCGGGCGCCGTCGACGATGCGCTGTCCTTCGTGGTCCGCCGGCGGCAGGTCGAGGTACGGCGCCAGCGCGGGCTTCGCCGCCTGCTTCACCTGCAGGACCAGGTCTTCGTCGTCGTTTCCGTGCAGCAGGGCGACGTAGCTGCGCAGCCCGACGCTGCCCGTCCCGACCACGCGGAAGGCGACGTCGGCGATCCGGTACCGCTCGATCAGCGTCCGCCGCGACTCGCGCAGAGTGTCCACATAGGACACCAATCCGGCGGCGACGGCTTCGGCGGTCTTCTCGTCGACGTGCGTGAGGACCGGCGGGTCCTCGACGAACCGGTGGCGCGCCAAGCCGGTCTCGTGGTCGTCGACGCGCTCGGTCCACTTCGCGGCGACCTTCGCGCTGTCGTTCTTGCGGGCCTTCTCGGCGGCGTCGGCGAAGTCGTCGATCAGCTCGTCCGCGCGGGCCTTCGACAGCACCGACGAGTCCGGCAACGCGTTCCACGACCGCAGGAACGGTAGATCGGCCAGCGCGCGGATGGTCCGCCGGTAGGACTTCACGGCGTCTTCGGCGGCCTCGCGGCAGCCGGCCTCGCCGATGCCGCCCTCGCGCCCGGCGAGCACGAGGCTGGCGGCGAGCCGCTTGAGGTCCCACTCCCACGGGCCCGGGACGGTCTGGTCGAAGTCGTTGATGTCCATCACGATCTTGCCCTCGGGCGTGCCGTAGAGCCCGAAGTTGGCGGCGTGGGCGTCGCCGCAGAGCTGGGCGGTCAGCCCGGAGCCCGGCGTCCCGGCGAGGTCGGCGCCCATCAGCCCGGCGGCGCCGCGGAAGAAGGTGAACGGCGACGCCGACATGCGCTCGCGCCGGAGTTCGACCAGCTCCGGCAGACGGCCCGCGTTGCTGGCGTCGAAGTACTGGTTCGCGCTCGGCCGGCCCGCCCCGGCGGCCTCGTGGTCGTGCGCGGTGACCGGGAGCTTCTCCCGGAGCTGTTTCCCCTGCTCGTACAGCTCGGCCGGTGTGACGCTGTTCGTGCCCACCAGCGGGCGCTCCGCGAATCCCATACCGGGCACAACGTCCGAAGGGGACGTTCTGCTCCCGGCGGCGAGGGTGGTCGCCCGGCCGGGCTGCGCGGGCTGGGGGACGGGGAGGGCGTTCGACCGGGGTGGGGCGGGCTGCCGCGACATGGCGGCGGGGTGGCGGGGCTGCCGCACCACGGCGGTGGGGTTGCGAGGGCTGTCGCAACACGGTGGCGGGGTTGCGAGGGCTGCTGCGACATGGCGGCGGGGTGGCGAGGGCTGCTGCGACATGGCGGCGGGGTGGCGAGGGCCGCCGCACCACGGCGGCGGGGGTGGCGCGGGCTGCCGCGACACGGCGGCGGGGGTGCGAGGGCTGCCGCGCCATGGCGGCGGGGGCGGCGCGGCTGCCGCACCACGGCGGCAAAGAAGGGCCAGTCTCCGCGCCCGATCGTCGTCGGGCGCGGACGGCCGGCCGGTTCGGCGAGTTGTGCTCCGGATGCCGCCGGGGCGGGAGGCTCACCCGGCGGCATCCGGCGTCTCAGGGGCGGATGACCTCGGCGATCGCGTCGATGCCGCGGTCCAGCTCCTCGCGGGTGATCACCAGCGGCGGCGCCACGCGCAGCGTGCGCTCGTGCGTCTCCTTGCACAGCACGCCGCGCCCGGCCAGGGCTTCCGACGCCTCGCGGCCCGACGGCCCGCCCGGGGCGATGTCGAGGCCCGCCCACAGGCCGCGGCCGCGGACCTCGGACAACCCGTGGCCGATCAGCGAGTTCAGCCGTGCGTGCAGGTGCGCGCCCAGCTCCGTCGAGCGCTGCTGGAACTCGCCCGTGGCGAGGAGCTTGACCACCGCGCGGCCGATCGCGCAGGCCAGGGGGTTGCCGCCGAACGTCGAGCCGTGCTCGCCCGGCTTCAGCACGCCCAGCACGTCGCGGCGGCCGACCACCGCGGACACCGGCATGATGCCGCCGCCGAGGGCCTTGCCGAGGGTGTACACGTCCGCGCGGACGCCTTCGTGGTCCAGCGCCAGCACCGTGCCCGTGCGGGCCAGGCCGGACTGGATCTCGTCGGCGATCAGCAGCACGCCGTGTTCGTCGCAGGCCGCGCGGACGTCGGCGAAGTAGCCCTCCGGCGGCACGATCACGCCGGCCTCGCCCTGCACCGGCTCCAGCAGCACCGCGGCGGTGCGCGGGGTGATCGCATCGCGCAGTGCGGCGGCGTCGCCGTACTTCACCGTGACGAAGCCCGGCGTGAACGGGCCGAAGTCGGCGCGCGCGGTCTCGTCGGTCGAGAAGGACACGATCGTCGTCGTCCGGCCGTGGAAGTTCGAGCCGGCGACGATGATCTCGGCGGTGCCGTCCGGTACGCCCTTGACCCGGTGCGCCCACTTCCGGGCGATCTTGACCGCGGACTCGACGGCTTCGGCGCCGGAGTTCATCGGCAGCACCAGCTCGGTGCCGGTCAGCTCGGCCAGCTCGCGGCAGAACAGGCCCAGCTGGTCGTGGTGGAACGCCCGCGACGTCAGCGTGACGCGGCCGAGCTGGTCCACGGCGGCGGCGACCAGGTCCGGGTGGCGGTGGCCGAAGTTCAGGGCCGAGTAGCCGGACAGGAAGTCCAGGTAGGAGCGGCCTTCGACGTCGGTCACCGAAGCTCCGGAAGCTTCCGCGATCACGACGGGCAGGGGGTGGTAGTTGTGCGTGCTCCACCGCTCGTCGAGCTCGATGAAGCTCGCGGCGGTGGGGGCGGCGGTCTCCCGGCCGGCGAACGTCGTCATGCGTTCAGGTTAAAGGCAGAAGACGCAGAGTTCAGCCGGGAATCGTTGCTTTCACCCGTCTTTCGTTGCGCAATCCGCGGGTAACACCCCCGAAACAGTGCGCGGCGGTTGACGAGCCCGTTGGTAAGCCGTAACTTACGGTTCGTGGCGACTTACGGAAGCGACCAGCTGGCCGCGCTGGCCGACCCGTCGCGGCGCGCGATCGTCGAAGCGCTCCGCGCCGGGCCGCGCGCGGTCGGCGAGCTGGCCGCGGACCTGCCGATCAGCCGCCCGGCCGTCTCCCAGCACCTGAAGGTGCTCAAAGAAGCCGGCCTGGTCGCGGACCGGGCCGAGGGCACGAAGCGGCTCTACCGCCTCGAGCCCGACGGCATCGCCGCGGTGCGCGCCTACCTCGACCGGATGTGGTCGGACGCGCTGCGCTCGTTCGCCGAGCACGCCGAAGCCACCGAACCCACGGGATCCACCGAAGAGGAGCAGTCATGACCCTGGAACCGATCCGCAAGACGATCACCGTCGCCTGCTCGCGCGAGCACGCCTTCAAGACCTACACCGAGGCCTTCGACAGCTGGTGGCCGCGCGAGCACCACCTGGGCGAAGCCGACCTCGCCGAGGCTGTCCTGGAGCCGAAGCCGGGCGGCCGCTGGTACGAGAAGACCGTCGACGGCGCCGAATGCCAGTGGGGCGAGGTGCTCGTCTGGGAGCCACCCGCCCGGGTGGTCCTGTCGTGGCGCATCGACGGCGACTGGAAGATCGACCCGGACCCGGCGCACGCCAGCGAGATCGAAGTCAGGTTCATCGAGGAAGGGCCGCGCAGTACGCGCGTGGAGCTGGAGCATCGGGAGTTCGAGCGGCACGGCGAAACCGCGCAGAAGGTCCGTGACGGCGTGTCCACCGACGGCGGGCACGGCGGTCTGCTGAAACTCTTCGCCGAGAAAGCTGCCGCCTGAGCGGGTAACTTCGCGAGATGGCCAAGAAGGACGCAGGAAGCCGGGTCCGGGACGCGCTGCGCGTCGGCGCGGAGCTGCCGGACCCGGGCTCGACTCCGGTCGGCCCCGGCAAGAAGCCCAAGGCGCTGGCCAAGCTCGACAGCGCCGGCGAGCGGTTGTCGGCGCTGCAGGAGGCGCTCTACGCCGAGGGCGTCGGCGGCGGGCAGCGCAGCGTGCTGCTGGTGCTGCAGGGCATGGACACCTCGGGCAAGGGCGGCACGGTCTCGCACGTGCTCGGCCTGGTGAACCCGATGGGCGTGCATTACGCCGCGTTCAAGAAGCCCACCGCGGCCGAGCGGCGCCACCACTACCTGTGGCGGATCCGCAAGCAGCTGCCCAAGCCCGGCCAGATCGGCGTCTTCGACCGCTCGCACTACGAGGACATCCTGGTCCCGCGGGTGTCCGGGCTGTTGACCGCGGCCGAGCGCCGCCGCCGCTACGGCGAGATCAACGCCTTCGAGCAGGAGCTGACGGAGACGGGCACGACCGTCGTCAAGGTGTTCCTGCACATCTCGCCGGAAGAGCAGCTCAGGCGGCTGAAGGCCCGGCTGGAGACGCCCGAGAAGCGCTGGAAGTACAACCCGGGCGACCTCGAGGCGCGCTCGCACTGGCCGGCCTACCAGGAGGCCTACGCCGACATCTTCAAGAAGACGTCGACCGCCCACGCTCCCTGGTACGTCGTGCCCGCCGACCACAAGTGGTACCGGAACTGGGCCGTCGCCGAACTGCTGATCGAAACCCTCACGGAGCTGAAGCCGACGTTCCCGGAGCCGGACTACGACGTCGCCGAGGAGCTGGCGAAGCTGAAGGGCGTTGGCGTACCCGCGTGATCGTCTGAAAGAGTGCGGACGTGACCGATGTCGACGACCTCCCGTTCCTCCGCAAGCAGGCCCGGACCCAGCGCTTCACCCTCGGCGCGCCGAAGGAGTTCCGGGTCGCCCCGGACGCCTCGCGCGTGCTGTTCCTGCGCGCGGAGTCGGGCACCGACCCCCGGCACAGCCTCTGGTCGGCCGACCTCGCGACCGGCGCCGAGACGAAGCTGGTCGACGCCGCCGAGCTGCTGCCCGGCGAGGAGGAGCTGCCCGCCGAGGAGCGCGCGCGGCGCGAACGCGCCCGCGAAACCGGCGGTGGCGTCGTCCACTACGGAGTCGACGCGGGCTTCACGGTCGCCGCGTTCTCGCTCTCGGGCAAGCTCTACACCCTGGACCTCGCGTCCGGCGAGGTGACACTGCGTGTCGACGGCGCCGTCATCGACCCGCGGCCGAACCCGACCGGCACGCACGTCGCGTACGTGCAGAACCGGCGGCTGCACGTCATGGAGCTGGCCACCGGCGACGACCGCGTGCTCGTCGAGGAAGACGGCGAGGACATCGCCTGGGGCCTCGCCGAGTTCATCGCGGCCGAGGAGATGGACCGCACCCGCGGCTACTGGTGGGCCCCGGACGGCCGGAGCGTCCTCGCCGAGCGTTCCGACCGCGGCCCGGTGCCGCGCTGGACCATCGCCGACCCGGCCAACCCGCAGAACCCGGCCAACGTCGTCGCGTACCCGGCCGCGGGCACCACGAACGCGCTGGTTTCGCTTTCCGTGCTCGGCCTCGACGGCTCCCGCGTGGACGTCGCGCCGGGGGAGTGGGAGTACCTGGCCTCGGTGCACTGGTCGGCCGGCGGCGCGCCGCTGCTCGCCGTGCAGCCGCGCGACCAGAAGCGGATGGACGTCCTGGCCCTGGACGTCGCCGACGGCTCGACGTCGGTGCTGCACACCGCGTCCGACCAGCACTGGATCGACATCGTCGGCGGCGTCCCGGCGTGGACGCCCGACGGCCGCCTGGTCGTCGAGGGCATGGTGGACGGCGACCACCGGCTGTTCGTCGGCGGCGAGGCCGTCACGCCGGCCGGGCTGCAGCTGCGCGCCGTCCTCGACGTCGGCGAGGAGATCCTGTTCAGCGCCTCCGAAGACGACCCGACGCAGATCCACGTGTTCCGGACCGAGGGCGCGTCGATCCGCCGTCTGTCCACTGTGGACGGCGTGCACCACGGCTCCGGGAATGCGGCGGTCACCGTGCTTTCGTCGTGGAGCCTCGAACACAGCGGGCCTCGGGTCTCGGTGCTGCGCGACGGCTCGCCGGTGGCGTCGATCGAGGCGTCCACTGTGGACCCGGACATCGTGCCCAACCTGACCTGGCTGACGCTGGGGGAGCGGGGGCTGCGCGCGGCGCTGCTCCTGCCGCGCGGCTACGAGCCGAGCGAGGGCAAGCTGCCGGTGCTGCTCGACCCGTACGGCGGCCCGCACGCCCAGCGCGTCCTGCAGAGCCGCAACGCCTTCCTGACGTCACAGTGGCTGGCCGACCAGGGCTTCGCGGTGCTCGTCGCGGACGGCCGCGGCACACCGGGCCGCGGCGCGGTGTGGGAGCGTGAGATCCACGGCCGCCTCGCCGACGTCACCTTGCAGGACCAGGTGGACGCGCTGCAAGCGGCGTCCGCTCAGTTCCCGGAGCTGGACGTGGAGCGTGTCGCGATCCGGGGCTGGTCCTACGGCGGCTACCTGTCGGCGCTGGCGGTGCTGCGCCGGCCGGACGTGTTCCACGCGGCGGTCGCGGGCGCGCCGGTCACCGACTGGTCGTTGTACGACACGCACTACACCGAGCGGTACCTGGGCAAACCGCAGGACGAAGCCGAGAGTTACGCGCACAACTCGCTGATCGAGAGCGCTGCGGAATTGAGCCGCGCGCTGCTGATCGTGCACGGGCTGGCCGACGACAACGTGTTCGTCGCGCACTCGTTGCGGCTGTCGTCGGCGTTGCTGGCGAAGGGGCGGCCGCACGTCTTCCTGCCGCTGGCGGGCGCCACCCACATGACACCGCAGGCCGAAGAGGTCGCGGAGAACCTGATGCGCACGCAGGTGGACTGGCTGCTGCGCGAGCTTTCCGCCGTGGACAAGGAGAACGCATGAGCCGCTGGGGCCTCACGATCCCGTTGACCGGGGTGCCGCTGACGGCGCACCGCGAGCTGGTCGAGCAGCTGCCGGACCTGGGCTACACCGACGCGTGGACGGCGGAGACGGCGGGGACCGACGCGTTCACGCCGTTGGTGCTGGCTTCGCAGTGGGCGCCGCAGCTGCGCCTCGGCACGGCGATCGTCCCGGTGTACACGCGCGGCCCGGGGCTGCTGGCGATGCAGGCGGCGACGGTCGCGGAGCTGGCGCCCGGCCGGTTCGTCCTCGGCATCGGCGCGTCGTCCCCGGTGATCGTCTCCCAGTGGAACGCGGCCTCCTTCGAAGAGCCGTTCGCGCGGACGCGGGACACGCTGCGGTTCCTGCGGTCGGCGCTGGCGGGGGAGAAGGTCACCGAGAAGTACGACACGTTCGCGGTGTCGAAGTTCCGGCTGGAGCGCCCGGCCGACCCGCCGCCGTCGATCATGCTGGCGGCGTTGCGCCCGGGCATGCTTCGCCTCGCGGCTCGCGAGGCCGACGGCGCGATCACGAACTGGCTGGCGGCTTCGGACGTGCCCCGGGTGCGGTCGGTGGTGGGTCCGGACATCGAGCTGGCGGCCCGCATCTTCGTCTGCCCCACGGAAGACGCCGAGGCGGCGCGCGGCCTGGGTCGGATGCTGATCTCGAGCTACCTGACGGTCCCGGTGTACGCGGCGTTCCACGAGTGGCTCGGCCGCGGCGAGGCGCTGGCCCCGATGCACGAGGCGTGGGCGGCCGGGGACCGGCAGAAGGCGAACCAGGTGATCCCGGACTCGGTCGTCGACGAGCTGGTGATCCACGGCAGCGTGGAGTCGTGCCGGGAACAGGTGCAGTCCTATGTGGACAACGGGCTGACGACGCCGATCATCGCGCTGCTGCCGACCGGCGGGGACCCCTTCGAGCAGGTGCGCGGCCTGGCGCCGCGCTGATATTCCGTTGCCGCCTCCGGCGCCCGGGTGTTTCCTGGGCGCCGGAGGAGGACGGGTGAGACGGAAGACGCCGCAGGAGAAGAAGCGGCTCAGCTACCTCAAGGACCGGCGCGACGCGTACGGCGAGAACGACAAGTCGTCACGCAAGAACCTGGCGCGCAGCAAGGCGTTCGCGCGGCGCACCAGTCGGGCACGGGAAAGCTCGGCGCTGCGGGCGGCGACCGGCAACCCGGACGAGGTCCGCGCCGAAGCGGCCGAGCTGCGGTTGCTGGGGAAGCGCCGCAAGGTGAAGCGCAAGTGGCCGGACATCCCGCTCGTCGAGTACGTGGAGTGGAAGGTCGAACGCCGCGCCGAGAGGGAAGGCGGCCGGGCCGGGCGGCTGGAGGAGGCCCTCGGCCGGGTGCAGCGGCGGCTCGGACGGCCGGACCGCTAGGCGAAGACCGCGGTCGCGAGGAGCAACCCGAGTGCGCCCGAAGCCAAGCCCGCGATCACCGTCACCAGGACGTTCAGCACCGCGTACAGCCGCGTCTTCTCCAGGAACAGCCGGACGGTCTCGTAGCCGAACGTCGAGAACGTCGTGAGGCCGCCGCAGAAGCCCACCGCCACCAGCGCGCGCACCGACGACGGCTCCGCGCCGTGCAGGAGCCAGCCGCTCAGGAAGCCCAGGATGAACGATCCCACGACGTTCACCGTCAGCGTCCCGAACGGGAACGGCGAGTCGCGCCACGCCTGGACCCGCCGGTCGGTCAGGTAGCGCAGGATCGACCCCGCCGCCCCGCCGATGGCCACCAGGACCGGCGTCACTCCGTCCGCCCCACGTAGCGGACCACCTCGACCTGGTCGAGCGTCACCAGGCCCTCGCCAATCAGCTCGTCCAGCTGCGGCAGGAACGCGCGCAGCTTCTCCTCGCGGTCGATGATCACGATGACCACCGGCAGGTCCTCCGACAGCGAGAGGATCCGCGTCGTGTGGATCAGCGACGACGCGCCGTAGCCTTCGACGCCGCGGAGCACCGAGGCGCCCGCGCGTCCCGCGTCGCGGGCCCGGCGGACGATCTCGTGGTAGAGCGGCTTGTGGTGCCAGTGGTCGTCTTCGCCGATGTAGATCGTCAGGCGCGTCGCGGGGCCTTCCATCAGCGTCCCTTCCGGATCGCGCGGGTCGCCGTCAGGCCGGCGGTCACCGCCGCGAGGCAGAACACCACCGACGCCAGCACGTAGGCGAGCGAAGCCAGTATCCGCCCGGTCGTCGCCGCGTCGAGGGTGTCGGTCACGAACGTGGAGAACGTCGTGAAGCCGCCGAGGATCCCGACGCCGAGGAACGGCCGGAGCAGGTGGTGGGGGCGCGCGGTGGTGGTCAGCAGCGCCATCAGGACGCCGATGAGCAGGCAGCCGAGGACGTTGGTGAGCAGGGTCGCGACGGCGAACTCGCCGCGGGCGTGCGGGAGCGCCACGGAGAGGCCGTAGCGGGCGAGGCTGCCCAGCGCGCCACCGGCGCCGATGGCCGCCAGGACGTCCCACCGGGGCACGTGATCACCTCCTCGCGGTGAACCTACTCCCGATGGCCGACGCGTCCCCGCCACCCGGTCGAGCATCCTGGACGGGGCCGGATGACAGGCAGCCGTCGGTCGCCGTACTGTTGCTCAGCGTAGGCAAGGCAACCCTAAGGAAGGCGGGTACATGCGCGGAGACGGGCTGGCCGGGGGCGACGGCGGCGCGCAACGGCTCGGCGAGCTGATCCCGGCGGCACTGCGCGGAATGGCGGCGGGAGTCGCGGAACGCGGCGGCCCCATCCCGGCCGGCGGCCCGGCCGCGGTAGCGGCGGCGCTGGTCGCGGAGGGTGGCGAGCTGGCCGCCGGCCGCGCGGGATCGGAGACGCCCGCCGAGCGCGGGCGCCGGGAACCTGAGGCCGCAGCCGCGCAGGCTGGTGCCGCGGGGCGAGCCACCGCCGAGCCCGACGGCCGGAACTCCGCCGAGGCGGCATCGACGCAGGCCGCGGGGTCCGGCCCGGCCTTGGCCGCCGCGCTTGTTTCCGAGCGGGCGCCCACGGTGCGAGGCGCCGGATCCTCACTCCACTCGGCCGCCGAGCGCGGAGGCCCGAACCCCGCTGATGCCGCACCGGCAGCCGAGCGCGGCGACCGGAAGCCGACCGGCGGCCCGGTCGCGACCCGAAGCGCCGAGTCCGCACCACTTCCACCCGCACTTCCCCGCCACGGCGTCGGCGCCGAAGCCGCTCTCGAGGAGCTGAGCCGGCTGCTCGCCGCCGGGTCAGCGGATCCCGCCGACCCCTCCTGCGCCGCCCACCTGCACTGCCCGCCCCTCGCCGTGGCCGTGGCCGCCGATGTCGTCGCCAGCGCGCTCAACCCCTCCATGGACTCCTGGGACCAGGCCCCCGTCGCGAGCGAGCTCGAACGCGAGTTCACCACCGGGATCGCCCGGTTGTGCTACCCCGCCGCCGAAACCCCGGACGCCGTCGTGACCACCGGTGGCACCGAATCCAACCTGCTCGGCCTCCTCTTGGCGCGCGAAAACGGCATTCTCCAAAGCGTCTGCGGCGCCAACGCCCACCACAGCGTCGCCCGCGCCGCCTGGCTGCTCGGCCTGCCCGCACCGATCGTCGTCCCCTGCGAAGGCGACCGCATGCTTCCCGCCACCCTCGCGGAGGTCGCCGGGCCGGGGACCGTCGTCGTCGCGACCGCCGGGACCACCAACACCGGGACGCTCGACCCGCTGCCCGAAATCGCCGAAATCTGCCGCCGTAACAAATCCCGGCTGCACGTCGACGCGGCCTACGGCGGCACCGCCCTGTGCAGCGACGCGCTCAAGCACAAGCTCGCCGGGCTCGAACTCGCCGACTCCGTCGCCCTCGACCTGCACAAGTTCGGCTGGCAGCCGGTCGCCGCCGGGCTCTTCGCCGCCCGCGAAGCCGCGGACCTCGCCGCCCTCACCGTCCGGGCCGAGTACCTCAACGCCGACGACGACACCGAGGCCGGCCTGCCGGACCTGCTCGGCCGCTCGATCCGGACCTCGCGCCGGCCCGACGCGTTCCGGATGGCCGTCACCTTGCGCGCGCTCGGCACCGACGGCCTCGGCGCGCTCGTCGAACGCTGCTGCGCCACCGCGACCGAGGTCGCCGAGCGGGTCGAGCGGCACCCCGGCCTCCGCCTCTGGGGCCGGCCCGAGCTGTCGACCGTCGTGCTGCGGCCCGTCGCCGCCGACGAGACCGGGGACGACGAGCTCGTCGCCCGCGTCCGCCGCGCGCTCCTGGAAGCGGGCACCGCCGTCATCGGCCGGGCCGCGCTGCCGACCGGCCCCGGCGGCGAAAACCAGCTGTGGCTCAAGCTGACCCTGCTGCACCCGCACACCACCGCCGAGGACTACCGCCCGCTGCTCGACCGGATCGTCGCCACGGCGTCGGCCGAGCTCGTCGCCCGCCGGGAAAGCCCGGTCGCTTCGTGAGGCGCCACCACCTCGCGGGCATCGGCATCGGGCCGTTCAACCTCTCGCTCGCGGCGCTGGCCGCCCCGGTCGCCGGCCTGGACACGGTGTTCTTCGACGCCCGCCCCGGGTTCCGCTGGCACCCGGGGCTGCTCGTCGACGGCGCGACGCTGCAGGTGCCCTTCCTCGCCGACCTGGTGACGCTGGTCGACCCGACCAGCCCGTTCTCCTTCCTCAACTACCTGCGCGACCGCGGCCGCCTGCTGCCGTTCTACTTCGCCGAGCGGTTCCACATGCCGCGCGTCGAGTACGACGACTACGGCCGGTGGGCCGCGGCCCGGCTGCCGTCGTGCCGGTTCGGCCACGAGGTCACCGGCATCCGCTGGGCGGGCGACGCCTTCGAGCTGACGATCACCGGGGCCGAGCCGGTGCTGGCGGACAACGTCGTGCTCGGCGTCGGGTCGGTGCCGTCGGTGCCGGCGCCCCTGAAGGATCTCGTCGACGATCCGGCCGTCCTCGCGCTGCACTCGGCCGACTACCTGACGCACCGGCAAGAACTCCTCGCCGCCGACAGCGTCACCGTGGTCGGCTCCGGGCAGTCGGGTGCCGAAGTGGTCCTCGACCTGCTGCGCTCACGGTCCACTGTGGACGGCGTGCGCTGGCTCGCGCGGACCCCAGCGTTCGCGCCGATGGAGTACTCGAAGCTCGGGCTGGAGCAGTTCACCCCGGACTACACCGCGTACTTCCACGGCCTGCCCGAAGCGGTCCGCGACCGCCTCCTGCCTGCGCAATGGCAGCTGTACAAGGGCATCGACACCGAGACGATCGGCGCGATCCACGACGAGCTGTACCGCCGCAGCATCGCCGGGCCCCCGGGCGCGGTGCTCACGCCCGGCGTCGAAGTCGTCTCGGCATCCCTTGTGGACGGAGGGGTCGAACTGGGCCTCCGGCACGCGCAGCAGGGCCGCGACGCCGCCCTGCGCACCGCCGCCGTCGTCGCCGCGACCGGCTACGCCGAGACGCCGATCGGGCCGCTGCTGGCCGGGCTCGGCGACGCTGTCCACCGCGACGCGCGCGGCCGCCTGGTGGTCGGCGCCGACTACCGCGTCGCCCTCGACGTGCCCGGCGCGCTGTTCGTGCAGAACGCGGAACGGCACACCCACGGCCCCGGCGCGCCCGACCTCGGCCTCGGCGCCTGGCGCGCGGCCGTGATCCTCAACGCCGTGTGCGGCAAGACCGTGCACGACCTGCCCGACCGCACCGCCTTCACCACGTTCGGCCTGGAGGAGAAGTGACCCTCGACGAAGCGGCCGCCTGGCGCGCGGCCGGTGCCCTGATCGTGCACAAGATGCTCGGCGAGCTGTCCTACGAGCACCTGCTGGAGCCGGTCGGGGACGGCAGCTCCTGGCGGCTGGAGCTGCCGGACGACGTCGTCTACACGTTCCAGGCGCGCCGCGGCGCCTTCGACGCGTGGACGGTCGTCCCGGGCAGTGCGTACCGCTCCGGCGAGCCGGCCACCGACCCGCGCACGCTCGTCGTCGACGCGCGGGAGGTCCTGGGGCTCAGCGGGTTGCGGCTGGCCGACGTCCTGGCCGAGCTGACGGCGACGGTTGCCAACGAGGCCGCCCGCCTGCGCCGCGCGCCGACCGCGGCCGATTTGTCTACAATGGACTACAACGTGGCCGACGGGCATCTGGCCGGGCATCCCCGGCTGGTGCTCAACAAGGGCCGCGTCGGGTTCTCCGCCCGCGACCGCGCGAGCTACGCCCCGGAGGCGGGCGCCGACGTCCGGCTGCGCTGGTTCGCCGTCCACCCCGCCCACGCCGAGTTCCGCTGCGTCGACGAGCTGAGCCGGGACGCGCTGCTCGACGCCGAGCTCGGCGCGCAGCGCGCGGAGTTCGCCGCGCGGGCGCCCGAGGACTACGTCTGGGTGCCGGTCCACCCTTGGCAGGCCGACGAGATCCTCGGCACGCTCTACGCCGCCGAACTCGCCACCGGGGTGATGGTCGACCTGGGCGAGAGCGCGGACGCCTACCGTCCACACCAGACGGTCCGGACCCTGGCCAACGTGAGCGCGCCGGGCCGGCACGACGTCAAGACCGCCGTGTCGGTGCGGAACACGCTCGTCTACCGCGGGCTGAACTCGGCGGCGACGCTCGCCGGGCCGTCGGTGACGTCGTGGTTGCGCCGGATCAGCGCCGCCGACCCGCTGGTCAGCGAGAAGTACCGGTTCGGGCTGCTCGGCGAGGTCGCGAGCGTGTCCGTGCGACACCCGCTGTTCGGGCACCTGGACGAGCTGCCCTACCGGTTCCACGAGACGCTGGGTGCGTTGTGGCGCGAGCCGCTGGTCGCGCAGCTGGCCGGGGGCGAGCGCGCGATTTCCTTCGCGGCGCTGCCTTATCGCGGCCCCGACGGCGTTTCGATGCTGGCGCACCTGATCGGCGGCGGTGACGCGGAAGCGTGGCTGACGCGGCTGTTCGACCTGCTGCTCACGCCGTTGCTGCAGTGGCTGCTGCGCCACGGCGTCGGGTTCTGCCCGCACGGCCAGAACCTCGTCCTGGTCGTCGACGCCGCCGGCGTCCCGCAACGGGTGCTGATCAAGGACTTCGCCCAGGGCGTCGACCTGCTCGACGAGCGGCTCGAGAGCTACGAGTCGCTCCCGCCCGAAGCGGCCGCCGACATGCTGCGCTGGCCCGCGCACCTGCTGGCCCAGTCGCTGTTCAGCTCGGTGTTCTCCGGGCAGTTCCGGTTCTGGGCGGAGGTCCTGCTCGACGAGCTCGGCCTGCCGCGGGCGCGGTTCTGGGCGCCGGTGCGGGAGGTCGTCGGCCGCTACCGCGACGAGAACCCGGACGTCGCCGCGCGGTTCGACGCGTGCCGGCTGTTCGCGCCGGACGTCGAGCGCGTCACGCTCAACCGGGAGCACTTCGCCGGCCAGGGCTTCGACAAGGTGGAGCGCGACGACGAGTTCGACGTCCGCTGGGGGCGGGTGCCGAACCCGCTGCACGCCCCGGAGCCCGGCGGCGCGTGGTGACGCCGTTCGCGCGCCCGGCCGGCCCGCGGTCGCTGGCCACCCGGCGCGCGGTCGCCGAGGCGGGCACGGAGGTGCTGCGCGGTGTCCTCGAGGAGGACGGCGCCCGGCTGCTCCTGCTGGTGCCGGACCCGCACGCGCGGTTCGCCGCGGTCGAACTGGCCGCGCCGTTCGCCGCTTCGGTGCTCGACGACGGGTACGGCATCTGCAGCTACGTCTTCGCGTGGACGCCGTCGCGCGATCCGCTGCCGGAGTCCGGCGTGCTCGGCGGGTACCTCGACGGCTTCGGCGACCTGCGCGTGCGCCCGGACGCGGCGACCGCGGTCCCGCTGGGCGACCGGACGTGGGCGGTGGTGTGCGACGCCGAGTGGCCGTCCGGTCAGGTCGCGGAACTGGCCCCGCGCGAGGTACTGCGCGGCCAGCTCGCGGCGCTGGAAGGCCTGGGACTGGTGCCGTCGGTGGGCATCGAGCACGAGGTGGTGTTCCTCGACGCCGCCGGCTCGCCCCTGACATCCCACGGGGTCGACTACGCGCTCGGCGGCACCGAACGCCTGGCGCCGCTGCTTTCCGACGTGCGGACGGCGGTGCACGACGCCGGGCTCGGCGTCGAGTCGGCGCGCGCGGAGTGCCACCCGGGGCAGTACGAGGTGGTGCTGCGCCACCGCGACGCCTTGGCCGCGTGCGACGACGTGCTGCTGCAGCAGCTGCTCGTGCGCCGGGCCGCCGCCCGCCACGACGTCACGGCGTCCTATCTCGCCGCCCCCTTTCCCGGGCAGGGGAACTCGGGCCACGTGCACCTGTCGTTGTCTACTGTGGACGGGTCGCCGCCGGACCTGCTGGGCGGGTTCCTGGCGGGTGTCCTGCGCGACGCGCGGGCGTTGACGGCGGTGTGGGCGCCGACGTGGAACAGCTACGTCCGGCTGCGGACGGCGCCGTTCTCGCCGCGCGAGGTGCGCTGGGGCCACGACGACCGGACGGCCTCGGTGCGGGTGGCCGGGCCGCCGTCGGATCCGCGGCTGGAGTTCCGCTTCGCGGGCGCCGACGCCCAGCCGCACCTGGTCGTCGCGGCGTTGCTGGCGGCCGGGCGGTTCGGGCTGGAGGAAGGGTTGACGCCGCCGGAGCCGGGGGTCGTCTCGGACTCGCTGGCGGGCTCGCCGTGGGAGGCGCTGTCGTCGATGGACCGGGTGGGGGAGCTGCTGGGCCCGGACGTCGCGGCGCAGCTGACGGCGCTGCTCACCGAAGAGATCGAGTCCGGGCTGGACACGGTCACCGGCTGGCAGCGCCGCCGCGGCGCCCTGCGCTCCTGACCCGTTACGCCGGGCGGATGTTCTGGTTGACGTGGAAGACGTTGTCCGGGTCGTACCGCCGCTTCACCGCCGCCAGCCGGTCGTAGTTCGCGCCGTACGACGCCTTCACCCGGTCCTGGCCCTCCTCCATCATGAAGTTGACGTACGCCCCGCCCGCCGACGTCGGGTGCAGCTCCTCCCAGTACGCCCGCGTCCACTGCGAAATCGCCGCGGCCTTCTCCGGCGACGGATCCACCCCGACGATCACGCCCGACCAGCCGCCCGACCGGTGCGGGAACGCCGTCGCGTCCGGCGCCACCCGGCTCGCCGCGCCGTCGATCGGGTACAGGTGCATCGACGAGTGCATCGTCGGCAGCTTTTCGCCGTACTTGACGTGGATGTCGATCGCCGCGTCGGAGATCTCGTGGAACACGTCCGCGCGCCAGTACCACTGCAGCCCGGCCGGGTACAGCGCGTCGAACGCTCCCTGCAACGCCGTGTACGGCATGTCCTGCAGCCCCACCAGCAGTGGCGACCCGAACGAGCGGACCGGCGCCAGGACCTCGTCGGCCTTGTCGTGCGCGCCCGTGTAGCACCAGACGATGCCGCACGCCTTGCGGCCCCACAGCTCCTCCGGGAACGGCGGCGCCGGCGGGATCGTGATCAGCCCGAACCAGCCGTTGAGCTCCTCCGGCAGCGACGGCAGCAGCTCGCGGTACCAGCGCAGCACGTCGGGCGTGTCGGCCAGGTCGTAGAGCACCGGGCCGCCGATCACGACGCCGCGCTCGCCGATGTCGTGGCAGCGGAAGGTGAACGACGTGACGACGCCGAAGTTGCCGCCCCCGCCGCGCAGGGCCCAGAACAGGTCCTCGTGCGAAGACTCCGAAGCGTGCACGAACGAGCCGTCCGCGAGCACGACGTCCGCGCCGAGCAGGTTGTCGACCGTCAGGCCGAAGCGGCGGGCGAGGTAGCCGATGCCGCCGCCGAGCGTCAGGCCCGCGACACCGGTCGAGGAGACGATGCCCGACGGCGTCGCCATCCCGAACGCGACCGTCGCGTGGTCGACGTCGCCCCACGTGCACCCCGCGTCGGCGCGGACGGTGTGGTCGACCGGGTCCACCGTCGTGCTGCGCAGCCCGGACAGGTCGATGACCAGGGCGCCGTCGGCGACGCCGAGGCCGCCCGCGTTGTGGCCGCCGCCGCGCACGGCCAGGTCCAGGCCCTGTTCGCGCCCGTAGCGGACGCAGGTGACGACGTCGGCGGCGTCGCGGCAGTAGGCGATCGCCGCCGGCCGCTTGTCGATCATGGCGTTGTAGACCGCGCGGGCTTCGTCGTAGCCCGGGTCGGCCGGCGTGATGAGGTCGCCGCGCAGCGCGGTGGCCAGTTCCTCGTGCGGCAGTGCGGTGGTGGTCATGGTGCCCCTCTCGGATTTCCCGGTTCGAGGCGAACGTAGGCACCCGGCGTTCGCGCAGCGTTCGGTCCGTTCGCGCCGGTCAGGACGGGAGCCGAACGCCCAGGTCCGCCTCCGCCCGCCGGCGCAGGGCGACGCTGCCCTGGACGCGGGCCAGCTCGGCGGCCGCCCGCAGGCGGGGGACCGGATCGGCGTCGTGCGCCGCCCGCAGCCGCAGCACCTCCGGCAGCCACCAGCGGTCGTCGCGGGCCTCCCCGGCGGCGAGGGCGGCGTCGAGCGTCGCCCGGGCCGCGGCCGGGTCCGTCAGCTCGGCGACCAGCGTCAGCCAGTACGGCATCCGGGCGAACGACCCCTCGGCCTTGAGGTTCGCGACGCCCTCCTGCGCCGCGGCCAGCCCGGCCGCGCCGCCGCGGGCCCAGCCGCCCAGCACCAGCGCCCACTCGCGGTAGTAGGCGAAGCCGTACCGGTCGCACAGCGCGTGCAGCTCCGAAACGGTCGCCCACAGGGCCGGCCGGTCGCGGCGCATCTGGTGGGTGATCCCGGCGTACGCGAGCGCGATGGCCAGGCTGTACGGCTGTTCGATCCGGCGGGCCAGCGCGATCGCGTCGGCACTGCTCGCCACGGCCGCGTCGTCGTGGCCGAGCAGCCAGTGGGCGTGCGCGGCCCAGGCCGGCCCGTGCACGTCCGGCCGGGTGCCGATCGGCCACGACGACGCCCCGCGCGTGCGCTCTGCGCCCAGCTCGAAGTGCCGCAGCGCTTCGGCCGGGTCGTGCCCGAGGGTCAGCGAGGAGCCCGCGACGATGAAGTGCGCCGAGCCGCCCTGCTCGGCGCTGGTGCCGGGGACGAGCAACGTGAGGGCCCGCTCGGCGGCTTGGTGCGCTTCCGCCGTCCGGCCTTGGACGAACCGCGACGACCACAGTTCCAGCAGCGCGGTAAGCGCCGATTCCTTGCCGCCCGAGGACTCCGCGAGCGCTAGTGACCGTTCCAGGACGTGCTGCAGCTCGAGGGAGGAGTAGCCGTGGTGGGCGTTGAGCGGCCCGGCGAGCGCTTCGAGGACGTCGAGCTCGGCGCGGTCGCGGTTGCCGCTCGCCGGGCGTGCGCGGACCAGGTCGAGGGCCTCCTTCAGCAGCCGGATCGCCTCGGCGTGGGCGAACGTCCGGGCGGCGACGGCGGCGGCGCGCCGGTAGTGCTCGACGGCGCGGTCGGGGCGTCCGCCGCGGGCGTACTGCTCGGCCAGCTGCGCCGCCACGGCGTCGGGGTCCTCGGCGTGCAGCAGCTCCAGGCCCTGGGCCAGCCGCCGGTGCAGGAGCCACCGCCGCGGCGGGCTGACCTGCTGGTAGGCGGCCTCGCGCAGGAGGTCGTGGGTGAAGTCGTAGCCGCCGCCGACCTCGCGCACGATCCGGCGCCGCCACAGCTCGTCGACGGCCTCGACGACGGTGTCGGCGTCGAGGTCGCTCGCCTCGGTGAGCAGCTCGAGGGTGAAGTCCCGGCCGGCCGCGGCGGCGAGCCCGGCGACTTCGCGGGCTGCCGGGCCGGGTTGTTCGAGGCGGGCCCGCAGCACGCCGTCCAGGCGCCCGGACGGCGGGGAAGCGTTGGTGCGCAACGCTTCCACGACGTAGAGCGGGAACCCGCCGGTGGCCGCGTGCAGCAGCGTGCGGTCCGACGCGGACAACGGGCGCCCGGCCACCGCTTCGCCGAGCTGCGCGGTGCCGTCGGCGTCGAACGGGCGCAGCGGCAGCTCGGTCAGCTTGCCGTCGTCGCGCAGCCGGCCGGTCCAGGCGGCCACGCCGGGGTCGAGGTCGCCGTCGCGCAGGGTTCCCGCGACCAGCAGCGGCGCGTCCGGCAGGAGGCCGAGGCAGAAGGCGAGGAACGCGCCCGTCTCCTCGTCGCACCACTGCGCGTTGTCGAGCACCAGCAGGACGGGCCGGCCGCCGGCGGTGAGCGCGCGGGCGAGCCCTTCGAAGAACCGCAGGCGCTGCCACGCGTCGACCGTCGGGTGGCCGCCCCCGGCCGGGCGCGCGGCCGGCCGCAGCCGGTCGACTTCGGCGCGCCACCCCGGGTCGAGGGCCGCGGCCGCCCGCTGCACCGCGGGGGTGCGCAGCCAGTCGGCCACCGGCGCCAGCGGGAGCCGGCCGGCCGAGCCGAAGCAGCGCCCGGTGGCCACGACGGCGCCTTCCGCGCGCGCCAGCCCGGCGAGCTCGGTGACGAGCCGCGTCTTGCCGACCCCGGCGTCGCCGCGCACGAGGACGATCCCGGCCCGGCCCGCGGCGGCCGCGTGCCACCGCCGGCCGAGCCGGGCCAGCTCGGCCGTCCGGCCGACGAGCCCGGTGGCCGCGGCCCGCCGGACCTCGGGGCCGGGCCGGGCGAGCAGCCGGCGCAGCGCCGCGCGGGTCGGCTCGGCCGGGACGACGCCGAGCTCGCGTTCGAGGACCGACGCGCACCGGTGGTACGTGCTCACCGCGCCCGCGCGGTCGCCGGCGTCGGCCTGCAGACCCATCAGCGTCCGGTAGCCGGTCTCTTCGAGCGGGCGCAGGCGGATCCGGCGGCGGGCCGCGGCGAGCGCGGCGGCCGGGTCGCCCGCGGGGGTCCGGCAGATGAGGTCGCACAGCTCGACGCACTGGCGGTCGAGCTCGGCGCGGGCCGCCAGGACCCAGTCGTCGGCCAGGCCGGGCAGCAGCTCGCCGCGGTAGGCCGCGAGCGCGGCCTGGGCGTGGGCGACGGCTTCGCCGGGGTCTTCGGCGGCCAGCGCGGCCCGGCGGGCGACGTCGAACTCCCGCACGTCCACCCGGCTCGACGGCGTGTCCCGCCAGCACAGGTCCCGCCCGGTGACGGCGAGCGAGGGCAGGTCGCCGAGGACGCGGCGCAGCTGGTGCAGCTCGCGGCGGAGGTTGGTCAGCGCCTGCGCGTCGGTGGAGTCCGGCCAGAACAGCCCGGCCAGCAGGCGGCGCGGCTGGGCCAGCCCGGCGTGCACGACGAGGTGGGCCACGAGCGCGACCGAGCGCGGCGACCGCGTCAGCACGGTGCCGGTGGCGTCGTCGGCGATCACCTGCTCGCCCAGCAGCGAGACGCGCAGCACCCGGTCACGCTAACCCGGAAACCGACCCGCGCGCGGATCTTCACCGGCCGGGGGTTGCGCCGGGGCGTCCGGGTGCGCAGGCTCGACACCGTGAGCGAGCACGAGTACGACCTCATCGTCATCGGTTCGGGCCCCGGCGGCCAGAAGGCCGCGATCGCCGCGGCGAAGCTGGGCAAGCGGGTGGCGGTCGTGGACCGGCACGACATGGTCGGCGGGGTGTGCGTCAACACCGGCACGATCCCGTCCAAGACGCTGCGCGAAGCGGTGCTCTACCTGACGGGCATGAACCAGCGCGAGCTCTACGGCGCCAGCTACCGCGTCAAGCAGGACATCACGATCGCCGACCTGCTGGCGCGCACGCAGCACGTCGTCGGGCGCGAGGTCCAGGTCGTACGGGCGCAGCTGCTGCGCAACCACGTCGACCTGATCCCCGGCACCGGCTCGTTCGCCGACCCGCACACGGTGGTCGTCGAGAGCAAGCACCCCGGCGACCGCCGGACGCTGAGCGCGGACTACGTCGTGATCGCCACCGGCACCCGCCCGGCGCGCCCGCCCCAGGTGGACTTCGACGCCGCGCGCGTGCTCGACTCCGACGAGATCCTGCGGCTCGAGCAGATCCCGTCGTCGCTGGTCGTGGTGGGCGCCGGGGTGATCGGGATCGAGTACGCGTCGATGTTCGCCGCGCTCGGCTCGCGCGTCACGGTGGTCGAGCAGCGCGACCAGATGCTCGACTTCTGCGACCCGGAGATCGTGGAGTCGCTGAAGTTCCAGCTGCGCGACCTCGGTGTGACGTTCCGCTTCGGCGAGAAGGTCGCGGACGTGGCGGTGTCCGACGACGCGACGATCACGACGCTGGTCAGCGGCAAGCGCATCCCGGCCGACGGCGTCATGTACTCCGCGGGCCGCCAGGGCATGACCGGCGAGCTTGCGCTGGAGGCGGCGGGCCTGCAGGCGGACGAGCGCGGCCGGCTCGTGGTCGACGAGCACTACCGCACCGAGGTCCCGCACGTGTACGCGGTCGGCGACGTGATCGGCTTCCCGGCCCTGGCGGCGACGTCGATGGACCAGGGCCGGCTGGCGGCGTACCACGCGTTCGGCGAACCGGCGAACGGCCTGGGCGCGCTGCAGCCGATCGGCATCTACACGATCCCGGAGATCTCGTACGTCGGCTCGACGGAGGCCCAGCTGACGTCGTCGTCGGTGCCGTACGAGGTCGGCATCGCGCGTTACCGCGAGCTGGCCCGCGGCCAGATCACCGGCGACAGCTACGGCATGCTGAAGCTCCTGGTGTCCACCAAGGACCGGAAACTGCTCGGGGTGCACGTGTTCGGCACGGGCGCGACGGACCTGGTCCACATCGGACAGGCGGTGATGGGCTGCGGCGGCACGGTCGACTACCTGGTCGACGCGGTGTTCAACTACCCGACGCTGTCGGAGGCGTACAAGGTGGCCGCTCTGGACGCGACCAACAAGATCCGGGCGCTGGACCGCTTCTCGTCCTGAACCGCCCCAGCAGCCACACCCGCACCACGCCGATTCGCCTGCGGCGAACCGGTTTGACACTCGACTAGAACATATGTTCGACTGGCGCTGTGCGATGGGATCGGCAGCGAGCGGGGGAGGGTGAGCCGGCACTGCCCGGGCTGGAGGGCCTGGTGCGGTCCGTGCGGTCACCGGAGTTCGACGGCGTCACCTTTCACGAGGTGCACGCGCGCTCGGTGCTGAACAAGGTCCCTTCGGGCTCCGGCGTCCCCTTCAACTGGACCGTGAACCCGTACCGCGGCTGTTCGCACGCCTGCACGTACTGCCTCGAAGGCGGCACGAAGATCCTGCTGGCCGACGGCCGCACGCGGGCGCTGTCCGAGCTGAAGGTCGGCGACGAGATCTACGGCACCCGCGGCCACGGTGCGTCCCGGCGGCTGGTGCCGACCCGGGTCGAAGCGCACTGGACGACCCTGCGCGCCGCCTACCGCGTGACGCTCGAAGACGGCACCCGGCTGGTCGCCGGCGGCGACCACCGGTTCCTCACGAGCAAGGGCTGGAAGCACGTCACCGGCAGCAAGTTCGGCGCCGCGCAACGGCCGCACCTGGAACCCGGCACCGAGCTGATCGGCGTCGGCCGGTTCGAGCCGACGCCGGACGAGACGCTCGGGTACCGGGCCGGCTACCTGTGCGGGATGCTGCGCTCCGGCGGGTTCGCCGCGGAGGCGGACGCGGCCACACGCGCCCTCGGGTACCTGCCCGACTTCGGCGCGTCCGTCGGGTTCCTCCAGGTGCCGCCGGACCCGGACGCGCACTGGCAGCGCGGGTTCCTCGCCGGCGTCTTCGACCTCGCGGGCGACTACGGCCGCGGCGTCCTCGCCGTGGCGCACGACGAACCCGAGATCGTCGAGGCGTTCGCCGCCGCGCTGACCCGGTTCGGCTTCGCGCACCAGATCGACGAAGTGCCGAAGTTCCCCGCGCGGCAGGAAGTCCGGCTGCTCGGCGGGACCGCGGAGGTGCTGCGGTTCCTGCACGTGGGCAACCCGGCGGTGGCGTGGAAGCGGTCGCTGGACGGCGCGGTCATCGGCGCGAGCCGCCGCCGCGTCGAGGCGATCGAGCCGCTGGGCCTGCAGCTGCCGCTGTTCGACATCACCACCGGCACCGGCGACTTCATCGCCGACGGCATGGTGTCCCACAACTGCTTCGCCCGGAACACCCACACGTACCTGGAGTTCGACGCCGGCCACGACTTCGACACGCAGGTCGTCGTGAAGGTCAACGCGCCGGAGGTGCTCGCGGCCCAGCTGAAACGGCCGTCGTGGCGGCGCGAGCCGGTGGCGATGGGCACGAACACCGACCCGTACCAGCGCGCGGAGGGCCGCTACCGGCTGATGCCGGGGATCATCACGGCCCTGGCCCGATCGGGGACGCCGCTGTCGGTGCTGACGAAGGGCACGGTGCTCGCGCGCGACCTGCCACTGCTGCAGGAGGTGGCCCACGACGTGCCGGTGTCGCTCGCGGTCTCGCTGGCGTTGCTGGACGGCGAGCTGCAGCACCGCCTCGAACCGGGTACGCCGAGCCCCCGGGCGCGGCTGGAGCTGATCCGCAAGGCCCGCGACGCGGGGTTGCCGTGCTCGGTGCTGGTGGCCCCGGTGCTGCCGTGGCTGACGGATTCGGCCGAGGCGCTCGACGCGCTGTTCGCCAAGCTGGCCGAAGCGGGCGCGACGAGCGCGACGGTGATCCCGCTGCACCTCCGCCCGGGTGCGCGCGAGTGGTTCGGCCGCTGGCTGGCGGGGACGTATCCGGAGCTGGTGCCGAGGTACCGCGAGTTGTACGCGCGGGGGAGCTACGTGCAGAAGGCGTACCGGGAGAGGCTGGGCGAGCGGGTGGCGCCGCTGCTCCGGCGGCACGGGCTGATGAGAAGGCCCGGCGAGGATTCGCGGGGGATCGAGGCGGTGCCCGAGTCGCGGATCGAGGTGCCGGCGGCGGAGCAGCTGCGGTTGCTGTGAGCTGGGGTGTGCTGAGGCCGCGGGTCGCGGTGGCGGAACAGCTCCGGCCGCGCCGACGATCCGGACCGCCCCTCCGCCGCGGCCGTGCTGTCCTTTGTGGACATCCGCCCCCGCCGGTCCGTGATCATCCGCCGGGCCGCCGTGTGGGTGAAGCCGTCACCCCAATCGCCTCCTGGACCGGTCGAACTGCGCCGTTCGCCGTAGTCCTCACCCGATTGCGCGGCCGAGTCGGCGGCTTGCGGAAAAATGTCCGATCGTGTCGTTGTCGCTCCGCCTCGCCGACGCCTAACGTCGAAGGGATCGATGCGGAAGGGAGAGCGGCGATGACGACCTCGCAGACCGACCGGGTCGCGGCCGCCCGGCTCGCGTGGGCCGCCCTGAAGCTGACCCGGGCCGGGCGTCACCCCGTCGGCGTCGAACGGCTCGCCGCGACCGTCGGCGTCGCCCCCCTCGAAGCGCGCCGGCTCGTCGAGCTCATCGGCTTCACCCTCCACCGCGACCTCGTCAGCACCGGCCCCGCGCCCCGCGGCGCCCACCACCGCCTCGCCCCGGCCGAAGGCACCCTCGGCGCCGGCCCCGACGGCACCGTCGACATGTTCCTGCTGGCCATCGCCACCGGCGAGCGCGTGCACGCGGCCGCGACCTGCCCGGTCACCGGCACCCGCATCCGGATCGACCTCACCGCGCACGGGATCGTGCAGGCCGACCCGCCGTCGGCCGTCGTCGCCGCGGTCGACCTGGGCTTCGGCCTCGAACACGTCGACGCGGTGGCCTGCGCGGGCCAGCCGTTCTTCGCCTCCGCCTCGGCGGCCGCGAGCTGGCTGGTCGCCCACCCCGGCGGCCGCGTCTACCAGGTCGCCGCCTACCTCGCCCAAGCCCACCGGCTGGTGGCGGCACTGGAGACCCGGCCGAAGTTCGTGCTCTGACCACCACGCAAGCGCAAGCCAAGCCTGCCGACGTCGTACGCTGGGTTGTTCGTTAGCCTTCCAGGACAGCGATAACCCCAGGTCGAAGGAGAGCAGTCGCAGTGCTCCGCACTCACAACGCCGGCACCCTGCGTGCCGGGCAGGCCGGACAGACCGTCACCCTCACCGGATGGGTGGCCCGGCGGCGCGATCACGGCGGCGTCATCTTCATCGACCTCCGCGACGCCAGCGGCGTCGCCCAGGTCGTATTCCGCGAAGGCGAGATGGCCGAGCGCGCGCACGCCCTGCGTTCCGAGTTCTGTGTGAAGATCGTCGGCGAGGTCGCGAAGCGCCCCGAGGGCAACGCGAACGCCGAGATCCCCACCGGCGAGATCGAGGTCCTCGCGACCCAGCTCGAGGTCCTCTCCGAAGCCGCGCCGCTGCCGTTCCCGATCGACGACCGCGTCGACGTCGGCGAAGAGGTCCGCCTCAAGCACCGCTACCTCGACCTGCGCCGCAGCGGCCCGGCCGCGGCCATGCGCCTGCGCAGCGAGGTCAGCCGCGCCGCGCGCGAGGTGCTGCACAACCAGGACTTCGTCGAGATCGAGACCCCGACGCTGACCCGCTCGACGCCCGAAGGCGCGCGCGACTTCCTGGTGCCCGCGCGGCTCAAGCCCGGTTCCTGGTACGCGCTGCCGCAGTCGCCGCAGCTGTTCAAGCAGCTGCTCATGGTCGGCGGCATGGAGCGGTACTACCAGATCGCCCGCTGCTACCGCGACGAAGACTTCCGCGCCGACCGCCAGCCCGAGTTCACCCAGCTCGACATCGAGATGAGCTTCGTCGAGCAGGACGACGTCATCAAGCTCGGCGAGGACATCGTCTCCGCGCTGTGGAAGCTGATCGGGCACGAGATCCCGCGGCCCATCCCGCGCATCACCTACCACGAGGCGATGGCCAAGTACGGCTCGGACAAGCCGGACCTGCGCTTCGACCTCGAGATCACCGACATGACGGAGTTCTTCGCCGACACGCCGTTCCGCGTGTTCCAGGCGCCGTACGTCGGCGCGGTCGTCATGGCCGGCGGCGCCGACCAGCCGCGCCGCCAGCTCGACGCGTGGCAGGAGTGGGCGAAGCAGCGCGGCGCGCGGGGCCTCGCGTACATCCTCGTCAACGAGGACGGCACCCTGGGCGGCCCGGTCGCGAAGAACCTGTCCGAGACCGAGCGCGAGAACGTCGCCGCCGCGGCGGGCGCCAAGCCGGGCGACTGCATCTTCTTCTCCGCGGGCAAGGCGTCGAGCACGCAGCCGCTGCTGGGCGCCGCGCGCGACGAGATCGGCAAGCGGCTCGGCCTGATCGACGAGAACGCCTGGTCGTTCGTGTGGGTCGTCGACGCGCCGCTGTTCGCGCCGGTCGAGGACATCGGCGACGACGTCGCCGTCGGCGCCGGCAAGTGGACCGCCGTGCACCACGCGTTCACGTCGCCGACCCCCGAGTGGATCGACAAGTTCGAGCAGGACCCGGGCAACGCGCTGGCCTACGCCTACGACATCGTCTGCAACGGCAACGAGATCGGCGGCGGCTCGATCCGTATCCACCGCGGCGACGTCCAGAAGCGCGTCTTCGCGCTGATGGGCCTCGGCGAGGAGGAGGCGCAGGAGAAGTTCGGCTTCCTGCTCGACGCCTTCGCCTTCGGCCCGCCGCCGCACGGCGGCATCGCGTTCGGCTGGGACCGCATCGTCATGCTGCTGGCCAAGGCCGACTCGCTGCGGGACGTGATCGCGTTCCCGAAGACGGGCGGCGGCTACGACCCGCTGACCGCGGCGCCGGCGCCGATCACGCCGCAGCAGCGCAAGGAAGCCGGCATCGACGCGAAGCCCGCCGCGCCCCCGCAGAACTAGTGCTGCACCTGACGGCCGTGTGCCCGCCGGAGCCCACCGCGCAAGCGCTGGACGTCCTGCGGGCCCACGCCGGGACGGCACACCTGGTCGCGCACCGCGGCGTCGCCGTGGAACCGCCGGGTGACCGCGGGAACCTCCTGCGCCGGGCGAGCGCGGCGCTGGGCGTCGGCTTCCCGCTGGCGATGGTCGTGACGCTGGGCGGCGCGCTGCTCGTGCGCGCGACCGGCGTCTTCGGCGAGGAGGCGTTCCAGCTGGAGCGGAACCACGACGTCGACTTCGTCTTTTCCGTCGGCGTGCCGTCCCTGGTCGTCGCGATGCTCGCCGGTGTCGCCGGGATGCTCGCCATGACGTCGGCGAAGTCGGCCGCGGTCGCGGGGCAGTGGAGCCGGTGCCTCCAGTCGGCCGGCCAGCTGCTCGTCAACCTTCTCGGAATCGTTGCAGCAGCGGCCATTGTGTTGACTCTGCGCCGGAATGGGCAACGTTCACGGGTGGGAACGCGTCCGCTTTCACGGGGATGACCGGTCCGGACGGGAGGCGACTTCTTGTCCGGATGTCAGTAGTCATGGTTGCTCAGTCACGAGTAGGGTCGGTGACAATGACAGTCGACACCTCCTCCTCCGGCGACGCTGGGGTCGGGGCAGGAGCCGAGCAGCTCGCCGTCGCCGCGGCGGTCGCGGCGGGCGAGTCCGTTCTTTCGCGCCGGTTCGGCAGTGCGATCACGCTGGTCGCGCCCGAGGACCTCGCGGGGAGCGGGCCGGCCACGGTGGTCCGGGCACGCGTGGTGTCGTCGTCCTTCGCGCTGCCGCGCACGCTGGTCATCAAGCACTACCCGGACCAGCCGGCCTCGGGCGCCGACCCGTTCGCCCAGGAGGCGGTCAGCTACCAGCTGTTCACCGCGCTGGCGCCGGACGAGCGGATGTGCCCGGAGCTGCTGGCCCACGACGGCCGCGACCGCGTGCTGGTGCTGGAGGACCTCGGCCGCACGCCGACGCTGGAGGACAAGCTCTACGCCCGCGACTCCCGCGCGGCCGAGCGCGCGCTGCTGTCGTGGGCGCGGTCGCTGGGCCGGCTGCACGCGAGCACGGCGGGGCGCGAGGCGGACTTCAACGCGCTGCTGCGGCGCCTGGGCGGCCCGGCGAAGAACGACGGTCGCGGTGACGACGAGCTGTGCGCGAGGGTGCCGGCGGTGATCCAGGAGCGCCTCGGCATCCCGGCGCCGGACGAGGTGCTGACGCAGGTGGCGGACGCGCTCGAGCAGTCGCGGTCGGCGGGGTTCCGCGCGTTCAGCCCGGTGGAGCTGAGCCCGGACAACAACCTGGTGACGGGCGAGAGCGTGCGGTTCCTGGACTTCGAGTACGGCTGCGTCCGGTCGGCCCTGGTCGACGCGGCGCACCTGAGGCTGCCGTTCGCGAGCTGGCCGGACGCGCTGGCCCTGCCGGCGGGCATGAGCGAAGCGATGGTCGCGGGGTGGCGCGCGGAGGTGGTGGGGGTGTGGCCCACCTTCGCCGACGACGACGTGCTGGCCTCGCATTTGACGACCAGCGAGCTGCTGCGGGTGTGGCTGATCACGGGCGAGGAGCTGGGATCGCTGGACCTGTCCCGGCACGCGGCCCCGCTGAGCCGCGAGGCGGCCCTGGTGACGTGGTGGCGCGACTTGGCCAAGCACGCGGGGTACGTGCGGATGACGGCGGTATCGGAGTTCGCGGCCCGGGTGGCGGCGGCGTTGGCGGCGCGGTTGGGACCGCACGCGGATTTGGCGTTCTACCCGGCTTTCCGCTGAGGCGGACGCGGTTGTCCACAGGGCGTCGAGATGTTCGCCTTATGTGATCATCGGTCACTCTTTGTTCGGCTGCCCGGCGACTGGGGTTGCCGCTCGTTCCCAGTAGTCGGGCCGCGAGGAGCTGCGTTTCGCGTCTCGGCCGCTGGAGCCTCGGTCCCCTCCCGGGCGGGAACCTCGCTGGAGAGGACCACCGGAGGGGTGCGAGCGGGTTCCCGGTCAACCTGAATCGCCAGGCCGAACCAGCGACCGACGTGCGTATCGATCTTGATCCGCCGAAGGGATCTGCGGGCGTCGAGCTTGACGAGGAGGAGACATACCAGGCCAAGCCCGAAGAGCGCCGGAACGACCACCGCCAGCGCGAGCCACACCCCTGCCGACATCGATCCACCTCTCCTTGAGAGCAAAATCCACGCCCGAAGAGGCCTGAAAAGCGTCTCGTCACGATCCGCCTCAGTCAATTGGGAAAACCGCGTAGTGTCCCGCTCGGGGACCGCGTAGTGATTTCGGCGGGAGTACGTACTTCCTGCCTGCAGTTCGGTACGTGCAGCCCGCGGAAGTACGTGACACCCCCGCCCTGCCTCCCTGCGCTGAGTGCGTCAGGCGCGCCGGTGGCCCTCTCGGCCGGTGGTCGGCGCGTCGTGTCCTCGCTGCCGTTGCCTCGAACAGGACATTTCCGGCCCACGTGAGGTGAGCGTCAAGAATTAGGCGCTCCGTCCCAGGCGCGTTACCTCGTCCTCACCGGGTGTGAGTCTCCGTGGCCGATGGTCGGGGGCGTGACCGTGATCAGTGTCGAAGTCACTCCCGAACCTCACCGGCCCGCCCGTCCCGCGCTTGCGGCCGTGCCGGCCGCCGTGCCGGCCGTCGTATCGGCGACCGTGCCGGCGACTGCGACCGCCACCGTCCCCAAGCACGCCCAACGGCTTGTCGTGCTTGGGGACTCCACCGCCGTCGGGCTCGGGGATCCGCTGCCCAAACGGGGTGGCTGGCGGGGCGTCGGCCCGCTCGTCGCCGCCGCGCTGGGGGTCGGTCCCGGTGGCTACCTCAACCCCGCCTTCACCGGCGCGCGGATGCGGTGCGTGCTCACCGAACAAGTCCCCGCCGCCGTCGCGCACCGGCCTGATGTCGCGCTGCTCGTCGCCGGCATGAACGACACCCTGCGGCCGGACTTCGACGCCGCCCGGATCGCCGCCGACCTCACCGAGGTCATCCACCGGCTCCGCGCGGTGAACACCACCGTCGTCCCCGTCCGGTTCCACGACCACAGCAAGGTCTTCCGCCTGCCGCCGTCGCTCAAGCGCGCCCTCAGCGCCCGCGTCGCCGAGCTGAACGCCGCCATCGACGAGGTCGTCGCCCGCGAAGGCGTCCCCTGCCTCGACCTCGACCGCCTCCCCGGCGCCTACGACCTCACCGTCTGGAGCGTCGACCGGCTGCACCCCTCGGAACTCGGCCACCGCCTCCTCGCCGACGGCTTCACCGCCCTGCTCGCCGAAGCCGGCTTCGCCGTGCCCGAGCCGGTGAGCCTCACCTGCGGCGGCGGGGTCGAGCCGAGCGCCGCGGGGCACGTGGGGTGGCTGGTGCTCAAGGGAATCCCGTGGCTCTGGCGCCGCGGCCGCGAGTTCCTGCCCTACGCCGCGGTCATCATGTGGAACTCGTTCCGCGCCCGCTGAACACGCGCAACGCTTCGGCGTCCGAAGCCGGGTTGCGGACGAAGTAGTCCACCCACTCCTCGATGCCGGGATAACCCGACCGCGCGATCAGGAAGCGACACGCCTCCTCGACGTCGTAAACCGTCCGCCGCAGCCGGACGCCGTCGCCGAGCAACGCCCAGTGCGCACCACGGGCGCCGTACGGCATCCCGACGCTGCCGGGGTTGACCACCAGCCGCCGGTCGGCGAGCCGGACGAACGGCATGTGCGTGTGTCCGCAGACGACGATGTCCTCCGTGACGCCGTCGAGGACTTCCGCCCAGCGCTCCAGCGGGCTGTCGACGAGCACGATTTCCGTGTCGTCGCGCGGGGTCGCGTGGCAGAACAGCACGCCGTCGAGCGACACCGTCAGCGGCAGCGCGTCGAGCACCGGCAGGTCCGCGGGACGCAGCTGCCGCGCGGCCCACGGGAAGATCGGGTCCGGCACGAACTTCCCGGTCCCGCGCGCCGACGCCGCCAGCTCGCGGTCGGCGTTGCCGCGCACCCACACCGCCCGGGAGCCCAGCGAACGGAGCCGGTCCAGGGTCTCCGCCGGCATCGGGCCGGCCAGCATGTCGCCGAGCAGCACGATCTTGTCCGCCGCCACGACGTCCGGCTCGGCCAGCACCGCCTCCAACGCCGGGAGCACGCCGTGGATGTCCGCCAGCACCGCCACCGTCATCGCCCCACCTTCGGACACGGCAAGCGCCCCGGGCGAGGGATTTCGCCCAGGGCGCAACCGGTTCACGCGGTGGTGAGCGGCAGCTCCCGCACCCCGGTCATGTTCGGGTTGACCTGGAACTTCGGCGGCTCACCCGGGATCGTGCGCAGCGCGGGGTAGCGGTCGAACAGGATGTTCAGCGCCACCCGGCCTTCGAGCCGCGCGAGCGGCGCCCCGATGCAGAAGTGGATCCCGCGGCCGAACGCGAGGTGCGGGTTGGGGTCCCGCAGCGGGTTGAACGTGTCCGGGTCGGTGAACACGCGGTCGTCGCGGTTGGCCGCCGCGACCCAGACCATCAGCATCTGGTCCGCCGGCACCGTCGTCCCGCCCAGCTCGACCTCGCGGTTCGTCGCGCGGGCCACCGCCGCGAACGGCGACAGGTACCGCAGCGACTCCTCGATCACCGGCGGCACCAGCGACCGGTCGGCACGCACGCGCTCGTCCCACTCCGGGTGCGTGTCCAGGCACAGCACCGCGTTGCCGAGCAGCATCGTGGTGGTGATGTGCCCGGCCAGCAGCAGGACGTTGGCGAAGTTGACGACCTCGTTGCGGGTCAGCTTCTCGCCGTCGAGCTCGGCTTCGACGAGCTTCGTCAGCAGGTCCTCCCGGGGCTGCTTCCGCCGTTCGTCGACGTGCCCGCCGAGGTACTCGACGAGCGCCTTCTGCCCCTCGAGGGACTTCTTGACCGCCTCCTGCCGCCCCTCGGTCTGGTCCTTCAGCGAGAACTGCTCCGAGGAGCTGAACAGCTTGTCCACCCAGCCCTTGAACAGGTGCCGGTCGCTCGCGGGGACCCCCAGCAGCTCCGCGATGACGATCACCGGCAACGGGTAGGCCAGGTCCTCGACCAGTTCCAGCCGGCCGGCGGACCCCGCCGCGTCGAGCATCTCGTTCGTCACCGCGGCGATGCGCGGCTCCAGGTCCGCGACGACCTTCGGCGTGAACGCACGGCTGACCAGCTTGCGCATCTTGTTGTGCAGCGGCGGGTCCAGCTGCAGCAGGTTGCCCGCCTGCATCTCCTCGAAGTCGACGTCGGGGTCGACGTCGGCCATCATCTCTTTCGGCACCAGCCGGGTGGTGTCCGAGGAGTACGTCGCCGGGTCGCGGAGCACCTCTTCGGCCTCCGGGTGCCCGTAGACGTTCCAGAACCCGAGGTCGGCGGCGTGGTGCACCCGCTCCTCCGGCTGCTTCCCCCGCAGCCAGAACTGGGCTTCGTGGAGTCCCCAGGTGTCCGCTTGTGTGGTGGTCATGTCCGCCCCTTCTTTCCCCTGTGTGGCCCCGGGATCAGCCGGGGGCCTTGGTGGGATCGTGTGCGTAGATCCCTTTCCGGTAGCCCGAGACAAGCTCCTCGAGCGCCGAACCCAGTTCCGCCGCCACGTCCGCGACCGCCGCGGGATCGGGCTCCCCGGCCGGCTCGAACGCGGTGCGGATGACGTGCGCGAGGGCTTCCGCCTTCGCCTCCGGCGAGATGCCGTCGAACTCGTCGGTCAGCGTCCCGCCGAAGTAGAAGCCGACTGCCGTGGCGTTGAGCGCGAAGGACAGGTTCGGGATGTCCGACCGGACCAGGCCGTGCCGCAGCATGGTTTCCTCGAACTGCGTGCGCAGCTCGTCCTGCTGCTTCTTCAGGGCGAGGTCGCCGAGCGAGCCGAACATCTCGGCGTTGCCGCGCAGCATCGCCATCACCAGCGGACGGCGGTGCGTGGTGAGGAACGACGCCGAGATCATCCGGTGCGGGAGGATCATCGCCGGATCGGCCTTGATCGCCTGCAGGAGCTCGTCGGTCAGGTCGGCCGACTCGCGCATCATCAGCGCCTGGAACAGCAGTTCCTTGTTGCGCCAGTGCAGGTAGACGGTGCCCTTGCCGATGCCGACCGCGCGCGCGATGTCGTCGACCGCCACCTTCCGGTAGCCCATGCGCAGCAGCAGCTCGCCCGCCGCGTCCAGGATGCGGTCGGCGCGCTCGCGGTTGGGATGGCTCATGCGTTCGTCCACCTGCTGGTTCGTTGAGAGTTTGACCAGTTGACCGGAATCGCACTTTCGGTCAACCGGTCATCACGACGGTAGCGCCGGTGCGCCGACCACGGCAAGGGTTCTGTCGGTGCCGTCGGTTAACGTCATCGGTGTGGCACAGGACGAGCTCTTCACCGTGAACGCCGACGTCGCGCCCCCGCCGGAGCGCACGACGTCGAACGCGGCCGAACCGCAGGCGGACCCGGCGAGTTCGCCGCTGGCTGTGCGGATGCGGCCGCGCTCGCTCGAGGAGGTCGTCGGCCAGCAGCACCTGCTGCGCGAAGGCGCCCCGCTGCGGCGGCTCGTCGAAGGCGCCGCGCCGGCGTCGGTGCTGCTCTACGGCCCGCCCGGAACGGGCAAGACGACGCTGGCCAACCTCGTCTCGATCGCGACGGGACGCCGGTTCGTCGCGATGTCGGCGCTTTCGGCGGGCGTCAAGGAGGTGCGCGGCGTCATCGAGGAGGCGCGGCGGCGCCGGCAGTACAACGCCGAGAACACCGTGCTGTTCATCGACGAGGTGCACCGGTTCTCCAAGACCCAGCAGGACGCGCTGCTCGGCGCGGTCGAGGACCGCACCGTGCTGCTGGTCGCGGCGACCACCGAGAACCCGTCGTTCTCCGTCGTTTCGCCGCTGTTGTCGCGCTCGCTCGTGCTGCAGCTGCGTCCGCTGACCGACGAGGACATCACCCACCTGATCGAGCGCGCGCTGGCCGACGAACGCGGCCTCGGCGGCGAGCTGACGCTGACCGAAGACGCGCGCGCCCACCTCGTCCGGCTGGCGGGCGGGGACGCGCGCCGCGCGCTCACCGCGCTGGAGGCGGCGGCGGACGCCGCGTCGGCCACCGAGGCGAAGACGATCGACCTCGCCATCGTCGAGTCCACTGTGGACAAGGCGGCGGTCCGCTACGACCGCGACGGCGACCAGCACTACGACGTCATCAGCGCGTTCATCAAGTCGATCCGCGGGTCCGATGTGGACGCCGCGCTGCACTACCTGGCCCGGATGATCGAAGCGGGGGAGGACCCGCGGTTCCTCGCCCGGCGGCTGGTCGTGCACGCCAGCGAGGACGTCGGCCTGGCCGACCCGACCGCGCTGCAGGCGGCCGTCGCGGCCGCGCACGCCGTGCAGTTCATCGGCATGCCGGAGGGCCGGCTGGCGCTCGCGCAGGCGACCATCCACCTGGCCACCGCGCCGAAGTCGAACGCCGTCGTCACGAGCATCGACGCGGCGCTGGCGGACGTCCGGGCCGGGCTGGCCGGCGCGGTCCCGCCGCCGCTGCGGGACGGCCACTACGCGGGCGCCAAGAAGCTGGGCAACGCCCAGGGCTACCGGTACCCGCACAACGTCCCGGAAGGCGTGCTGGCCCAGCAGTACCCGCCGGACGAGCTGGTCGGCCGGGACTACTACGAGCCCACGCAGCGCGGTGCCGAGCGCACCCTCGCCGAGCGCGTCCCGAAGCTGCGCCGCACGATCCGCGGCGAAAGGTAAAGGCGGCTTGGGAAAGTCTTGACCCGCGGCCGGGGAACTCGACCGCTCGCGTTCGTCTCGGTGTCGGGCGCCCGGCACGTCCGTCGGCGAGCATCCGCGCATGGAAATCCCGAGAGTCGGTGTCCCCGACGCCCTGGCCGCCCGCCTCACCATGGCCGAGCAACACGACTACCTCAGCCGCCGCTCCCTGCTCAAGGGTGCGGCCGCGACCGGCGCGCTGCTGGCCGCCGGCCCGCTCCTGCTGCCGGGCACCGCCTACGCCGACGGCGGGAAGGTCGCGCCCGCCGGCCGGCACCTCGCGTTCGGCCGCAACCCGCGGACCGACATCCGGGTCGCGTGGCAGGTGCCCGCCCGGGTGAAGAACCCGTTCCTGCGCGTCGCCGACCACCACGACCGCCGCGGAATCCAGTGGGGGCACCGGATCCCGGCCGAAACGCGCGCACTGCACTCCGAGGTCGCCGGGGTCATCGCGCCCTACGACCAGTACTACCTGCACGCCGAGGCGTGCGGCCTCGCGCCGGGCCGGACCTACACCTACGCCGTCGGCCACGACGGCTTCGACCCGGCCAAGGGCGACGGCGGTGCCGCCGCGCTCTCGACCTTCACCACCGCGCCCGCCCGCGGCTTCCCGGCCGGGAAGTTCACCTTCACCGCCTTTGGCGACCAGGGCGTCTCCACCACCGCGCTGGCCCAGGACGGCGCCGTCGCGAAGCAGAACCCGCGGTTCCACCTGCTCGCCGGCGACATCGCCTACGCCGACCCGAGCGGCGCCGGCCGCCCGCCGGGCCCGGTCGCCGACGGCGGCCACGACCTGTTCGACCCGAAGGTCTGGGACGCCTACTACAACCAGATCGAAGGCGTTGCGGCGTCGGTGCCGTGGATGGTCACCACCGGCAACCACGACATGGAGGCGCTGTACTCGCCCGACGGCTACGGCGGCCAGACCGCGCGCTGGGACTTCCCCGGCAGCGGCCCGGCGGACTGCCCGAGCGTGTACTCGTTCATCTACGGCAACGTCGGCGTGATCTCCCTCGACGCCAACGACGTCTCCTACGAGATCCCGGCGAACCTCGGCTACTCGCACGGCTCGCAGACCGCGTGGCTCAAGCGCCGCCTGCGGTACCTGCGGCTGCAGCCGGACGTCGACTTCATCGTCGTGTTCTTCCACCACTGCGCCTACTCGACGACCAACCAGCACGCGTCCGAGGGCGGCGTGCGGGAGGAGTGGGTGCCGCTGTTCGACCAGTACCACGTCGACCTGGTCGTCAACGGGCACAACCACATCTACGAGCGCACCGACGCCCTGCGCGGCGGCCGCGTGACGCGCAAGGTGGCCATCGGCGACACCGTCGACCCGGACCGCGACGGCACGGTCTACGCGACCTGCGGCGGCGGGGGCCGGAGCGTCTACAGCTTCCCGGTGCCCGACACGTTCGACGGTGAGTTCACCTCCTACCACTGGGTTCGCGGCGGCGGCAAGGAGACGGAGACGGTCGGCTGGTCGCGCGTGCGCTACACCGGCTACTCGTTCCTCGCGATCGACGTCGAGCCGGCGTGGTTCGGCCGCAAGACGACGCTGACCGTGCGGACGCTCCGCAACGACGGCGCCGAGATCGACCGCTTCACCGTGCGCCGCACGGCGGGCCTGCACACCGGGTTCGGCGTCGCGCCGCGCGCGACCGCCACGGGCCTCGGCGCGGACGCCGGCGACGCCTGAGCGACGCGGCCGGGGCGGGAAAATCCCCGCCCCGGCTGTGCACCGGTGACCGGCGCACAGCGGCATGATCGGCTTCCGTACACTCCGCTTCCTCGGGGTGGCCCGGAAACCGGGCCCGGCGACGGCAGGAGGCGTGCCCGTGCCCGCGACGCTGCAGTGCATCGTCCTGGACTGTCCGGAACCGGCCGTGCTCGCCCGGTTCTACCAGGCCCTGCTCGGCGGCGAGGTGGACCGGCCGGACCCGCGCTGGCGGGTCGACGAGGACTGGTCGACGCTGCACGTGAACGGGATGGTCCTCGGGTTCCAGCGCGCGCCGGACCACCAGCCGCCGCGCTGGCCGGACCCGGCGCGCCCGCAGCAGTTCCACCTCGACTTCGAGGTGGACGACTTCCGGGAGTCGCACCACGCCGTCCTGGTGAACGGCGGCCGGCTGCTCGACCCCGACCTCGGCGGGCGCGGCTGGCGCGTCTACGCCGACCCGGCGGGTCACCCGTTCTGCCTCCTCGGCGATTACTGAGGGCACTCTCCGGGAATGTGGAGAGCATGAGTGTCGCGTTTCTCGGAACCGGAATCATGGGCGCGCCGATGGCGGCCAACATCGCGAAGGCGGGCCTCGACGTCCGGGTCTGGAACCGGACCCGGGCGAAAGCCGAGCCCCTCGCCGACGTCGCCGCGGTCGCGGATTCGGCGGCCGCGGCGGCCGAGGGCGCGGACACCCTCGTGACGATGCTCGCCGACGGACCCGCGGTCGCCGAAGCGTTCGAAGCGGCTTCGCCCGCGTCAGGCACGTTGTGGCTGCAGATGAGCACGGTCGGCCTCGACTGGACCGACCGGCTCGCCGCGCTGGCGGAGAAGGCGGGCGTGGTCTTCGTGGACGCGCCGGTGCTCGGCACGCGGCAGCCGGCGGAACAGGCGCAGCTGCAGGTCCTGGCGTCCGGCCCGGAAGAAGCCCGGCCCAAGGCCACACCGGTGTTCGACGCGGTCGCCGTGAAGACGCAATGGCTCGGCCCGGCCGGCAACGGCAGCCGGCTGAAGCTGGTGATGAACGCCTGGGTGCTGGCGCTGACCAACGGCACGGCGGAGAGCCTGGGCCTGGCCGCCGGGCTGGGCTTGGACCCGGCGCTGTTCCTGGAGACGATCAAGGGCGGCGGCCTCGACGTCGGCTACGCGCACGTGAAGGGCGGCGCGATGCTGTCCGGCGACTACGCGCCGTCGTTCCCGGCGGGCTTGGCGGCGAAGGACGCGCGGCTGGTGGTGGAGGCCGCGGGCGACGACGTCGACGTCGCGGGCGCCCGCGCGGTCCTCTCGCACCTGGAAGCCGCGGTGGAAGCGGGGCACGGCGACGAGGACATGGCGGCGCTCTACCGCGCGGTCGTGAAGGAGCTTTAGACGAGCGTCGCGAGCCGGTCGACGCCCAAGCCGCTCGTCATCAGCCGCTCCTTCGCGTTGCCGAGCAGCTTGCGCGTCCACGGGGTGAAGCCGCCGTCGCCGACTTCGGCCGGGGAACCGCCGAAGGCCGCGTACACCTTGAAGCACAGCCCTTCGTAGTACCCGCCCCGGCCGCCTTCGCGGTCCGGGAACGGGTGGACCGGTACCTCCACGGCGTCGAGCAGGTCCTCGAACCGCGGGTCCAGCACCGTGACCCCGAGCGAGACGTCCGTCGCGCCCAGCGCGCGGCACCCGGCGACCACCAGCCGCGCGTGCTCGGCCAGCGCGGTCCGTTCGAACGCGAGGTTGCCGGTGTCCCGGCCCGCCGTCACCGCCCCGAACAGCGAGAAGTGCGCGAACAGCCCCGGTGCGACCCGCTGGGCGCGCACGACCCGCTGCACCGTCGCCAAGCGGACCACGGAAGCCGAAGCGCGCCGGACCGCCGCTTCCAGGGCCAAGCCCGTCGTGGGATCCGCGGCCACCTCGGTGCCGCGGCCGGTCGGGACCACCCGGTGCTGGGCCAGCCCGGCCACCGCCGAGTGGGTGCCGAGCGGCGTCAGCGGGGAAAGCACCACCGGCTCGAACGCCGCCGCCGCGCCGAGCAGCGCGTCCTCGACCCGCCGCAGCGAAGCGAACGACAACGGGCTGGGCGCCGCGAACCGGTCTTCGCGGTGGCGGCGCAGCACGTCGGGGCCGGACAGCCGGGCCGCGCGGCGGCGCGCGACCTCCAGCTGGACCGTCGTCAGGTCGGCGCCGGGCAACGCGGCCAGCACGTCGGCCGCCGTGCCGCCCGGCCCGGAAAGGACCCTGAACGAAACCGGTCCGCCGTCGTGTCCCATCGCCCAGGTGTACCGCCCCGCGACCGCCGGGTCGACGCGTTTTCCGGCCCGCGCGGGGTGACACGGTCGGGGACCCGGCCAGGCGGTAACCTCATCGGCACCCAAGACCCGTGAACCGAGGAGGGCCCGTGTCGGCAGGGCAGATCGCCGCGTTGATCGCCGCAGGAGCATTCGTGGTGCTGGTCGTCCTGCTGGCGATCCCGCTGATCAAGCTCGGCAAGACGCTGGACGCGGCCACCGAGGCGATCGAGCGCACCAACAGCAACACCGACCCGCTGCTGATCGGCGCGAACCAGACGATCACGCACGTCAACACCCAGCTCGAGCGGGTGGACGGGATCACGTCGAACGCGCAGGCGGTCACCGGGAACGTCTCCGCGCTGACGTCGGTGTTCACCGCGACGCTGGGCGGCCCGCTGGTCAAGACCGCGGCGCTGTCCTACGGGCTCAGCAAGGCGATCAGGGCGCGCCGGAAGAAGAACGCGCTGAAGGCCGCGAAGAAGGCCGGCAAGTGAAGCGGCTGTTCTGGCTCGGCGTCGGCGTGGTCGCGGGCGTCGCGCTGTCCCGCAAGGCCGCCGAAACCGCTCGTCAGGCCACTCCGGCGGGGATAGCATCGAACCTGGGTGACGCCGTGCGCGAGCTGGCCGGCGCCGTGGGCTCGTTCGGCGCCGAGGTGCGCGCGGGCATGAACGAGCGGGAGCAGGAGTTGCACGACATGGTCGAGGAGCGGACGGGCGTGACCCCGCCCCGCGCCGAGGGGCGCCACGCGGCCGCCGCCCGGCGCCCGGTCCGGCGAGCTCGCCGGGCGGAAGGCTGATCCGGGCCTGCCCGGAGCCCTTCCGCCGCCGCCGTCCGACCCCGTTCGTCGCCACCAGTACAAGGACTGACCCGTGGACACACACGAAATCACCGATCGTTTCCTGCGCCATTTCGAGAGCAAGGGCCACACGCGCGTGCCCAGCGCGCCGCTGATCCTCGACGACCCGAACCTGCTGTTCGTCAACGCCGGCATGGTGCCGTTCAAGCCGTACTTCCTCGGTGAGGCGCCGCCGCCGTACCCGCGCGCGACCTCCGTGCAGAAGTGCGTGCGCACGCCGGACATCGACGAGGTCGGCAAGACCACCCGGCACAACACGTTCTTCCAGATGGCGGGCAACTTCTCCTTCGGCGACTACTTCAAGGAAGGCGCCATCGAGTACGCCTGGGAGCTGATCACCAAGCCCCAGAGCGAAGGCGGCTTCGGCCTCGACCCGGACCGCATCTGGGCGACCGTCTACGAGGACGACGCCGAGGCGGCCGGGCTGTGGCGCAAGCTCACCGGGCTGCCCGGCGAGCGCATCCAGGCGCGCGACATGGTCGACAACTTCTGGTCGATGGGCATCCCCGGCCCCTGCGGCCCGTGCTCGGAGATCTACTACGACCGCGGCCCGGAGTACGGCCGCGAGGGCGGCCCGGTCGTCGACGAGGACCGCTACATCGAGATCTGGAACCTGGTGTTCATGCAGAACATCCGGGGCGAGGGCAGCGGCAAGAAGGACTTCCCGATCCTCGGTGAGCTGCCCGCGAAGAACATCGACACCGGCATGGGCGTCGAGCGCGTGGCGACGATCCTGCAGGGCGTCGAGAACGTCTACGAGACCGACCTCGTCCGCCCGGTCATCGGCCGCGCGGAGGAGTTCTCGGGCCGGCGTTACGGCGTCAACCACGCCGACGACGTCCGCTTCCGCGTCATCGCCGACCACGCCCGCACCGGCGTCATGCTGATCGGCGACGGCGTCACCCCGGGCAACGACGGCCGCGGCTACGTGCTGCGCCGCCTGCTGCGCCGCATCGTCCGCTCCACGCGCCTGCTGGGCGTGCAGGAGCCGGTGCTGCAGGAGTTCGCCAAGGTCGTGCGCGACACGATGGGCCCGACCTACCCGGAGCTCGTCTCCGGCTTCGACCGCATCAGCGAGGTCGTCCGGATCGAGGAGGAGGCCTTCCTCTCGACCCTGACCAGCGGCTCGCGCATCTTCGACCTCGCGGCCGAGGAGACCAAGCGCGGCGGCAGTGACGTGCTCGCCGGCGACAAGGCGTTCCAGCTGCACGACACCTACGGCTTCCCGATCGACCTGACTCTCGAGATGGCGGCCGAGCAGGGCCTGACCGTCGACGAGGACGGCTTCCGCACGCTCATGAACGAGCAGCGCACCCGCGCGAAGGCGGACGCGGCGGCCCGCAAGACCGGCCACGGCGACCTCTCCGAGTACCGGAAGGTCCTGGAGCAGCACGGCGAGACCGAGTTCCTCGGCTACACCGACCTGCAGGCCGAGGCCAAGGTCGTCGCCCTGCTCGAAGACGGGCAGCCGGTCCGCAGCGTCTCCGCGGGCAAGAAGGCGGAGCTGGTCCTCGACCGGACGCCGTTCTACGCCGAAAGCGGTGGCCAGGTCGCCGACACCGGCGTGCTCCTCGGCGACGGCGTCGAGCTGAAGGTCCTCGACGTCCAGAAGATCGTCCCCGGCCTGTACGTGCACCGCGTCGAGGTCGCCGAGGGCGAGGTCGGCCTGGACACCAAGCTGACCGGTTCGGTCGACGCGCACCGCCGCCTGTCCATCGAGCGCTCGCACTCCGCGACGCACCTGGTGCACGCGGCCGTCCGCGGCGCGTACGGCAAGCGCGCGGCGCAGGCGGGTTCGCTGAACTCGCCGGGCCGCATGCGGTTCGACTTCACCACCCCGGGCTCGGTGTCGGCGGACGTGCTGACCGAGGTCGAGCAGGAGGTCAACGACTACCTGCAGACCAACGTCGAGGTGCAGAGCTACACCACGACCAAGGACAAGGCCCTCGAGCTGGGCGCGGTCGCGCTGTTCGGCGAGAAGTACGGCAACGACGTCCGCGTGGTCGACATGGGCGACTACTCCCGCGAGCTCTGCGGTGGCACGCACGTCGAGCGGATCGGCCAGCTCGGCCTGGTCAAGCTCGTTTCCGACGCCTCCATCGGCTCGGGTGTCCACCGCGTCGAGGCGCTGGTCGGCACGGACGCGCTGAAGTACGTCCGCAAGGAGCAGCTGCTGGTCTCGCAGCTGGCGAACACCTTCAAGGTGCCGTCGGACCAGCTGCCCGGCCGCATCGAGGACGTCCTGACCCGGCTGAAGAACGCCGAGAAGGAGATCACCCAGCTCAAGACCCAGCAGGTGCTGGGCTCGGCGGGTGCGCTGGTCGACAAGGCGCAGGAGATCGGCGGCGTCACGGTCGTGGCCGAGGTCGTCCCGGACGTCGACGGCAACGGCCTGCGCGCGCTCGCCTCGGACATCCGCGGCCGGCTCGGCTCCCGGCCCGGGGTGGTGGCGCTGTTCTCGCCGGCCGGCGAGAAGCTGAGCTTCGTCGTCGCGACGACCAAGGCGGCCCAGGACAAGGGCATCGCGGCGGGCAAGCTCGTCCCGTCCTTCGCCGAGAAGATCGGCGGCCGGGGCGGCGGCAAGCCCGACATGGCCCAGGGCGGCGGCACGAACCCGGCCGGCGCGGCCGACGCGGTCACGGCCCTGCGCGCGGCGATTGCCGGCATTGGTTAACCGCGGAAACCGCGGCCCGGATCGGCCTGGCAAGGACGATCCGGGCCGCGGCCGTCGGCTCGGAGTGGATGTCGGATCCGTCCGGGTCGGAGTGGCGCTGAGCGATCCGGCCCCCGTGCTCGCCTCGCCATTGGTTACCCTCTCCCGCGATGCGACCGACGACAGTGATCTGGACCAGCTGGCCGCCCTCGTCACCGAGCACGAGGTGGTCGAGGTGATCGTGGGCCTGCCGCGAACGCTCGCCAACCGCCAGGGACCGGCGGCCGAGCTGGCGATCGCGTATTCTGAACGCCTGGCCGGGCGGATAGCGCCCGTGCCGGTCCGGCTGGGCGACGAGCGGCTGACCACGGTCACCGCATCCCGCATCCTCTCCCAGCGCGGGGTCAAAGGCCGCAAGCAGCGCGCGGTGGTCGACCAGGCCGCCGCCGTGGAGATCCTGCAGGCCTGGATCGACGCCGCCGCTGCGCACCGCGCCCGGGAGGGAGACCGATGAACGAGCAGCCACCTGAGCCCCCACGCGGGCGCCGGCGACTGCGCGAGCCGGAAGCGGCGACCCCGCCGCCGTCCCGGCCCGCACCGAACCGCGAGGACCCGCGCGCGAGCGGGTACCAGGAGCTTCCGCAGCCGTCGCGGCGCAGCGGCTCCCACGAGCTGCCCCAGCCGTCGCGCCGGGCGCGGCCCGAGCCGGGCTACGACCCCCGCCGCGACGCGCCGCCGTCCGGCCGCCGTCGCCGCCTCGAGCCGCCGGGCACGCTGCCCCCGGCCGACGACGACTTCGACCCCCGCGAAGCCGAGCGCTCGGCCCCCGTCCGCGCCCGCCACGGGCTCGACGACGGTGCCGACGGCCCGGCCCCACGCCGCCGCCGGGCGGCTCCGGAGGCCCCCGAACCCGGGCGCCGCCGCGCGGCCCCCGAAGAGCAGCCGCGCCGCCGCCGTCCCGCGCCGAACCCGGACGAGGCCGACGCCCGCCGTCGCCGCCCGAGTCCCGAAGAGCTGGCCGAAGCCGACGCCGCCCGCCGGCACCAGGCGATGCTCGACCTGGAAGAGGCGGCCGAAGCACAGGCCGCTCGTCTGCGCGGCGCACCGGAGGAAGGGCAGGCCCCACGCCGCCGCCGCCGGGCCGAGCCCGACCCGGCCGAGGTCGCTGAGCCCCCGGCGGGACGCCGGCGTGCCGCGCCCGATCCAGCTGAGGCGGCCGAGCCACCGGTCGGTCGTCGGCGTGCCGCGCCCGATCCAGCCGAGGCGGTCGAGCCACCGGCGGGACGCCGGCGTGCCGCGCCCGACCCGGGCGAAGCCGGCGAGTCACACCGGCGGCGCGCGGCGCTCGACCCCGATGCCGACCCCCGCCGCGGGGCCTCGGAAGCCCCGCCGCCCGCTCGGCGGCCCGTCCAGCCGGGTGACCGGTCTGTCGGCGTGCCCGAACCCGGGCTGGAGCCGCCGCGGCGCCGCCGCCCGCCGCCCCCGCCGGCGCGCGAGGACCCGCCGACCGACATCATCCCGGCCCAGACCGAGCCGGAGCCGGTGCACGAAGAGCCCGAAGAGTTCTTCGCCGACGACGCCGAGTACGACGACTACGACGAGTACGCCGACGACTACGACGACGCCGAGTACGACGACGCGGAGTACGACGAGTACGACGACGAGCCGGAACAGCCGCGAAAGAAGAAGAAGAAGGGCAAGCGCGCCTTCGGCTGGGTCGCCGCGCTGGTCGTGATCGTGCTGCTCGCCGGCGGCGCCTACTACGGCTTCAACAAGATCTTCGGCTACGACGACTTCGAGGGCGCCGGCGACGGGGACGTGCTGTTCCAGGTCGACGACGGCGACTCGACGTCGGCGATCGGCGCGAAGCTCACCACGGCCGGGGTCGTCGCCAGCAGCAAGGCGTTCGTCAAGGCCGGTGAGGAAAACCCGAAGCTGGCCCGGATCCAGCACGGCTTCTACGTGATGAAGTCGCACATGTCGGGGGCCAGCGCGGTCGACCGGATCACCGACGCGGCCGCGCGCGTCGGCCAGCTGGAGATCCGGCCGTACACGCAGTTCGACGACATCACCCAGCCCGACGGCAAGGTCACGCCCGGCGTGTACAGCCTGATGGCGAAGGCGTCCTGCGCGCAGATCAACGGCAAGAGCACCTGCGTGACCGCCGACGACCTGCGCAAGGTCGTCGACAGCGCCGACCTCAAGACGCTCGGCGTGCCCGACTGGGCGATCGAGCCCGCCAACAAGGCCGACCGCAAGGACCGGCGGCTGGAAGGTCTGATCGCGCCGGGCCTCTACGACGTCCGGCCCGGGGCGACCGCGCAGGAGATCATCGGGCAGCTGGTGCGCAGCTCGACCGAGGCGATCCAGAACGCGGGGCTGAGCCCGCAGTCGACCGGCCCCGGGATGACGCCGTACCAGACGTTGATCATCGCCTCGATCATCGAACGCGAAGCCGTGAAGGCCGACTTCGGGAAGCTCTCGCGGGTCATCTACAACCGGCTGGCGAACAACATGCGGCTGCAGATGGACTCCACGGTCAACTACGTGCTGGACCGCCCGACCCTGGCGACCAACGACGACGACCGGAACCGCGCCGGGGCCTACAACACCTACAAGAACACCGGCCTGACCCCGACGCCGATCTCGGTGCCGAGTCCCGACGCGATCCAGGCGGCGGTGCACCCGGTGGCCGGCGACTGGATGTTCTTCGTCAAGTGCGAGAAGAACGGCCTGTCCTGCTTCGCGGTCACGTTCGACGACCACAAGGCGAACGTCAAGCTGGCCCAGCAACGTGGTGTCTTCTGAGCCTCGCCGCGCCGCCGTGCTGGGAAAGCCGGTGGCGCACTCGCTGTCGCCGGTGCTGCACGGCGCCGCGTTCGCCGCGCTCGGCCTGACCGGCTGGACGTACGAGCGCATCGAGACCGGCGCCGACGAGCTGCCGGGCCTGGTCGACGGCCTCGGCCCGGAGTGGGCCGGGCTCTCGGTCACCATGCCGGGCAAGCGCGCGGCGCTGGACCACGCCGACGAGGTGACCCCGCGCGCGGCCGCGGTCGGCGCGGCCAACACCTTGGTCCGCACGGCGAAGGGCTGGCTCGCGGACTGCACCGACGTCGACGGCGTCACCGGGGCGCTGCGCGCGGCAGGCGGTTACGAGCCGAGCCCGTCGGACACCGCGGTCGTGCTCGGCGCGGGCGGCACGGCGGCCGCGGCGGTCGTCGGGCTCGCGGCGCTCGGCGTGCGGCAGGTCCGGCTCGTCGTGCGGGAACCCGCTCGGGCGGGCGAAACGCTCGACGCGGCGAAGCGGGCTTCGCTCGACGTCGACGTGCTTCGCTGGTCCGAGACGGACTTCGCGGACCTCGGCACCGCGACGGTGCTGGTGAACACCGTGCCGCCGGACGCGGTCCTCCCGCACGTGGCCGAGCTGGCGGGTGTCGCGCACGTCCTCGACGTCATCTACCACCCGTGGCCGACGCCGCTGGCCGAAGCCGTCGCGGCGCGGGGCGGCCGGCTCGCGACCGGGCTGGACATGCTGCTGCACCAGGCGTTCGGGCAGGCCGAGCACTTCACCGGGCAGCCCGCCCCGCGCGCGGCGATGCGCGACGCGCTGCGCGAAGCGACCGGGAACCTGCTGCCGCTGCCGATCAGCTGAAAATCGCTTGCGCGCGTTGATAATCTGGTCGACTGCCTTCAAGAAGGGGGTCAACCGGAATGACCAGCCAAGACGCGTTGAGCGACGACGAAATCCAGGGGATCTGGGTCGGCGAAGCACCGCAGCACAACTCGACCGTTACGCTCGCCGACTACGACCCGGAGTGGCCGAAGCTCTTCGAGCGCGAGGCCGAGCGGATCCGGGACGTGCTCGGCGACCAGGTGCTCGTCCTCGAGCACGTCGGCTCGACGTCGGTGCCGGGCCTGTGCGCCAAGCCGTGCGTCGACATCCTGCTCGTGGTGCCGGATTCCGACGACGAGGACGCCTACGTCCCCGCGTTGGAGGAGGCGGGCTACCGGCTCGTCATCCGCGAGCCGGACTGGGAGAAGCACCGTTGCTTCAAGGGCCCGGACACCAACGTCAACCTGCACGTGTACTCGCCCGGCAACGGCCAGACCGAGCGCTACCGGCTCCTGCGCGACCGGATGCGCGCGCACCCGGAGGAGCGTGACCTGTACGCGGCGAAGAAGCGCGAACTCGCCGCGAAGGAGTGGAAGTACGTCCAGAACTACGCAGACGCGAAGACCGAGGTGATCGAGGAGATCCTCGGCCGGGCGCGGGCGGCGCAGTACGACGCGTTCAGCGACGCGTATGCCGAGCACGCGGAGAAGAACGTCATGAACGCGCTGTACGACCGCCCGGCGATCCTCGACCTGGCCGGCGACGTGTCGGGCCGGCGCGTCCTGGACGTCGGCTGCGCGGCCGGGCACCTGAGCGCGCTCCTGGCCGAGCGGGGCGCCGACGTCCTGGGCGTCGACGCGAGCGCGGGGATGGTTTCCTCCGCCCAGCGGAAGTTCGGCGAGGTGGCGCGCTTCGAAGTCGCCGACGTGACCCGGCCGCTCCCACTCGAGCCGGGCTCGATCGACGTCATCACCGCGTCGCTCGTGCTGCACTACCTGAAGGACTGGGGGCCGACGCTCGCGGAGTTCCGCCGGGTCCTGAAACCCGGGGGCGCGCTGGTGTTCTCGGTGCACCACCCCGGTGAGGACTGGCACTGGTTCGACAAGGACAACTACTTCGAGGTGGAGCTGCTGGAGGATGAGTTCCCGCCCGGTCAGCGGGTGCGCTTCTACCGGCGCCCGCTGAGCTGGACGTTCCAGGCGGTCCGCGACGCGGGCTTCGCCGTCGACCAGCTGGTCGAGCCGATGCCGGCGCCGGAAGCGGCCGAAGCCGACCCGAAGTGGGCGGAGAACCTGCGGACCAAGCCGCGGTTCCTCTACTTCCGGGCGGTCAGTCCCGCTTAGCCAGGTCCTGGATGAGGTCGACGATCTCCCGGCTGACCGGGCGGAACACCCGCAGCCGGGAGAGCGCGGCCACCCGCGCGATCAGCGGGACGCTGCGCTCCACCAGCATCCGGCTGCGCATCGCGGCGGCCGAGCGGTCGTGGATCCAGTACAGCACCACGCCCATCTGGTAGAGCCACAGCAGTTCGGGCAGCTGGTCGCGCAGCTCGGGGTCGAGCTTGACGTCGGAGCCGTCGACGACCTCGCGCATGAGGCCGATCGACGCTTCGCGGGCGGCCGAGGAGTCGTCGCTGAACGGGCTCAGCGGCGACTCCGGGTCGGCCGCGTTGACGAAGAACTGCGTGCCGAAGCGGTGGTAGGGCTCGGCGATGTCCAGCCAGCACAGCAGCACGGTCTTCAGCCGGACCGCGAAGGCGCTTTCGCCCTCGATCCGGGCGCGGCCCTCGTCGAGGTGCTGGCGGGCGATCTCGTCGTAGAAGCCCTGGATGAGCTGTTCCTTCGACGAGAAGTAGTAGTACGCGTTCCCGACGGAGACGCCCGCTTCGGCGGCGATCGCGCGCATCGTCGTGCGGTCGTAGCCGTTCTCGGTGAACAGCCGCATCGCGGTCGTGACGATCAGGGACCGCGTTTCCTCGCTCTTGGCCACGTGCGGCACGTTAGCGCCGGGCACGTCAGGGCGCGGGGAAGGGCGGCACCTGCGGCATGCCGGGGTAGGGCACGGGCAGCGGCCGGGGTTCGGGCTTCGGGGCCAGGTGGCGGCGCCGGATGCCGTTGAAGACCAGCACGTTGGTCAGGTGCATCACACCGAGGATGAGCGCGACGACGCCGATCTTCACCGAGAGCAGCTCGAACACCTGCCGCGCGGTGGTCACGTCGGCGTGGCTGGTCAGGAAGAGCGTCACGAACCCCAGGCTGACCAGGTAGAAGCCGACGACCAGGAGCTGGTTGACGGCGTTGGCCAGGCCGGGGCTGTCGGCGAAGACCTCGGTCAGGAAAGTGCGGCCGTGCTTGCTCAGCGTCCGGGCCACCAGCACGGTCAGCGGGATGCTGATCAGCAGGTAGAGCGCGTAGGCGACGACTACTCGGTCCATGGTTACTCCTCTTTTGAACGTGTTCAAGAAGGACGGTAGCCCTGTTTTTGAACACGTTCAAGCCCTGGGGCGGTGCCGGCCACTTCGTGCCACTACGGTGAGGACATGCGCATCGCGATCCTCGACGACTACCAGGACGTCGCTCTGACCTTCGGTGACTGGGACTCGCTGAAGGCCGACATCACCGTCTTCACCGAGCCCCTCACCGACGTCGTCGAGCAGCTGCGGGGCTTCGAAGTGATCGTCGCGATGCGCGAGCGCACCCGCTTCCCGGCCGAGGTGCTCGACCGGCTGCCGGACCTGAAACTGCTGGTCAGCACCGGCCCGCGCAACGCGGCCATCGACGTCCCGGCCGCGAAGCGCAACGGCGTCGTCGTGTCGCGGACCGGGTACCTCGGCGAGCCGACCGCCGAGCACACGTGGGCGCTGATCCTGGCCGCGGCGCGGAACCTGCCGCAGGAGTTCCGGTCCATGCGCGAGGGCGGCTGGCAGACGACGGTCGGGACCATGCTGCACGGCAAGACGCTCGGGCTGCTCGGCCTCGGCCGCCTCGGGGCGGGCGCGGCGAAGATCGGGCAGGCCTTCGGCATGGAGACCATCGCCTGGAGCCAGAACCTCACGCAGGAGAAGGCCGATCCGCACGGCGTGACGGCGGTGTCCAAAGAGGACCTTTTCGCCCGCTCGGACGTGCTGTCGATCCACCTGGTGCTCAGCGGGCGCACGCGCGGCCTGGTCGGCGCGGCCGAGCTGGCCGCGATGAAGCCGAGCGCGGTGCTGGTGAACACCTCGCGCGGCCCGATCGTCGACGAGGCGGCACTGGTGGACGCGTTGCGGCGCAAGGAGATCCGGGCGGCAGCGCTGGATGTCTACGACGTCGAGCCGTTCCCGGCCGACCATCCACTGAGGACAATGGACAACGCGGTCCTGACCCCGCACCTGGGGTTCGTCGCGCGCGAGACGTACGAGATCTTCTACGGCGACGCGGTCGAGGACATCGCGGCCTACCAGGCGGGGGAACCGATCCGCGTCATGGAGGGTTAGGCGTGCGGCCCGCCGGGGCCCGAGGTCCCCGCACCGGCCCGGCGGCGGGCCCGCACGAGAACCATGACACCACCCGGAAACCGCGCCCGGCAGGGTCCAAAGACCCTGGTGGGGGCGTCCGTTCGGCTGAACGGCGGGCGCTCGCTGGTCGTGAGTGAGAAACAGTGTCAGAACACCGTTTCTCACTCACGAGAACGGGACCGCGTCCGGCGCGCAGGTCGTCCCTTCCGCGGGTGCCGCCAGGTCCGTCAGATACCGCGTCACGGCCGCCGAAGCGCACGCGCTCGGCGCGTCCAGTGACGTGTGGCCGTAGCCGTCGACCACGAGCACCCGGCCGTCACCCAGCTCCGTCGCCGTCGCCTGGGCGTTGGGCAACGGTGTCGCCGGGTCGAACCGGTTGTTCAGCACCAGGATCGGGTTCTTTCGCGCCCGGTTCCACGGCCCGGTGTACCGGTCGGCGTCGTGCGCCGGCCAGCCGACGCACTGGGCCATCGAGAACACCGCGCCCAGCCCGAAATACGGCTGACGCTTGCTCTCCCGAGCCGCCAGAGCCGCGTAGTCCGCGGGTGAGCCGGGGTTGTCGCTGTCGACGCACTGGACCGCCAGGAACGCCGCGGAGTGCGTCGGCACGTACGGATCGAGCACCGGCGAAGCGGGGCCGGAATCCGCCGGCATCGCCGCGAGGGTCTGCGCGAGCCGCTTCCACCGGCCGGACTGGTACAGCGCGCTGTCGACCGTCCGCATCAGCGATCCGACGCCCGTGGTGCGCGACGCCCGCGCGAAGATCCCGGCGAACTTCGCCTTCGGGTCGCCGCCGGAGAACGCGCACTCGGGGCCGGCCGCCGCGCACACCGCGAAGAACTGGGCCAGCTCCTGCTGCTGCGCGCCGGCGACGTCGGCGCGGACGTCGACCGGCTCCTTCTCCTGCCCCGGCTTGCCGGTCGCGTTCGCGACCAGGTCGAGCGTGCCGTCGAGGACCAGTGCGCGCACCTTGTCCGGGAACAGGTTCGCGTACGTGCCGCCCAGGTAGGTGCCGTAGGAGTAGCCGTAGAAGTTCAGCGTCGCGTCGCCGACGGCCTGGCGCAGCAGCTCCAGGTCGCGCGCCACGTTCGCCGTCGACAGGTGGCTCGGCAACGCACCCGAGGCGGCGCAGGCCCGGGCGGTCGCGGCGCTCGCCGCGAAGAACGCGTCCGGCTGCCGCAGCGGCGACCCCGGCGCGGGCACGTGGTCGGCGCCCGGACAGCTGATCGGCGTAGACCCGCCGATCCCGCGCGGGTCGAAGCTCACCAGGTCGAACCGGGCCCGGACCTCGGCGGGGTAGCGGTCGGCGAACCGCGTCAGCTCGCCGACGCCGTCGGTGCCCGGGCCGCCGAAGTTGAAGAACAACGAGCCGAGCCGCCGTCCCGGGTCGCCCGCCGGCAGCTTGATCACCGACAGCGTGATCGACTCGCCCCGGGGCTCGCGGTAGCTCAGCGGCACGGACGCGGCCGCGCACTGGTACTTCCCGTGGCACGGCGTCCAGCGCAGGGCCGGCACGGCGGCGCCGTTCGTCCCGAGCGCCGGCGGGACCGCGGCCGCAGCCGGGGACGCCGACGGGGGAGCGGGCGCGGCCGCGGGCGCGCTGCAGGCGGCGAGCAGGAGCAGCAGCGCGGGGAGGAGCGGCTTCACGCGCTCAATTCCGCCAGGACGGCGTCGGTGTAGCGCGGCCAGACCTCGGCGGCCCACGGGCCGAACGCGCGGTCGGTCAGCGCGACGCAGGCCGCGCCCGCGTCCGGGTCGACCCAGAGGAACGTGCCCGACTGGCCGAAGTGCCCGAAGGTGCGCGGCGAGCTGTTCGCGCCGGTCCAGTGCGGGCTCTTGTGGTCGCGGATCTCGAAGCCGAGGCCCCAGTCGTTGGGCTTCTGGTGCCCGAACCCGGGCAGCACCCCGGACAGGCCGGGGAACACGACGTTCGTCGCCTCGGCGACGGTGGCCGGGTCGAGCAGCTTGGGGGACTGCAGCTCGGCGGCGAACGCGGCCAGGTCGTCCACAGTGGACACGACGTCGGCGGCGGGCGAGCCGTCGAGCGTGGTGCTCGTCATGCCGAGCGGGGCGAACAGCGCTTCGGCCTGGTACTGGGCGAAGGGGATGCCGGAGTGCTCGGCCAGCGCGTCGGCGAGCTCTTCGAACCCGGCGTTGGAGTAGAGCCGCCGGGTGCCGGGCTCGGCCATGGCCTTGTGCGCGTCGAACGCGAGACCGGAGGTGTGGGCCAGCAGGTGCCGCACGGTCGAGCCTTCGGGACCGGCCGGGGTGTCCAGGTCGACGACGCCCTCTTCGATCGCGATGAGCGCCGCGTAGGCGGTCAGCGGCTTGCTGACCGAGGCCAGCCGGAACTTCCGCGCGGTGTCGCCGTGGCGGCCCGCGACGGTGCCGTCCGCCGTCACCACGGCCGTCGCGGCGGTGTCCACCGGCCACTCGTCGATCAGGCGCACGCTCTCCATGCGTCCACCCTACGAAACGCCGCGAAGGCCTCCGCACCGGTGTCGGGGACCGGTGCGAAGGCCTTCGCGGTGGGGTACCTCAGGCGTCGAGGTCGGTGGCGACCAGCTGGGCGACCGCTTCCACGGCCTCCTCGGCGCCCTCACCCTCGGCGCTGATCACGACCTCGTCGCCGTAGCCGGCGGCGAGGGTCATCAGGTTGAGCACGCTGCCGGCGGCCACCGGGCTCCCGCCGGCCTTGGCGATCTGCACCGCGACGGGTTGCGCCGCGGCCGCCTTCGCCACCAGCGCGGCCGGCCTGGCGTGCAGGCCCACCTTGCTCGCCACGGCGACGCGTTTCTCCGGCATGTTCGTCCTCTCGCTTCTGGGGTTTACGTCGGTACGGATGTTACGCGGCGGCCGTGCGCTCGAGGTCCGACTCGATCGAGTCGTCCTCGCGGCCCGGGGTGCGCAGGTTGAACTTGACGATCGCGAACCGGAAGACCACGTAGTAGATCACCGCGTAGACCAGTCCGATCGGGATCAGCAGCCACGGCTTCTGCGCCGCCGGGGCGCCGAAGTTGAGCAGGTAGTCGATCGCGCCGGCCGAGAAGTTGAAGCTCTGGTGGATGCCCAGCGCGTTGCAGATCGCCAGCGAGGTGCCGGTCATGATCGCGTGGAACAGGTACAGCGGCCACGCGACGAACATGAACGAGAACTCGATCGGCTCGGTGACACCGGTGAGGAAGGAGGTCAGCGCGCCGGCGATCATCACACCGCCGACGACCTTCTTCTGCGCCGGGCGGGCCGTCTGCCAGATCGCCAGCGCCGCCGCGGGCAGCGCGAACATGAAGATCGGGAAGAAGCCCGTGGTGAACGAACCCGCCGACATCTTGCCCGCGACGAAGTTGTTGATGTCGCCGCCGTCGAAGATGAACCACACCGGGACGTTCAGCAGCTGGTGCAGACCGACCGGGATGAGCAGGCGGTTCAGCGCGCCGTAGATGCCGCCACCGACGATCGGGGACGCGGTGACCGCGTCACCGGCGGCCTGGATGCCCTGGTCGACCCAGTGGAAGACCAGGCCGAAGATCACGCCGAGGAGCACCATGACGCCGGCGGTGATGATCGGGACGAACCGGCGGCCGCCGAAGAAGGCCAGGTAGGCGGGCAGCTTGATGCGGTGGTACTTCTGCCACAGCAGCGCGGCCACGATACCGACCACGACACCGGCGAGCACCGAGTACGGCCACTTGATCGGCGCCAGCTCGGTCGCGCCCGCCTTGTAGCCGGGCAGGTCGCTCAGCGGGGCGAACACCTGGACGACGGCGCTGAAGACGAAGAAGCCGACGACCGCGGCGACGGCGGTCGAGCCGTCACCCTTCTTGGCGAAGCCGACGGCGATGCCGACGGCGAACAGCAGCGGCAGCCAGTTGAACAGCGTGCCGCCCGCGGCGCCCAGCACCGAAGCGACCTTGTTCCAGCCGAGGCCGTCCTTGCCGAGCATGTCGTCCTGCCCGAAGCGGAGCAGGATGCCCGCCGCGGGGAGCACGGCGATCGGGAGCATGAGGCTACGGCCGAAGCGCTGAAGACCGGCGAGACCGCTGCCGCTCTTCTTCGCCCCCTCCGCGGTGGTGGAGCTCATCTGGATCCTCCATAGTGGGGTGGTTGACCGGGTTCCGGGGTGTTCCGGTCCAACTGCATGGTCACCTGGTAGTGATCTCCCCGGTACCAGGACGTGATGTCTTCGATCGGGTCCCCGCCTGCGCTGGAGACCCGGCGGAACACGAGCAGGGGACTGCCGGCGCGCATGCCGAGCAGCCGGGCCGTCTCGCGGTCCGCGCCTTCGGCCCAGACCGTCTGCCACGCCTGGTCGGGACGCACGTCGTACGTCTCGGCCAGCTGCGCGTAGATGGACTGGGTCAGGTCGAGCTCGAGCAGGCCGGGAGCCCGGCCCGCGTGGTACCAGCCCCGTTCGACGGCCAGGGGCACGCCGTCGGCGTGGCGCAACCGCACCAGGTGGTGCGCGGGGGCGCCCTCGGTGAGGCCGAGGGCGTGCGCCGATGCGGTCGGCGGGACCTCGGTGGCCGCGGAGACCACCTCGGTCGTCGGGGTGAGCCCGCGCCGCCGCATGTCGTCGGTGAACGACATCAGGTAGAGCTGCAGCTCCATCCGCCGGGCCGCGGTGAACGTGCCCTTGCCCCGGACGCGGGCGAGCAGCCCTTCCTCGACCAGCTTGCCGATCGCCGATCTGACCGTGAGCCGCGACACGCCGTAGCGCTGGGCGAGCTCGCGTTCCGACGGGATCGGCGCGCCGGGCGGGAGTTCCCGTTCCACCGTGCGGCGGAGGATCTCCCGCAGCTGGGCGTGCTTGGGCGTGGGCCCGTTGACAACCCGGTCGGGTGGCGGGACGTGCGCGGCCGCGCTCATCGGCGTCACCCTCCTCGTTCTCCTGTCACCGGGGGACCGGTGCTCGCATCCGGCCCGGAACATTGGTACGTTCCGGTCTAGACCAATGATCCGATGGGGCAGGATGCTCCGCCGTGCGGACGGGTGTCAACCACCGTTATCCGTTCGTGGCCCGCGGCGGGGTGCATGCCGACGAACGGCGTAGTACAGGTGGACACGCGGTTCGCGTCAGGTTGGGAACAAACAGTGATCAAGGAGACCGCGATGGCGGATGACAGGCCCGAAAAGATCCTCGCCGCACTCGGGGGCACGGAGAACCTCACCGAGATCGAGGGCTGCATCACGCGGCTGCGCTGCGAGGTCGAGGACATGAGCCTCGTCGACGAAGCGGCGCTGAAGAAGGCCGGCGCGATGGGCGTCGTGAAGATGGGGTCGACGGCGCTGCAGGTGATCGTCGGGCCGGAGGCGGACACGATCGCCAGCGACATCGAGGACCTGCTGTGAGCCTGGAGATCCTCAGCCCGGTGGCCGGGCGCGTAGTGCCGATCACCGAGGTCCCGGACCCCGTGTTCGCGCAGGCCATGGTGGGTCCGGGCATCGCCGTGCAGCCCACGGGAGGGCGATCGGACGCCGTCGCGCCGGTCGACGGCACCGTCGCGACGCTGCACCCGCACGCCTACGTCGTCGCGACCGAGGACGGCAAGGCCGTGCTGGTGCACCTCGGGATCGACACGGTCAAGGAGAAGGGCGAAGGCTTCACGCTGCACGTCGTCAAGGGCGAGCAGGTGCGGGCCGGGCAGCCGATCGTCAGCTGGGACCCGGAAGCGGTGACCGCGGCGGGCTATTCGGCGATCGTCCCGGTCGTCGCACTGGACGCCTCGGCCGACGTTCTGTCCGGTTTGGACGCCGAGCGCGATGTCGCGGCCGGCGAGAAGCTGTTCGGCTGGGACGCCTGAGTCGCTTCTGTCACACGGAGAGCCCTTGCGGACGGGGACCGTCCACAAGGGCTCTCCGGCGTTCCCGGCTCGTCAGCCGGCGACGACCTTCCCGTTCTCGACCTTCACCGGCACGCTCGGCAGCGGCTTCTTAGCCGGGCCCTGCTTGACCTCCCCGGTGAGGGCGTTGAACACCGAGCCGTGGCACGGGCAGACGAGGTCGGCGCCCTTCGGCGCGACCGTGCAGCCCTGGTGCGTGCAGATCGCGCTGAAGGCGGCGCAGGCCGTTTCGGATGTCCGGGCCACGATCACGTCGGAGCCGTCCGGCGCTTTGGCGGCTTTCGCCTGCCCGACCGGGACGTCGGCGAGCGCGACCAGCGGCGTCCCGGCGGCGATCGGCGCCTGGGCGGTGCCGGACTTGGCGTTGTCCGAAGAGCAGGCGGTGAGCGCGACGGCGCCGACGGCGGCACCGGCGACGGCGGCACCCGTGGTCAGGACGGTGCGGCGGGAGTGCAGTTCGGCAGTCATGCCCTAATGAACGAGATCGACACCGCATCGGTTCAATCCGCGGTGAACCCGATCGGCCCCTGTTCCGTGTATGTACCCGAGTGGGTGTGGAGTGGAGGAACGATCATGGTGGGTTGGGTTCTACGCATCGTCGTGGCGGCCGCGCTGCTCGGCTCGGCGGGCGTGCACTACCTCTTGTGGACCGAGGACTACCCGGGCATCGTCGGGCCGTTGTTCCTGCTCGACGCGATCGGCGGCCTGGTCCTCGCGATCGCGGTGCTGGCCTGGCGGCACTGGCTGCCGGCGTTGGGCGCGGTCGGGTTCGGTGTGTTGACGCTCGGCGCGTACGTGCTGGCCGCGACGGTCGGGTTCGCCGGGAACCACGACCAGTTCAACAGCCAGCCGGAGTACTGGGGCGTGATCACCGAGGCGGTCTGCATCGTCGGCGGCCTCGCGCTGCTGTTCGTGAAGGACCGGCGCCGGGTCTCGGCCTGAGTTCGTGGGGGAAGTCGCCGAAGACGCGTTGATGCGCGCGCTCCACGAGGAGCACGCCGCCGCGCTGTGGTCGTACGCGCTCCACCTGACGTCCGGGGACCGGATCCGGGCCGAGGACGTCGTCCAGGAGACGCTGCTGCGCGCCTGGCGGTCGACGACGGTGCTGGACCAGTCGACGGGTTCGGCGCGGGCGTGGCTGTTCACGGTCGCGCGGCGCATCGCGATCGACGGCTGGCGCTCGGCGTCGGCCCGCTCCGAGGTGGTCACCGACCAGCCGCCGGAACGGGCGGTCGCGGACGGCACCGACCGCGCGGTGCAGGGCTGGCTGGTGGCCGAGGCGCTCGCCGAGCTGTCGGAGCGGCACCGCGAGGTGCTGCTCCTGTGTTACTTCCAGGGCTATTCCGTAGCGGACGCGGCGACGCGCCTGGGCGTGGCCGAAGGGACGGTCAAGTCGCGCACGCACTACGCGTTGCGCGCCCTGCGCCTGGTGCTCGAGGAGAGGGGGGTGACCCAGTGAGCGAGGACCCGTTCGCGACGTTCGACGCGGCGTACGTCCTCGGGGCGCTGGCCCCCGAGGACCGCCAGCGGTTCGAGGCGCACCTGCGGACGTGCGACCGCTGCGCGGCATCGGTGCGCGAACTGGCGGGGCTGCCGGGGTTGCTGGCCAGGGTGGACGCGCCGGCGGTCACGCCCGAGCTGGCGGCACCCCCGCCGGATCTGCTGCCGAAGGTGCTCCGCCGGGTCCGTCGTGGCCGCCGGATCCGGTTGGCCGTGACGTCGGCCTCGGCGGCGCTCGCGGTGTCGGCGTGCGTGGCGCTGGCGGTGGTGGCGTCGGCGCCTGCCCCGTCCCCGGGCATCGCGATGACGGCGCTGGGCGCGTTCCCGGTCCGCGCGGACGCCCGCCTCGACGCGTTCGACTGGGGCACCCAGGTCGACATGTCGTGCAGCTACACGGGCGACCGCAGCAGCGGCGAGTACGTCCTGGTGGCGATCTCGCGGTCGGGAGCCGAGACGCAGCTGGCGACGTGGAAGGCGGTGCCCGACAACACGGCCCGCATCGTGATCGGGACGGCGTTGAAGAGGACCGACCTGGCGGCGCTGGAGGTGCGCGGGGGCAGTGGGCGCCCGTTGCTGCGGTTGACGTTGTGACGGGTGGGGTTCGTCCGGGACGCAGGGGGTCCCGGACGAGCCCTGGTCTTTTGTTTTCGTGTCGCTCACAGGAGTGAAAACCGGTGCGGAACGTCGCGAACGGTCCTTTCGCTACGCCCGGCATTTGCCCAGCTCAGCCGGGTGGCGGCAGCCTGGGGTCATGTCCTCGACGATCTTGCTCCTCGCCGCCGCGCTGGCCACGGCGCCCATCACGGCCCGTGCCCTCGACCGAGCCGGTGCCCCGATCCCGCGCGGGTTAGCGGCGATGCTGGCGGCTCTCGGTGTCACGGTGGTCTCGACACGCTGGCTGGCCGGGGCTTGGCCGACGTGGTGGCTGCCGGTCCCGGTGGCGCTGACGGTCGTCGCGGTCCCGCTGGGGTTGGCCGATCTTCGTCACCTGCGCCTCCCGGACATCTTGACGTTGCCGGCGTACCCGCTGTTAGGGGCAGCGATCGGCGCGGCCGCCCTCGGCGGCGGAGGCCCATCCCTCGCGGCGCGCGCGGTCGCGGGCGCCGTGCTGTTCGGTGGTGCGCACGCGCTGGTGGCCCGCTTGGCGCCGGGCAGTCTGGGCGCGGGAGACGTGAAGCTGTCCGGCAGCCTGGGCATGGTGCTGGGAGCGGCAGGCTGGCCCGCGCTCGCGTTGGCGGCGGTCTTGGCGGCGTTGTTCAGCTTGGCCCTCGCGCTCGCGCAGACGGCCCGAAGCCGAGCCAGCGCACGAGCACACCGCGCGACGGCTCGGGACCCCGCCGCGGTCGACCTGCAGGCCGCCAGACCGCGACCGGCGCCCAGCCCGCGCCCGACGGAGCCGAGGGCCGACCTGCAGCCCGCCGGATCGGCACCCCCTCCGCGACCAGCGCCCGGCCCGCACCCCGCGGAGCCCGCGGCCGACCTGCACCTGGCCGGACCTGCATCGCCGGCACCTGCCCGGCGCCCGGCCGCACCCAACCCGCGAGCGGTCCCGACCCGCAACTCCCCGCCCAGCCCGCACCTCGCGGCCGACCTGCACCCCGCTGGCCCTGCCTCGCCGGCAGGTGCCCAGCACCCGGCCGCGCCACCGGCACCCGGCCCGCGAGCGGCCCCGACCCGCGACCCCCGACCCGCCCGGAACCCCGCGTCAGCCTCCCGACCAGCGCCCACCCCGCGCCCCGCTGCTCCCTTCAGCGGCCCCCGCGTGCCCCACGGTCCCGCCCTCCTCGCCGCCACCTGGCTGTGCGCCCTCTTCCCGGGTGCGCCATGACCGGAACACTCTTCGGGCCCGCCCGGCCCCCGTGACAGGATTGAGCCCATGTTGCGCTGGATCACCGCAGGTGAATCGCACGGACCCGCGCTGGCCGCCGTGCTCGAAGGCATGCCCGCCGGCGTCGGCGTCACCACCGCCGACGTCACCGAGCAGCTCGCCCGGCGCCGCCTGGGCTTCGGGCGCAGCCCGCGGATGGGCTTCGAGACCGACCACATCGACTTCCTCGGCGGCGTCCGCCACGGCCTCACCCAGGGCGGCCCGGTCGCGATCCAGATCGAGAACGCCGAGTGGCCCAAGTGGGAGCAGGTCATGGCGGCCGACCCGGTCGACCCGCAGGTCCTCGAAGGCCTCGCCCGCAACGAACCGCTCACCCGCCCCCGCCCCGGCCACGCCGACCTGCCCGGCATGCAGAAGTACGGCTTCGACGAGGCCCGTCCCGTCCTCGAGCGCGCCAGCGCCCGCGAAACGGCGTCGCGGACCGCGCTCGGCACCGTCGCGCGCAACTACCTGAAGCAGCTGCTCGGCGTCGAAATCCTCAGCCACGTCGTCTCGATCGGCGGCGCGGACGCTCCCGAGGGCCCGCTGCCCGTCGCCGCCGACCTGGCCGCCATCGACGAAAGCCCGGTGCGCGCGTTCGGCCAGGAAGGCACCGACGCCATGGTCGCCGAGGTCGACGCCGTGCGGAAGGCGGGCGACACCGTCGGCGGCGTGATCGAGGTCCTCGCCTACGGCCTCCCGCCGGGCCTCGGCTCCCACGTCCACTGGGACCGGCGGCTCGACGCCCGCCTCGGCGGCGCGCTGATGGGCGTCCAGGCCATGAAGGGCGTCGAGGTCGGCGACGGCTTCACCACCGCCCGCCGCTGGGGCAGCCAGGCGCACGACGAGATCGACCGCGGCACCGGCCCGGTCGGCGTCACCCGCCGGTCCAACCGCGCGGGCGGCCTCGAAGGCGGCATCACCAACGGCGAGCCGCTGCGGGTGCGCGTCGCGATGAAGCCGATCTCGACCGTCCCCAAAGCACTGTCCACAGTGGACGTCAAGACCGGCGAGCCGGCCGTCGCGATCCACCAGCGGTCGGACGTCTGCGCCGTGCCGCGCGCCGGCGTCGTGCTGGAGTCGGTCGTGGCGCTCGTCCTCGCCGATGCCGCGCTCGAGAAGTTCGGCGGCGACTCCCTCGCCGAAAGCAAGCGCAACGCCGAGGCGTACCTGAAGGCCCTCGAGGAGCGCTGGTGAGCCCTCGCGCGGTGGTCGTCGGCCCGCCCGGCTCGGGCAAGAGCACGGTCGGACCGCTGCTCGCCAAGGCACTCGGCGTCGAATTTCGCGACAGCGACGACGACATCGTCGCGCGCACCGGGCGCAGCATCGCCGACATCTTCGCGGAGGACGGCGAACCCGCTTTCCGCGCGCTGGAAGAAGAAGCGGTCACGACGGCGCTGGCGGAACACGGGGGAGTGCTGTCGCTCGGCGGCGGCGCCCCGCTCACCCCGGGCACCCGGGCGCGGCTGGCCGAACACACCGTCGTGTTCCTCAACGTCGGCCTCGCCGCCGGCGTGCAGCGCACCGGGCTGTCGAGTGCGCGGCCGCTGCTGGCCGGGGTGAACCCCCGCGCCACGTTCAAGAAACTGCTCGACGAGCGCGTGCCCGTCTACCGCGAGGTCGCCACCGTCGAGGTCGTCACCGACGACCGGACGCCCGCCGAGATCGTCGCGGACCTCGCCGCGCGGCTCGCCCCCGCCGAAGCCAAGGAGTGAATCACCCCGTGTCCGATCCGGTGCGCATCCCGGTCGCCACTGCCCATCCCTGCGACGTCGTGGTCGGGCGCGGCCTGCTCGGCGACCTCACCACGCAGCTGGCCGACGCCTCGAAGATCGCGCTGATCCACCCGCCGACGCTGACCACCACGGCCGAGGCCATCCGCGACGAGCTGATCGCGGCCGGGCTCGACGCCCACCGCGTCGAAATCCCGGACGCCGAGGACGGCAAGGCGCTCAGCGTCGCGAGCTTCTGCTGGGAGGTGCTCGGCCGGATCGGGCTGGACCGCCGCGGGGTGGTCGTCGGGCTCGGCGGCGGCGCCGTCACCGACCTCGCCGGGTTCGTCGCGGGCACGTGGATGCGCGGGGTCCGGCTGGTCAACGTCCCGACGACGCTGCTCGGCATGGTCGACGCCGCGGTCGGAGGCAAGACCGGCATCAACACCGAGGCGGGCAAGAACCTCGTCGGGGTGTTCCACGAGCCGAGCGCGGTGTTCGTCGACCTCGCGACGCTGGAGACGCTGCCGCCGAACGAGCTCGTCGCCGGGATGGCCGAGGTCGTGAAGACCGGCTTCATCGCCGACCCGCGGATCCTCGAGCTGATCGAAGCCGACCCGGCCGCGGCGCTCGACGCGAGCGGCGAGGTGCTGGGCGAGCTGGTCCGCCGGTCGATCCAGGTCAAGGCCGACGTCGTCGCCGCCGACCTGCGCGAGTCGGACCTGCGGGAGATCCTCAACTACGGCCACACGCTCGGTCACGCCATCGAGCGCCGCGAGCGGTACCGGTGGCGCCACGGCGCCGCGGTGAGCGTCGGGCTGGTCTTCGCCGCCGAGCTGGCGCGCCTCGCGGGGCGGCTCGACGACGCCACCGCCGAGCGGCACGCCGCCGTGCTGAAGCTGCTCGGCCTGCCGACGACGTACGACGCCGACGCGTTGCCGCAGCTGCTGGAAACCATGAAGGGCGACAAGAAGACCCGGTCAGGGGTGCTGCGGTTCGTCGTCCTCGACGGTCTCGCCAAGCCCGGCCGGCTCGAGGGCCCGGACCCGTCGCTGCTGGCCGCGGCGTATTCGGCGATCGCCGCCGACGCCCCGAAGAGCGGCGGGAGCGTGCTGCTGTGAAGGCGTTCGTGTTCAACGGCCCCAACCTGGGACGGCTCGGGAAGCGCGAGCCCTCGGTGTACGGCTCGACCACCCACGACGACCTCGCGGCGCTGTGCGTCAAGGCGGGGGAAGAGCTCGGCATCGAGGTCGAGGTCCGGCAGACCGACCACGAAGGCGAAATGGTCGGCTGGCTGCACGAGGCGGCCGACGGCGGCCACCCGGTGGTGCTCAACGCGGGCGCGTGGACGCACTACTCGATCGCGGTGCGCGACGCCGCGGCGCAGCTGTCCGCGCCGCTGATCGAGCTGCACATCTCGAACGTGCACAAGCGCGAGGCGTTCCGGCACCACAGCGTGCTGTCGGACATGGCGACCGCGGTGATCGCCGGCCTGGGCGTCGACGGATACCCGCTCGCCCTGCGGTGGCTCGCCGCGCACCCGGGATGACGCTGCCGGAGCTGACCACGGCGCGGCTGAAGCTGCGTCAGCTGGTCGAGGCCGACCGCGAAGCCGTCGTGAAGGTGTTCTCCGACCCGGAGATGAGCCGATTCTTCGCGGCGGACTTCTCGGACCCGGCCGCGGCGAGCGCGATGGTCGACCGCCGCCTGTCCTACCGCGGCCCGGCGGGCCAGGGCCACTGGGTGATCGAGCGCGACGGCGAGGTGATCGGCGTCGCGCACCTGCGGCCGTCGTCGGAGCTGCCGGGCGGGGTGGCCGAGCTGGGCTACTACGTCGCGAGCGCGCACGCGGGCCAGGGGTTGGCGACCGAGGCGGCCCGGGCGGTGCTCGACCACGGCCTCGACGCGCTCGGGCTCCCGGCGATCTGGGCCCTGGTGCACGAGAACAACGCGGCGAGCCGCAAAGTGGCCGGGCGCTTGGGTTTCCTCGACGTGGGCAGCGGAATCCACTACGGCGACCTGCACCGGGTCCTGGTCGCGACGGCGCCGGTCCACGGGCGGCCGCACCACATCGAGCTGTGGGTGCCGGACCTGGCCGAGGCGGAGCGGAGCTGGGGCTGGTTGCTGGGCGAGCTGGGCTGGCGAGAGTTCCAACGCTGGCCGGCGGGAGTCAGCTGGCGCCGCGGCGGCACGTACCTGGTGGTCGAGGAGTCCCCGGCGATGAGCGCTTCGGCGCACGAGCGCACGCGGCCGGGGCTGAACCACCTGGCGCTGCACGTGGCCACCCGAGCCGAGGTGGACGCGTTGGTCGAGAGCGCACCAGACCACGGCTGGCACGGGATGTTCGCCGACCGCTACCCGTACGCGGGAGGGGAGGCGCATTACGCGGCGTACCTCGAGAACGAGGCGGGTTTCGAGGTCGAGCTGGTCGCACTCGAAGGCCCACCGGCCGAGGACTGACCCGCGCCGAGTCGGCCGGGATTGACCGCGCCTGGTCGGCCGGAGGCTGATCCGAGCCCAGTCGGCCGGGGCCTGACCCGCGTGCCCGCCGGAGGCTGCCCCCGCGCCGAGTCTGCCGGCGACCTGAATGACTCATTCAAGACACCAGAGGGCCCGGCAGCGCGAACCCGGCCACCGCCCGGCGGCCGGCCACCCGGTCTGACCGGCGCACACTCCGAAACCCCTTGCCCCACCCGCGATCTTGGCTGCGATCGAGCGACCGTCGACCAGGCGTGCCGTCACCCGTACGGGGCGGCTCTCGCTACACTCCGATGTCGTGCGCCCGTTTCGTCGTGGGGGTCGGCGACCCGCTCGTGCCTTGCTCGCCAGTGTTCTGGCCGGGCTGCTCGTCGCCGGGTGCACCGAGGGTTACGCCCAGCCCCAAGCCGCGGGGGACAAACCCGCCATCGCGGGCGGCAAGACCTCCGCTGCGCCTCGGCCTGTCGATGTCAAGCTCGCTTCGGGTGACCCCCGGCAGAGTGGCGGCGTGATCGCCGCCGGTGGGGCGGACGCCGTCTACAACTACGGACCCTCCGTCATGCTCGACCGCGGGCAGACCCGGATGTGGTGGTGCAGCCAGTACGGCGGCGCCGGACCCGCCGGCGACGACATCCTCTACGCCCAGGCCCAGTCGATCGACGGGCCGTTCACCGGGCCCGGCGGCGGGATCCCGGCCGCCGTCTTCTCCGGGGCGCCCGGGCAGTTCGACGGCATGCACACCTGCGACCCGTCCGTGCTGCGCGTCGGCACGACCTACTACCTCTACTACACCGGGGCGGCGGGCGACCACGCGCTCGGCAACGCCGTCGGGCTCGCCACCAGCCCGGACGGCGTCCACTGGACCCGCGCCGCGGGCGGGAAACCGATCCTCGGGCCGTCGCACGACGTGCACCGCGACAACGTCTACGGCGCCGGCCAGCCCTCGGCCGTCTACCTCGACGGCTGGTTCTACTTGATGTTCACCGACACCACCGGCCGCGCCGCCGCGTGGAACGGGGCCGGGCAGTTCGTGCTCCGGTCGCGCGATCCCGCGTTCGGCTCCGGGGTGCAGGCGCTCGACGTCGGCGGGTTCGTGCCGGTCGCGACGACGTCGGCGCCGCGCGGCCGTTCGGTCGTCGAGGGGTTCAGCGCGGACCTGATGTGGGTGGGCGCGCTGGACGCGTTCGTCATCGCGCACGAGACCGACACAGGGACCACGCTGACGTTCTGGACCGCGGACTTCACCGAGAACCCGTACAAGCCGGTGGTCGTCCCGGGCCCCTGGAAGGAGGGGCCGGGGCTGGTGCGGCGCGCGGACGGGCACGCACCGCTGTCGTCGGCCGTGCCGTGCGACCGGGTGCCGCTCGACGTCGTGCGCGCGACGGTCATCGGCTCCGCCGGGGCGCCGACCGATCTGCGGCACTACGGGCTCGACCTGGTGGGCAGCCAGGCCTGCGCGAGCGCGAGCCGGGTGGCCGCGACGTTCGACGGCGTGACGATGCCCTCGCCCGACCGCACGATGGACCTGGTCCGCGCCGGGCAGCGGGTGCGGGTGGACCGGCGCGGGGTCGCGGCGGCTCTGGCCGGAGAGTTGCTGGAGAAGGAGCCGCCCGAGGTGGCGGGGCTCCCGGTGGCAACGCGGCTGCGCTCCGGCGCGGACGCGCTCCAGGCCCCGGGCCGCGGCTTGGCACTGGTCCTCGACGACCGCCGCCTGTGGCGCATCCCGGACGGCGGAATAGTGGCCGGCAACGGCTCGGCGACAAAGCCGGTGACAGACGCCCAGTGGGACGGCGCCCAGCAAGGCCCCTCACTGGTCGGCTGACACAGCGCTCGCGGTCGGCCGCTCGAACGAGTGCGATGGTGACTCGGCTGGGCGAGCAGGCCAGGGCTGCTCCGTCGGCGGCGGGTTCGGCCAGCGAGGGCCGCTGTGCGGGCGAGCAGGCTGGAGCCGGGTGTTCAGCCAGTTCAGCGCCGCCGAGCCGGGCCTGGGACAGGGTTCGAGGGCCCTTGTGGCGGGTTCGGCCGGTCAGGCGAGCGCGCCGGTGACCGGGCCGGCCGGTGAGCAGCTAGACGCGGGGTTCCCGGCTTCGCTGACCAAGCCGGCGGGGCCGCGGCGAGGCTTCTTCGCCGGAGTCATCAGCTCGCCGGCGCGGTCGGGGCGAGACTTCCTCGGACGGCTCAGCTCGCCGTCGGGGCCGGGGCGAAGGCGCTTCGCCGGAAGACTCGACCGGCCGGCGCGAGCGCGGCGAAGGCGAAGCCTCCCCACTTCGAGGCCGAGGCGACGGCACCTCGCGAGGCTCTTCATCCACCGGCCGGGCACGTCCGATCCGCCCGCCCACGAACAGCCCCAACCCGGCGGGGATCAGCACCAGCAACGCCGAAAACGCCGCCCCTCCGGTCAACGCGGCGCCCAGCTCCGAAACCCCCGTCTGGTCGACGAACACCGCCCGGCCGATCACGTACAGGATCCCCGACACGACTCCCGCCACCAGCGCCGCGATGAACCACGCGCGGCCGCGATCCGGCAGCCCCCGCCACGCGTCCAACGCGCTCCACAGCGCCGCCGCGCCGACCAGGACCGCCAGGGCCACCGAGGTCATCAGCGTCTGGTCCGTCGGGTGGTAGACGGCGTACTTGGCCAGCAGCGTCAGCGCCACGCCGTGCAGCAGCGCCATCCCGAGTCCGCGGATCACCCAAGCGCTCATCCTGCGGAGTGTAGGCCAGGTTACTGGCGAGTTGCCCGGCAAGCGCCCACTAGGCTGGGCCCGTGCCTGAAACCCATGGACGACGCCGGGCGGCGCTGCGCGGGCTTCTGACCGAAGCCGGCCTGGACGCGCTGCTGGTCACCGATCTGCTCAACATCCGCTACCTCACCGGGTTCACCGGGTCGAACGCCGCCGTGCTGCTGCACGCCGAGGGTGACGCGAAGACGCTCTTCTGCACCGACGGCCGCTACACGACCCAGTCGGCCGCCGAGGTGCCCGACCTCGACAAGGTCGTCGACCGGGCCAGCGCCGCCGCCCTCGTCGCCAGAGCCGCGAAGGACGCCAAGACCTACGGGCGCGTCGGCTTCGAGAGCCAGCACGTCAGCGTCGAAGAGTACGAGGCCCTCAAGAAGGACGTGGCCCTCGAACGCTCTCCCGGCCTCGTGGAGCGGCTGCGCCTGGTCAAGGACGAAGCCGAGATCGACGCGCTGCGCCAGGCGTGCGCCGCCGCCGACCGGGCGCTCGACGACCTCGTCGCCGCGGGCGGCCTGCGCCCCGGGCGGACCGAGCTGGACATCGCCCGCGACCTGGAGAACCGGATGCTGGAGCACGGCTCGAGCGAGCCCAGCTTCGCCTCCATCATCGCCGCCGGCGCGCACTCGGCCATCCCGCACCACCAGCCGACGCACGCCGAGCTCAAGCGCGGCGACTTCGTGAAGATGGACTTCGGCGCGACCGTCGACGGCTACCACTCGGACATGACCCGCACCTTCGTCCTCGGCGAGCCCGCGGACTGGCAGCGGGAGGTGTACGACCTCGTGCACGCCGCCCAGGCGGCCGGGGTCGACGCCGTCGTGCCGGGCGCCGAGGTGTCCGATGTGGACGCCGCGGCGCGGAAGGTGATCGCGGACGCGGGCCACGGCGAGCACTTCGCCCACGGGCTCGGGCACGGCGTCGGCCTGCAGATCCACGAGGCGCCCAGCTTCGCCGCCACGGGCGTCGGTACACTGTCCGCCGGTATGGCGGTCACCGTCGAGCCCGGCGTCTACCTCGCGGGGCGCGGTGGCGTGCGCATCGAGGACACGCTCGTCGTGCGGGCTGGGGAGCCCGAACTCCTCACCCTGAGCACCAAGAACCTCGTGGTCGTCTGACAGCGGCCGCGAACCGTAGATCGACACAGGAGACTGCAAGCTCGTGGCCACGACCAACGACCTGAAGAACGGGCTCGTCCTCAACCTCGAGGGCCAGCTGTGGACCGTCACCGCGTTCCAGCACGTCAAGCCGGGCAAGGGCGGCGCCTTCGTGCGCACGACCCTCAAGCACGTGCTCACCGGCAAGGTGGTCGACAAGACGTTCAACGCGGGCACGAAGGTCGACACGGCCACGGTGGACCGCCGGAACATGACGTACCTGTACAAGGACGGCGCCGACTTCGTCTTCATGGACGGCGACACCTACGACCAGATCACGGTCCCGGCCGAGGTCGTCGGCGACAACGCCAACTACATGCTCGAGAACACCGAGGTCCAGGTCGCGGTGCACGAGAACGAGCCGCTGTACGTCGAGCTCCCGACGTCGGTCGAGATCATCATCCAGCACACCGACCCGGGCCTGCAGGGCGACCGCTCGACCGGCGGCACCAAGCCGGCGACGCTGGAGACCGGCGCGGAGATCCAGGTCCCGCTGTTCCTGTCCACCGGCGAGAAGATCAAGGTCGACACCCGCGACGGCCGTTACCTGGGCCGCGTCTCCAGCTGATGCCGACTTCGAAGCCCCACCCGAACCGCGGCGGCGCGATCAGCCGCAGGCAGGCGCGCCGCCGCGCGGTGGAAATGCTGTACGAGGCCGTGCAGCGCGACACCGACGCGGTGTCGCTGCTGGCCGACCGCGTCGGCGCGACCGAGGTCGACCCGATCGCGGACTACACGATCAGCCTGGTCGAGGGCGTGACCGCCCGGAAGGCGCAGATCGACGAGCTGCTGGCCGAGCACGCGCAGGGCTGGACCCTGGAGCGGATGCCGAAGGTCGACCTCGCGGTGCTGCGGGTCGGGGTCTACGAGCTGCTCTGGGCCGAGGACGTGCCGGACCCGGTCGCGATCGACGAGGCCGTCGGCCTGGCGAAGGAGCTGTCCACGGACGACTCGCCGCGGTTCGTCAACGGCGTGCTGGGCCGGATCGGCACGATCGCCGACCGCCTCCGCGCCGTGCTCTGACGAAGAGAAGAACATCCGGGTGCTGCGTGCCCCCCGACGAGTCAGTGAGCGTCTCCGGTGCCCCGCCGGGAACGCTCACTGCGTCGGTCACAGCACATCCGGCGATCAGTCCTCCTTGGAAGGACGGGCCTCCGGCGGCAGGACGCCCCAGTCGATGAGCTGCTCGGTGAGCTCGCCCGGGGTCATGTCGTAGATGATCGCCAGGGACCGCAGGTCCTCGGTGCGGATCGAGAGCACCTTGCCGTTGTAGTCGCCGCGCTGGCTCTGGATCGTCGCCGCGTAGCGGGCCAGGGGGCCCACCTTCTCGGCCGGCAGCTGCTGCAGGCGTTCGAGGTTGATGACGATCTTGGTGGCGGGCTCGGCACCGGAGGGGACCCGGCCCTCGGGCAGCAGCTCGACCACCGGCACACCGTAGAAGTCGGCCAGCTCGGCCAGCTTCTGCACCGTGACGGCACGGTCGCCACGCTCGTACGAGCCGACGACGACGGCCTTCCAGCGCCCACCGGACTTCTGCTCGACCCCGTGCAGGGACAGGCCCTGCTGCTGGCGGATCCCGCGGAGCTTGGCCCCGAGCGCCTTGGCGTAATCGCCCATCTGGTCGTTCTCCGTTCTCCACCCCCTCCCGGTCGGGGTGACCGGTCCAGGGGACTCTTCGAGTCGAATACTCAGAGTAATGGTTACGCATTGTTGTCACCAGGTCAAGCGCGAGCTTGCCGCGAATCACGCCACACCACCCGTAAGACTGAGCAAAGTGCCTGCTACTGTCGGTGGGAAAGCCCCGACCAGCAGGGGAACAGACGTCCTTTAAGGACCCGTCCGGTGAGGCGGGGAAGGAGTCCGAAGTGTCGTCACGTCCGCGTGGCGCGGCTGGTTCGGCCGGGGAGCGCGAGCTCCTGACGGCCGGCGATGTCGCGCGCACGATCGCCCGAATGGCCCATCAGGTCATCGAAAAGACCGCGAACGGTGCGGAAAGCACTACCCCGCCCGTGTTGCTCGGGATCCCGTCCCGCGGCACCCCGCTCGCCGTCCGGCTGGCCGACAAGATCGGCGAGTTCTCCGGGGTCCGGCCGCCCGCCGGCGCCCTCGACATCACCCTCTACCGGGACGACCTCCGCCGCCGCCCGCCGCGCGCGCTCGAGCAGACGCAGCTGCCCGCCGACGGCATCGACGACCGTGTGGTGATCCTGGTCGACGACGTGCTCTTCTCCGGCCGGACGATCCGGGCCGCGCTCGATGCCCTCCGTGATCACGGCCGCCCCCGCGCGGTGCAGCTGGCCGTGCTGGTCGACCGCGGTCACCGGGAGCTGCCGATCCGCGCCGACTACGTGGGCAAGAACGTCCCGACCGCGCGCACCGAGGGTGTGTCCGTCCTGCTGGCCGAGATCGACGGCCGCGACGCGGTGCTGCTGCGCCCGTCGGAAGCCCCTGGAGAGGACTCGTGAAGCACCTGCTCGCCACCGACGGCCTGGACCCGGCGGTCGCCACGGCCGTGCTCGACACCGCCGACGAGCTGAAGCACACGCTGCTCGGGCGCGAGGTCAAGAAGCTGCCGACGCTGCGCGGCCGCACGGTGATCACCCTGTTCTACGAGAACTCGACCCGCACGCGGGTGTCGTTCGAGATCGCCGGGAAGTGGATGAGCGCGGACGTGATCAACGTCTCCGCGTCCAGCTCCTCGGTCAACAAGGGCGAATCCCTGCGCGACACGGCCCTGACGCTGGCCGCCGCGGGCGCCGACTGCGTGATCGTCCGGCACCCCGCCAGCGGCGCCGCCCAGCGGCTCTCGGAGTGGCTGGCCGAGCCGGGCACCTCGGTGGTCAACGCCGGCGACGGCACCCACGAGCACCCGACGCAGGCGCTGCTCGACGCGGCGACCCTGCGCGAGCGCCTCGGCTCGCTGAAGGACCGCCGGGTCGCGATCGTCGGGGACGTCCTGCACAGCCGCGTCGCCCGCTCGAACATCCACCTGCTCTCGGCGCTCGGCGCGGAGGTGGTGCTCGTCGCGCCGCCGACGTTGCTGCCCTACGGCGTCGAGAGCCTGCCGGTGACCGTCTCGCACGACCTGGACGCCGAGCTGCCCGCGGTCGACGCGGTGATGATGCTGCGGGTCCAGGCGGAACGGATGCACGGCGGGTTCTTCCCGAGCGCGCGCGAGTACTCGATCGCGTACGGCCTCTCGGAAAAGCGGCAGAAGCTGCTGCCGGACCACGCGGTCGTGCTGCACCCCGGCCCGATGCTGCGCGGGATGGAGATCGCGAGCGCGGTCGCCGACTCCCCGGCCTCGGCCATCACCGAACAGGTCCGCAACGGCGTCCACGTGCGCATGGCGGTCCTCTACCACCTCCTGGCCAGCGAAGGAGCCGCTGCGTGAGCACCGTGATCAAGGGCGCCCGCCCGTACGGAGAGGGTGACCCGGTCGACGTCCTGGTCGAGGACGGGGTGATCACCGGGATCGGCACCGTCCAAGCACCCGAAGACGCCGAGATCATCGAAGCCGCCGGTCAGGTGCTGCTGCCCGGCTTCGTCGACTTGCACACCCACCTGCGCGAACCCGGCCGCGAGGACACCGAGACCATCGACACCGGCTCGGCCGCGGCGGCGCTCGGCGGCTACACCGCGGTGTTCGCCATGGCCAACACGAGCCCGGTCGCCGACAACGCCGTGGTCGTCGACCACGTGTGGCGGCGCGGGCAGGAGGTCGGCCTGGTCGACGTCCACCCGGTCGGCGCGGTCACCGTCGGGCTCAAGGGCGAGAAGCTCGCCGAGCTGGGCACCATGGCGAATGCGCAGGCCCGGGTGACGGTGTTCTCCGACGACGGCCTCTGCGTCGCCGACCCGCTGCTCATGCGCCGCGCGCTGGAGTACTCGACGGCGCTGGACGCCGTCATCGCGCAGCACGCCGAGGAGCCGCGGCTGACCGTCGGCGCCCAGGCCCACGAGGGCGAGCGCGCGGCCCGGCTGGGCTACACCGGCTGGCCCGCCGCCGCCGAGGAGTCCATCGTCGCCCGCGACTGCCTCCTGGCGCTCCACGCCAACGCGCGGCTGCACGTCTGCCACGTCTCGACGTCGGGCACCGCCGACGTGCTGCGCTGGGCGAAGGACCGCGGCACGAAGGTGTCGGCCGAGGTCACCCCGCACCACCTACTGCTCACCGACGAGCGCCTGGCCACCTACGACCCGGTCAACAAGGTGAACCCGCCGCTGCGCACGGAGTCCGACGCCGAGAAGCTGCGCGCGGCCCTGGCCGAGGGTGTCATCGACTGCGTCGCCACCGACCACGCGCCGCACGCCGTGCAGGACAAGGACACCGAGTGGACCGCGGCCCGGCCGGGCATGCTCGGGCTCCAGACGGCCCTGTCGATCGTGGCCGAAACCATGGTCCGGACCGGCCTGCTCGACTGGCGCGGCGTCGCCCGCGTGATGAGCGAACGCCCGGCCGAGATCGGCAACCTGGCCGACCAGGGCCGGCCGATCGCGGTCGGCGAGCCGGCGAACCTGGCGCTCGTCGACCCGGACGCCGAGTGGACGGTCCGGGGCGCCGAGCTGGCCAGCATCGCGGCCAACACCCCGTACGAGGGAATGCGGCTGCCCGGCGTGGTGACCGCCACGCTGCTGCGCGGGCGGGTCACCGCCCGGGACGGGAAGATCTGCTGATGGAACGCCTTTGGCTGGTGCTGGCGATCGTCGCCTTCTTCCTGCTCTGCCTCTGGGGCATGTACGTCGGCTGGCGGCGCAAGTCCCGCTCGCAGAGCGCGCAGGTGCCGCCGTTCCCCGCCATCCCCGAAGACACCGGCGAGGTGCTGCTGGAGTCGACCGGCGTCTACCTGGCGACGACGGTCGCGGGGGAGTGGCAGAACCGGATCGTCACCCGGGGGGCGGGCCTGCGCACCGGCGCGGTGTGGCGCCTGCACGCCGACGGGATCGCGGTCGAACGCGGGGGAGCGCCCGACTTCTGGATCCCGCGCGACGCCGTCACCGGCGTCCGGCGGGACACGAAGATCGCCGGGAAGGTGATGGGCACCGACGCGCTGCTGGTGCTCACCTGGCGGCTCGGCGACGCCGAGCTGGACACCGGCTTCCGCGGCGACGACCTCGACGACTATCCACAGTGGATCGAACAGCTCAAGATCAAGGGAGGTGCCCAGTGAACGCGCGCGCTCAGGCCGCACTGGTACTCGAAGACGGCCGGGTGTTCCGCGGCGCTGCCTACGGCGCGCAGGGGCGAACCCTCGGCGAGGCGGTGTTCTGCACCGGCATGACCGGCTACCAGGAGACGCTGACCGACCCGTCCTACCACGGGCAGATCGTGGTGCAGACTGCGCCGCAGATCGGCAACACCGGCTGGAACGACGAGGACGACGAGTCCTCGAGGATCTGGGTCAACGGCTACGTGGTGCGCGACCCCGCGCGCACTCCGTCCAACTGGCGCTCGAAGCGCACGCTGGACGAGGAGCTGGTGAACCAGGGCATCGTCGGCATCGCCGAGGTCGACACCCGCTCGCTGACCCGCCACCTGCGCGAGCTCGGCGCAATGCGCGCCGGGGTGTTCTCCGGCGACGCGCTGGGCACCGTCGACGAGATGGTCGCCGAGGTGCTGGCCAGCCCGAAGATGGAGGGTGCCGACCTGGCCGGCCAGGTCACCACGCCCAAGCCGTACGTCATCTCGCCCGAGGGCGAGACGCGCTTCCGGGTCGTCGCGCTGGACCTGGGCATCAAGTCCAACACCCCGCGCCAGATGGTCAAGCGCGGCATCGAGGTGCACGTGCTGCCCTCGACGTCGACGCTGGACGAGCTGCTGGCGGTCGAGCCGGACGGCGTCTTCCTCTCCAACGGCCCGGGCGACCCGGCCACGACGACGCACGCCACCGAGCTGACCAAGCAGGTCCTCGGCCGGGAGATCCCGCTGTTCGGCATCTGCTTCGGCAACCAGGTCCTGGGCCGCGCGCTCGGCCTGGGGACGTACAAGATGCGCTACGGCCACCGCGGCATCAACATCCCGGTGATCGACGTCGCGACCCAGCGGGTCGCGATCACCGCGCAGAACCACGGCTTCGCCCTCGAAGGCGAGCCCGGGCAGCGCTTCGAGTCGCCCTTCGGCGCGGCTCAGGTCAGCCACTACTGCGCCAACGACGGCGCGGTCGAGGGCCTGCGGGCCTTCGACGTCCCGGCGTTCTCGGTGCAGTACCACCCCGAAGCCGCGGCCGGCCCGCACGACGCGGCCCCCCTGTTCGACGATTTCGTTTCGCTCATGGAGAAGAAGGCCTGATGCCGAAGAGGACGGACATCCAGCACGTGCTGGTGATCGGCTCCGGGCCGATCGTGATCGGGCAGGCCGCGGAGTTCGACTACTCCGGCACCCAGGCCTGCCGGGTGCTGCGCAGCGAAGGCCTGCGCGTGTCCCTGGTGAACTCGAACCCGGCCACCATCATGACCGACCCCGAGTTCGCCGACGCCACCTACATCGAGCCGGTCACGCCGGACTTCGTCGAGAAGGTCATCGCGTGTGAAAGTCAACGGGGTACGCCCGTCGATGCTCTTCTGGCCACCCTCGGCGGGCAGACCGCGCTGAACTGCGCGGTCGCGCTGCACGAGCGCGGCGTGCTCGACAAGTACGGCGTCGAGCTGATCGGCGCCGACATCGACGCCATCCAGCGCGGCGAGGACCGGCAGAAGTTCAAGGACATCGTGCGCACCATCGGCGCCGAGGTCCCGCGCTCCCGCGTCTGCCACGACATGGACGAGGTCCGCGACACCGTCAAGGAGCTGGGTCTCCCGGTCGTCATCCGGCCGTCGTTCACCATGGGCGGGCTCGGGTCCGGCATGGCGCACACGCCCGAGGACCTCGAGCGGCTCGCCTCCACCGGGCTCACCGAGTCCCCGGTCACCGAGGTGCTCATCGAGGAGAGCGTGCTCGGCTGGAAGGAGTACGAGCTCGAGCTGATGCGCGACAAGAGCGACAACGTCGTGGTCGTCTGCTCGATCGAGAACGTCGACGCGATGGGCGTGCACACCGGCGACTCGGTCACCGTCGCCCCGACGATGACGCTCACCGACCGCGAGTACCAGGTGATGCGCGACGTCGGCATCGCGGTGCTGCGCGAGGTCGGGGTCGACACCGGCGGCTGCAACATCCAGTTCGCGATCAACCCGGCCGACGGCCGGATGGTCGTCATCGAGATGAACCCCCGCGTTTCGCGAAGCTCCGCGCTGGCGTCGAAGGCGACCGGGTTCCCGATCGCCAAGATCGCCGCGAAGCTCGCCATCGGCTACACGCTCGACGAGATCCGGAACGACATCACCGGTGAGACGCCGGCGTCGTTCGAGCCCGCGCTGGACTACGTCGTCGTGAAGATGCCGCGGTTCGCCTTCGAGAAGTTCCCGGGCGCGGACCCGACGCTGACCACGACGATGAAGAGCGTCGGCGAGGCGATGTCGTTCGGCCGCAGCTTCCCCGAGGCGCTCGGCAAGGTGATGCGGTCGATCGAGACCAAGGCGACCGGGTTCTGGACGCTGCCCGACCCCGAGGGCGCGACCGTGGAGTCCACTTTGGACTCACTGCGCACGCCGCAAGAGGGCCGGCTGTACGAAGTGGAACGCGCGCTGCGGCTGGGCGCCTCCGTGCAGGAAGTCCACGAGGCCTCCGGCATCGACCCGTGGTTCATCGACCAGATCGCCCTCATCGGCGAGGTCGGCGCCGAGGTCCGCGACGCGCCCGTGCTGGACGGGGAGCTGCTCCGCCGCGCCAAGCGCACCGGCCTCTCGGACCGCCAGATCGCCGCCCTGCGGCCGGAACTGGCCGGCGAGGACGGCGTCCGCGCGCTGCGCCACCGCCTCGGCGTGCGGCCGGTGTTCAAGACCGTGGACACCTGCGCGGCCGAGTTCGCGGCCAAGACGCCGTACCACTACTCGGCCTACGAGTCCGACCCCGAAGCGCAGTCCGAAGTGGCCGCGCAGAGCGACAAGCCGAAGGTGCTCATCCTCGGCTCCGGCCCGAACCGGATCGGGCAGGGCATCGAGTTCGACTACTCCTGCGTGCACGCGGCGATCGCGTTGCGGGAGGCCGGGTTCGAGGCCGTCATGGTCAACTGCAACCCGGAAACCGTGTCCACCGACTACGACACGTCCGACCGGCTGTACTTCGAGCCGCTGTCCTTCGAGGACGTCCTCGAGGTCGTGCACGCCGAGCAGGCGTCCGGCACGGTCGCCGGCGTCATCGTCCAGCTCGGCGGCCAGACCCCGCTGGGCCTGGCGAAGAAGCTCGCCGACGCCGGGGTGCCGGTGGTCGGGACGCCGCCGGAGGCGATCAACCTGGCCGAGGACCGCGGCGCGTTCGGCGAGGTCCTCACCGACGCCGGGCTGCCCGCACCGCGCTACGGCACGGCGACGTCCTTCGAGGGCGCCAAGCGGATCGCCGACGAGATCGGCTACCCGGTGCTCGTCCGGCCGTCGTACGTCCTCGGCGGCCGCGGCATGGAGATCGTCTACGACGAGGAGACCCTGGCCGGCTACATCAGCCGCGCGACGGAGATCAACCCCGAGCACCCGGTGCTGGTGGACCGCTTCCTCGACGACGCCATCGAAATCGACGTCGACGCCCTGTTCGACGGCGAGGAGCTCTACCTCGGCGGCGTCATGGAGCACATCGAGGAGGCCGGGATCCACTCCGGCGACTCCTCTTGCGCGCTGCCGCCGATCACCCTCGGGCACACGGACCTGCAGGCCGTCCGCCGCTCCACCGAGGCGATCGCCCGCGGGGTGGGCGTGCGGGGGCTCCTGAACGTCCAGTACGCGCTCAAGGACGACGTCCTGTACGTCCTGGAGGCCAACCCGCGCGCGTCGCGCACGGTGCCGTTCGTGTCCAAGGCGACGGCCGTGCCGCTGGCCAAGGCCGCCGCGCTGATCATGACCGGCTCGACGATCAAGGACCTGCGCGCGAGCGGTGTCCTGCCGGCCGAGGGTGACGGCGGGCGGATGCCGGCCGACTCGCCGGTCGCGGTCAAGGAAGCGGTCCTGCCGTTCCACCGCTTCCGCACCCCGGAAGGCCACGGCGTGGATTCCTTGCTGGGCCCGGAGATGAAGTCCACCGGCGAGGTGATGGGCGTCGACGTCTCCTTCGGCAAGGCGTTCGCGAAGTCGCAGAGCGGCGCGTACGGCTCGCTGCCGACGTCCGGGCGCGTGTTCGTCTCGGTCGCCAACCGCGACAAGCGCTCGCTGGTGTTCCCGGTGAAGCGCCTGGCGGACCTCGGGTTCGAGATCCTCGCCACGTCCGGCACCGCGGAAGTGCTGCGGCGCAACGGGGTCGCGTGCACGGTCGTGCGCAAGCACTACGAGGGTTCGACCGAAGCCGAGCCGAACATCGTGGACGTCATCCTCAACGGCGACGTCGACATGGTGATCAACACTCCCTACGGGAACAGCGGTCCGCGCGTCGACGGCTACGAAATCCGCACCGCGGCGGTGTCCCGCGACATCCCGTGCGTGACGACCGTGCAGGGCGCCGCGGCGGCCGTGCACGGCATCGAAGCGCTGATCCGGGGCGACATCGGGGTCAAGTCCCTGCAGGAGCTCCAGGCGGCGCTGAAGGCGCGGTCGTGAGCACGCGGGAGCGGTTCGGGGCGCGGCTGGCGAAGGCCGTCGCGGCCCGGGGCCCGCTGTGCGCCGGGATCGACCCCCACCCGGGCCTCATCGAGGCCTGGGGGCTCCCGGTGGACGCGTCGGGCCTGGAGCGGTTCGCGCTGTCCGCCACGGAGGTCCTGGCGGCCCGCGCGGCGGTCGTGAAGCCGCAGTCGGCGTTCTTCGAAAGTTTCGGAGCGGCCGGCGTCCGCGTGCTGGAGCGGGTCGTCGAGACGGCCCGCGAGGCGGGTGCGCTGGTGCTGCTGGACGTCAAGCGCGGCGACATCGGCTCGACGATGGCGGCGTACACGGCCGCGTACGTGGCCGACGGGGCGGCGATCGCGGCCGACGCGATCACCGTTTCGCCGTACCTCGGGTTCGGCTCTTTGGCCCAATGCGCCGAAACGGCCGTCTCGGCGGGGCGCGGCATCTTCGTGCTTGCGCGGACTTCGAACCCCGAAGCGGCCGCCGTGCAGAACGCGAAGCTCCCCGACGGCCGCACGGTGGGGCAGTCGATCGTCGATTCCGCGGCGGCGCTCAACGCATCCGCGGCACCGCTCGGCGATGTGGGGGTCGTCGTCGGCGCCACCATCGCGCCGGGGGACCTGGATCTCTCCGGGCTGAACGGTCCGGTGCTGGCGCCCGGTTTCGGGGCCCAGGGAGCCACTGTGGCCGATTTGAAGGCGCTTTTCGGAGCCGGACTGCCGGGCGTGCTGCCCGCGTCGTCCCGGGACATCCTGAAGCACGGTCCGGAGCAAGCGGCTTTGCGCCAAGCGGTCGAACGGGTCGCCGAACTGCTGGCCGACCCGCAGGAAAACGGCCAATAGCAGGGCCCGGAACCGGGTCCCACCAGGCACCCCCGCATTGTGGCCGGTGCTCACGGGTGGGTACCGTCGCGTCACCCACCCAGATTTGAGAACTACCGGAGGAAAACGTGGCACTTCCCCAGCTGACAGAGGAACAGCGCGCTGCGGCGCTGGAGAAGGCCGCCGCCGCTCGCCGCATCCGTGCTGAGCTGAAGGAGCGGCTGAAGCGGGGCGGTACCACTCTGGTCGACGTGCTGAAGCAGGCCGAGGAGAACGAAGTCCTCGGCAAGATGAAGGTTTCGGCTCTGCTCGAGGCCCTACCGGGCGTCGGCAAGGTCCGCGCGCAGCAGACCATGGAACGACTGGAGATCGCCCCCAGCCGTCGCCTTCGCGGCCTCGGCGACCGGCAGCGCAAGGCGCTGCTGGCCGAGTTCAGCGGCGAGTGAACGGCGCCGGTCGTGACTACCCGGTGAACCCGGGCACCGACCGCGGCAGTGAGCCGGTGGCGGGGGACATCCCCCGGCACCGGCTCACCGTCGTATCGGGGCCTTCGGGGGTCGGGAAGTCGAGCGTGGTGGGCGAGCTGCGGAAGCTGGAGCCCGACGTCTGGTTCAGCGTCTCGGTGACCACGCGCAAGGCACGCCCCGGTGAGATCGACGGGGCGCACTACCACTTCGTCGACCGGGTGGAGTTCGACGCCATGGTCGCCGACGGCAGGCTGCTGGAGTGGGCCGAGTTCGCGGGCAACCGCTACGGCACCCCGCGCGAGCCCGTCGAGAAGGCCCTCGCCGAGGGCCGCCCGGCCGTCCTGGAGATCGAGCTGCAGGGCGCCCGCCAGGTCCGCGCGGCGATGCCGGAGGCCCGGCTGGTGATGCTGATGCCGCCGTCCTGGGAGGAACTGGTCGGCCGGCTCACCGGGCGCGGCACCGAAAGCGAGGCCGCGGTGCAGGCCCGGCTGGCCGAAGCGGAGCGCGAGCTGGCGGCGGCGGGGGAGTTCGACCACCGCCTCGTCAACGCCGACGTGCGGGAGGCGGCCGAGCACTTGCTAAACTTGATAACTGATCAGTCTTCCGACGAATCGGAGCACCACGCGTGACCACCCAGATCGCCTTGACCGAAGAGCTCGAGGGCATCACCAACCCCCCGATCGACGACCTGCTCGAGAAGGTCAGCTCGAAGTACGCGCTGGTGATCTACTCGGCCAAGCGCGCCCGCCAGATCAACGACTACTACGCCCAGCTGGGCGAGGGTTTGCTCGAGTACGTCGGCCCGCTCGTCGAGCCGGGCCCGCGCGAGAAGCCGCTCTCGATCGCGCTGCGCGAGATCCACGGCGGCCTGCTCGAGCACACCGAGGGTGAGTAAACCCAAGGTCGTCCTGGGCGTGGGCGGCGGGATCGCCGCCTACAAGGCCTGTGAGGTCCTGCGCGGGCTGACCGAGTCCGGTCACGACGTCCGCGTGGTCCCCACGGAAGCCGCGCTGAACTTCGTCGGCGCGGCGACTTTCGAAGCCCTCTCCGGGCACCCGGTGCACACGGGCGTGTTCACCGAGGTGCCCGAGGTCCAGCACGTCCGCGTCGGCAAGGAAGCCGACCTCGTCCTGGTCGTCCCGGCCACGGCGAACCTCCTCGCCAAGGCCGCCCACGGCCTCGCCGACGACCTGCTGACGAACACCCTGCTCACCGCCCGGTGCCCGGTCGCCTTCTTCCCGGCGATGCACACGGAGATGTGGGAGCACCCCGCGACCCGCGACAACGTGGCCCTGCTGCGCTCGCGCGGCGCCATCGTCACCGAGCCCGACTCGGGCCGGTTGACCGGCGTCGACACCGGCAAGGGCCGCCTCGCGAACCCCGCCGAGATCGTCGACCTCGCCAAGCTGCTGCTGGCCCGCCCGGACGCCCTCCCGCGCGACCTCGAAGGCGTCCGCGTCGTCGTGTCGGCCGGCGGCACGCGCGAGCCCCTCGACCCGGTCCGCTACCTCGGCAACCGCTCGTCCGGCAAGCAGGGCTACGCGCTGGCCCGCGTCGCCGCCCAGCGCGGCGCCCGGGTCACCCTGGTCACCGCGCACACCGTCGCGCTGCCCGACCCGGCGGGCGCGACCGTGGAGCATGTCTCGACGGCCGAGGAGCTGCGTCAGGCGGTGCACGCGGCGTCGGAAAGCGCCGACGTCGTCGTGATGGCCGCCGCCGTCGCCGACTTCCGGCCGGCGAACCGGGCCGACCACAAGATCAAGAAGTCGGACGACCAGCCCGACCCGGTGATCACGCTCGACCGCAACGCCGACATCCTCGCCGAATTGGTGCGAAACCGGCGTCCCGGTCAGGTCGTCGTGGGATTCGCCGCGGAAACCGGGGACGAGCACGGCGACGTCCTCGACCACGCCCGCGTGAAGCTCAAGCGAAAAGGCGCGGATCTGCTGGTGGTGAACGCCGTCGGCGACGGGAAGGCGTTCGGCACGGAGGACAATTCGGGCTGGCTGCTCGGGTCCGACGGCACGGAAATCCCTATACCTCTGGGCGCGAAGGCTGAACTGGCGTCCACTCTGTGGGACGCTGTTGTGAGCTTCATGAAGCGTTGACCGTCCTCCGAGCGATAGTCAGTACGCTTGCACAGGTAAGGGGTGCCTAACTTTCGGGGCATCCGACGACAAGGTGAGGAAGTGACGGCCACCGTGACCGCGTCTAGCAGCAGATTGTTCACCTCGGAGTCGGTGACCGAAGGGCACCCCGACAAGATTTGCGACGCCATCAGCGACTCGATCCTCGACGGCCTGCTGTCGAAGGACCCGCGCAGCCGCGTCGCGGTCGAAACCCTGATCACCACCGGCCAGGTGCACGTCGCCGGCGAGGTGACCACGGAGGCGTACGCCGACATCCCCACGATCGTCCGCGACGTCATCCTGAAGATCGGCTACGACTCCTCGGCCAAGGGCTTCGACGGCAACTCCTGCGGCGTCAACGTCGCGATCGGCTCCCAGTCGGCCGACATCGCGCAGGGCGTCGACACCGCCTACGAGTCGCGGGTCGAGTCCGACGAGGACGAGATCAACCGCCAGGGCGCCGGCGACCAGGGCCTGATGTTCGGCTACGCCTGCTCCGACACCCCCGAGCTGATGCCGCTGCCGATCGCGCTCGCGCACCGGCTCTCGAAGCGGCTGACCGCGGTCCGCAAGGACGGCGTGCTGCCGTACCTGCGCCCGGACGGCAAGACCCAGGTCACCATCGAGTACGCCGGCGACCAGCCGGTCCGGCTCGACACGGTCGTCGTGTCCTCGCAGCACGCCGACGGCATCGACCTCGACCGGATGCTCAGCGTCGACGTCAAGGAGCACGTCGTCGGCCCCGAGCTCGACGGCCTGGGCATCGACACCTCCGGCGCGCGGCTGCTGGTCAACCCGACCGGCCGGTTCGTCATCGGCGGCCCGATGGGCGACGCGGGCTTGACCGGCCGCAAGATCATCGTCGACACCTACGGCGGCATGGCCCGCCACGGTGGCGGCGCGTTCTCCGGCAAGGACCCGTCGAAGGTCGACCGTTCCGCCGCGTACGCGATGCGCTGGGTGGCCAAGAACGTCGTCGCGGCGGGCCTGGCCTCCCGCACCGAGGTGCAGGTCGCGTACGCGATCGGCAAGGCGGCCCCGGTCGGCCTGTTCGTCGAGACGTTCGGGACCGAGACGGTCGACCCGTCGAAGATCCAGCAGGCCATCACCGAGGTCTTCGACCTGCGGCCCGCCGCGATCATCCGCGACCTCGACCTGCTGCGCCCGATCTACGCCCCGACGGCGGCGTACGGCCACTTCGGCCGGCCCGAGCTCGACCTGCCGTGGGAGAGCACGGCCCGCGCCGAGGCCCTGAAGGCCGCGGCCGGCGCCTGACGCACGATCCGGTGAAGGCCCACCCCGAGCAGCGCGGGGTGGGCCTTCCTGGCGTCCGGGCTGTCGGAGGGGTCTGGTAGAGATCGTGGCGTGAGTAGCTCCGAGCCCGCCGCTCTCTGGGACCTCCCGGAGACGCCGCCTGCCCCCGAGGCGGCCCCCTCGCGTGCCCGGAAACCGCCGAAGCCGGGCGCGAAGGCCAAGGGCGCGCAAAAGCCCGCGCCCGAGCGGCCGGTCGCGCGGATCGTCGTCGACATCCCCCTCGCGCACCTGGACCGCACGTTCGACTACCTCGTGCCGGAGAAGCTGCACGAGACCGCCGTGCCCGGGTGCCGGGTGCGCGTCCGGTTCGCCGGGCAGCTCGTCGACGGCTACCTGATCGAGCGCGGCGAGACCAGCGACTACGGCAGCAAGCTGGCGTTCCTCGACCGCGTCACCTCGCCGGAGCCGGTGCTGCCGCCGTCGCTGCACGCGCTCTGCCGGGCGGTCGCCGACCGCTACGGCGGCACGCTGTCCGACGTCCTGCGCCTGGCGATCCCGCCCCGGCACGCGAAGGCCGAAGGGGAGCCGGCCGTGGCGCCGGCGGCTCCTCCGGACGCGCCCGATACGACGGCCTGGGCGCGCTACCAGCGCGGTCCGGCGTTCCTGGAGGCCCTGGGGGAGGGGAAGCCCGCGAACGCCGTCTGGCAGGCCCTACCGGGCGAGGACTGGCCGAGCCGGCTGGCCGAGGCCGCCGGCGTGGTGGCCGCGTCGGGCCGGGGCGCGGTGCTGGTGGTGCCGGACCACCGCGACCTGACCCGGGTCCACGACGCGTGCGCGGCGGTCGTGGGGGAGGACGCCGTCGTGGCGCTGATCGCCGGCCTCGGGCCCGCGGAGCGCTACCGGCGCTGGCTGGCGGTGCTGCGCGGCGCGGTGCGGGTGGTGGTCGGCACGCGGGCGGCGATGTTCGCGCCGGTCCACGACCCGGGCCTGTTCGTCGTCTGGGACGACGGCGACGACCTGCACCTCGACCAGCACGCGCCGTACCCGCACGTGCGGGACGTGCTGATGGACCGCGCGCACGCGGCGAAGGCGTCGCTGCTGGTCGGCGGGTTCGCTCGGACGGCCGAGGCGCAGCTGCTGGTCGAGTCGGGCTGGGCCGCGCCGGTGCTGGCCGACCGCACGGTGCTGCGGTCCGCGGCCCCGCGCGTCACACCGGTCGGCGAAGACTTCGACGTGGCCCGCGACGAGGCGGCGCGGGTGGCGCGCCTGCCGGCGGTGGCGTTCGAAGCGGCGCGCCAGGCGTTCGCGGCGGGCCACCCGGCACTGATCCAGGTCCCGCGGCGCGGGTACGTCCCGGGTCTGGCCTGCGGAAACTGCCGAACGCCGGCCCACTGCCGCCGGTGCGCGGGGCCGTTGGCGCTGCCGGGCGGTTCGGTGGACGGGCAGCCGAAGCCCCCGGCGTGCCGCTGGTGCGGCGTCCCGGAGACGGCGTTCCGCTGCACGGCGTGCGGCTCGGTGCGGCTGCGCGCGGTGATCGTCGGCGCGAAGCGGACGGCGGAGGAGCTGGGGCGGGCGTTCCCGGGCATCCCGGTCCGCACGTCGGGAGCGGCGGAGGTGCTGGCGTCGGTCCCCGGCAAGCCGGCACTGGTGGTGTGCACGCCGGGGGCGGAGCCGGTGGCCGAAGGCGGCTACGGCGCGGCTCTGCTGCTGGACGGCTGGGCATTGCTGGGCCGCCAGGACTTGCGAGCGGGCGAGGAGACGCTGCGCCGCTGGATGGCGGCGGCGGCGTTGGTGCGCCCGGGTTCTTCCGGCGGCCGGGTGATCGTGGGGGCGGAGGCGGGGTTGGCGGTGGTCCAGGCGTTGGTCCGTTGGGATCCGGCGTGGCACGCGGGACAGGAACTGGCGGAGCGACGCGAGCTGGGCTTCCCGCCCGCGATGCGGATGGCGAGCGTGGAGGGAAGCCCGGACGCGGTGGCCGCGCTGCTGGCGGACTTGCCGTTGCCCCCGTCCGGCGAGGTACTCGGTCCGGTGCCGCTGGGAGAGGTGGACGAAGAGGGCAACGCTGCTCGCGAGCGGGCGCTGGTCAGGGTTTCCCGCGCCGAGGGCAAGGCGCTGTCGTCGGCGATCCACGCGGCGGCCGCCCGGCGGGACGCGAAGAAGGCCACGGAACCGATTCGCATCCAGCTGGACCCGCTGGACCTGATTTAGCCGTTCCGCCTCGCTCGCGCGCGGGAATCCGTTGGCGTGCGGGCGGAACGGGCCGGATCAGCGGTCCAACACCGTGCCCGGCAACGACTCCAGCGCCGCCCGCGGGGATTCCGTTGCCTGAGGCGGGTTCGCCGGCCGGGAGCCGTCGGCGGCCGCCGTTGTCAACGCGATCACCTGGGCCGCGATCGCTTGCCGCCGCTCCTCGAACGCGGGGTCCGTCAACGCCGCCGGGTCCGCCGGCTGGCCCAGCACCGGCGTGTGCAGGTGCCCGCCCGCCACCGACGTCAACCCGAGCCCGAGCCGGATCCGGTTCGCGCGGAACATCGATTCGTTGGACAGGTAGTTGCCGCCGCCACCGGACTGTGCGATTTCGCCCGGCAACGGAGCGTCCGAGCGGCACACCGGCGTCCCCACGCCCGGGTGCGCGGAATCCGGCCACACGCAGAACGCCTGGTTGAAGTTGACCGGGTACGCGCCCGGCACCTCGAGCATCTTCTGGTAAGGCAACGTCGTCTCGATGAACTGGACGTCCGGCTGCGGCCAGCCTGCCGCCGGGGGCACGCCGCCCGTCACCGACGCGTTGTTGTTGTCCGGGAAGCCGCCGCGCCACGCTCCCGCCCAGCGCTCGATGTCGAACCGGCCGGGGCGGCCCTGGCTGATCGTCATGACCACGTCCGGCCGCCGCGCGCGGTCGCGCAACGCCGTTCCGTAGGCCGCTTCGACGATCCCTTCGTCGAAATACCCCCACACCACGGGGAAACTCACCGCCTGCACGACCGCCCGGCCGGACGGCGTGTCCAGGACGCGCCCGTCCAGCTGCAGCGCCGACGCCCCCGCCGGGTTGGAGATGGACAGGCCGCGGCCGTCGAGCTGGAACGGGTCGAACCCGCTGACCATGATCCGCCGCGTCGGCCCGAGCGGGAACCGGACGTCGTCGAGGCCGCGCGAACCGCGGTCGAACGCCGTCAGCAGCGCGTCCCGCCGTGTGGGGAACGCCGGCGTCCACTGGCGGATCGCGCTGCTGAGCTGCAGCCGCGCCCAGTACAGCGGCCGGTCGTCGAACCGGTCCCAGGCGCCGAGGTCCGGCCGCCGGCCCTGCGCGCGGTCGACGGCCGTCCGCCACAGCCGATCACCGGCTTGCGTGACGACGCGTTCGGCCCGGCGCGGCGTCCGCGCCGCGCAGAGGTCGTGCTTCACCTCGGCGACGAAGGGATCGAGGCCGGCCAGCCGCACGAGCTCCGGGCCGACGGCGGGCCCACCCGCGGGCAGCGACGCGGTCAGGCGCTGTTCCTCGACGGTGAGGGGCGCGGCGGAGTCGAAGCACCCGGGCGCGGCGGCGGCCACCCCGGGGGAGGCGAACAGCGGAACGGCGGCGAGCAGGGGGAGCAGAGCGGTCAGGCGCACGGGTTTCCCTCCACGGCGTGGGTGACGCGGTCGAGTCTTCCGTCGACCGCGCCGGCCGCGTAACCCGCGGAAGTCGGGATCAGCGATTCGCGATGACCGAGAGGGTGTCGGTCTTGCTGCTCGTCACGTAGGCGTGGTGGGTGACCGGGTCGACCGCAATCGAGGTCGGGTACTGGCCCACCGGCACTGTTGCGATGACCGAGTAGTTCACCGTGTCGACCACCGAGACCGAGGTATCGGAGCTCCCCACGTACAAAACGCGGCGACCGGGGTCGACGGCGAGACGGCCGGGTTGGCCGGGGATCGCGACTGTTGCTGTGACGACGTTCTCGGCACCGTCGATGACGGAGATGGTGTTGTCACCGTGGTTGGAGACGAAGGCGGTGTGCGTGTCCGGTGCGACGGCGATGCTGCTGGCGTTGCGCCCGACTGGAATGGTCTTCCGCACCGAGCGGGCGATTCCGTCGATGACGGTGACGCTACCGGCTTGGTTCACGCAATACACCAAGTGCGTCGTGGGATCGACGGCGATGTCCATCGGGCTTTCCCCCGCCGGGAGCACGGCCGAAACCGTGTTGCTCCGCTCGTCGATCACCGAGACGGTGTTGTCACCGTGGTTGGCGACGTAGAGCACGTGTTCGCCAGGATCGTCGTCGGTGGCGTAGGGGGCGGAGCCCACGGGAATGTCGGCCGTGACGGCTCCCTTTTCGGCGTTGATCACGCTGACCCCGCCACGGGCTTCCTCGGAGTAGTGCGGCAGGTAGACGGAGTGCGTCAGCGGATCGACCGTGATGTCGAGGACGGTGTCAGTTCCGACCTGCGCCGGAAACGACGACAACCGCCTGGTGCTGTCGACGTCGAACGTCGTTACGCTGCGACTGGAGTCCATGGCGTCGTCGGCGGCGAAAACCCTTCGCAGGGTGGGATCGACGGTGACGCCGAACGGTTGACGTCCGGCGGCGACTGCGGCGATCACCTCGTACCTCACGGGAGCGCGGGTCGGCCGCTCCGGATCCGTCGCGGGCAGGTGAGGGCGCACAGGCCGTTGCGGTGACGACCAGCACGAAGGTGACCAGACACCCGGCCGGGGTCGATGTCCTGCCCGGAAAGAACCGTCGGCTTCGCATGGCGTCGGTGTGGCCGGCGAGCCTGACGGTGCTACGGCGGCGACCGGTGTCGGGTCGGGAGCACACACAGCGCGTGCTCCCGACCACTGGAATCAGCCGGTCGCGAGGACCTTCAACCGCGTGATGTCCGCGCTGAACTGGTCCTGGTCAATGGGCGAAGAGCTGTACTGCCAGAACGTATAGAACCCCCAGTTGTACGGCAGCGTCCCCGCCGAGGACGCGTACCGCGCCACCCACAGGGGGTTCGTCGAGCTGAAGTCGCCCGTGTTGGCGGTGCACTGGCTCCACCAGCTCGTTGCCGTGTAGATCACCGGCCAGCGGGTTGTCTTCGCGTGGTACTCGTCGCTGAACGCCTTGATCCACGCCACCATCTGGGCCGGCGTCTTGCCGTAGCACGCGTTGTTCGGGCCCCACTCGATGTCGAGTGTGCCCGGGAGCGTTTTGCCGTCCTTCGACCAGCCGCCGCCGTGGGCGACGAAATAGTCCGCCTGGGCCGCGCCGCCCGAGGTGTCCGGGCGGCCGTAGTGGTACGCGCCACGGATCATGCCGACGTTGTACGAGCCCGTGTACTGCTGGCTGAAGTACGCGTTCTGGTAGCCGGTGCCCTCGGTCGCCTTGACGTAGGCGAACTTCTTGCCCGCGCTCCAGTACGACGCCCAGTTGACGTTGCCCTGGTAGGAGCTGACGTCGATGCCCGGGACGCTCGCGTCGACCGACGCGGGCAGGAGCCCTCCCGAAGCCACTCCGTCGTGGGCGCGGATCGACGCGCCCATCTCGTGGTTGTCCGGGTCCGGCGCCGCCGACGCGCCGGGGGCGGTCACGGCCAGCAGGGAGGCCGAAACCGCGACAGCGGCGCCGAGCAGGCGGCGCCATCTCCGTGGTGCAGTCATCTTCGGTTGTTCCTTTCGGTTGCCCTCGCGAACGCGCGGTGTGCAGGCCGCGCGGCATGATTCTGTTACAGCGAGTACCACAACGTCACTGCTCCATGTGAAGCAATTTCGAAGTCTGGGGAAACTTGTAAAATTTTGGCAAACCGGGCGAATCCGCCCGATCCGCGCCTTTGGCGTCTTGAAGGCGCTTGATCCGAGGGGCAGACTCGCCCGCATGCCGCCGCTCAGACGCCGCCGAGTCCTCGTCCTCGCCGCCACCGCCGCGCTCGCCTCCACCGTCGTCGCGGCGGGGCCGGCCTCCGCCGCCACCCCGACGCCGAAGTCCCCGGTCGCGGTCGGGTTCGGGGGCGCCGTGGCCAGCATCGACGCCGATGCCACCGCGATCGGCACCAAGGTCCTGCGCGACGGTGGGAACGCCGTCGACGCGGCCGTCGCTGTCGCCGCCGCCCTCGGCGTCACCGACCCGTTCTCCGCCGGCGTCGGCGGCGGCGGGTTCTTCGTCTACTACGACGCGAAGACCCACCGCGTCCACACGCTCGACGGCCGGGAGACCGCGCCGAAGACCGCCGACGCGAACCTCTTCGTCGAGAACGGCCAGCCGCTGCCGTTCGCCGACGCCGTCACGAGCGGGCTCAGCGTCGGCGTCCCCGGCACGCCCGCGACCTGGTCCGAGGCCCTGCGCAAGTGGGGGACGCGCTCACTGGCGAAGTCGCTGAAGCCCGCGGAAGACCTGGCGCGCAAGGGATTCGTCGTCGACCAGACGTTCCAGACGCAGGTCTCGAACAACGCCGCGCGGTTCGCCGCGTTCCCCTCGACGCGGTCGCTGTACCTGCCCGGCGGCGCGCCGCCGGTGCCCGGGACCGTCTTCCGCAACCCCGACCTCGCGGACACGTACGCGCAGCTCGAGCGCCAGGGCGTCGACGCGCTGTACCGCGGCCCGATCGGCGCCGACGTCGCGAAGACCGTCCAGCAGCCGCCGAAGGACCCCGCTTCGACGCTGAACGTGCGCCCCGGCAAGCTGAGCACCGCGGACCTCGCCGCCTACCGCGCCATCGAGCGCGACCCGACCCACGTGCGTTACGAGGGCCTCGACGTCTACGGCATGCCGGCGCCGTCCTCCGGCGGGCTCACCGTCGGCGAGGCCCTCAACATCCTCGAGAACTTCGACCTGAAGCACGCGAGCAAGGCCGACTACCTGCAGTACTTCCTGGAGTCGACGCGGTTCGCCTTCGCCGACCGCAACCGCTGGATCGGCGACCCGGCCGTGATCGACGTCCCGGCCAAGGAGCTGCTGAGCCAGCGCTTCGCCGACACCCGCGCGTGCCTGATCTCGAAGGACAAGGCCGCGACCAGCCCGGTCGCCCCGGCCGACCCGAAGCACCCCACGCCGTGCGCGGCGGGCACGACGGCCGCGCCGACGCCGTACGAGGGCGAGAACACCACGCACCTGACGGTCGCCGACAAGTGGGGCAACGTCGTCGCCTACACGTTGACCATCGAGCAGGAGGGCGGCAGCGGGATCGTCGTGCCGGGTCGCGGGTTCCTGCTCAACAACGAGCTGACCGACTTCTCGTTCACGCCGGTGACGCCGGGCGTGCCCGACCCGAACCTGCCCGGCCCGGGCAAGCGGCCGCGCTCGTCGATGGCGCCGACGATCGTGCTCGACCACGGCCGCCCGTTCTTCGCGACGGGCTCGCCGGGCGGCGCGTCGATCATCACGACGGTGCTGCAGGTGATCCTCGGCCGCCTCGACCGCGGGCTGTCCCTGGAGGACGCGATCGCGGCGCCGCGGGCGTCGCAGCGGAACTCGGCGGCCGCCCAGGTCGAGCAGGCGTTCCTGGACCAGCCGGAGACCGCGGACCTGAAGGCCCGCGGCCAGCGCTTCTCGACGGCCCCGGCGGAGATCGGCGCGGCCACCGGCGTCGAGCACCTGCGCGACGGCCGCTGGCTGGCGGCGGCGGAACCGGTCCGCCGCGGCCAGGGCGCGGCGCAGGTGGTGTGGCCGGCCCACTGGTAGCGCGGAGGCCCTGGGCCGGCGGGCGACCGCCGGCTCAGGGTTCGAGCGCCCAGCGGATGTACCGCGTCTTCGGCACGAACCCGGCCTTCTCGAACACCCCGGAAGCCCCGGACGGGCTCGCCGAGTCGACGACCAGGCTCGCCCGGTCGTAACCCTGCTCCGCCGCGGCGCGCAACGCGTGCGCCAGCAGCGCGCCGGCGATGCCGCGCTTGCGGTGCTCGGGGAGCGTCCCGACGACCATGAAGTGCGCGTCGCGGATCCCGGTGGCCTCGGTGTCGGCGTCCCACGACAGCGTCACCAGCAGGCCCGCCGGCGTCCCGTCCGCGTCCCGGAACAGGAAGCTGACCTCGGGGCGGAACGTCTGGTTGACGATCTTGTTCCGCCACATGTCCGGCGGCATCGGCACGGCGCCCCAGTGGTCCTCGAAAGCCGCGTTCCGGACCCGCCGGAAGTCCTCGTCGGTCTCCGCCGACCACGGCTCGATCCGCGCTCGCACCGGCGAGACGTCCCGCAGCGGGTGCTCCATGCGCCGGAAGTACCGGACCGGCGCGAAGCCCCGGGACCGCATCAGCTCGCCCAGCCCGGCGATGTGCCCGGGCCGGTGGACGTCCACCGCGAGCCGCAGGCCCGGGTGGTGCCGGGCGTGCAGGACCTTCGCGGCGGCGACCCCGGCCTCGACGAGCCTGGTGCCGATACCGCGGCGACGATGGCCGGGATGGACGCCGCCGTCCAGGAAGACCCGGTGCACCTCCTGCGCGGCCGGCTTGAAGCGGATCTTCATGAAGCCGATCATGACGTCGCCGTCGAAGGCCGCGAGGCTGCCGCGCTCCAGGTCGGCGTACGGGTCGGCCAGCTCCTGGAGGGTGTCTTCGGCGGTGTAGTGCTCGCCGATCCCGTCCACGGATTCCATGGCGTTGAGCAGGTCGGCCGCCGCCTGGGCGTCTTCGCGGGTGAGCGGGCGCCACGTCAGTCCGTGCATACCGGCGACGCTAACCGGGCCCCGGCGGGCTGTCGCCTCGTTTACCGGCGGGCGCGGGCGCGCCGCGATCACGGGGGCCTTCTAGACTCAGGCGCGATGTTCCAGCCACCTGAACCCTCCCCACCGGGGGTGGGCCGATGAAGCTCGTCTTCGCCGGCACCCCCGAGCCGGCCGTCCCCGCGCTGCGCGCCCTGCTCGACTCCGGCCGCCACGAGGTCGTCGCCGTCGTCACCCGGCCCGACGCCCAGGCCGGGCGCGGCCGCCGCGTCGTCCGGTCGCCGGTCGGCGCCCTCGCCGACGAGCACGGCATCGAGGTCCTGACGCCCGCGCGCGCCGGCGACCCGGCCTTCCTCGCGCGCCTGACCGAACTGGCGCCGGACGCCTGTCCCGTCGTCGCCTACGGCGCGCTGCTGCCGCAGGCCGCACTCGACATCCCGCGCCTCGGCTGGGTGAACCTGCACTTCTCGCTGCTGCCCGCGTGGCGGGGCGCGGCGCCGGTGCAGGCCGCCATCCGCGCCGGCGACGAGATCACCGGCGCCTCGACGTTCCGGATCGTCAAGGAGCTGGACGCGGGCCCGGTCTACGGCGTCGTCACCGAGGCGATCGGCGCGACCGACACCGCGGGCGGCCTGCTCGGGCGGCTCGCGGAGTCCGGGGCCAAGCTCCTGCTGTCCACCATGGACGGTCTGGCCGACGGCAGCCTGGTCGCCCGCGACCAGCCCGCCGAGGGCGTCAGCTACGCGCCGAAGGTGACGGTCGAGGACGCGCGCGTGTCCTTCGCCGACCCGGCCTCGGCGGTCGACCGGCAGATCCGGTCGGTCACCCCGGACCCGGGCGCGTGGGCGGAGTTCCGCGGGGAACGGCTGAAGCTCGGCCCGGTCACGGTGCTCGACGAACCCGGCCCGCCGCCGGGCGAGATCGTGGTCGAACGCAAGCGGGTGCTGGTCGGGACGGCGACAAAGCCGTTGCGGCTCGGCGAGGTCCAGGCACCCGGCAAGAAACGGATGGCGGCCACCGACTGGGCTCGCGGATCACGCATCGAGCAGGGAGAACGCCTCCGGTGAACGACCACAGGGAACGACGTCCGTCGCGGCCGCAACGGGGCCGCCCCGCACCGCGCAAGGAAGGCCCGCGTCGCCCGCCGGCGGTGGACGCGCCCCGGCAGGCCGCGTTCGACGTCCTCGCGGCCGTGCGCACGAAGGACGCGTACGCCAACCTCGTCCTGCCCGACCTGCTGCGCGAGCGGCGGATCACCGGCCGCGACGCGGCACTGGCCACCGAACTCGCGTACGGCGCGTCGCGGGCCCAGGGCCTGCTCGACGCCGTCATCGCGGCCTGCGCCGAGCGCCCGCTGTCGCAGACCGACCCGGCGGTGCTCGACGCGCTGCGCCTCGGCGCCTACCAGCTGCTGCGCACGCGCATCCCCGAGCACGCCGCCGTGACGTCCACTGTGGACCTCGTGCGCGCGGAGGCCGGTTCGTGGGCCACCGGTTTCGCCAACGCGATCATGCGCAAGGTGTCCGAAAAGGACGAAGCCGCGTGGCTGGACGAGCTGGCGCCGGACGACTCCACCGACCCGATCGGCGCCTACGCGCTGCGCACCGCGCACCCGCGCTGGATCGCCCGGTCGTTCGCCGAAGCGCTGGGGGACAAGGGCGAGGGCCTCAAGGCCGCGCTCGAAGCCGACGACGCCCGGCCCGAGGTGCACCTGGTCGCCCGGCCGGGCGAGATCAGCGCCGACGAGCTGGCCGCGATCACCGGCGGCGACCCGGCGCCGTACTCGCCCTACGGCGTCCGCCTGCCCGCGGGCGCCGGCGACCCGGCCGACGCCGAGCCGGTCCGCGAGCGGCTGGCCGCCGTCCAGGACGAGGGCAGCCAGCTGTGTGCGATCGCCGCGACGAAGGTGCCCGTCGAAGGCACCGACGAGCGGTGGCTCGACCTGTGCGCCGGCCCCGGCGGCAAGGCCGCGCTGCTCGGCGCGCTGGCGGCGCTGAGCGGGGCGACCGTGGACGCCGTCGAGAAGGCTCCGCACCGCGCGAAGCTCGTCGAGAAGGCCACGGGCGGCCTGCCGGTGAAGGTGCACGTCGCCGACGGCCGCGAGTCCGGGCTGGAGCCGGGCTACGACCGGATCCTGGTGGACGCGCCGTGCAGCGGGCTCGGCGCCCTGCGGCGGCGGCCGGAGGCGCGGTGGCGCCGTCAGCCGTCCGACGTCGCGGACCTGACGAAGCTGCAGGGCGAGCTGCTGGCCGCGGCTTACGAGCTGCTGCGGCCCGGCGGCGCGCTGACGTACGTCGTCTGCTCGCCGCACCTGGCCGAGACCGAGGGCGTGTTCGGCGAGACGGCGCGGCGGCTGAAGGCCGAGGTGCTGGACGCGCGCGAGCTGTTCCCGGGCGTGCCGGAGCTGGGCGACGGGCCGTACGTGCAGCTGTGGCCGCACCGCCACGGCACCGACGCGATGTTCTGCGCCGTGCTCCGCAAGCCGTGAGGGATCTCGGGCTGGTGGCCGGCTCGTGCGGCGGGCTGGACACCCGCTTCGCCGCCGAGCTGGTCCGGCCCGCGGCCGAGCGCGGCTGGCGCCCGGCGATCACGTTGACGCCGACGGCTTCGCGCTGGCTGGAGTCGACGGGTGGGCTGGCCGAGGTGGCCGCTTGCTGCGACTTGCCGGTGCGGAGCGTCTCGCGGTTGCCGGGCGAGCCGCGGCCGCACCCGGACCCGTCGGTGTTCCTGTTCGCGCCGGCGTCGGCCAATTCGGTGGCCAAGCTGGCGCTGGGGATCGCGGACAACCAGGCGCTGACGGTGCTGGGAGATGTCTTGGGCGCGCCGGGGATCACGATGGTGGTGGCGTACCAGATCCAGGAGACGCGGGTGTTCCACCCGGCGTGGCAGCGCCACCTCGACACCCTCGCGGGAGCCGGGGTGACGCTGCACCGGCTGGACATCGGGCGCCCGTGGACCGAGGCCCTCGACCTGCTGCCCTGAGGTCGTTATGAACACACCGCCGCGTCGGTCGCGGCCAGCAGGTGGCCGTTCGTCTCGGCCGGGGTGGGGTTCTCGTTCAGCACCACCGTCACCCGGCGGCCGCCCGGACCGACGCCGGCCAGGTTCGTGAAGCCGATGATCCCGCCCTCGTGCCCCCAGAACTCCCCGCACGACAACGGGATGCTGCCCAACCCCAGCCCGTACCGAGCTCCCGGCACGCCGAGCTCAGCAGGCACCGTCCGCCGCATCTCGGCCAGCTCCGCCGGGCGCAACAGGCGTCCTCCCAGCAGGGCTCCGTAGAACCGGTCCAGGTCGGCCGGGGTCGAGACCAGGCCGCCCGCCGCCCCGGCGATCGTCGCGTCGAAGTCGCTGAAATCCACCAGATCCGGCGTGTAGCCCACCGCGTGCGGGTCCGGCAGCCGCTCGTCTCCGCGGCGCGGCAAGTACGTGTCGCGCAGGCTGAGCGGGCGGGTGATCCGCTGGGCGATCAGATCGCTCAGCGCGTGCCCGGTGACCTTCTCGGCGAGCATCCCGGCCACGATGTAGTTCGTGTTGGAGTACGACCAGCTCGTGCCCGGCGGGAACAACGCCGGGTGCTTCAGCGCCATCGCCACCAGCTCGGCCGGCTCGGCGCCGCGGTGGCGCAGGGCTTCCGGATCCGACAGGTCCAGGTCGTCGGTGTAGTTGTAGAGGCCGCTCATGTGCTGCAGCAGCTGCCGGACCGTGATCCGCCGATCCGGCAGCAACCCCGGCAGGTACCGCGAAACCGGCGCGTCCAGCTTGACCCGGCCTTCGCCGACGAGCTGCAGCACGACCGTGGCCACGAACGACTTGGTGACGCTGCCCGCCCGGAAAGAACCGTTGCGCGGGAACGGTTTCCCCGTCTTGACGTCGCCCACGCCGCTGCGTACCACCCGCGTCCGGTGGCCGTCCTGGATCACCGCCTCGGCGCCCGGTACGCCGTCCTGGGCGGTGAGGACGTCCAAGCTCCCCTGCACCGAACCGGCGGCGAGCGCCGGCGCCGCCGTGGTCGCCGCGAGCAGCACGACCAGCGTGCCGGCGGCGGCGATCCGCACTGACTTCCGCATGAAAGAACCCCCTGGTGTCTCGGTACTCCCACGCTAGGGAGCCGGGACACCAGGGGGCATGGGGCAGGCCGCCGGAACCCTCCGGGGGCCTGCCCCACCGGGTCAGCGCAGCTTGAGTGCGCGCTTGAGGGTGCCGAACAGGTCGGTCTGGTTGGTCAGCCCGACGATGTTGGCCGCCTGCGGGCCGAGGCCCGCGATGCGCACCTGGGTACCGGTGTGCGACTGCGAGCCGCCGGCCTCCGCGGTGCCGTAGGCCAGGGTCATGTTCGCGCCCTCGTTGGTGATGAGCGTCGCGGTCAGGCCCGGGGTGGCGGTGGGCTCGACGATCTGGCTGCTGTGGCCGTGGTCGGCCGTCACCAGCACCAGGGTGTCCGGGTGGCTGCGGGCGAACGCCGTGCCCGCCGCGATGGCCGCGTCGAAGTCGATCGTTTCGCCGATCTGGCCGCACGGGTCGGCCGCGTGGTCCTGCTTGTCGATGCTCGCGCCCTCGACCTGCAGGAAGAAGCCCTTGTCGCTGCGGCGGTCGTCGAGCAGCTCGATCGCCTTGCGGGTCTGGTCGGCCAGCTTCGGCTGGGTCGACGGCAGCTTCGGGTTCGGGGTGCAGCGGGTCGGCGCGGTGCCGCCGTGCACGGCCGCGGGGCCGGTCCAGTTGACCGGCATGTTGCCGTCGGCGAACAGGCCGAGGACCGGCTTGCCCTTCGGCGCCTTCGCCAGGTCGGCCGCGGTGTTCACGACGTTGTAGCCGGCCGCCTTGGCCTGGTCGAGCACGGGCTTGCCCTTGAACTTGCCGGTCGTCGCGGGCTGGTTGAAGTACTTCGCGCCGCCACCCAGCAGGACGTCGGGGCGGGTCTGCACCAGCTGCTCGGAGATCGAGCCGAGGCCGCCGTTCTCCTTGGCGTTCTTCGCGCACTTCGCGGTCGTCTCGACCGGGCCCTTGCAGTCGCGGCTGACGACGTGCGCGCCGAGCACGGCCGGAGTCGCGTCCTGGACCTCGGCGGTGGTGACGTCGCCGGTGCGAAGTCCGTTGCGCTTGGCGATCTCCAGGATCGTCGGGACGTCGTTGCCGTACGCGTCGACGGAGATGGCGCCGTTGTAGGTCTTGGTGCCGGTGGCCCAGCCGGTGCCGGACGCGGCCGAGTCGGTCACGTAGTTCGGCTTGGCCGGGTTGTTCTGCTCGACGGCGTACGTCGTGTAGTCGCCGGTCAGCGGCAGCTCGTCCATGGCGAGCCGGCCCGCGGCGCCGCGCTCGTAGTTGCGGGCGGCGGTGATCTCGGACTGGCCCATGCCGTCGCCGAGGAACAGGATCACGTTGCGGGCGTGCCCACCCTGGATCGCGGAGCGGACGTCGTTGGTGCGGTCACCGGTACCGGCCGACGAGCGCGCGTCGGCGTTGTCGGAACCGCTGGTGGCGAAGGCGACCGGGGCGGCGGCGACCAATGCGGCGCCGAGTGCGCCCGCGACCAGCCACCGGCGGCGGCCGGCGAACAGCGAAGCCATGTTTCTCCTCATTGGGGGACTTCGGGGGATAACTGCCCGGATTTCGGACAAGCGCTATTAGTCCTTCTGCATGTGTGGTGCGAAGAGACTGAAGGTGACCGCCGGGTGGCCGCTGATCGAACTCATGGCTTCCCGCGGGTGACCGGAAGCACGTCGGTCATCGACCGGCGAGGTGCCCCGGCCGGACGACGCCCGATTCGTACGCCATGACCACTGCCTGGCTGCGGTTGGCCGCGCCGAGCTTGCCGAAGACGTTGCCCACGTGGGTCTTCACGGTCTCGAGGCTGATCACCAGCTCGGCGGCGATGTCCTGGTTGGACAGCCCGCGCGCGACCAGCCGGAGCACCTCGGCTTCGCGCCGGGTGAGCGTTTTCGCGGCCCGCGCGTACCGCCCGCCGGCCGCCCGGCCGGCCACCAGCCGCCGGATCGCCTCGGGGAACAGCAGCGACTCCCCGGTCGCGACGGTCCGGACGGCGTGCGCGATCTCCTCCTTGCGCGCCCGCTTCAGCAGGAACCCGCTCGCGCCGGCCAGCAGCGCCTCGTGCACGTAGTCGTCGTTGTCGAACGTCGTGACGACGAGGACCTTCGGCGGCTCGGCCAGCTCGGCGAGCAGCTGCCGGGTCGCCTCGATGCCGTCCGTGCCGGGCATCCGGACGTCCATCAGCACGACGTCCGGCCGGGTGCGGCGCACCGCGGGCAGCACTTCGGCGCCGTCGGCCGCTTCGCCGACCACGGGGATGCCCTGCTGCTCCAGCAGCGCCCGCAGGCCGGTGCGGACCAGCGGCTCGTCGTCGGCGAGCAGGACGGTGGGCGTCACGCGCCCGCCCGCAGCGGGATCGTCGCGGACAGCCGCCACCGCGGCCCGTCCGGGCCCGCGTCGAGCTCGCCGCGCAGGGCTTCGACGCGCTCGGCGAGCCCGGCCAGCCCGCGCCGCCCCGGCCGCGGCCCGACGCCGGGCAGCGCGTTGACGACGGCGATCGCGAGCTGCTCCGGCCCGGCTTCGACGCGGACCTCGACGGCGCCCGGGCCGGCGTGGCGCAGCGCGTTGGTCAAGCCTTCCTGGACGATCCGGTACCCCTCGCGCGACACGGCGGCGGGCAGCGCGGCGACCGGCCCGGTGACGGTCAGATGGACGTCGATCCCGGCTTCGCGGGCGCGCACGGCGAGGACGTCCACCTCGGCGAGCGTCCGGGTGGGCTCCTTCGCCGCCGGTTCCTCGCGCAGCAGGCCGAGAACGTGGTCGAGGTCCTCGAGGGCGGATCGGGAGGCTTCTTCGATCGTGCCGAGCGCACGCCGCACCTGGGCCGGGTCGGCCTCGACCAGCTCGGCCGCCGCGGCTGCCTGGATGGTCGACGTCGTCAGCGTGTGCCCGATCGAGTCGTGCAGCTCGCGGGCCAGCCGGTTGCGCTGGGCGAGCACGGCGGCGCGGCGCTCGGCGAGCGCCGCGCGTTCGGTGTCGGACGGTCCGAGCAGCGCCTCCGCGCCGGCCCGGAACGCGCGGGTGGCGCCCGCGATCAGCACGAACGTGCCGAAGAGCAGTACGAGGCCGAACGGGACCGTCCACCCGCCGAGCGGGACGTCGTCCCAGAACAGGCTGATCCGGTCCTGCCCGCCGGCCAGCCACACCGCGGGGACCAGCAGGCCGAGCCCGAGGAACGCGAGCGCGGTGAGCAGCACGCCGCTCAGCAGCGTGTGCAGGGCGAGCCACAGCCCCGAGCGCAGCCGCGAGCCCGCGTCGGGGCGCCCGGCCGGTGCCGGGACGGTGGTCCCGAGCAGGAGGTTCGCCAGCCCGATCCCCGCGCGCCGCACCGGCCCCAGCAGGCCCAGCAGGCCCGTGAGCGCCGCCATCGCCACCAGGGCGAGCAGCGCCCGCACCCGCGAATCGGCTTCGACGGACACCGCCGCGGCGAAGGCGAAGGGGGACACCGGCATCATCACCAGGGCACCCGCGACGGCGAACGGGAGGGCGCGGTAGCTGCCGAGCCTCGCCAGGGAGCGGAAGAATCCGGACATGCGGCGAGCGTAGGGCGGCCGGTGTGGCCGCCGCCTCCCTCCGCGGAGCCAGATCCTGGTCACAACCGGTTAGTGAGCGTTAGCACGCTCCTCCTACACTCAGGACGTGGCAGACCGACCCCTGATCGCCCCCAGCATCCTGTCCGCGGACTTCGCCCGGCTCGGCGAGGAGATCGCCGCCGTCGCCGGCGCCGGGGAGACCCGCGCCGACTGGGTCCACGTCGACGTCATGGACGCGCACTTCGTGCCCAACCTGACCCTCGGCCTGCCCGTGGTGAAGGCGCTGCTGAAGAGCACCGACGTGCCGATCGACTGCCACCTGATGATCGACGACCCGGACCGCTGGGCGATCGGCTACGCCGAGGCCGGCGCCTACAACGTCACCGTGCACGCCGAGGCCGCGAAAGACCCGGTCGCGCTGGCCAAGAACCTGCGCGCCGCGGGCGCGAAGGCCGGCCTGTCCCTCAAGCCGGGCACCGCGCTCGAGCCGTGGCTGGACGTCCTCAAGCACTACGACACGCTGCTGATCATGTCCGTCGAGCCGGGCTTCGGCGGCCAGTCGTTCATCGCCGAGGTCCTGGACAAGGTCCGCGCCGCGCGGCGGCTCGTCGACACCGGGCACCTGAAGCTGGTCGTCGAGATCGACGGCGGGATCAACACCGACACCATCGAGCAGGCCGCCGAAGCGGGCGTCGACTGCTTCGTCGCGGGTTCGGCCGTCTACGGCGCCGGCGACCCGGGCAAGGCGGTCGCCGCGCTGCGCGAGCAGGCGGCCCGCGGCCGGGCGGGCTGACCTCGCGGCGGCACCGGGGAAGCCCCGGCGCCGCGGCGGGTGTTGGATGGGAAGACCGGCTCACAAGGAGGCAGCGGACGTGTTCACCGGCATAGTCGAGGAGATCGGCGAGGTCACCGCGGTCGAGCAGCTGACCAACGCGGCACGGCTGCGCGTACGCGGCCCGCTGGTCACCAGCGACGCCGGGCACGGCGACTCGATCGCGGTCAGCGGGGTGTGCCTCACGGTCGTCGAGGTGGCTGGCGGCGAGTTCACCGTCGACGTCGTGAACGAGACGCTGCAGCGCTCGAGCCTGGCAAAGGTCGCGACCGGCGACCGGGTCAACCTGGAACGCGCCACGCCCGCGGGCGGACGGCTCGGCGGGCACATCATGCAGGGCCACGTCGACGGCACCGGGACGTACCTCGGCCGCGACGAGAACGGCGTCACGACCTTCTCGCTGCCCGCGCACCTCGCGCGGTACGTGGTCGAGAAGGGCTCGATCGCGGTCGACGGGATCTCCCTGACCGTCGCCGCCGTCACCGACGACCGGTTCCAGGTGGCGTTGATCCCGACCACGCTCGAAGCGACCACCCTCGGCGGCCGGGAAGCCGGCGACCAGGTCAACCTCGAGGTCGATGTGGTCGCGAAGTACGTGGAGAAGCTGGCCGAGGCACACATCCGCGACCAGGTGCAGAATCGGGACGGCGGCGGCACGGAGGAGCGGTCATGAGTGAGTCGAGTGCGGCAGAGCCCGAAGCGGGCTGGACCCCCTGCGGCACCGGGGCGATGTTCGACGCCGACGCCATCGAACGGGCGATCGCGGACGTCGCGGCGGGCCGGCCGGTCGTCGTGGTCGACGACGAAGACCGCGAGAACGAGGGCGACCTCATCTTCGCCGCGGAGAAGGCGACGCCGGAGCTGCTGGCGTTCATGGTCCGCTACACGTCGGGCTACGTCTGCGTGGCGCTGACCGAGGCCGAGGCCGACCGGCTGGACCTGCCGCCGATGTACCACACCAACCAGGACGCGCGCGGGACCGCGTACAGCGTCACGGTCGACGCCGCCGAGGGCATCAGCACCGGCATCTCCGCCGCCGACCGCGCGCACACGATCCGGCTGCTGGCCGACCCCGCGTCCACGGCGAAGGACTTCCGGCGCCCCGGGCACGTCGTGCCGCTGCGGGCGAAGGAGGGCGGCGTGCTGCGGCGCCCCGGGCACACCGAGGCGTCGGTCGACCTGGCCCGGATGGCCGGGCTCGCCCCCGCCGGCGTGCTCTGCGAAATCGTGTCGCAGAAGGACGAAGGCGACATGGCGCGCCGCGACGAGCTCGAGGTGTTCGCCGCCGACCACGACCTCGCGATCATCACCATCGCCGACCTGATCGCCTACCGCCGCCGCACCGAGAAGCAGGTCGAGCGCGTCGCCGAGGCGCGGATCCCGCTGGCCGCGGGCACGTTCCGCGCGGTCGGCTACGACTCGCTGCTGGACGGCATCGAGCACGTCGCGTTCGTCTACGGCGAGATCGGCGACGGCCAGGACATCCTGGTGCGCGTCCACTCCGAGTGCCTGACCGGCGACGTCTTCGGCTCGCTGCGCTGCGACTGCGGCCCGCAGCTGGAAGCGGCCCTGGAAGCGGTGGCGGCCGAGGGCCGCGGCGTCGTGCTCTACATCCGCGGCCACGAGGGCCGCGGCATCGGGCTGCTGCACAAGCTGCAGGCCTACCAGCTGCAGGACGACGGCGCCGACACCGTCGACGCGAACCTCGCCCTCGGCGTCCCGGCCGACGCCCGTGACTACGGCACCGGCGCGCAGATCCTGTGCGACCTCGGCGTCCGCACCATGCGGCTGCTGTCGAACAACCCGGCCAAGCGGATCGGCCTGGAGGGCTACGGCCTGCGCGTCACCGGGCGGGTGCCGCTGCCGATCTCGCCGAACCCGGAGAACCTGCGCTACCTGCGCACCAAGCGCGACCGGATGGGCCACGACCTGGCCCAGCTGGAGCACTACGACCAGGTCGGCGCCGGCACCGAGCACGCGGATGGAGGACCACAGTGAGCGGTGACGGCCGTCCGGACGTTTCCCTGGACCTGACCGGCTGCAAGTCCCTCAAGCTCGGCATCGTGGCCACGAAGTGGAACTCGGACATCACCGACGTCCTCCTGGAGCGGGCGCTGGTGGCGGCCCGTGAGGCGGAGCTGGAGGAGGACCCGACGGTCGTCCACGTCGCGGGCGCGATCGAGCTGCCGGTGGTGGTGCAGGCGCTGGCCCGCAACCACGACGCGGTGGTGGCGCTGGGCGTGGTCATCCGCGGCGGCACCCCGCACTTCGAGTACGTGTGCGACGCGGTGACGGCGGGCCTGACCCGGGTGGCGCTCGACGAGAGCACCCCGGTCGGCAACGGCGTCCTGACGTGCGACACGCACGAGCAGGCGGTCGACCGGTCGGGCCGCCCGGGCGCGAAGGAAGACAAGGGCTACGAGGCGACGGTGGCGGCCCTGGACACGGCCCACGTGCTGCGGAGCCTGCGCCAGCCGTGGACCGAGCGGGGTTTCGTGTGACGCTCTTGGTGATCCGCCCGCGCCGTGCGCTGATCATGTGCAGCGTGCTGGCGGTGGCGCTGCTGGCGGTGTTCGTGGTGGTGGCGGTGCTGCTGCGCAACGGCGACACGGGCGTCCACTTCCAGCGGTCCGACCAGGCGGCGATGATCGGCATCGGCATCCTGCTGGCGTGCGGCGTGATGCTGTTCGCGATCGCCCGGGTCCGCGCGGACGAAGAGGGCATCGAGGTCCGGAACGTGCTCGTCACCCGCCGGTTCGCCTGGCAGGAAGTGCTTTCGGTGAGCTTCCCGGACGGCGCCTCGTGGGCACGGCTGGAACTGCCGGACGACGAGTACCACGCGGTGATGGCGATCCAGGCCGTGGACCGGGCCCGCGCGGTGGAAGCGGTGCGGGCATTGCGAAAACTGCACCGCGCAGCCACCGGCGGCTAGCTGTACTGCTGTTTCAGGTCGTTGACACCCTGGGATGGGGGTTGGGTTTTCTGTAGCAGCCTCTCATATGGGGTCTGGCCGGCCAGGCTCCCGTGCGGGCGGTGGTAGTTGTAGTAGTCCTCCCACTCTTTGAGCTTGTCGTTGAACGCTCCGATGTCGCCGAGGACGACGCCGTCGAGCAGGCGGTAGAACTCTTCGGCGTCGATGCGATGCGAACGCTCGACCTTCCCGTTGAGTCGCGGTGTGGCGGGCCTGATGTAGACGTGCCCGATGCCCTGGTCGAGCAGGTGCCAGTGGAATGCGGACTGGAACTCGGCGCCGTTGTCGGTCTGGATCTTCTCGACCTGGAACGGCAACCGGGACAGCACATAGTCCAGGAACTGGATCGCGGTCTTCTGATCGGAACGGGGGTAGATCCGCAAGATCCGCAGACGGGTGCAGTCGTCGATCGCGGTGTACTGGTAGTACCGCTTCTTCCGACCGGCGTCGTCGGTGATCGGTTCGACGAACTTGACGTCGATCTGCAGCTGGTGGCCGGGACGCTGCTTCTCATACCGCTTCCACCGCTGCTGGTG